>JBBIJI010000004.1:797-151328 GCA_037446055.1 Nitrospiraceae bacterium
CAATGGGGCCGCAGCATCGCTGCTGCGGAATCCAAGTTCGTCTGGGTCGAGCTCGACCTGGAGTACATGGCTTCAATGGGGCCGCAGCATCGCTGCTGCGGAATCTGAAGGATGCGTACGCGCGCAACGGGATGTGGGTGCTGCTTCAATGGGGCCGCAGCATCGCTGCTGCGGAATCAGCGCGAGAGCCGGAGACGGCCCGGGCCAGGGCCTGGCTTCAATGGGGCCGCAGCATCGCTGCTGCGGAATCCGACCCCGTATAGCAACGCCACGCGGCCGACCTGGACGCTTCAATGGGGCCGCAGCATCGCTGCTGCGGAATCCAACAGCGCCATGGCGTACACGCCGAGCGGCGACGCGCTTCAATGGGGCCGCAGCATCGCTGCTGCGGAATCCGGGCTCTCGCCGCTCCAAGTCGCCGCCACCACGGTGGCTTCAATGGGGCCGCAGCATCGCTGCTGCGGAATCCGTGCCGGGTGAGCGTGAGGTGGCCCTCACGCTCTGTGCTTCAATGGGGCCGCAGCATCGCTGCTGCGGAATCATCGCTGTTCGGGTTCAATAAACACCGAGATGTGCGGCTTCAATGGGGCCGCAGCATCGCTGCTGCGGAATCGGTGGGATCGGTGATCGCCTTCCCTTTGTCTCGGCCGCTTCAATGGGGCCGCAGCATCGCTGCTGCGGAATCCGGACGCCTATCACGATGCCTGCTGGGCATGCCGGACGCTTCAATGGGGCCGCAGCATCGCTGCTGCGGAATCCTGCCGGAATCCAGCCCGACCCATGCGGAGAATGCATGCTTCAATGGGGCCGCAGCATCGCTGCTGCGGAATCCGGCGCAGCAGTTTCTCCGCCATCGCGTGCAGGTCGCTTCAATGGGGCCGCAGCATCGCTGCTGCGGAATCATTTCGGTGACGATCGCGCCGCTGGCGGTCCGGCGGCTTCAATGGGGCCGCAGCATCGCTGCTGCGGAATCAATGCTCACGGTCGCGACGCAGACGTGGAGCTCGATGCTTCAATGGGGCCGCAGCATCGCTGCTGCGGAATCCACGCCGAGTCGGGGCGTGGACGGCGCGCTGGCGCTCGGCTTCAATGGGGCCGCAGCATCGCTGCTGCGGAATCAGCTCTCATTCAAGTACACGGTCAGCCTGAGTTTCCACCGCACATTGCGAGCACTCCGGCGACAACGCCCGTGCACGAGATTCACCTCTGCTTGTCACCTCCCTCCCACACTCGATTGGTCCTCGTTGTTTCTCGATTCCACTCGTTGCCGCTCGCGAGCGATTCCCGCGTTCGCGCCATCACCTCACCCCTCGCAGACTGTCCGGCAGTCCGCCGATGCCTCATACCACGCGCGGACGCCGTTCGTCCACCTCGACCCGAAGGCCGAGCGCCTCGAACTGCTTGATCGGCCGGCTGTCCGTGGGACCGAGATCAATAATCAGCACCTGATCCTCGGTCTGATGGATAATCTCCGTCAGCGCCGCTTTCATGCGCATCAGGTCGATCTCCGGCAGGTCGCATTGAAAGACCGACAACTGCAGATGCGCACCGTACCCTTTCATCGTTTTGTAGACGCGCCGGAGGCGTTTGGGATCAGCGATATCGTACGCAACCAGATAGCACCGGCGCATGGCGATCACCGCGTGACGATCGCGGGGAACTCCGGAATTTCTCCCAACAGATAGCGCCCTAAGAGCCGAGCCTGCACTTCCAACACCCGCCGGTAGCTGATCTGATAGCCAAACACCGGATGCGTCAGCTCTTGGCCCATTCGCCGTTCGTAAGTCTCGATCAACCGGCGCCGCCCCTCCGGCGTCAGCGTCACGGTACCCATCCGCTCGATCCAATCCGTCGCGCGAATTTCTCCGTTGTTGATGGCGGTCAGCACGGCCGAATCCGCGATCAACGGCCGGAACTCCTCCATCATGTCGAGGGCCAGTGCAGGACGACCATAACGCGGCTGGTGATAGAACCCCAGATAGGGATCGAGCCCGACGCTGTGCAGCACCACGGTCCACTCCCGCGCCAGCATCGCATAGAGCAGCGACAACATGGCATTGACCGGATCGCGCGGCGGCCGGCGATTGCGCCCGTCGAAGTCGAACCGCGCGCCAGGCTCCGCCTCTTTTAACATGCCGCCAAACTCCGTGAAATACCGCCGAGCCGCCGTCCCCTCGATGCCGAGCAACGACGCCAACGACTCCGCCGCTCCCGCCTGCACCTGATCGCGCTTGAGTTCCTGCACGATCGCCTCCGGCACGGCCCGATGGTTGCGCCGAAGCATCGTGCGGCAGTTGGCAATCTTGGCTTGCACGAACCGGCGAGCCAAGGCCAGGCACCCCTCCGGATCGGCCGCCGCCGCATACTGCCGGCGCCGCAGCTCGACATGTTTGTGCGGGAGCCCGGACGTCATGCCGTAGAACCAGCCGCCGCTGGAACAGTAGACCAGCGGAATGTCCCGCTTGCACAGCTCCTGCACGACTTGCGTGCTGACCTGCACCGCGCCGTACAGCACCACTTGGGACGTTTCCACGAGCCGGGCTTCGCCGATCACCTCGTCGTGATCCTTGATCAGGAGGCAGTCGCCATCCTTGGCCAATTTGGCGCCGGGGGTCTGCACGTGGAGCGGCAAGGCATCGTCGCTTGCCGGCACCAGTTTTCTCAATACCGGCGATTCCCCCTCGTGACATCCGCGGAGCCAGCCGATTTCATCCGGCAGACAGAGGCCCACCAGCGAACAGCGCGGGCACTTGGGGCTGTCCACCAATGGTGGGGGCGCGACAGTCGCCTGCGTGACCGTCCGCATCCCCTCGACCAACTCCAGAGTGCGGGCGATCAAGTCGTCATCGAACGGTACCTCTACTCGCTCTCGTGAGCCCACGTAATACAGCACGCCCCGGTCGCAGAGATAGCCCTGCTCCTTGAGCAAGAGGCCCTGCACGCACAGTTGCACCCGTTCCGGCTCCCAAGCGCCCTGTGCCGTATGCGGGCGCTTGCCGCGCTTGTAATCCACCGGCACGACGGCGTTCCCGCTGCCCTCGACCAAATCGATCTTGGCCGTGACGCCGAGCCGCTCCGACGAGAGCCAGACGGATCGCTGATGAATCGTACGCTCCTCCGATTCACTCTCGTCGGACGAACGCGCCTGCTTCGGCGGCGCATCCACCCGCCGGTGATGAGACCGTCCCTCGACGGTCTCGGCGTTGTCGGCGAACGCTCCGTCCACCCATTCGAAGTACGCCAAGCGCGGACAGTAGGCGAACTCATTGACCATTCGCGCAGGGAGCAACGGCACCTCGGGCTCCAGGGATCTGCCCGGCGATTCAGATTCCATACGCTTCTTATCGGCAGAAGCGATGGAACTATTCAGTTGTCAAAGAACACGGTCGGTCGCTTGTGATCGGCCGGATGGTTTGTTAGACTCGCTCCGAACCGACACGAGGCCAACCATGGCTGTTTCCGCCGTACAAACCAAGCGATGGACCCGCCAGGAATACGACCGCATGGCCGAATTGGGCTTGTTCAGCCCGGGCGACCGCGTGCAACTCATCGACGGGGATATCCTCACCATGACGCCGCAAAACAGTCCGCATGCTGCCGCGATCGGATTAGTAGAGGCGGCACTCCGGCAGATATTGGGTCCGGCCCATTGGATTCGCATCCAGTTGCCCCTCATCATCGATCCTGACTCGGAACCCGAGCCGGATGTGGCCGTCGTCGCCGGCTCTCCCCGAGAGTACGTCAAAGAACACCCTCGCACCGCATTGCTGGTCGTCGAGGTTGCCGATACAACGCTCGCTCTGGACCGTGACCGCAAAGCCCGCATTTATGCCCGCGCCGGCATCCCGGAATACTGGATCGTCAATCTCACCGAACGCTGCCTCGAGGTGTACCGCGACCCCGTGACGCCGCCCAGCCAACCCGCCTCGTACCGTGCGTCTCAGACACTCGGACCGTCAGACCGCCTCGCTCCCCTCGCCGCCGCCGCGACCACGGTCGCCGTCGCGGCCTTGCTGCCGTAACTCGCGGCATCGAATCGCAACTTTTCGTCATTCATCACACATCGGCTTCGTTCCCCACTGCCACAAACAGCCCCAGGCCGAAGTGGGAAATAGGCTTATTCCAGGCGTTCGTCCGGAAATAACCTGTTGATCAGCAGCCTGGCTTCCGGCAACTCACGACTGATGTCATCGAGTCGCAACCCTTCAGCCCCTACACTCGGATATCGTTCGCCAAGATAGAAACCTGACACTCGTTCGCATACTTGTCGCAAAGAGGCCACAGCGGGGACGAACGTTGCCGCCTCGTCGAGTAAACTTTGCAGCGTATGGACCTTCTTGAGTTTCCAGCCCTGTCCAAGCAAAAACGCTTTGAGATATTTCTCCATCGCCTGTTGAAGGAAGAACCCGGCGCCATCCGCATCACCGTCGGCAAGCATCACGCGAATTCGATGCCAGTCCCGACGAGCAACCCTCAACCAATCGCCCGCGTATGGCGAATCCTCTTTGGTGTTCACACGTCAACCCCGGTTTCAACGATCTCCTGGACAAACTGATCCCCGCGAGCCAACCGAGCGGACAGCTCTTCAGGGGTCAGCACGATTGGCGCAAGGGGCAAGCCGTGACTGAGATCCCTGACCACCGCCAGCACCGACCCCATCCGCTCGTAAAACCGCTCCTTGGTCGGCGCGACGACCAACAGGTCAATGTCGCTGTGCGCCGTCACTGTTCCACGCGCGGTAGACCCGAAGACGAGCACCCGTTCCGCGCCATACCGCTCCCGTAACCGGTCTGCGATCGCCTTGAGCGTTGCGCGCGCGACCATGTCCGTACTCATCTCGCCGTCTCCTTTCGCTGCCTACTCCTCCACCGCCACGAACTGCCCCAGGCCGAAGTGGGAGGAATGGCCGAGGGCAATCGGACCGCGCACTGGCTTGGCGAAGATCAACCGAAATGCCCCGGCGAGTCGGCGTCCGCCGTCATCTCCGGCTTTCCGACGAAATCGCTTGAACTCGATCGGCCGCCAGCGGTCTGCAATCTTGACACACTGGTTGCTGTCCCAGAGCGGTTCGATGGTAACTGCCGGCCCCCCCTCGCTCATGAGATCGGGCCGCACGGCGGCCAGTTGGGCACGGAGGTCGTCCTGGAGAAAGGCCACGCGCGCCGCCGGCGATCGGAGATCGATCCGGTTGCGTCCCCTCGTCTTGGCATACCGCGTGGCAAGGTAGGGTGTCGCGGACTTCCAGACCCGCGACGCCTGCAACGGGCCGGGGTGGTACTCGTCGAGCGCCCCCATGCCCAAGAGGAGCAGGCGCAGCGGGTGGCGCGCCTCGCCCTCTCGGCCCGTCCGGAGTTCGCGCAGGCGGTCGAGTGCGCGCCGCTCATCCGAACCAAAGCCTTCTGCGGCATACACCGTCAGATGGTCCAGGCGTCCGTCGCCATCCTCATCGGTCGGCAAATAATAGGCATGGCGATGGCCGGCCAACCGATGTCCCTGTTGGTCCTTTCCGGACAACACATCGGATCGCCCTCGAATGCCCTTCTGCTCTGTCAATCGTCCGTAAATGCCCATCAGCGCACGCCTTGCCGCTTCCGCCACAGGCAAGGTTTCAGTCACCAGCGGCAGCACGGTCGAGTCGAGCGCGTAGCGAACAACTTGAATACATCGGCGATCGACTACCGGCCTCAGACGCGCCTTCGGCTCGATCTTGAAACAGTCGCGCGGGCGGGCGTAGGGAACCCACTGCGAGCCGGGTGGGTCGGACCAGCGCTCGTGATGCAGTTGAAGCGTCTCCATGCAGATATTCCAAGCTGGATCGTACAGGCTGGAGCGCACTGCCACCGTCTGCTTGTTTTTGCCGCGTCCGATCGTCTGCTTCGTGGACGTGACCACGCAATCATCGGCAAACGCGCGCACAGGATCGGGACACAGCAATCGAACAATCTCATGGCCGTGTGGCACATCACCGTGCAGCCGGTAGCATGGGCGACTTCCGGCGATGTCTATCCCATCCGCAAGGTTGGCTTCACACCAAGACTCGGATCGTCCAAGCGTATTGAGATTATGAAGCAGGCTCGCCAGCACACCGCGCTGGTCATCGTCGAGCACAGCCTGTGGCCATCGGACCAGGAGCGCTGCATGGCGCGGAAGAGCAACGAAGGTGTCGAAGACCAGCGTGCGGTCATCCGGCCCTTTTTTGAACCACGGCATGAAGTGGCGTGTGTGGCCCGTCGAGGCGGGAGGCAACAGAAATTCCGGAGGTTCGGCCAGAATCCGGAGAATCGGCTCGACCTGTTCCTGTGGCAGATCGGGCAACGTACGTTTCCAGGTGGCCACCAGCGCGCGCAGGATGCGCCAGGGCGATGGAGGCCATTCGACTGCGCCCTCATTGACATGCCGGCCCCAGGGCGTGGCGTGGTAGCGCCCGGCGAGAAACCTAAAGGAGATCGCGATCATCCAGCGTTCTCCTCCTCATCTTGATCGTTCTCATCGTTAGCCTGTTCCTCGCCATCCCCTGTCTTGCCCTTGCCCTTTGTCTTTCCAGGTTTCCACTCGACTTCAGTGACAGCGGGATCGGCGAACAGGGGCTTGCATTGTCCGATGAGTCGTTTGCATTCGTTCAGCAACACGTCCTCATCAGCAATCGAAAACCCGTTCGGTCGTGTGACTGTCACATCACCGATCATCTCCAGGTCGCACGCAGTACGGAGGCGAAGGCCCGTGGACAGAAAGCGGCGCACCTTGAACAGCGACAGAGCAATCAGGAGGTTCGTTGCGTCGTCACCCAACCCATAGCCCCGAAGCAACGCCAGGTCGAGATTGAAGTACGCCGTGATCTCCTTCGCGACAAATTCGGTGCGGTGGAAGGGGAGCGTGCCGTATCCGGTCTCAGCGTCCGCGTTCTCTTCAGTGCGTGCGAAGTTCTTGTCAAACTTCGTTCCGCCGCTTTCAGCAACCGATACCCCCTTCGCCTCGATAAACCCCGACAGTGTGCGAAGCACGCGCACTCGGCCGCCAGAGAACTTGTCTTTGTACTGCTTCAGACTGAGCCACACACCATGGAGGAGGCATGCCGGATCGTACTTGAATAACGTGCGAAAAATCGCCGAGTCGTTGAGAGAAAAGTTGTCGCGCAGGTTCATGTCGTTGGCAAGTGTTGTCGCCCATTCGTCATTCAACAGGTATGGCGAAGATAACCGATGCGCTTCGAGATACGAGGCCGTGAGCACCTCACCATTCGACCTGCTAATGACGTAAGGAAGCCCGTTGAGCTCAGGTAAGAGCGTACGCCTGTCCTCCTGACAGCATGCCAACTCCATCCGATTGGCGACAGACTGGGCGGATTCCACTAAAAGCATCTCTGTCCCGTCTGGGAGCGTGTACCGCGCCGGACCGAGATCGGCAAAACCCGTCGGCTGGAAGCGATGCCCCTGGAGTGGCTTGAGCTTTGCCTCCATGAGCAAACGTGGAGCAGTCTTGAGTGTTTCGTAGTCAATTGCGGTCGCGACCGTGGCCATACAGCTTTCCCTCCCTCTTTACATGTCAAGAGCAGGTTCGCCTCGGCAAACGAGGTGAACAAGACGATTGACGGATTGAGAGCCCACCGGAATAAGCAGTGCGGCAGCCAGGCGCTGAGCGGCACGGCGATCGCCTGCATACTCAGACCAGGTGTCGTCCCGAATCTTACCGTCCGGAAGCGTGCCAGGCATCGGCGGTAAACCGGAAACGCGCAGGCGCTGAGCCGCGATGCGGCAGGCCTCACCCACACGCCCGGCTTGTAGCAGCGGGAGAATGCGCGGTTCAGGTCTGATCGCGATACCCGCTTCGCCGGTCCGAGCGAGCCGCCAGCAGAGTGCGCCGGTGGCCCGATCCGCGACAATGGGCCGTGGTAGGAACAACGACTTCAGGAGCGCGTAGGTTCTGGGTATCGGTCGATCAGCCGTCTCATGACCACTGCCGGGCTGCACGCCATGATGCTCGATCAGCATCAGCCCCCAGAGGAGGTCTTCGATGCGCTGTTCGTCGAGATCCCCATCGAGAAATGCGGCCACAGTGTCGAGCGGGACGGTGAAGCGGGATGCCAGCGGTAAGGACTCGCACCCCTCGCGCTGCCCGTCCATCATCCGCCGCCGGAGGACATTGGTGAGATTCGTTGCCAAATCCGCGGCGTTCCAGACCACGGCGCGGTCCTTCTCGGCCCAAGCTCGACAGCGCTGCTTCCAATCCACGGGCTCCAGGTTGGCACGGAGCGGGCCGACCTTGGCTTCTGGGTCGTGGAGCGAGGCCAGGGCCAGGGCAAGCCGAAACTCGGGCGACAGGTCGTTAGCCGCCTCGATCCAATCCGCCGACAGTCCAGTCAGGGGCCGGAGCTTCTTCTCGTCGCGGAATCGTTCGGCAATGGTCAGTTCGTACTCGGCCTTCCCGAGAGCGGCCAGAATTTGCTGAAAATATGTAGGTCCGCCGTATTTGCAGAAGTCAAAGATCGCAGAGTCCACACGGCGGAGCGCGGATAAGAAACGCGGTGGCGCGTTCTTGTCTCCGACGGCACGGCGGAGGGCGTTGAGCCACGGATCGATTTGGAGGAGAAGATCGGCCTCCCGCCGTTCTGTTGCCATGAAGCGTCCGATTGGTGCAGCGAGAAACGCCTTTCCGCTCCGCTTCAAGAACGCAAGCCGTGTGAAGCCCTCAATGCCGCGATCCACCCCTAGCCCCGCCACAGCACGAGCGAAGTCCGTCCCGTCTCGTGCGGACCGCCCAGAGATCTCTGCCCGCCCCTCACCAAAAAGCTGACGAAGCTCGCCGGCGCTCGTCGGCCGCGTCCAGAGGGGAAGCCACAGTTCACCACGCGCTTCGGTGTCATCCGTTGACGCCGCCGAATCAAATCCGGCGGCAACGGCACGAACCGTGAACGGGAATGCTGCTCGCTCCGACTCCGTCACTCCGAGGCGTCGCACGGCCGCCCCGGCAAGCATCAAGGCTCCCTCCAGCATGAGAATGAAGTCCCACGGATTGTCGGTCGACTCGCCTTCCATGCCCTGTGTTGCGTTCGGTCCACCCGCACGGCCAGGCGAAAACTGGCCCACGCTGGCCTTGTCGAGGGTTGTAGGGATCGCGAACAAAGCCTGTTTCAGCCATGCATGAGACTTCCGATTCGCGGGGCTGGCGTTGTGCAGATCGAGCGAAACGATCCGTTGCATAAAGTTCTGAGTAAAGTCGAGCCGCCCGTCGTTACCACCCGTACCCAGCAACGGAGCAAACCCCTGCCCTTCTCCCCGAAGCACCATCGCGGCATCCATCCAGGCTACAACGTCATCGGGCAGTTCGCATCGATAGCGGCGAATCAGGCGAGCCTTATCATCGGCTTTCGGCTTGTCACCGATGTTCTCCTGCTCAATGATTGCTTGGACACCCTGGATCACTTTTCGGTAGAGATCAACTCGGGGCGTTGTGCTCTTTCGTAATTCATCAACCGCCTTCTTGTTATCCTTTCTAAAAAAACCTGAACCGCCTGCCCACGGTCCCACGATCGGTGTCGGCCTGTACTCCTCTAGAAAGAACCTCACCAGCGCCTCACGCTTGCTTTCCTCGGTTTCTGTATCCTTGAACAACTCCGGCGACCGCAGCCAAAACACGTCGTTCTTCCACCAGCCGCGGGCTTCCTTATCCTTTTGCTCGCTGACCAACCTCAGGATGCCCAGAGCTTTGAGATAGGCCATCAGCGGCTCCGGCGTGCAGCCGGGCAGTGGCAGATCGGTACCGTCGCTGGTGGCTCCATACTTCACCGGCGGCTCTCTCACGCTGAATGCCGTCGAAGGATCGTGTTGGCTTCCCCTTGAAGCCTCGCCCAACTTGCCAGCCAGGTCTTCCATTTCTTCTACAGCCAAGAGGATGTTTTCGAGCGGCAATTGCGCCCAGCGGCGGAGTTGTTCACGGCGCGCGCCTTCAAAGGTGGTCAACCGCCAGTCGAATTCCGGTGTCTCCGACTTATTGTCTGGCATCGTCCTCCAACCTCATGCGCAAGTGTTCGATATCGATCCTATCCTGCTCTCTGCCCGCCGCCGTCTTCATTTTGATCAAGGTGGGGATGCTGACGAAGCGAACCTCGATGGTTCCATAGAGAGGCTTGACCAACGCGCGGGCATATTCCTCCTCGAACGGAAACGGTTCCTGCACGAAGATGTCAATGGATGTCTCTCGGTGACGATCGCTCCACAGTTGCAACACCTGCATGTTCTTGTCGCGCATCCAACCTTCGCGCGTGGCGCGATCGGCAAATTGCTCTGCCGTGACCGGAGCCAACGGTTTATACCCCAACGTTTCGAGCGCAGAGAATGCTCGTTTGATATTGTCTGGGATCAACTGGATCACGAAGTCCGCATCTTTGGTGAAACGCAGGTAGCCGTGAGCGTTTACCGCCAGTCCACCGGCAACCAGGTAGCGCACCCCCGCCTCGTTGAGCGCGCGCACAATCGCCTCGAAGCTCGCCAGTTTCACTGTGCCGCCTTTTTCTCTTGTGGAGATCGGTCGTCCTGCTTTGTCTTCACGGCTCTCTGCTCCGCATCCCGACTGGCTCGCATGTCCGCTGCCCGAAGGATCGCTTCAAGATACGCCAGATGAAACGGCCCTAGCCGGTCGCGCAGACCGATCATGCGCTCAGCCCATGACGGGTGGCCGGTAAACGGGTCCTGTTCACACAGGCCAAGCTCCATCGGCTCCAGCGAGAGCCTGACGGCAGGGGCCGTCGTGCCACCGCCCAAATCCGTTGCCGGAAGTTCGTCATCGTCCCAGATTCCCCTGGCGAACCGACGATTGCCATCCGGTCGTTGTTCATTCGGTAGCGAGCGGATGGATAACCGGACCTTGCCGTGGTGCGCCGCCACGAGATAAGCGACAAGATCACGAAGCTTCTGCGGAATCAGGTTGTGTCGAGGGTCGATGACAGACAGGGCTGACGCGAGTTCATGGCGGAAGTGTCGCCGGTTGTACTTTTTCCACTTTCCTGGCGCCTTGGCCCAAAGCTTGGCAGGCTCTGGCGAACCATCGGGCAATGCTGCCCGGAAGATTTCGTGCGCCTTGCCTCGGTCGTGCCAGCGTGCGGCAAGGCGAACCGCCTGCTCTTCCTCTTGATTCACATGCAGCGCACCGAGTAGTCGATCCACTTCCTGGTAGAGATCGTCGGTATGCTCGGCAATGGTCTGCCATCGGCTGATCTGCGAGAGCGGGTCAGCGTCCGTCGCATCTGGCGCCTCGATGCTCGTTCCTTGAGGAGGCTGAATCGGCGGAACGACCTCTTCGACCGACGGGCCCCATCCGCGTTCCATCGCATAGCCGCCGGCTTTCGAGTGAACCAGATACACTTGCCCTGGCAGAATCCTTCCCTTGTCGACCGGTTCCCACTTCTTGTCGAGGAAATTCCACCACCAGACCAGCCCCTTGCGGTTCTTGTCGGCGACGAACGCCTTGAACTCGCCGATCGGGACCGGACAGAGCTCTTCTCGCCTTGGCGCAGGCTCGGCGTCCTTTTCTTCCGTTTCGTTGGGCGTCTTGCCGTAGTCACGCCAAACCACTCGCACATCGCTGTCTTCGACATCCCGGACGAACCGATCAATATCAATGTCGTTGCCGGCCAGGTCCGGGGTGGTGTCGAACAGATCGATAAGATCCTTCCGGCGAATCACATGGGTATGTTCGAAGTGCAGTGGAATATTGGGCAGTGATTTCAGACCAACATCCTGTAACTTGGTCAATTGTTCCTCGGCCTGCTCCAGGTCATCGAGTTCGTAGGGTGCAGCGAGTGTCTTGTCCTTAGCCTCTTTCCCTGGCAAGCCGATCCAATAGACTCTCGCATGTCCGTTCTCCTCCCCTCGCCGGTTGCAGCGCCCCAACCGCTGCACTAGGGACGCCCAAGGCGCCACTTCGGTGAAGAGCGTCGTCGCGCTCACGTCCACGCCTGCTTCGATCACCTGCGTGCTGACGACAATGGTTCCCTCCCCGTCTGGCACAGCCAGAGCACGGTCCACCTGTCTTTTGCGGTCCTCCGACCGAAAACGCGAGTGCAGCAACACGAGCACAGGCTTGGAGGCAGCCTTGCCCACTGCCTTGCTCATAGCGTTGAACACCTCGCGCGCCCGTTTGACCGTATTGACGATGACGATCGTTCGTGTGCCGGGCTTGTGGGCCTTGTGGACCTCGCGTGCAAGTCCTGGCGCATCGCCCATCGACGCTTCGGCCTTCTCCCGCGGCTTTTTTGCATTCCAGCGTTTTTTGACCTCAGTGTTCTTGTGGTCATCCGCATTCAGTTGGAGTTTCGCGAGGCCATCCACATGGTCCTTGAAGTCCACTGTCTTCAGCCAGTCTGATCGTAACGTCGCGGACATCCACACGCTTCGGCAGCCGTGACCGTTCTTGGCTTCACCCGCATCCTTGCCTGGAAGCAACCGCCGAAACGCCTCAAGTTGGGCTGTAGTCGCCAGCCCTGCCCCCATCAACTGGATCTCGTCGAACACCCACAGGCAGTCCGTGTGGAGCAGGCCGAACTGCATCGGCCACCGGGATCGAGTCGCAGCATATCCACGATTGAGTGCCCTGGACAGCAGCATGTCCTGCGTGCCGATGAGAATTTGCTCTCGATCGGGATACATGTCCCAATCTTCTTCTTCCTCGCCACCCATGACCACAGACACAGGGGGTTCCTCAGCCAGCTCGCCGTTCGCCTTCAAATTCTTCATCCACTTTCTGGCACATTCGGCCGTCTGTTCAACCAGCACTCGCATCGGCAGGCAGTACACCAGCCGGCGGGGTGTGCCCTTACGGATTGCCTCATCAGTGTGAAACCGCCTCCGCCACAACCACCCCAGCACCGCCATCGCGGTTTTGCCGAGGCCGGTCGGCACGTCCACCAGCGCGGGCCAGGTCGGGTCGCAGGCGAAGCGGATCTGGAACGGATACGGCGCGTGCCCCGTCGCCTGCTGGAACCACCTCGCGAACCGTTCGCTCGCGTCGACCCCCATGTCTCCGCCCTTTCGCCTTGGAAACCCCACTCAGCTCTCCAGCCCCGTCCTGCCGGGACAGAAACGGTCAACTCGTGATTGACTTCGGTTGTACACCAGCGTACATTGCGGTCGCCTTTCGCCGGAGGCAAGCATGAAGCTCTCAATCAGCGAAGCGCGTAAGCGACTGCCGGCGCTGGTCCGCCGGGTTCGGCAAAACGCCGGCGCCAGCGTCCAGATTACCGTGCATGACGAGGTTGTCGCGGAACTGCGCGCGGTCCAGCCAGAACCGGAACCCGGCGCCGCCGCTAAGAAGCTGCTGCAAGTAATGGCGCACCTGCCCAAGGGCCGGGGCCGCAAGACCGACGTTTCATCGCAGGTCAAGAAGCACCTGTACGGAAGCAAGCGGATGATCCGCTGATGGCGCTCCCGCCGGCAGCATTCTGCGATACTTCCTATTTTTACGCCTGTCTCGATCCCAAGGATGTGAACCATGGCCGCGCGCGGGCGCTGGCCGCCGAAGCCGCCACGTCCGGAACGGCGTTTTACTCCACCTGGGATATCGTGAGCGAAACCGTGACGTTGCTGCGCTATCGCCGCAACTTTCGGGCTGCGCTGGTCTTTCTCGACGAGGTCAAACCAGTGTTGCGGATCATTCGTTACGGCGATCGCGTCAGGGTGGAGGCCGAGGACCTTTTCAGGCGGTATGGGCAGGATCATCGGTTGTCCTTCTGTGATGCGATCTCATTCGTTGTCGTCACCACGCTCCTGGAAGACATGTCCTGTCTGGCCTTCGATGAAGACTTTCGCCGGCTCGGTCTCACCGTGCTGACCTAATCACCGCCACAGCCCAGCCCAGCACCGCCATTGCGGTCTTGCCCAATCCAGTCGGTACATCTACCAGCTCCGGCAACTCAAGACCGGTGGCAAAGCGGACCTGAAACGGATAGGGCGCATGGCCGGTCGCGTGTTTGAACCACTTTGCAAAATTGCGTTCCTGATTCATCGGTGTTCCTTCTCCGGTTCTCGGTATCTGTTTCTTCCTCGCCCGCTCATTCCCCCATCCAACGGCGCGAAGGGCACTCCAATGTTATGCCGCTTCGACGGATTCAACGGATTGCGTGACGAGGACTTACAAATTGACCACGATTGAGGCATTCGGTATACTGATTCGGAAATGGAGGATGTTTCCATGGGCGTATCCCAAATATCAGCAAAGGGGCAAATTCTGATTCCTCGGCAACTTCGGCGCAAGCTCGGGTTCAAGGCCGGAGGCAAGGTCCAATTGATCGAGGAAGGCGGCCGCTTGGTCATCGCCCCGGCTCCTGAAGACCCTATTGCGGCGGCCACGGGCTTTCTCACGGGCAAGTTCTCCTTGACGAACGACCTCCGCCGTGAGCACCGGGAGGAGGCGCGCCGTGAGCAAAAAGCTCGTGCTCGATAGCTTCGCGCTGGTCAGTCTCTTCCATAAGGAACCTGGTTGGGAAAAGGTTCGCGCCTCCCTGTACGAGCAGCAGCGAGAGGGCATCAAGGCCTTTCTGAACTGGGTCAATTGGGGCGAATTCTACTATATCGTCAAACGCAGGGTCGGCGCGGTTCGAGCTGCTGAAGCTCTCCATCTCCTGGAACAACTGCCCATCGAGCTGGTCCCGGTGGATCTGCCGCTGGTGCGAGAGGCGGCGGAGATCAAAAGCGAGCATGCGGTCTCCTATGCGGATGCCTTTTGTGTCGCCACGGCCCGCCGCCTGTCGGGGACGGTCCTGACGAGCGACCCTGAATTTCGAGCCGTCGAGCATCTGGTCACCGTCCGGTGGCTGAAAGCCTGACTGCCTCCCTACTCACGCCTTCCTCGGTCCATACTCCCCCATCCAGCGGCGCGAAGGGCAGATCGACGTTGTACCGGTTGGCCGGGTTCAGCGGATTGTCCGGATGGTAGCGATTCACAGGATTGAACGGATTGTTGGGATTGTATTGATTGATCGGATTCGCGGGGTTGCCGGGATCGTAGCGGTTCACAGGATTGAATGTGCTGTTGGGATCGTAGGCGTTTGCGGGATTGAGCGGGTTATCCGGTTCATACTGCGTGACCGGATTGAAGATGTTGTAGTCTCGCTCGTAGCGCGGATCAAAGCCCCATTCTGCCCAACTGGTTGCGGACCATAGCAGCAGCGCGATCACCGCCAGCAGACCTGCCTTCATGTTCATGGCAGCCTCCTCTCCATCCCCTCACCCTTGCCTCTCCCCTGATTGAGGGGAGAGGGTGTTCGGATGGCCAAAAGCCTAGCATGCCGTTGTGACAGGGAAGGTCCTCTTCCTCCGCGATCTGCATCCAGCAAGATTCTCCTTCCCGTGTAACGGCTTGCAGATTCTCATCTCCATCTCAGAACCCGCTCCGCCGTGACATCCGAGGTCACTCGCCTGTCGCTATCCTCTTCGCTTCCTCGACCACAGCCGCCCGCAAGCTATCCGGCCGCACGACTTTCACTCCGCTACCGAAGCTCAAAATCCAGCCCAGCAGTTCCCGGGAATCCGCCACGGCAAGCGTCAGGCGCATTCGACCATCTTTGAGCGCCTTCGTCACCTGGCTGGGATGCCAGATGCGGTCTTTCGCCCAGGCTGCGGTCGCTTTGTCGAACAGCAACTCGATGTCGATGCGCGGCCCGCGCATGACGGTGAGCGCATCCTGCACGAAGGCGTCGAGATCGAAGCCGAGTGGCAACTGATAGGGATGATCCGTCACGGCGACCGATTTGATGCGTTCGACCGCAAACATTCTCGGTTCTTTGCGCACGTGACAGTAACCGATGAGATAGAGGCCTCCCGAGGCATACCAAAGGCGATAGGGATCGATCTCGCGCCGCGTGATCTTGCCCCGCGAGGCGGAGAAGTAGCGGACCTGGACCGTACGCTGCTTGTCGATGGCCTGCGTGAGTCGGTCGATCGTCTCCCGATGTTGCCGGTAAGTCTTGTGCGGGCCCAAGCCCACGGCAAAGACGCCCTGAAGCTGTTGAATGTACTCATGCGACATGGAAGGGAGCACCGCAGCCGCTTTGTTCAACGCTGAATCGAGCGCCGTCTGAATCTGCGTGCCCTCCAGCGGCTTCAACAGCGACCGACTTAGGACCAGCGCCATGAGTTCGGTCGGGGAGAAACCCAAGGCCGGGATGTGGCGAAACCCATCCATCAATCGCCATCGGACGTGACCGTTGACCCGCTCGTTGAGGATGGGAAAGCCTGCCGCTTCGAGAGCTTCGAGGTCTCGGCGCACAGTGCGGGGATGGCGGGGATAGTCGGCGGGCAGCGCCGCTAACAGTTCGTTGAGAGTTGCACCCTGGCGACGCGCTTCGAGGTGTCTCAGGATATGCCACTGACGGGTGACCTGATCGTTGCGTGGCATCTTCAACCCCAATAGGGGCTTAGCAGCTCGATGAGGTGTATGAAGGATACGCTTTTCTTAGGAAGAAATCACGGAGTGACGTGCACGAAATGGAATCAATTCAGGAGATCTCCAATCATTTCCCTCCCATCCAGCAACCCACACAGAAGAGCCGGTGACGCTGATCTTGACGCCTATACGCCTTTCATCCGCCTGCCAACCTAGTGGGAGGTAAGCCCTGCCCCGTGTTGATTGGACATCTGTCAGTTCCCGGTCAATCGATTGAAGCGCTCCAACCATTTTCCAGCTAGAGAGTGAGCATATACGTTTCCCCTAATTTCGCCTTCGCTTATATGGACGGCCTGACCGATCCTCGAATTGCGCGCGTCCACCGAGCACAGAGGATCGGCCAGGCCGTCCTCGGCGATTTCTTTAGGCCAGTGCTCACGTCCCACTCAACCTTACCTCCCACAGCTTCGTATAGACCGATCCGGTCGGCTTCAGATCGCTCTTCATCAGGACAACCGCGAAGGCGGCGAGCGTACCCAATGTCAACGGCTTGTCCGCGGCGCCGGTCTTGGTCAATGCAATCCCGACGGCGCGTTCTCCATTCTTGATCCGGGCCAACGTCAGATGAGGATTGAACGGTTTCGTGTCGCGGGCGAACCCGAAGCCCTCGCAGATCTGCTCGATCTGTCTCTGCATCACAGCCAGTCGTGTCGCCTCAGCTCCCTGTTCCCAGTCTTCGGACGGCCCCACCCAGATCACGCGAGGACCCTGAAGCCGAGGATAGGCGCCGAGTCTTGCCATCGGGATCGAGACGGCCCGCTGTATTCCAATAGCCTGGGCGATGGCATCGCGCAGTGGCTCGATCACCTTTTCCTCAGTATCGCCGAGGAATTTGAGCGTGAGATGGAGCGAGGCCGGCTGTACCCAAGCGATGCGGGCGTCCCGTCCGACTTCTCGCTCGATCCGCCGCCTCAACTCCTGTTGGAGCGTTGCCAGCCCGGCCCGTAACGGCTCCGACAACTCGACCGCGAGAAAGGCCCTGATCATCTGCCGCCTCCGGGGACCAACCAACGCCGAAGAAGATCGAGCGCGGCTTGCGACGCTCGTTGCTTGATCACGTCCCGGTCACCGTGGAACCGAAATTCTTTGGTGACCAGCTCGCCGGCTCCCGTATCGAGCCCGACGTAGACAAGGCCGACCGGTTTTGTGTCGGTCGCGCCGCCGGGTCCTGCGATCCCGGTCACGCTCAGCCCAAGATCTGTTCCGCTCCGTTCCCTGATCCCATTGGCCATCGCGGCCGCCACCGGCTCGCTGACGGCACCGTGCTGGGCGATCAATTGCTCAGGCACGCCCAGCAGCTCGACCTTGGACTGATTGCTGTAGCACACGAGGACCCGATCCAGGTACGCCGACGAACCGGCCACTTGCGTGAGCCGATGTCCGATCAACCCGCCCGTGCAGGATTCCGCCACCGCCGCCGTAAGGCGTCGTTCGGTCAACAAGCGACCGATCACCTCTTCCATCGTTTGATCTTGCTCGGCATAGAGCCAGTCCCCTAGCCGCACCCGCACAGCGTCGAGCAGGGCCTGCGGCACGGCTCCTTTGGCGGTCAACGACACCTGGACACCCAATGGAGAGGCGAGGAGTCCTAACGCGATGCCCCTATGGCGCGCCTTGAAGACCTCTACGAGCCGTTGCTCAACTTCTGACTCCGGAAGCCCGAAAGTCTGGAACGTATGACGTGTCACGGGCTGCAGACCGGCACGAGGCTCCGCGGCATAGCGTTGCCTGAGGCGCGGCAGGACTTCGTGGAAGAACATCTGCTTCGCTTCACTCGGAACCCCGGGGAGCGCTACCAGCACCGCCCGTTTCCATTCGACCCAGAATCCCGGCGCCGACCCGACCGGATTGTTCAGGACGACTGCGCCCGTGGGGATGCGCGCCTGGCGGAGTTGCGCCGGCGTCGGCGTTCGCCCCCATTGAGCGAGGCGCTCCATCATCCCCTTCATCGCCTCAGGCCGCCGCTTGAGCGGGCGCTTCGTCAGAGCGGCCACCGCCTCTCTGGTCCGGTCATCGGTCGTCGGTCCCAGCCCTCCCGTCATCACCACGAGAGCGGCCCGGCCGACCGCGACTTGCAGGGCTTGGCGGATATCTTCTTCACGATCTCCCATGACAGTCTTGAATCGCACCGGTAGTCCGAACCTCGCGAGTTGATCGGCGAGGAACAGCGAATTGGTCTCGGTCCGCCCCCCGAGGAGCAGTTCCGAGCCGATAGCGAGAATTTCCGCGCAAGGACCAGTCATTGATGGTCTATCAGGGCCCCGCAAGGGCAAGCTGCTTCAATTCACTGGAATCGAGCAAAGTCGAGGTCAAAGGTCACTTCGCCTCCGGACGACGGAAAGACGATCAGCTTCGTTGCGGCCAGGGGATCGAAATCGCCGTAGGCGAACGAGGCCACGACCTTCGCCCGATAGGCCGGCTGATTGGGCCAGACGCCGGTTCTCGAAGCTTGCCCGTCGAACCGCACGTTCACCGGCTTGACCGTCCGCCCATTCTGATCGAGCACCACGTAGCTGTCGACCGCGAAGGTAGGGGTGCTGCCGAAGATGATCGCGCTGACCAAGAGCGTCTTGGCCTCGAGAATTTGCGCGATTTCTTTCTCATCCGGCTTCGCAGACCTGAGGTAGAAGTGCGCCGCCATAACCGTCAAGCCGTCGACCTTCGTCATGAGAAAGCCTTTGGGATGCAGGTCATCGGTCGCTCCAAACCAACTGTAGAGTCGATCCGGAGGGGTGCGCTTCTGCGCCGCGAGCTTGCCTCGCTCCAACGCCGCCTGAATCTGGTCGGGTGTGGGCGTGACCTCGATCGCGAGCGCTGGCATCGCAAGGCCGAGCACGATTGCCCCGCACAGACTCCCTACCCTTCGTCCTTGCCTCATGCGCATGACACAACCCCCCGGGTCTGCCCCAGTAACAAATCACCCGAGCCCTGTCAATGCACACCGAGTCGCGTCGGCCTCTTTTGTTCCGGCATGGGGACAGGCACCGTTGAAGGGAACGGAGCCAGTCCCCGTGCAACTCCAAGCTGCGCAACAACTGCCCGGGAACCCGTAGCACTCTTCTTTAAGTCTTAATGTAACGGGTCCCACGCGTCCCCACCCTCGCCTCCCCCATAACAATGCACGGGGGGCGGCGTGGGAGGGTGACGCCACGAACCGTCATAGATGATGCGGGCTCCTTGAAGGATTGACAAATTTCGAGGCGAAGTGTTAAGGATGCAGGCCCGACCAACTGCCTGTTTTGTATTAAGTTTTAGGGAGGTTTGGCATGTCGAACCCTGAACAAGCGCAACGGCGCCAATATGTGAATTTCGCGTTCTATAAGGTCGATCCAGTCTGGCGTCGCCTGCCCGAAGATGAGCGCACGAGAGGCAAACAAGAATTCATGCGCGCGGTCGAAGATTACGCCGGGAAAGTGCTGGTGCTGGCGTATAGCACCGTGGGCATTCGCGGGGATTGCGACTTCATGCTCTGGCGGATCAGTTACGAGCTGGAGCTGTTCCAGGAAATGAGCACGAAGATCCTGGCCTCGGGCTTGGGGAAGTATCTGACGACACCCTATTCTTACCTTTCGATGACCAAACGCTCCATCTATGTGGATCACCACACGCACGAGAACCAAGAGAGCAAGCGGCTGACCATCATTCCTGGCAAGGCGAAATATATTTTTGTGTACCCGTTCCTGAAGACCCGCGAATGGTTTCTGCTGACGAAGGCGGCGCGCCAGGGCATGATGGACGAGCATATCGAAGTGGGCCATCGCTTCCCCTCGGTGAAACTGAATACGACCTATTCCTTCGGGCTGGACGACCAGGAATGGGTGGTGGCCTTCGAAAGTGACAAGCCGGAAGATTTCCTCGACCTCGTCATGGCGTTGCGAGAGACGGAAGGGTCCCGCTATACCTTGCGAGATACGCCCATCTTCACCTGCATCAAGAGGAGCCTGAAAGAAGCACTCGATACTCTGGGCGGCTAATGCGTTCAGCTTGCCTGCCTCGTGCAACGGCCTTCGATCACGCGATCGAAGGCCGTTGTGATTCATGACCATGGCGTCGTTCTCGGCTGATTCCGGCGCCACCGATCCTCGCGCCGCCCTCTTCTCCGGACTCCTTCCGGGTCTCGGCCAGCTCACTCAGGGCCGGCGCCGGCAGGGTTTCCTGTGTCTTTCGATCACTCTCGCCCTGGTCGCGGCCAGTTTCGCACTGGGCCGTGTGTCCGGTCGAGCCGCCGAGGTGTTTTTCTTCATGCTTCTCGTGCTCCCATGGTGGACCATCCAAGGCTACGACGCCTATCTCGGCTCCAGCGATACGCAGCCCGAGCTTCTTCGCACATGGCGGTCTATCTGGACGCGCGCCCACGACATTCGATTTCTCGGAGCGTTGTTCCTGCTCAGCGCGGTGAACGACTCCTACATCATCGTGATGAACCCGGACTATCTCCTGCCTTTCTACTGCACCAAGCCTGTCGGCGTCCTCGGCTTTTTGACCAAGGCCTTGTCGCCCGTCCTCCACACAGTCGTTGGGATCGGATTCCTCCGTCTCCGCCGATGGGCTCTCTTCGCCTATCTCTTGTACGCCGCGTATGGCATGACCAACGCCCTGGTCAACCTGACATGCTTCGGTCCCGGTCGGGTTCGAAACACGCTGCTGGTCACGCTGGCGGGGTTCACCGCATACGTCCTCTGGCGGCGGCGTTGCTTTCGACCGGCCCCATGAGAGGCCGGAAGTTGCTGCTTTGACTGGGGAACTTCCCATGTGTTATCTGTACATAGCTCCGGGAGCCCTGCTATGGCTGATACGACAGCGCTCTATGCGATTCGGTTCCCCGATGGTTCGGTAAGTCTCTACATCGATGAGGAGTATGCGATCGAGCGGGGTGTCGATCCGAAAAAACTCGTGCGGGTAGAAATTCCAAGGGAACTGTTTATCAGCGGGACCGTCCAACAGGTCCGCGAGCATGTGGCCCTGTACTTTGAGCAACACCCGAGTCCTTCAGGTTCAGCTTAGCCCATCCGGGAGCCGATTCTCGATGTCCTCGATCCTGACCCAAGAAATGATCGAATCGACCATCGCCTCTCTGCCAAGGCAGGGGCAAATCATGCTCAAGCTCCTGCTCTTGCAGCATTATGATGTTGACCAGGAAGAAATCGAATACATGGCCGCCGACCGTCCAGACCCCCGATGCCAGGCGGGGACCAAACCGATTCACAGGGTGCTGACCCACGATGCGATCAAGGCCGTCTCGGACCGTCGCGATCAATACCGCCGCCAGGTCCGGCTGCGGAGAGAGCGGACATGGTTGCAGAGCCAGTGCCTGAGCAAAGTGAGCGCGGTCTGTGACGCGCTGGCACGTCAGGCCGAGGACCTGCTCCGTACCCGTTACGGGTTCTCTTCAGACCGACTGGCGGCGCTCAAACAGGGGGCTCGGACGGCGATCCCGAAACCTGCCATCCGTCGGCTCGAACAACAATGGGACAATGAGGAGATTTCCGCCGAGGACTACCAGAAAGAACGGCTGACGGTCGAGTTTCAGACCCAGCTCCGATTGGCGGAGAAGTACCGCAAACGCCTGGAATTGTCGGAACGCGAGCGGAAGAACGCGAACGCATCCCCGCTCCAGGATCACGAGATCGGCCACATCTGGGGCATCCCCGCAGGCACCCTTGCCGCCCGCAAGGTCAAATATCTCCATCAATATATTCAAGGGCTTCAGCAGAGGCTCCAGTCCGCCGGCCCGGCCGCGACGACTGCCACCGGTCCGCTGGACCTCTGGAACGAAACTCTCGCCGCGCTGGCAGAGCGCCCGGTGGAGCGATCTGTGGCCACCTATGACGGCTTAGAACGGACCGAAGCGGCGCTGCTCGACAAATTGCATGCCTTCGCCTGGGGGACGCTCCCCGAAGAGATGGAAGGCAAGTTCTGGCTCTCGCTGGTCCACGGCGCGACCACCAACGCCGTCCATTCTGAACCGACCAGGACGTTGTTCGGCCTGCAGCAGTTGGCGGCGATTCTCAATGAGATCGACCTGAGCCCCGAGACGATGGAGCATGAGTTGTTAACAAGAACCGCGCCGAAGCCGAAAGAGACGGTCGCCGCCATCGAGGGACCTGCTCCATCCGCCCCGGAAGGCCAACTCTCCGAGATGCAGGAACATATCCTGCGTAGCTTCGTCGGGGAAGACCGCGGATCTCCGCTCCTCTAACTCATGGTACTCATGAGTTCGCGCGTCGCCCTCCAAGCAGCCTCCCGCGACAAACGCAGTAGGACTTTTCTTCGAGCTCGTATTTTTGTATAATTTGCCAGGTATGAAATTCGGTTCCTCTCCTTTCCTGACTAGCGCTTACAAACCGTCACGCACGCTGCCTCTACTCACTGCAAGCTTCTTGCTTTCGATCCTGCTGTCCGCGGCCTCCTTTGCCGACGGCCTTCTCGAAATCACCGAGCTCATCGCCCATCCCGAACAGTATGACCATCAGATCGTTACAGTCACCGGAAGGGTGACCAACGTTCAATTGGCCACGAATCGTCAAGGGCGACCGGCGTACGGTTTTCTGCTCGAGGATCACTCCGGCACTCTGAAGGTCGTCGCCTTGGGGAATGCGGAAGTGCGTGAAGGGGATCAGGTGATCGTCGAGGGTGTCTTCAGTCGGTTGCGACAAACCGGCCGCGCGATCGTCTACAACGAGATCAAGGCCACCGCGATCCGGTCCCTGAGCCGCTTGAACCCAGACCTTGTCGGGTAGCTCCCCTCTCTGCTTTTCTCTCTTGGATCGTCAGGTGACAGACCCTGGCTGGATGTCGAGAACCGTCACCTCGAAATACAGGGTCTTGCCTGCCAGCGGGTGATTCAGGTCCAGGACGACGGTGTTCTCCTTAATATCGGCTATGCGCGGGAAAACCGTTTTCCCATCCGGCGTCGTCGCCTCAAGCTTGGTACCGACTTCGAGGGCTTCGGCGGGAATTTTGCTCCTGCTCACTTCGATCATCCCTTCATCCAGGCGGTCGCCATATCCATCGGCAGGCGAGACGGTCACGCGCTTCGTCTGTCCGACAACCATCCCATCGAGTCCGTCTTCCAAACCGGGGATGATCTCGTGGGCCCCATGGGTGTAGACGAGCGGGGCATCGCCCACGTTCGACTCGTAGACTTCGTCTTCTTCATCAAGCCTGAGCGTGTATTCCACGCTGACGACGGTTCCGGGTGACACGATCATCGGGGCCTCCCTCTCGTTATGGTTTCTTTTCGCCACCGGGAGCGATGTCGAGCACTTTGACGTCAAAAAGGAGGGTCTTGCCGGCAAGCGGATGATTGAAGTCCAACACGACCGTGTCATCTTTGACTTCTGCGACCCTCGGGAACAGTTGTTGGCCGTTGGGACCTTGAGCCCGCAATTGCGCCCCGACTTTCAAAGCCTCCTGGGGGATCAGCTTCTTCTGCACAGTCTTAAATGCACTAGGATCGACCATCCCGTATCCGTCTTCGGGCTTCACGCTGATCTGCTTTCGCTCGCCGACAGCCATACCGGCCAGCTCCTTTTCCAACCCGGGAACGAGCTCATGCATCCCGTGCCTGTAGACCAAGGGCTCCTTGCCCACGTTTGACTCGACCACGGTCTTTGGATCCAGCCGTAACGTGTATTCGAGTGAGACCACGTTGCCGGTCATGACCGTCGTCTTGGGAGGTTCGGCCGCCGCTGCCCCGGTGGCAGCGATCGCTGCCAAGAAGATGGCAGACCATCCCCCTTTGAGATTCCCCAAGTAGCTCATGGATTGACCTCCCTTGCGAAGGGTGTAGCAATAGACTGGAAAGGGTCGCGAGGACGGATACGCGCGGCAGGCGATCGGTTCCAGACTATAAGGAAGCTTGAGAAGCACAGGCTACCATACCCAGCGTCCTAGGTCATTAAAATAGTGCGGCCATCTCTCACGGCACCTGTCAGGTTCACTGGAAAAACAGTTCGATTGGTTCCCAATCGCCATGCCGTCATGCGGCCGCTGGCAGAGGGAGAAGGCAGGTGCGGCGATCAGGCGGTCGACTTGAGGATGGGTTGTTGTCTGACTCCGCGCCAAACACGGGCAAGGCGAGAGACAGGATCGAAGCTCAACGATTTCCGGGAAGACCTGCGGCGGTCCAGGGCGGCTACAGATCAATCGAGGCTTGTTGCTTACCACCAGCGGAAGGGACCGGAATCCAGATGGACGAACTTGGCACGGCCATAGTAGCCCACGCCACCACGCCGGAGCTTCATGGCAGCCTCGCGAATCGCCCAGGGATGAACACCAGAGATGTAGATGTCGAGGGCTCTGCCTTCGACGTGTAAACTATGCCTCGCAGCCCGGGCCGATTTACGCACCAACAGCGCCTGATACTCCGGCGAGCGATATCCTGAGATCACACAGACTTGACGAGTCCCTCCGATGTGCTGTACCACCAAATCGACGTGTTCGATGACGTTGACGTCCATCGAGGTGACGGCGTTCGTATGACGACAACGCAGCAAGTGATTGATCTCCGTCAGCGCGGCATGATCGTAGTCCCCATTCTCATCACGGTAACGGACGGTCAGGCGCTCACCGGTCCACACGTTGTAAAGATTCAGCCGTCCGGCCGGCAGTCTGTGCGCTCGGCTCTTTGAAGGAAAGCTGACGATGCCCCCCAAGGCCGAAAGCCCCACTAGAGAGGTGGTCAAAAACGTCCGCCGAGACCACTGTGAAGCTAAGAGCTCTCTCACGTTGCCGCTCCCGGTATCCGCATCGCTTCGATGTTCGATGGCATGGCGGCCCGCTATGTACCAAATTCATCGTCCTTGGTCAACCAAGAATCCTCACCGGTGCCGATCCACAGGAGACCCATCGCGTGAAATCCCGTTGACTTTACTTCCGAGACAGGCGCAGACTTTCATGCGCGGCTTGGGTGAAAGCGAGGCTCGCATGGGCATCGACGCAGATGTGCTTGAGGTCAATCCTCATTGCGAGGTAACGGTCCATCATGTGGGCCCGAGCAAGCGCAAAGTTCTTCTCGCAGATCAGTTCTACCGCCACCCTGAGAAGGTGGGCGAGCTTGCGCTGAGTCTTTACTATACGGCATCCCATTCGCTCGTCGGAAGCTATCCAGGGTCACGGGCGGTGGTAACGCTTGAGACCGATCCTCTCATCCAGACACTGGGTAAACTCTGGGGAGAATCGCTCCGACCGTACCACTCCGATTACCATCCTGTGATTTTCTCCGCCATTGAAAATCGATCGTATCGCCTGTCTCCGTGGCAACGGCAGCCTCATATCGACCAAGGCGTCACGGCGATGGTCTACTTGAATCCCGAACACCTCTGCGCCGGAGGCACCGGCTTATACCGCCACAAGCCGACCGGCTTGGATCGCATCCCCCTGGCCATCACGCCGCAACTCCAACGCATTGCCGAGCAACATGGCTTCTCGGCGAAGTCCCTGGAGGATTCTGATGGCTACGCCGAATTCATGAACACCGCCATCTTTAACCCGGCGTATGCAGCCGAAGAGAACACGTACATCAATGATGGCAACCAGTACTGGGAACTGCTCTTCCTCATCCAGATGAAATCCAATCGCCTCGTCATCTTCGACGGACGCATGCCCCATTCGCAGCACATCACGAAGGACCAGTTCCAAGACTGCTTCCGCATCAACCAGATTCTGTATTTTCAGGGCCACGACTAGACCCTCCCCTGGTCCCGTGCACCTTCGCTCCCCTTTTCGCCGAGGAGCGTGAGCCTCCTCAAGTTCATCGGGGGCCGACCTCTTGCCAGGCGATGCCTCAATCCGGCCATCATATCAACCAGTTATGAGGCGAATCTTAATGATCAGTTTGGCCTCCTATAAGATAGATATTGCGTCCAGATCCTCCATCGGTCCGTAGGAATCTATGAGGGTGAATTGGAAAGAGGATGAATCTAGAGAGGGAGTCTGCCGATGAAGTCGTGGAGTCACATAGCACGTTATATCGCTTTTGGCGGAGTAGGGGTGCTGATCGCCCTCGCGCCAGTGCCTGCGTTGACGGCACCCAAGACCGGCCACGTCCTCGTGGTGGGTTACGGTCCGGAACTACCCCTCCTTCAGGAGATCGGCAAGGCGTTTGAGAAAGCACATCCAGGCATCGCCGTCGACTTTGAGTGGGACAAGACTGTAAAAGCCGTAGACCGGGTGAAGGAAAATTCCGCACAGATAGCCGTGACAGACCGAGCCGATCCCTCGCTCAAGGCTATTCCCATCGCATGGGACGGCATCGCGGTGATCGTCAACTTCGCCAACCCCGTGAAAGAGCTCAGCACTGCTCAGGTGAAAGCCCTCTTCACCGGCGAAATCACGCGCTGGTCGGATCTGGATGGAGCTGATAAGAAGGTCGAGGTCATCCAACGAACTGTTCAGGACAATGTGACGCCGGGGTTCGAAGAATCCCTTGGAGGAGCCGGCCGGGTTCACATCGTCGGGCGACCGGTTCGGTCGGACCAGCAGGCATTGAGCGCCGTGTCCGGTCGTGACAACGCGGTGACCTATATTTCATTGGCCGCCGCTCTCAAGGCTCAGGAGGACGGTGTCCCCATTCAAGTCTTGACCGTGGACAAAGTCGAACCGGGGATGCCAGCAGTCCAAGACGGCCGATACAAGCTGCGACGCCCCGTCCTTTTCCTCGCGAAAGAGCCGATTGACCAGGCCACCCAGGCGTTTCTCGAATTCGTCCAGTCGCCCGAAGGTCATAAGATCATTCGGTCGATGTTCGTCCCCTACAGTCCTTCGGGACCACAGTTCGTTCCACCGAAGTCCCGGATCGCCTCGGACGAACAACCCGCGGTCGTAGGGGAACGGTCGTAACCATCACGTGTTTCCGCTGGGTCAGCCACGATAGGGCAATCTAAGAAACCAACGGATCACCCTATCCTGCGCTCGGTCCGGCAGCCAGGCCGCCATTGCGGCCCTTAGTCTCGCATCGATCCCGACCAGGTATCGGGTCTTCGGCCGTTTCGCAGTCAACGCGTGAACAACAGCTTTTGCAACGGCCGTCGCCGGAATAGCGCGCTTTTCGACCTCCTGTATGGATGAACGCACCGAAGCGATGTGCGCCTCGTATAACCTCCTGGCCTCTTCTGAAAGCCCGGCCTTCAGATCGTCAGCAACCCGCGCCGACTTTTTCCAGATCTGCGACGCAATGGTTCCCGGTTCGATGATCGAAACTTCGATCCCCCACGGATGCAGCTCTGAGCGGAGCGCATCGGTCAGCGCTTCCATTGCGAACTTGGACGCCGAGTAAAGGCCGATGAACGGCGTCGCCGCGCGGCCGGCGATCGAGTCCATGTTTACGATACGTCCTCGTCCGCGGCGCAACAGGGGAAGGAACGCCTGCGTCACGGCAATCTGACCGAACACGTTCACCTCAAATTGGCTTCGCACGGCCGACATCGGCACCACTTCGATCGGCCCTCCTACGGCGATTCCAGCGTTGTTGACCAGCCCGGCCAAGCCATGTTCTCCTACGATCGCCGACACCTGCTCCACGGCTGCCGCAATCGAAACGGCATCCGTCACATCCAGGGTGATCGGCATCAGCCGAGCAGAACATTCCTTCTGCAAGGCTTCGCCGTCCTCCGCACGCCGTACGCCGGCGAACACGCGAAACCCCAAGGCGTCCAAGCGTACCGCGCAGGCCGCCCCGATGCCGGTCGAGGCACCGGTGATCACGACACTGCGTATGCCGGAAATCATCGTGGCCGATCGCGGATGGGATCGCCCCAGCTACTGTTCGTTCTTGGAGAACTCCAGCAGGACCTCAACCTTGGCCCTTCTCCGCTGAGAGTGCTGCACGCAGTTCTTTACACTGGGCGGTCTGGGCGGTTTTGCATCGGGCTGATGCAGGAGTGTCAGCCCGTGTCGTTTTCTTTGATAGCGGGAGTCCCTTCCGACGATCGAAGCCGCTTCATTCCGATGAGACGAATGTTGATGCATACTGCCTGAACTTCCAGTGATTCACAAGAAGGGCGCGCAAGAAAAGGCCGGTCTTGACGGCCGCTGGAGGTCTATGTAATGGTCTGCCACGTGGCGGTGTAGCTCAGTTGGTAGAGCAGCGGACTCATAAGCCGCGGGTCGGGGGTTCGATACCCTCCACCGCCACCACACCTCGCTAGCGCGTGCCGGCGCCTCATCGGCGTGAGCCCTCTTCATTGTTGGCGCCGGATAAACACCTCCAGTGATCAACTCTTCGTTTCAATACCACACCGCACTTCGTGTTGGCCGCCGACTCTTTTGCGTCTTATCGTACCTGAGGTCGGCGGATAAACACCTCCGGTGTTCCCTGTCTGATCTCAACCTTCGGTTGAGCCGACCGCTCTTCATGATCTTCTCTCTCCAACTGTCTCGCCGTCACTCCGAGTGGGGCAAGCACGGCCAGTGCAGCCTTCCGAACTAACTTCACATACGCCTCTGCATCGTAAGCGATCGTGCCGTCAGAGCCCGCCACAGCCCGTACACGGTCTTCAGGCAATGCCGCATGGTTTTCGCTGATCACATAGTGAATCATCTCTCCCGGCTGCAAAGGCGCACCTCGACGCTGCAGTTCTTTCCCCGCAATGCTGGTCGGCGTCGCACGGCGATACCGTTCAGGAATGAGCGTCAGCGTCTTTCCGATCGCCACCTCTTCGACATGCGCCCGCCCCTCACGCAGATACTGGCAATACTCGCGAACGCCCTCCAGCACCTCCGGAATCATCGCCTGCAACTCGGCAATCGTCCGCCCCTGACCCAGCCTCTGTAAGATTCGAGCCTGCGCACACTTCACGATACGCGGGGCATCCGACCGTCGCACTTCAAGCCCGCGCACTTTCATGGCGCCGTCGTCGAACACGCCCACAAATTGGTTGTGAACCGGCATGCGCGGATTGACCCGTGAGGGAAGAAAGCCGATCCATCGGTACAGTCCTTCGACCATGATAGGGACTTGTGTTCTCGCGCTAATCTCCTCGGCCAGGGCGACATAATCGCCACGTGTCGCGCCCGGCTTCTGCAGCCAGAGCGAATCGACGATGGCATGGAGGAGTCTGAACCCGGACGTCTCCGCGCATTCCTTTGCGCGCAACAGCACTTCCCGACTGTGCGCCGTGACGGCTTCGTGCGCTTCGATCCGGCCGAATCGCGCGTTCTTGTACCCGAGATAGCCGAAGGACACGACTAATAGCCATTTCAGCGCCGTCTGCCGTTGGTCGATCAACCGCCGAGCGCCTGCGTCGGTGAGGCTCGCAAGCTGTTGTTTGTAGCGGGCGCGTTTCTGGAGCAACGGCGCCAAGGTCTTTGGCACCAATCCCTGATATCGCCGGCATGTGTGATGGCGAACGGCCGGCACCTGTGCAGCGGGGTCGGAGCCGCAGCATACGCAATTGACGGTCTCCGGCGAGATGTTGAATCGCGTCATAATCGTCGGATACATCGAGGCAAAATCCAATTCGCCGACGTGCTCGTGATAGCCGGACAGCGGCGCGAACACGAGCCCTCCTTGATCCGAGTGCAGCAGATCGAGCGCGGATTTGAACGCCTCGGTTTGCTGCTTCCGGTAGGGAATCAGGATACCCGCCCGATGAGCCTGCTCGAGCTGCATCGAGGTAATGCCGGTTCCCGTGGTCGTCCGTGCGAGGCGCTGCAGTGGCACCTTGGTCACGCGGGCCTGCTCGCAGAGCCCGGCGAGCTCTGTCTCCGCCATGATGAACGAGTTTTGTCGATCGATGTGGAGCCGTCCGTAGAATGTCTTCGCTCCGGCACTGGCCAGAATCCGGCCGTAGGACACATAGGACCTCGGCGGCCAAGATCTCACACCCTGATCGGGATCGCGGCTGAAAGCCAACGGAATCCGGACCTGGCGCGCCACGGCCAGCAGCCGCGGCACGATATACGAGTCGCCCCAATCCGTCAGCAGAACGTCGGGATCATGCCGTTGCAGAAGCCCGTTGATGGTCCGCACCAACTCTGCGCCGCCCTCTCCTTCCAGCCGGCGCTCGTCATTCTCGGTCCGCACGATCAGATGACACACGCCTCCATGGTTCGGGTTCGGCGAATTCCCTTCGAGCGTCAGTTCCACGATGTTTAACGGCGGCAGGTCGTACTCGGTGTCCCAGGGAGACTCGCTCGCGCCGATCGAGCGGATGACCGCCTCTTCGGTCACTTCGACCTCGCACCGCGCCAAGGGAAACACGCCACGATCGTAGAAATAACGTTGCGGGAGAGGGATGTCGGCTTGATAACACTGAAGCTGCGGACAGTGCCGCATCACGAGACGGACCGATCGTTCGAAGCATGTGGGCTCCGGAACGGTCACTTCCAGCACGGAAACGGGGTCGTCGCTCCACAATTCCCGTCGTTCGACCCAGCGTGTCTGCACGCGAATGCCGCGACGATGAAGCACACGGACCGCTTCTGCGCAACCGGCAGGTCGCCCGGCGAGATAAAAGGCGGGCATGTAGGGATCGATGAATCGGCGGCGGGATCCCTGGTCGTCGAGCAACCAGATCGCCATACCGGTGCGAACGGGGTAGACATCAAGAATCCATGCCGTCAGGTGATGGAAGGAAGGACCGTGCATCGCGGTCGGCCAGCGTACGTTGGAGACGTTGAATCTGTTTTTGTTGTTCGACGAGCATCGACAGGAGCATCACTTCGAACGGCGTCTCCCTCGCAAGATAGGCCCCGGCAGCCGCCTGTCGTCGGGCCGCGGCAAACAATTCATCGAGCGCCTGTTGATCTTCTGCGCGCAAGGCACGCCGGTATCGTTTCCAGGTGGCAATCTCCTGGTGTACCAACTGGGTAAAGGTCGCGAGCGTGCGTCCCATGCTAGTCTCGTTCCAGGACCGCCCGAGCGATGTGCTATGATCGGCTATGCCTTGGTCCTTCCTCGCGAAGGATGACCATGCCCTGTTCCTCTTCGACGTGAATGATTCGGTCGGCCTGCCCGTGTAGCCGGTCGAAGAATCGCCGTGCGTTTCGACTCTCTATCAGAGGCGGTGGACACACACACAGAAGCCTGTAGCCGTGATGCGCAAGCCGCCTGAGTGATTTCACCATTCGCTCCAAAAGCCGTTCCATTTCGCGGTCTGGAACGGACTCGTCGCAGAACGTCTCCAACAACCCTGCCAGCACGGCCATCTTCGTCTGATAGCGGGAGAACGCCTTGAGCAGACAGTCAGAAACCAGTCGTTCCATCTGATGGCAGGTAAAGGCGCGCGCGACATGGATCATCGTGAGCAGTCTACGCGGCTGCCGCCGGTGCGCTCGTGCGAGACGGCCGATCAGAAAGGGATCAAAGGTATTGGCGCCGTCGAGATACAGCACCTGCTCGCCGGCCAGCACCCAATCCGTCGCCGCATAGAGGCCCAAGCGGAACACCAGTGGATGTCCATAGAGAAGTACGAGGTTGTCGCACGCACGCGATGATTCCTGTGCATGCCGCAGGGCGAGCAGCCAGGAATTCTGAGCGCTCTCATCAACTCGCCGTGCAGGACTCTCCGAGCGACAATCGGGGAAAGGCAGCCACCTCGTTTCGGTTGTCGAACGCATCGCGATCACGGTTTGGTTTATCTTCTCTCACCCACAGCATCCATCGACAAAGATCTGCCTCTGGCGGAAGGCTCGCCAACACATTTGACAGAGCTCCACGCGCGAGTGAGTCACGCTGTCCAGACACTCCACCCGCCGAGATGCAACGACGCCGCAATCGGCACAGGGCCCTGCAACAGGAATCTCAGTGAAGAGCTCGACGGTTGTCATGGATCACCACCTTCATATTCGGACGGGCTCGCCGGTTACGGACGACCGCCATTAAATTCTGATTCCTGCTCCAACCGGTCAAGTTTCGCCACAGGCGAAGACCGAGCGACCTGCTTCGCGCCTGCTGGAGCTGTTCTTGAACCTCGCGGAGGCGGCTGTGCAGGACATCCACCGTGCGCTCGAGGTCACCCAACCGCTCTGCCATGAGACATCGTGCCATTGAAACCATACCGCCCTCCTTCCTGAGCTATACCATGCAATGGCGGATCACGCCGATGAGAATGCCCTCGATGCGAAACTCATCCGTCGGTGTGACGACGATCGGTTTCATCGCCGCGTTGGCCGGATGCAGCTCAATGTGCGCATCTTTCTTGAAATAGGTTTTCACTGTCGCTTCCTGGTTGACCAACGCCACGACCGTCTGACCGTTTTTCGCCGTCTCTTGCTTTCGAACGACGATCAGATCGCCCGGCAGAATCCCCTCGTCCTTCATCGATTCTCCCTTGACTCGCAACGCAAACGTGTTCCCGCCGCGCAACATGCTCGGCGGCACATCGACCAACTCCGACTGGGGCACCGCTTCTATCGGCGATCCTGCCGCCACAATCCCAACCATGGGAATCTCAGCCGTTCGACTAAGCTGGTCCAAGGCCACACGAACTACTCCGGGAATCCGTCGCATCCCTGCTTCATACCGCGCGATCGACACACGGGTCGTATGTAATGCGTCGGCAAGTTGCTGCTGCGTGAGCCCCAATCTCTTTCGCACCTGTTTCAGATCATGCGATTTCATATTGTAGCCAATGGTTACATGCCTGGTTCACCGTTGTCAAGCGGCAGTTTTGGCTTGTTTTCCACCGAAATATGACAGACCTGTGCATAACTCCCGCGGCTAGAAAGGCGAATCAATTTTGTTTCGCAGTTCGAAGTACTGCGACGTCGCTTTAATCCAGCGTTGCAGGTTTTTTCCTGCAATGCCTCAAAACACCACAAGATCTAGTGGACCTTCACCATACCCCCTCAATGCTGAAAAACTAGGCAAGGAGGTCAGCCCTACGGTGATTTCAGCCATCCACGCAGCGAACGCGGATTTGTTCACAGAGTTATCCCCAGAAATTGGGGAAGAGTCCTTGGCACCAATTTTGAGGGGAGACCGGGCTCAGTGGCGAGGAATCAGATGAACAGAGCCGGCCTTGAACGTCGCTCTGACCGAAGTGCCGACGGCTAATCCCAGTTCGCTCAAAGCCGAACGCGTGATCACGGCAGTGAGCAGAAAGCCACAGTCGACGCTCACTCTGGCCATGGCACCGAGTGATGCGATCGCCTGCACGGTTCCGCGAAGATGGTTTCTCGCACTGGTCTCACCGGCTCCGAGCAATTCCAACGTCACATCTTCAGCCCGAATGCAGACAAACACATCAGGCCCTAGCCCTTCCGGGGCCACCGCCGTCAACGAAACATCCTCGACCTGAACTGACGCCAGCCCCTCGCGCGCGTCCATGATGCGTCCCTGCACCACCGTCTCGACTCCCACCACACGCGCCACATCCGCGTTGACCGGTCGGCTGAACACCTCTTGCGGCCGGCCCATCTGCAACACTCTGCCGTTCTCGATTACGGCCATCTGATCGCCCAGGGCCAGCGCTTCCGTCCAATCATGCGTCACGACGATCGACGGAATCGCCAACCGTTGAAGTAACAGGCGCACCTCGCCGCGGAGGCGAGATCTCGTCGGAGCATCGAGGGCCGACAAAGGTTCGTCCAGAAGGAGCAGACATGGACGTCTGGCGATGGCGCGTGCCAATGCCACCCGTTGTTGCTGCCCCCCGGACAATTGCGCCGGCCGCTGTTGCGCCAAGGGCTCGATCTGCAGGAGTTGCAACGCTTCGCTTACCCGTTGCGCTCGTTCTCCCTGCGGGAGATCCCCGAGACCATATTCGATATTTCCCACAACCGTGTACTGGGGGAACAGCGCATAGTCTTGCGACATATATCCCAACCGGCGAGCTTGTGGCGGGAGATTCACCCCTCGCGCGACATCCAACCACGGCACTCCGTTGAACTGAATGTGTCCCTCATCGGGCCGTTCCAGGCCGGCAAGACATCGAAGGATCGTGGTTTTGCCTGAGCCGGAGGGGCCGAACAGGATCATGACTGAGGGTGGATCAAGCGGGAGCGTCAGCCGTGCGGCAATCGTCGTCCGCCCGGAAAACGTCTTGCGGATATCGAAGCTTATCTCTGCGGCCATATGGCCAAGACCTTGCGGTTCAGCGCATAGATCAATAGCAGCACACTGTAGGACAAGGCGAGCAGGAACAATGCGGTTTTGGCGGCTGCCGCGTAATTGAGCGATTGCACTTCATCGTAGATGTCGATCGAGACGGTTCTGGTGACACCCTCGATGTTTCCGCCGACCATGAGCACGACCCCGAATTCCCCGAGCGTGTGCGCAAAGCTCAAGACCATGCCGGTCACGAGTCCTGTGATCGAGAGAGGAGCGATGAGCTGACAAAACGTCCTCAATTTGGACACGCCCAGAGTCCAGGAGGCTTCGATCAGCCGACGGTCTACTTGATCGAACGCGGCGGCAAACGGCTGGACCGCAAACGGTAGACTATAGAGGATCGAAGCGATGAGGAGCCCCTGAAAACTAAACGGGAGCGGATGGCCGACGACATCCGTGTAGAGTCGGCCGATGGGACTGTTCGGCCCGATCGCCACAAGGATGTAGAATCCCAACACCGTCGGAGGCAGGACCAACGGGAGCGCGAAGATCGATTCAATGAGGAACTTCCAGCGCCAGCGAGAGAAGCTCAGCCAGTATGCGATCGGGAGACCGATGATCAGCAGCGCCGTCGCCGTCAAGCTCGCCAGTTTCACCGTGAGCCAGATCGCGGTCCAATTCACGGCACGCCCTCCTTCCCGCCGAGGGGCCTACGGGTGCCGGCCTTATATTCACATTGCACCATGATAAGAGTCCATTCGAGGAGCACGATCGTCTCATGCTGGAACGGATAGGCCGCTTCGCCACGTCGTCGCTTGTTTCCACAAACTGCGTTGCGCCTATACAACCACCCATGAAGAGACCATAGAGCGCCACACCCACCCGGCCAAGACATCTCTACTGAGGCAAGGTGAAGCCATACCGTCGCATGATTTCCTGCCCGTGAGGACCCTGCATAAATTCGAGAAATTGTCCTGCAGCGGCCTGATTTTTGGATTGTTTCAGAATCACCGCGCCTTGTTCCAGAGGAGGATGGGCGTCCGTTGGAACCTGCCAATACCTGCCTCCCGCCTTCATCGTGGGTGCTAGCGCCAAAGACAGCGCGATAACCCCGATGTCGCAGGCACCTGATTCAACGAACTGGGCCGCCTGCGAGATGTTTTCGCCGAAGACGAGCTTGTCTTTCACGCGATCATACACGTGAAAATGCTGCATCGCGGCGACCGCAGCCCGTCCGTATGGAGCATGCTTGGGGTTGGCGATGGCAATCTTCTTTATCGAAGGATCAAGGAGCGTTTCGATGCCGAGCTTCTCCACCGGGAGTGGGGATCGCGAAGAAACCCACACGACGATACGGCCGACGGCGTAGCGATACAGTGAGTCCGGCACCGTCAAGCCTGCCTCCTCTAATTTCTTTGGATAGCCAATATCGGCCGAATAATAGAGATCGAACGGGGCACCGTTCTGGATCTGCGAAAAGAAATTGCCGGATGAGCCGAGTGTCAGTTTGACGTGGCTGCCCGTCCTTTTCTCGAACTCCGCGACGAGGTCCTTGAACGCAAAGTTCAAGTCCGACGCTGCGGCGATCGTCAGGTCCTCGCTAGCAGACGCCGTTCCCTCCGCTAGGGTCGGCCCGGCCGCGACGAGCATCATGCTCAGGCAAGCTGTGAGCCTCCCCCACTTCATTCGGTCGCCTCGATTTTCCCTACCACTTCAGCTCCATGCGGTCTTTAGAAGAACACCTGCAACTGCACACGCAGCGCATTTTCGACCAAAGTGCCGCCGCGCGCATCCAACGGGACGGTCCCAGAGGGGAAGATACCGTCGGCAGCCGGCAAAGGCGCACTTCTCCCGATGGCATAGCCGCCTGTGCCCATCGCCATGTTGGTGTAGGTGAGCATCAACTGATAATCATATGTCCCAAAGGGAAACCAGTTGAGCGACGCATCGAACTGTTTGATCAGATCGCCGCCGACACGTGTGTCGGGATCCCAATACGAATAGCGCGCGGCCATTTCCACCTTCCTGGGGATCAGGTAGTACCCGGTTTGCAGATACCAACCAGTGGCGTTGCCCAACAGGTTCGGCGCGAAGGCCGTGCAGGCTCCCGCGGTGGTCTGTAGACATGGTGTGCTTTTGAAGGTTCGTTCGACGTTCTTGAAGTAGTGCTCCCCCTGGATGGAGAACCCGCGATACTTGAACACGCCGTCAAAGGCATAGGTTGTGTAGTTCACGGTTCCCCACCCGAGCTGACGCCCGTTTCCGAATGTGGCCAGTTGGCGCCGGAAATTCAGGTTGCCCAGATCGATACCCACAAACGCATTGTCCGAGCTGGTATTGATGCCGGGATTGTAGGCGAGGCCGCCGCCGACGGCGATTTGAGGGGTTTCAGAATAGACCAAATCGCCCTCACCGTAGCCGGGGCGTCCCATGATATTCCACATCAGGCGACCCGCGTACATCAGCTTATCGATCTCGCCGCGAAAATTGGCGTTGATATTGCGCTGATTGGTGGGACACGTGGCGGGAGAAGGAAACGGATTGCCGCCTGTTTGCCCGCCCGGGCAGTCGGGTGTCGGCTCCTCGCTCGTGAATGCTCCGTACCGATTGAACAACGGGCCTGCACCGTTGAAGATGCCCAGATAATAGTTTACTGGGTAGACCTCATCGTCGTTCATGATGGTGAGCCCGATGTCGCGGCGGTTTAGTCCGCTGGCCGTAAAGGCGTCTTGCACCGGCGCGCGTTCAGCAAACTGCATGGAGGCGGTGTTGTTGATCTGGGCTCGATTGAAGAAGACCTTAAACTGGCCCGCCTGGACGTTGAACAGCGGATAATGCGTGCTCAGGAGGTAATAGTCCAACAGATTGGCTGAGCCGGGGGTTTGGGCGTTTTCGGCCGTCTCAAAACCGATCTGGATAAAATATTTGAAGTCGGGGTTGATGAGATGTCCCAAGAACAGGAGACGCGCGCGGCGGACGTTGAACTGAGTGGCAAAATCCTCCGAGCGATTGGCCCGATAGTCGCCGAAGACGCCGAGGAGCTCCGGGTAGTTCTTGGCGTCTCCGGGGTTGCGCCACGCGTCGTTTCGCCAGCGTGTGGTTTCTCGGAACATCAGTCGTCCTCGAATCTTGAGCAAGAAGGAGTTGTCGTTCGTCGACAAGTTGAACCCACGGTCGTACCAGACTTTGAAGGCAGGCTGTGTCAGGTACGCACGCTCCTCGGAGGCCTTCATGACCCGATCAAACTCCTCCTGGGTAATGGTTCCTTGCTTCAACGCTCGTTCCAAGAGCAAGCGGATTGCCGGATCCTGATTTTCGACGAAGACATACTGCCCGTCCTTCTCAACGAGTCTTCCTGATTCGACGGCATTGGTCATTGAGGGAGAGACGAGCGCAATGAACACCCCGATGACCGGCAGAATCTTCATTGCCCGAACTGCTAGCTGATCGCTCCAAGTTTGTCCCATAGACTCAGCGCTGTCGTTGTAGCCGGCGCCCGGGATGAGAAGAAGTCGCGCATCGCCGATGACTTTGACAGAACCCTATCTCTCCGGCGGCACGATGGCCGATTTGAGAAATTCACGGAACTGCAGTACCCGCTCTCCCCCCATGGGATCTGTCACCCAAAACCGTCCCGGCTCGAAATAAAGAAGAAACGTCCCGGCCTCCGGTGGAATCGCGGGATAGCGGAGGTCCCATTGCTCCTCCTTCCTGATTGGAAATTGGGCGTGAAAATGCTCGAGCGTGAAGTGAAGATACGGTTCACGCACCGCGAGCCAGCCGGCTGTGACGTCCCGTTCATAGGCAGGGTTCATCCCCGGGGCGAGCACCTGAAAATGGACTCGTTCGTCGGGCCCGGCCTTCTGCAGCGCTTCGAGCAAATGCGGGACCAGCAGATGAAGCTCATCGGAGCGAAAGATTTGCTTGGGAGGCCGTTCTTCAGCGAACCACCGCAGTGGGAGTCGCTGTTTCTCACGGAAGGAGAAGGCGGCCAAGATCGCCGAGAGGTCGTCGGTACGGAGCTGAAGCGGATGAGTATACCCGGCCGGTTGAACCTCATGTTGGAGCGTGACCACGACGCGACTATCTTGATGGACGGTTTGGGTCGTGTAGGGAAGTCGCGCGCATCCGGCGGTCCACAAGCCACCGAGCACGACCAGAGAGAAGACACACGCAGGCGTCCAGAGAGAAGTTTGCGGTTGCGCCGCATTCAAAGATCGGCTCCCAGAAATCGCGATTGAGGTGTGATCCGTATACATGTCTGTGCTGACAGCTATAATTGACACACACGCCAAAACAAATTTTCCCTATCGTGTCGTTCCGCCCTTCTCTCTCGCTGTGACTGGGACATAGCCTAAGTTAGTGAGAATCGCCTGCGCTTCCGGTGATTGGGTATAGTCGAGGAACTCCTCACACAGCCGTCGGTTTGGGCAATAGCGTTCCATGGCGATGGAGTGAACGGTTGCTGCAATTGATCGCACATCCGAAACCGCTACGACTCGGACACGCTGACTTTCCCTCACAGCATCTGGTCCGAAGACGATCCCGGCATCGGCCTGACCGTGCAGCACATGGTCCAGCACACCTCGAAGATCTCTGGCGATATCGAGCCTTCCTCTCAGTCCATCCCACAGTCCTGACTCGATCAGGAGATCCCTCGATTGCCGTCCTAGCGTCGTCAAGGCAGGATCTGCAATCGCCACCCGCCACCCCTCTCCAAGAGCTTCGAACGAGGTCGGCGCTTCCACGAGCGATTCCGGCACGACCAACACCAGGGGCACCGCCGCATAGGACCGACGCGTTCCTGGCAGCACGTAGTATCTCTGCTCCAAACGTGTGATCAGCTCATCGCCTCCTGGGGCGATAAGGTGTATGGGACCCCGCTCGATGAAGTATTGCCCTTTGACACTATTCTGTATCGCGGCCATCGTCTGCCGCAGATCAAGCCCCGAATCGATATACAGCCCAACCCGCACCTCAGGATGCGTCGCCTCGAATGCCTGCCCAAGCGCCCGGATGGGAGCCGCCACCCTTGGCGATGTGGCAATGATCAGTCTCTCAGTGGTTGCGGCCAAGGCAGACTCCCCGCCGCAAAGGAGCGACACCACGCCGAGTGCGGCTAGGGCAATCTGGCATGCTCGTCTTAGGCCTCTCCAGGTCATCGTTGCCGGGACGGGCATCGGCAGATCAACACTGAGTCTCGCCTCGCTCAAAGCGGCTGAACCTTCCCGGTATCGCGGGTGTCGTACCCGTCAATCGCCGCGATTTCCGTCCTGAACGGACGGCTGACCATCGTGTCGAGAAAATGCTCTAATCCGGGGTGACTCTGCAGGACCGGAGTCGGAACCACGAGGTCGTAGCGCTCTGTCTGCAGCGGAAGAAAGTCCAAGTGGAGTGCCCTCGCAGCGGAGCGTATCGCAACTCCAGTATCGACCACCCCTTCAGCCACTAACCTCGCCACATCAAAATGTGAGGAGGCGATGCGCTGATATCCGTTGACTTGGCCGGCAGTCATTCCGAGGACCACCAGCTTGTGATCCAGTAACAGCCGGGCTCCGGCGCCCGATTCTCGATTAGCGATGGTTACATCCTTTCGAGTCAGGTCCTCGATCCCGCGTATACCTTTAGGATTACCCCGGCGGATGAGCAACCCTTCTTCCCAGCTCGCGAAAGTAACGACGGTGAAGCGGTGTTTCTTCAGATGCTCTCGGAGAAATGGGAGGTTAGATTCTCCGGTTTGGGAATCCACCACGTGCAGGCCCGCCATATGAACTTCGCGGCGCTTGAGGGCTTCGACAGCCGCCAGGCTGCCCATGGTCCAACCGACTAGGGAGATGGTTTCCCGGCGGCGTCTGAGATATTCGCCGACAAGAAAAATGGCCGGATCACATCCAGCCACTGCGATTTCCTGCTCCACGGCACGACGATCGCGGAGCAATTGGACTCTCACACGATTCGTGTTCTTGGTTGCGCGGCCGTGCGATGCTCGGCCGACGAGCAACCCGTCAGCGGGCACGGCATAGGTGAGGACATCCCCCAGGGCTGAGACGGGGCGAATGACCAAGCGATCCCCGACGCGTGCGAGCTTGACGCGGACTTTCTGCGTCTCACGGGTCTCCGGATCGAGCCCTCCAAGAAAATCACCCTCGACGATTTCTCCCATCGAGATGAGATTGAACAGATCTTCCACGCGACAGTTGAGGACGGCAGCAAGACGAAGTGCAACGGCAGTGGTAGGCAGGTAGCGGTTGGCTTCAATGGCACAGACCGCTTGGCGCGTAATCCCGGCAGCCGAGGCCAGCTCGGTCTGAGAGATCCCTTTCTGTGAACGGAGATCCCGGAGCCTATTCTCTATATTGGCGGCCGGTTCGGCCTTATTTTTTTCACTCACGGTGCATTTGTGATATCACCTATACTGTATTGTTGTCAACTATACTGAATGCCTGTCGCCACCAATACGCCTTGCAAGATAGGCTGAGGTTGGTGGCTTATGGCCTACTTATTGAGCGAGAGGGAAGAAGTTAGCGATGGGATCGACCACGTGGCTGGACTTGATCTCGGAGCAGATCCCCATCCGGCGTATAAGACTTCAGACCGGAATCCGCAAGATTGGTCAAACACTGGCAGGCCGCTTCATCTTCGCCGGCGCATTTTTTCTTCTCGGCCTGAACCGCATCGAACACTTTTACGAACTTCGACGGCACATCTTTGCGATCAACCGTGTTTCCGTTTCCGTACTGCGCGATCAGTTCCCGAATCTTGCTTTCACCGTACTCGGACGCGAACTTGGCGAGCGAGCAGCGCGGTTCCGTTTCCTGAATCACCTTGGTCTTTCCTTTGAGCGGCGGAGTATCGGAAAAATGGATGTTCCCCTGCTCATCCGTCCATGTATACATCTGAGCGGACGCAGAACCTGCGAACCAGAACATCAGGATAAAGCAGAGGGCAGCAATCGGTGATCGCATTGTCATATTAGGATCCTTGCCTCGCGCTTATTTGGACTTTTTCTGCACCGTCGCCGCTCGCGGATGCTTCCCTTCGATGACCGCACCTCCGACTGGAGAAGGGACAGGAGGCGCTGCGGCAATCCCGTCCATACATTGGCATGCTTTTTCGCTTCCCCGCTTGCAGCGATCACGCTCCGCCACCATCTCCCCGTACAGAGCGCCATAACCTTCCGGTATCCGTCCGGGTTCCGGAGGAGTCGGCACGAAAATGTACTTCCTGGCAAACTGTCTCACACGTTCCTCACCCAGCACCTGGATATAGCTCTTGAAGGAACACACCGGAACTACGGGCACGTGCTTCAGTTTGGAGACATCCGGCGGCTCATCGGACATATGAACGCGACCGTCCTGATCTGTCCACGAGAACACCCGGTCCGCGTTAGCCAATCCGGACCAACTCCAGAGGCCGAACAGCATGATACCGAGTATCGAAAGTACCATTCGGTGATTCATGATTCCCCCTTCCTAACTTTATCTTGATCGGGAACCTTTGACTGACCGTCTTTACCCTCTGCCGTGAAGCCCCCAGCGCACTGCCTAGACACTCCAACCTTATCAGAAGAGGGAGATCCGTCAACGCAGGGGATAGGCTAAGTCCATGATAAGCCACGTTGATTTGGATAGAGGGAACGGTAGCGACTGGCGAGCTTATTCGCGGAGAAGAGTTGAGATCGTTATGACAAAAGAGACACCTGTGCGGCCTCCTCTCTGTCCCCTGCCGCCGACACTATTGAGCTCTTGAGCCAATGAGTTGCTGCTCAGCCAAGGGCCGCGAGTTTCAAACCGCAACACTTTCCTCATGTAACTGTGTATGGACCACGTTGGCAGTTGAACCGCACAACCCGTGCTTGCTCCGCCTTCGATACACATACCCTACCCATGAAACGTTATACGGGAAGAAAGCTCTTCCGGGACTGAATCCATTGGGCTGATGGCCGATACCGTCTATGAGAACCCATCAATCCTCTGCCTGGCCCAGAACCCAAAGCATGCCCATGAGATAGCGGGGCCTTCCGCTGTGACAGATCCTTGACAACGCCACAACAGAAAGAGTAACGCCATCATGCGGGGTCGAAGATTTGACCGCCCTCGCTGCCAAAGGAGGCATTTATGAACCGGTCGGCTAAGGTCAAGACAAGTCTTTTGACATGTGCACTCGCCATGGGACTGACTGTTCCCCCGGCGTTTGCGGCAGACGCGCCTTAAGAGATGGCGGTGAGATACCTTTTGGAGGCGGCCAAAGCCTTCCGCACGGTGTACTCGAAAACGATCGTCGAGAAGGCAGAGAAGGTTGGCGTGAAGCCCGACGAGAATTGGATGACGCAGGATCACGCCATCATGCTGCCAGCGCAATTTATCAAGGCCGCTGGGGCTGAGATCAAAAGTTTCGAGTTGGGGCTCATCGGCCTAACCCCGATTTATAAGGCTAATCTGCCAAAGACACCGGCGGAAACCGACACTTTGAAAAAGATGTTGGCTGACCCGGATTTAAAGGTCGTCACCTTCACGGATGGGAATCAGTTCAAAGGGCTGGCGGCGGACTATGCGATCGTCCAGGCCTGCGCCGATTGTCACAATCGTCACCCGAGCAGCCCGAAGAAGGATTTCAGGCAAGGTGACTTGATGGGCGCGATCGTGATTCGGTTGAACACGAGGTGAGATGTCAATCTGGAGTTCGTTGGGCTGACCTCTACCTAAGTCCAGCCGCCTGAAATACTTCTCCTTTTCAGTCCCCGGCTTCTGCCTTGACCGCGAGCGTGCTTTTAAAGGTTCCGTCTCCAAGCTGCCCGTCTTCGTTTTCTCCCCAACAAGTAATCGTGCCTTTCGCCAACGCGCACGTATGCTGTCCCCCTGCCGCGATCGCCGTAACTCCGCCGGGAACTGCCACAACATCGACGGGGGCATTTCTATCCCTGCCGGTTCCATCTCCCAACTGCCCTTCGTGGTTGCTTCCCCAGCATTTCATCCCGCCGTCAGTCGTCAAGGCGCAGACGTGCCGCCACCCGCTCGCGATCGCTTTCACTCCGCTGGTCAATCCCACGACATCCACCGGGGTGCTTCTGTCGGTCTTGGTGCCATCACCGAGCTCTCCGTGGTGGTTGCCTCCCCAACATTTGACCGCGCCAGCGCTGGTCAAGGCGCATGTGTGCCGCCAACGCGCGACGATCGCGGTCACGCCGCTCGTTAGCCCGACGACATCGTCAGGCGCTGGAGTATCGACATCCGTCCCATTACCAAGTTGACCATCATGGTTATTTCCCCAACATTTGACGCCGCCGGCCGTGGTGAGCGCGCACGTGTGGCGCCAGCCGGCGGCGATGGCCGCCACACCGCTCGTCAGCCCCGTCACATCGACAGGAGTGATCTTGTCTTTCCTCGTTCCATCACCAAGCTCCCCATCGTGATTGTTTCCCCAACATTTTACGCCTCCGGTCGTGGTCAGCGCGCAGGTGTGGCGTTCTCCCGTGGCGATCGCGGTCGCTTGGGTCAGTAACCCCACCACATCTTGCGGCGTCCTTCGATCAACCTCAGTTCCGTCACCGAGCTGACCATCGTGGTTGTTCCCCCAACATTTCACGCCTCCCGCGGTGGTGATCGCACAGGTGTGACGCCAGCCGGCGGCAACGGCTTTCGCTCCCCCTGCCAACCCGGTAACATCCACCGGAATGCTTCGATCTGATTCCTTTCCATCACCCAACTGACCGTCGTGGTTGAATCCCCAACATTTCACTGCACCCGCAGAGGTTAAAGCGCAGGTATGACGCTCACCGGCAGTAATGCTCACGATATCTGGACCGAGATTGGAGCTCGGACCGATCTCGGCACAGGCCATTAAAAAACCAGCGACGACAACCATAACACCACAGGTCATTGGGTGTGTGATGCGCGAAACATGAAGTTGGAGGTTATTTGGGCTGGCCATGACTGTGCCTCCGTATCTCCAAGACTTACTCTAGGCCGCAATCAGATACGTCGATCTTGAGTTGACCTTCAGGGCAGAGCACGCAGTGACAGCAACCGTTCCGACCAGCGACTGGCCCAGCGGTGTGCAGGGCTTGCATTCTACATAATCCCAAGCCGTTATGATACGATGCCCAAAGGATTCCGGCAAAGCCTGCGCGATCCAGCGCCTGCCGTCAGGCTGAGATGACTGCCATGAACCGGCGGATCCTTCTGCTGGCCTTCTTTGTGCTTGCCACCTTCGACTCCGCCGCAGGAGCCGATCCGTTGGAATGGCTATCCACCATCCAATGGGTACCCACAGAAGAAGAAATCAAAAAATATCGGAAGAGCTGGAACCCCTTTTCGCATGGCCCGCTCTTGATTTCATCTCCCGACATCCAACCGCAGGGTCAGTGGTACATCCGCCCGCTGATCTTTACCCAAATCGGCGAGAGCAGCTTCGGCAACCAGCTCCGTTTCGCCACTGAAGCCCAGCACGACCCGAAGAAGACCGTTCATCTCTATAGCTTCCAGACTCCGTTCATCCAGAGTGCGTATGGCATCACCAACCACCTCGAAGTCGTCGCACAAACGTCGGTCTCCGCATTCTGGTCGAAACAGCAGGGCCAAAGCGATCATGACGCGGGCCTCGGTGACTCCTCGATCATTTTCAAGTATCGGCCGGTCGTTCAGGATCCCGATAGTTGGGTGCCCAGCATCAATTGGTTCAATCAGGTCTCATTGCCGACCGGCAAATGGTTCGGGACAGACAAGCCTCCTGGCGGGTTCTCGCCCATCGGTCGGTTTCCTTCGACCAGGTTCGGCGAAATCAGCTTTACGTCCGGGATCGCATTCCGGAAGAACCTCCAACCTTTTCGTTGGAGCGGAGGCGTCTACTACACCTATTCTGCCCCCGGCCTTAAGAACGAACTGGGCCAGACCACCTACCCGGGCGATCTCATCAACACCCGCTTGATCTTCGAGCATATCCTCGACGATAAACGCGGCTTCGGGTACAACCTCGAATTCGTCACCTTTCACGGCCTGACGCAGCGTCTGGACGGACATGCGATCAACGCCGGCCAGAAGAGCGGCTTCACGGTCATTGGCATAGAGCCCGCCGTCCAATGGCGAATCGGCGACACGAATTTCGTATGCGCAGCAGGGGTTCTGTTTACGCTGGCGGGCCAGAACGCGATCAACGCCGTGTACCCGAACTTTTCGATCTTCTATTATTGGAGCAAGTCCGGAGTGGTGCTCATGCGGTAGTAAGACGCGCGCCGGTAGCGCAAAGCTGCGGGGCAGTAGTACAAAACCGAGCTACCCAGACCGCAGGATCGCGGTTCCACCGCTATTCGCTATTCGCTATCCGCTATTAGCCTCATTCGAAGGAGGGTTTCCGTGAAGATGTTGCTGATCGTTTTTCGTGAATCTCTCGAAGAGGAGATTCACGCTCTGCTCAATAACAATGGCGTCAAGGCCTTTACCGAGCTTCACAAGGTGATCGGGACCGGCGAGACAGGAGCGGCCTTTCATTCCTTTCCCTGGCCAGGGGTTAACGAGATGATCCTCACGGCCTTGCAGGACGACCAAGCGGAGCGTATGGTACAAGAGTTGAAAGCGTTTCGTGACGAACGTCTTCGGGAGCAACACGGTGCGAGGATTCCTTTACATGTGTTCGTCCTGCCCTGCATACAGGCAGTGTAGGGAAGCATGGGCGATGGGCTACAGCTCCCAAGTCTTGGAGGCCGGACAGGGTTCTGCTAACCCCCAATAGCCTATTCCCTCGTAAGTCATGATTCGCGCCGCTCTCAATAATCCTTACGCGGTCGTGGCGATCAGTCTGATCGTCGTCATCCTGGGCGTGGTGTCCTTCCAGAACATGGTCGTGGACATCTTCCCGGAGATCAACATCCCTGTAGTGGCCGTGGCGACCTTCTACAAGGGCATGGGCCCCTCCGAGATCGAAGGAGCCATCACCCTACGACTGGAGCAGCTCTACCTGCAAGCTTCCTATGTGGAACACATCGAGTCCCGGTCCTTGCCCGGTGTGAGTCTGATCAAGATCTTTTTTCATCCGTCTTATGACGTGAACGCCGGTATGGCCGAGATCACCAGCCTCACCTACTCGGCCCTGCGCTATTTGCCCCAGGGCGTGTTCCCACCCATCATCATCAAATTCGGGGCGGCGAGCCTGCCCATCGGTACCCTGACGGTGAGCAGCGAGACACTGGGCGAAAAAGACGTGCGGGATCTCGCCCAACGAAGCCTGCTGCCTCAGGTGGCTCTGAGCGAGAAAGAAGTCCGCGACCTCGCCTACTACGGGGTGCGGCCGCAACTCGCCAACGTGCACGGCGTGTTCGTGGCCCCCAGCTTCGGCGGAACCGTCCGGCAGATCACAGTGTTTCTGGATCGGGAACGGATGCTCGCCCGCGGCCTCTCCACCAACGATGTCGTCACTGCGGTGAACGCCCAGAGCCTCCTGTTACCGGCCGGCAACGTCAAGATCGGCGAATTCGACTACAACGTCTACACCAACAGTCTGATCAAGGTCGTCGAGCAGATGAATGAGATCCCGATCAAGGTGGTCAACGGCGTCCCGGTCCTGTTGAAGGATGTGGGGCGGGCCGCCGACTCCACGATGATCCAAAGCAATGTGGTGCGGATCAACGGTCGTCGGGCGGTCTATCTCCCGATCATGAAGCAGGCAGGCGCCAATACCATTCAAGTGATTGATGGGATCAAGGAGACGCTGCACAAGCTGCTGGGGTTGCCCAAAGATTTGGTCGTTAAGCTGATCTTCGACCAGTCGCTTTACATCCGGCAAGCCATCCAGACGCTGGAGCACGAAGGCCTCTTGGGCGGTGGCCTGGCTTGTTTGATGGTCCTCCTGTTCCTTGGAAGCCTGCGGTACACCTTCATCATTGCGCTTGCCATTCCGATTTCAATTCTCGCCGCCTTTGTGTTGCTCTACTTTACCGGCCACACGGTCAACGTGATGACCCTGGGAGGACTGGCGCTCGTCATTGGGACGCTGCTCGACAACAATATCGTCGTGCTGGAAAACGTCCATCGCCACCTGGGAATGGGCAAACTCCCCCGACAAGCTGCCGGTGACGGAGTCTCCGAAGTTGCGCTCCCGATGTTCGTCTCAACAGTCAGCATCTTGATCGTGTACCTCCCAATCGTGTTCTTCACGGGAATCATCAAGTTTCTCTTCGTTCCACTCGCTCTCGCCGTCGCGTATGCCATGCTCGTGTCGTATGTCTCATCCATGACCGTCGCGCCGGTCGCCATGGCGGCCTTGATCAAACGTGAGCCTCATTCGCGTGGAGAGAGCGGTGATCATTCGGTTCGACTGTTTGATCGATTGTTCAATCAAGTAGTGAATGTCTACGAAGCCATCCTGCGCTGGTGCCTGCGGCACAAGAGACTGGTCCTTTTGGTCGTGGTAGGCATCTTTGTCGGCTCCTTGCTGATGGCACCTCGGCTGGCCACGGAGTTCTTCCCCAAGGTCGATGCCGGCCAGTTCATCCTCAACGTGGCCGCCCCCGAAGGTACCCGCGTGGAGACGACTGAGGCCATCGTGAGCCAGATCGAGGAGGTGATCCTTCGGGAGATCCCGGCCGAGCAGCTCGACCAGATCGTCGCTAATATCGGTCTGCCCCATGGCTGGATGGTCCTCTTCACCCCGGTCAACGGTCCCCATCAAGCGTTTCTGCTCGTCAGCCTCACCCGCGACCATACCGTGCGTACCGAGGCCCTGATCACCCGGCTGCGGCAGCGCCTCGCCGAGGCCTTCCCCGGCCTGAAATTCTCCTTCCAGAGCGGCGGGATCGTCAGCGACGTGATCAACTTCGGCCTGCCCGCGCCGATCGACATCAAGGTGAGCGGGCCCAACTTGAGCGAGGTGGCGGAGGTGGCCGCCCGCATTCAGGAGGTTGCAGCCAAGGTCCCAGGCACGGCCGATGTGCAGGTGCGGCAGGGCATGAACTATCCGGAATTGCACCTGGAAGTGAACCGGGCCAAGTCGGCCTATCTGGGCTTGAGCGAGCAACGCGTGGTCATGGACTTGGTCACAGGCCTCAGCTCCAATATGACCCTGAACCCCGGCTACTGGATCGATCCGAAATCCAACAACGCCTATTTCGTGGTGGCCCAATATCCTGAGCAGACGCTGATCCGCTTCGAGGACTTTCTGAACACCCCGCTTGTCGGCGCCAAAGTGGATCAACCCGCGGTCGCCAGCGCGGTCGGTGCTTCGGGAAGAGGCAGCGCATTGTCACTCCAACAAACTCCATTCCCAGAGTGGCCCACCCTTCCGCACTCCGGCCCGGTGGACAGCGCGCCGGTGCTCCTTCGCGACCTGGTCGAAGTCAGCCGACAGACCGGCCCGGAAACGGTGGACCATTACAATCTGCAACGGACCATGGACGTGCTTGTCAGCGTGCCGGGTAATGACCTGGGTCGCGTGGCCGGCCGGGTAGAGGAGGCGCTGAGCAAGATCAAGCTGTCCAAGGATGTCAAGGTCACGTTTAAGGGAGAAGTGGACGGGATGCGGGCAGCATTGAAAGGGTTCAGTGGTGTCTTGCCGCTTGCTGTGTTCCTGATTTACTTGGTCATGGTCGGTCTGTTTCGCTCCTACCTCGATCCGCTGATTATTCTGTTCTCGGTTCCGTTGGGATTCATCGGCGTTACATGGATGCTGCTCCTCACCAACACATCGGTCAACGTGGAGTCTCTCATCGGCACCCTCATGATGATCGGCATTGTCGTGGCGAACGGCGTCTTGTTGGTGGACTTTGCAAACCGGCGGCTACAGGAAGGCATTCCGTTGGAAGAAGCGGTGATCCAGGCCGGTCGGCTACGGATTCGTCCCATCTTGATGACATCGCTGGCGACAATGTTGGGTCTCGCACCGATGGCGCTCGGCATCGGCGAAGGGAGCGAGGCCAACATGCCGCTCGCGCGCGCCGTGATCGGAGGCTTGCTCGGCTCCACCTTCATGACCCTGTTGATTATCCCGATCCTGCATTTGATAACCCGTCAGAGAAGCGAACAGCGAATGGCTGGATGAAATAGCGAATAGAGAACAGCGGGTAGCGAGTAGCCGGAAAGGAAGGGCCTGCCACTCCCTGGTTTCGGACTATTCGCTATCAGCTATTCGCTATTCGCTCGTTTCGGTAATCAATGGTTCGTGCAGCCCTAAAGAATCCTTATGCGGTGGTCGCGATCAGCCTGATCGTCGTGATCCTAGGGGTGGTGTCCTTCCAGAACATGGTCGTGGACATCTTCCCCGAGATCAACCTGCCCGTGGTGGCCGTGGCCACTTTCTACAAAGGTATGGGGCCCTCCGAGATCGAAGGGGCTATCACGCTGCGGCTGGAGCAACTCTACTTGCAAGCCTCCTATGTGGAACACATCGAGTCCCGCTCCCTGCCGGGCGTGAGTCTGATTAAGATTTATTTTCACCCGTCGTACAATGTGAACGCGGGCATGGCCGAGATCACCAGCCTCACCTACTCTGCTCTGCGTTATCTGCCCCAGGGCGTCTTCCCGCCCATCATCATCAAGTTCGGCGCGGCCAGCTTGCCTATCGGCACTCTGACGGTCAGCAGCGAGAGCTTGGGGGAGAAAGAAGTGAGGGATCTCGCCTACTATGGGGTGCGGCCGCAACTGGCCAATGTGCCCGGCGTATTCGTCGCCCCCAGTTTCGGCGGCACGGTCCGCCAGATCACGGTGTTTCTGGACCGGGAACGGATGCTCGCCCGCGGCCTCTCGACGAACGATGTCGTCACTGCGGTCAACGCCCAGAGCCTGCTGTTGCCGGCCGGCAACGTCAAGATCGGTGAGTTCGATTACAACGTCTACACCAACAGCCTGATCCAATTCATTCAGCAGATGAATGAGATCCCGATCAAAATGGTCAACGGGGTGCCAGTCTTGCTGAAGGATGTGGGGCGGGCCGCGGATTCCACCATGATCCAGGGTAACATCGTGCGGATCAACAGCCGCCGGGCGGTGTATCTCCCGATCATGAAGCAGGCGGGAGCGAATACCATTCAAGTCATTGACGGGATCACAGAGTCGCTGCCCACCCTTCTGGGGCTACCTAAAGATTTGGCGGTCAAGTTGATCTTCGATCAGTCGCTCTACATCCGACAGGCAATCAAGACGCTGGAGCACGAAGGCCTCTTGGGCGGCGGCCTCGCCTGCCTGATGGTCCTCCTCTTCCTCGGAAGCCTGCGCTCCACGCTCATTATCACTTTGGCCATTCCGCTGTCCGTCACGGCCGCTTTCATCGGGCTCTATTTCACCGGCCACACGGTTAATATCATGACCCTGGGCGGACTGGCCTTGGCCGTGGGGAGGCTTGTGGACGACGCGATTGTGGTTGTCGAAAACACCCACCGACATCTGGCGATGGGAAAAACGTCGGCGCAAGCGGCGCGGGACGCGGTCACCGAGGTGGCGCTGCCTATGCTGGTGATTACGGTCACCGTGTTTCTGGTGTTCTTACCGATCGTCTTTTTCACCGGCGTCATCAAGTTTCTATTCGTTCCGCTCGCCTTGGCCGTGGCCTACTCGATGATGGCCTCGTATCTTGTTGCACTGACCGGCGCACCCGTCGCCATGTCATGGTTACTCCGCGAGCATGGTCATGCCTTTCACTCAACCACTCTCTCGCATGAGAATAAACATAAGAAGAAATGGAGTCCGACGGCATGGTGGGATCGTGTAAGTCTCTTCGAACCCTTCGTTGAGTATTATGTGATTGCCCTCCGGTGGTGTTTGCGACACAAGGCGGTAGTGGTGGTGGGCGTGACGGGCGTCTTTGTCGGCTCCCTGCTGATGGCGCCTCGGCTGGCCACGGAGTTCTTTCCCAAGGTCGATGCCGGCCAGTTCATCCTCAACATCGCTGCCCCTGAGGGCACTCGTGTGGAAACCACTGAAGCCATCGTGGGCCAGGTTGAAGACTTACTGCGCCAAGAAATCCCTGTCAATGAACTCGACCAGATCGTGGCCAACATCGGCCTGCCGCATGGCTGGATGGTGCTCTTCACCCCGGTCAACGGCCCCCATCAAGCCTTTCTGCTGGTCAGCCTCACCCGCGACCATACCCTCCGCACGGAGGCTCTGATCACCCGGTTGCGGGCACGCCTCGCCGAGGCCTTCCCCGGCCTGAAATTCTCCTTCCAGAGCGGCGGGATCGTCAGCGACGTGATCAACTTCGGGCTACCGGCTCCGATCGACATCAAGGTGAGCGGCCCCAACCTGAGCGAGGTGGCGGAGGCGGCCGCCCGCATTCGGGAGGTCGCGGCCCAGGTCCCGGGCACGGCGGACGTGCAGGTGCGGCAGGGCATGAACTATCCGGAGTTGTATCTAGAAGTGAACCGGGCCAAGTCGGCTTATCTGGGCTTGAGCGAGCAGCGGGTAGTCATGGACCTGGTCACGGGGCTAAGCTCGAACATGACCCTGAACCCCGGGTACTGGATCGATCCCAGGTCCAACAACGCCTATTTCGTGGTGGCGCAGTACCCGGAACAGACGCTGATCCGCTTCGAGGACTTTCTGAACACCCCGCTTGTCGGCTCTCGCATCGACCAGCCCGCTGCCACCAGCGCAGTCACGCCATCGGCAAAAGGGAGTGCAGTCGCCTTACAACAGACCCCCTTCCCGGAGCGTCCCACCCTCCCGAATGCCGGGTCGGTTACCGGGGCGCCGGTGCTTCTCCGGGATCTGGTCGAGGTCACCCGGCAGACAGGCCCTGAAACGGTGGACCACTACAATCTCCAGCGGACGATGGACATCCTGGTGAGCGTACCGGGCAATGACCTGGGCCGGATAGCTAGTCGAGTAAAGGAAGCGCTGGAGAAATTGACACTACCCAAAGACATCATGCTGACCATCAAGGGCGAAGCGGACAGCATGCGCGCGGCCCTGACCGGATTCAGCGGCACGCTGCCGCTCGCCATGGTGTTGATCTACCTCGTGATGGTCGGGCTCTTTCGGTCGTATCTCGACCCCTTCGTCATTATGTTCGCCGTGCCCTTAGGGTTCATCGGCGTGATCTGGATGCTGCTCCTAACGAACACGTCGGTCAATCTCGAATCCCTGATCGGCACCTTGATGATGATCGGGATTGTAGTATCCAACAGCGTATTACTGGTAGACTTTGCCAACAACCGTTTGCGCGAAGGGATGCCGTTGGAGGAGGCAGTCGTGGAGGCGGGGCGGCTTCGAATTCGTCCTATCTTGATGACGTCGTTGGCGACAGTTCTTGGCTTGGCTCCAATGGCGCTGGGCATCGGCGAAGGCAGCGAGGCCAACATGCCGCTCGCGCGCGCGGTGATCGGCGGCCTTTTGGTTTCTACCTTCATGACGTTACTGTTCATTCCGGTGCTACATGTGATTGCCCGTAGAAGGCGAGCTGATAGCCAGAAGCAAACACCGAACAGCTATTAGCTATTTGCTATTCGCTGCTCGCTTTGTACTGAGGAGAGCAATGCGAACCGGTCCTCTTAAGGCGATCCTGCTCTTGGCCGGGGCCACTGGTCTTCTTGTGGCTTTGGTCCTGACTTTGAGCGGTCGCAAAGAGGACACGACGAATGCGACCCCACCGGAGAATAACAAGAAAGCTGCCCAGCCCGAGCCGACGACCACGGGAGTCTTGCCGGTTCAGGTCATGAAACCTCAGCGACGAGATATTGCGTTCACGATTACACTCCCCGCCAATATCTCTCCTTGGTACCAAGCCACGCTGTATGCCAAGGTCCCGGGTTACCTGATTTCTATGAATGCGGATAAAGGTGACACGGTCAAAGCGGGCCAGCTCCTTGCGGTGATCGATGCTCCGGAGGTGGAAGATCAGTATCGGCAGGCCGAGGCCGATTACAAGATCAAGCGAGTGACCTATGAACGCCTGCACAATGTCTGGAAAATCAACCCTGACGTGATCGCCAAGCAGGACGTGGATGTCGCCGAGGCGGCGGCAGAGGCGGCCAGGCACGTGCGAGATAACCGTCGCACCATGTTCTCATATACGAAAGTGCACGCTCCGTTCTCCGGCGTCATCACGGCCCGGTTTGCAGATCCTGGAGCGCTTATTCAGTCTGGCGCCACCACCGCGACTCAGGCGGTGCCTCTCTTCACGATCATGGATCTCGACACCGTTCGGGTGTATGTGAGTGTGCCCCAGGAAGTTGCGCGGCTGACCAAGGCCGGTGTGCCCGTCACCCTGAGCTTCAAGGAATTGCCGGGGAAGGAGTTTAAGGCCTCGATTACCCGCACCACCGAAGCCTTGGACCCGGCCACCCGCACCCTGCTGATCGAGATCGATATGCCGAACAAGGAGCATCAGCTCCAACCTGGGACGTTTGCCAGCGCCACACTGTACCTGCGGCAGCATCCGAACGCTCTTGTGATTCCTCCCGCCGCGATCGTGACGGGAGCGGCGAGCAAGCAGAAGTCGGTGTTCGTGGTGGAAGAGGGAAAGGCCCGGCGAGCGCCGATTCAAACCGATATCGACGACGGTCTCTGGGTCGAAGTCGTCGACGGTCTGAAGGACGACGATGACGTCGTCGTCGTGGGGAAGACCGGTCTTTCCGAAGGCCAGACCGTCAAAGCCTCGGCCTACAACCTCCCGTCGGGCACGCCATCCAGTCAAAAGTACTAAGTCCATTCCGTAGTCATTGTTCAAACCGTTGGCCGGCCTGAGGCCGGTCGGCCGACATGTATGAAGGGAGAGTTATGATGAAAACCACCCGCGTACGCACGATCAGTCTGGCGACCGTTGCCTTCATTCTGTTTTCAGCCGGACTCCTGGACCCGGCTGCGGCACAGATGGAAAAACCGCCGGTCAAACCACGTGACCGGGGCGACATGACGAGCAGTTTCCTGGGCCTGAAGCAGGCCATCGAGATTGCGCTGGAGAAGCACCCGGTCCTTCAAGCCGCCGGCGCAAACCTGAAAGCCGCCTCAGCCCGTACGGAGCAGGCCCGCTCGCTCTACTATCCTCAAATCTACGCGAACTTCGACACAATCGCGGGGATAGGCGGGATCAACCCCCGCTTCGTCGCGCCGGCCGGCGCTATGCTTCGGCAGAACCTCAGCCAGTACACGGGCGGCGTCATTGCGAACCAGCGCCTGTACGACTTCGGTTTCACGAGAGAGCTCGTCGACTCTTCCGATAAAGCCGCGCGTGCTCAGGAGCAGGATGTCAACGCGCAGCGCGCATTGGTCATCTTGAACGTGCAGCGGGCCTATCTCAACAGCTTGAAGCAGCGCCGTCTCGTCCAGATTGCCGAGGATACCGTGCGCGAGCGCGGCGTCATTCGCTCCCAAATCGACACCCTCTACCGCCAGCAGCTCAAATCCAAGCTCGACTTGGACTTGGTTCAGGTCGAGCTCACCAACGCGGAATCACAATTGGTCAAAGCGCGGAACGGGCTTAAGGCCAGTTTCGCCGACCTCAATCGAGCCATCGGCGTGGTCGGCCTTCCGGACTATGTGCTCGAGGACGTGTCGGTGGAAGTCCGACCTCAGCGCTCTCTCGACGACTTGATCGCCGACAGCCTCTCTCATCCCGAGCTGGAGCGGGCGAAAGAGTTGGCACGTTCGGCGGAGGCTCGAGTCAGGGCGACGAAAAGGCAATATCTTCCCACCGTGTCGGCCATCGCGAGTGCCGGCGATTACGAAACGTTCGATACCAGCCGGAATCAACGAACGGGCGGTTGGTGGACCACCGCCGGACTCGTCTCGATGCCGCTGTTCACGGGTTTCCTGATTGAGAACCAGATCCGGGAGGCCACCTCCCAGCAGGCGGCCGCCGAAGCAGGCAGCTTCAACATCGAACAGGCGCTCACGCAACAGGTGACCAATGCCTATCTCGACACCGTGACTTTCGCTCAACAGATCAAACTGGCGGAAGAGCAGGTCAAGACCGCGCAGGAAGCCCTGCAGCTTGCCAAACAACGATACAGGCTTGGATTGGGATCGGTCGTGGAAGTGACACAATCCGAGGTTGCCGTGACGGCCGCGCAGACCCGCCTGGCAGAAGCGCAGTACGACTACAAGATTGCGGAGGCGACGCTGGCATATGCGGCCGGCGGCCGCGCCCTGCTTGAAGTGGGGACTCCGATGCGCTGAGATGCGGGTTTCACGAGTTGCCCGGGCAGGACCTTGGTCAAGTCAAGGATGAGTTCGTCTTTCTCGTTCGCGAGCAAGCGATCCCAGAGGCTGCTCTCGCGTTTTACGACCGCGGCCTCCTGCTGGTAAAACAGGTTGAACCCCTTCGGCGCGGTGGGACTCATCGGATACCGGCGATCGTAGATCATCCCATAGGCGGGAATGCCGTAGACGATCTGCCAGTTTCCGAGCAGGAAATGCAGCTCGGTCCCCCTCACGTAGAGCCCTCCGGTCGTAATCACCCGCTTGATCGAGGTTTGCGGCCGACTCAAGTAATAGGTCACGCGTTCATTCGGCCGAGCCTCTGCTAAGGCCGACGAGAGCTTGGGAGCGAGGATCGCGATCTCTACCTCTCTGAAAGCCGGCACGCGCGGGGCCTCCCCCTGAATCCATTTTTGCAGTGTGATCCTGTTTTCCTGGACGACCATGTTTTTCAGAATCCGCGCCATATCCTCCTCGCTGATCGTTGCCGGGTGACTGTGGGCGCTGGGCGGCCATTCCGGCAGCACCGCGGCATCGATTTCGAGACGAACAAAATTGACGGGATCCTCATAGACCGTCCGATACGGCACTTGCGGGATGGCGCAACCGACGAGCAGGATGACTAACAGGAGTGACGGGTGGCGGGTGACGGGTGACGGGTAGCAGAATCGCCGTACTGTTTGCTTCCAACGCCTCACGCGTCCCCTGTCACTTCTCACGTTCCTCAGTCACCGTGACCGTCATCTCCACCCGCTCGAGCGGATTGTCGCGGCCGTCCCGCTTCATGTCGACCACTTTGTCGGCGACCTCCATGCCGCTGACGACTTCTCCAAAGACGGTGTATTGCCAATCCAGGAAGTGCGAGTCGGCCACGCAGATAAAGAACTGCGACCCGGCGCTGTCAGGGTCGTTGGCCCGGGCCATTGAGAGTGCTCCGCGCTTGTGCGGCCGGCCGTTGAACTCCGCTTTGAGACGATACCCGGGACCTCCCATCCCATGCGTGCTCCGATCAGGGTTCTTGCTGTTCGGATCTCCACCCTGAATCATGAAGCCCGGAATGACCCGATGGAACGTCGTCCCGTTGTAGAAGCCTTCTTTCGCCAGCTTCGTGAAGTTCCGCACGTGCCCGGGCGCCACGTCCGGAAAGAACCGCAGCACGATGTCTCCTAGCCTCTCCCCTTTCGAAGTGACGGTCAGCGTCGCCATCGTCGTGTCCTTGACGTCGGTCATAGACCCAAACTCTCCCTTCATTAGAAACGGAACGGCGGAACCGCCGTCCCCTCCAGCCCTTCACTGATGGGCATCCAACTCAGCCCGTCGTCGTCGCTCCTGAAAGCGCCCGAACTGGTGCCCGCATACAAGGACCCGCTCGCCGATTCGATCAACGTTTGGACGGCCAAATTCTGAAGTCCCTTGTTGAGCGGGGTCCATTGTCGGCCCTTATCGGTCGTCTTGAACACCCCGCGGCCGGTGGCCACATACAACCCACGGGCAGTGCTGACAATGCCGCGGATGGAATCATTGGGAAGCGCCCGACTGATCGGTCGCCAGGTTTGCCCTCCGTCCCCGCTGCGGAACACGCCGCCGTCGAAGGTCCCGGCATAGACACCCTGCTCGTCGTCCAGAGCCAGAACACGGATGAAATTCTCGACCAGCCCTTCGTGATCGCGAAGCCCTTGTCGCATCCGTGCCCACCCCGATCCCTGGTTCTTGAAGCGCTGGATCCCTTTGCCCGATGTGCCGGCGACCAGCGTTCCGTCGGGGAGCTGCACCAAGGCATGGACGAGAATATCCTCCAGCCCTCCCGTGACGACCGACCACTGGTCCTCATGCGGAGACAGTCGATACACGCCGTTGCCGGTCCCCGCGTAGATTGCGTCCGGAGCAACCAGGAGCGTCTTGATCTCGAGGCGCTTCAGCCCTCTATTGATGGGCTGCCAAGATCTTCCTTGATCATGCGACCGGAACACACCGCCGCGAAATGTCCCGGCATAGAGGGCCTCATCCGGCCCGACGGCCAAGCACAAGATGAACGGATCCGTGAGCCCCTCATTGGCCGGCACCCAGACCTTGCCACGATCGTGGCTGCGAAACACCCCCATCCCGAACGACCCGGCGTACACGGTATCCTTCCCCTCGGAGGTCATGGCTTGGATGCTCGCGCTCGTTTGAGCCATACCACCGTGAGGACCTCTGCCGGGTTGATCAGTCTGTGGAGGATCAGCAGCGAGCATCCCGCTGTTCGGCGATGGCCCTTCACCTTCGGCCGCCACATGGGAGGCAAACCCGACACACAGGACGGCTGCCGAGAGGAAGAAACGAACGGCACCGAACCTTCGGTGAGCGGTCATCCGGCACTCACTGAACACGATGGCCTGCAGTCTCAATGGAAATATCCGGATCGAGCGGAAGATCCGGCTCCTTGGAGGAAGCGGCACGGCCGAAGATCCTCGCTCCCAAGACGCCGACTTCGTAGAGCAACATCAACGGAATCGCCATCAAGAGCATCGTAAACAGCGTGGCGTCCGGCGTCAGGATCGCCGAGAGGATCAATGCCGCAAGGGCGGCATGCTTGCGATAACGGGAAAGCACGGACCCGGGCACTACCCCGGCCCTTGCCAGCAACGTCAGCACCAACGGGAGTTCGAAGGCACTCCCGAAGGTCAGCAGAAACTTCACGTTGAAGTCGATGTAGGTGCCCACGCCGAGGGCCGGCGTCACGTCCCGATCCATGCCGAAACTGACGAAGAAGTCGATCACCAGCGGCAGGATGACCAGATTGCAAAAAACCAACCCCATCGCGAACAGGCCTCCTGCCAGGAGAAACAAGGGGATGGCCAGCCGTTGCTCTCTCGGCAATAATGCCGGCTCGATGAACCTCCAGAATTGGTAGAAGATCACGGGCAAGCTCAAGACGACCCCGGCTAGGAACGACACCTTCAGCGACGCAAACAAGGCCTCGGTCGGGCCATAGAACACCAACTGGTTCGGGAACGGCCGGTTCAGCCACGCAATCATATCCCCCGAGAACATGAACGTGAGCGCAAACGCCCCGCAGAGCGTTATCCCGATCAGATAGAGTCGGCGTTTAATGCTCCGGAGATGGGCGGCAAACGGAGGAAGGATGGCGGGCATACAATTCCGTTTCTGGTCCAACCGATGACCAGCGAGGAGGCGAAGGCTCCTGTGATAGACGCGAATTAGTGAACGGTCTCGCAGCCTTGCTGTTGCCGGAAGAGCCGAATCAACTCGGCCATCTTGTCCTTTTTCATCAGCTTTTCTTTTTGCAACTGCTTCTTCAACACTTCTTCTGACGGGGTGAGGACGTGTCGCTTCTGCAACTCCGCCAATTCAGCATCCAGGCGATGGTGAGAATCTTCAAGCTCTCGGAATTCGTGGCTGGATTGGCGTAACCGCTCCGCGATCGAACTATCCGTCAGCATATCGCACCTCCTGGCGATGGGTTAACGGCTGAGAATCGGCTCCATTTCCATGACAATGGCATCCTCCTCGGGATTCACATAATAGCGACGGCGGACGGAGGTACGGGAGAATCCTAAGCGTTCATACATCGCAATGGCGGCCTGGTTCGAAACGCGCACCTCCAACATCGCCCGCCGCGCTCCGTGGTCCCGCGCTAGAGCCAACGCTTGCGCGACCAGCCTCGTCGCAATGCCTTGACGGCGCATCGGTTCCGCGACCGCTACATTCATGATGCGCAGTTCTTCGAACACGATCCAAAAACATAGGTACGCAACAACCGTCGAACCTTCGGGTATGTTTCCCTGCCTGGCAACCCAAAAGTGGGCAAAAGGATTTCCGGTTAACTCGGCTTCCAACATTTTGCGCGTCCAGGGGGCCGAGAAGCAAGCGGTTTCAAGCCGCACCAAATCGGGCAAATCCGACGGAGTTGCCGGCTCAATGACGACCGGGGTTGTTGATGGGCGCCCTAGCGTTTCCATGGCAATAGCTTACCTTTGTGCAGCGGCTTTTGTCGGCGAGCGACGGCGCCGCTTCGCAGCGACCCGTCGAAATCGCCGAGCAACCGGTGAAACCGTGACTGATCGGTCATACTTGATTTCCGCCTCGCATCGCTGCCCGTAAAGCGGCGTGACGATTGGCCCGGCAACCTCACCGCGCGCCAACCGAGCCATCCCTCTTAACCCGACCGCGATGGCTGAGGGAGACATCGCTTCCGGCGCGGCTTCTGACAGGGTCACCCGTCTCTCTGCAAGCAGCCCTCGAATCTCGTCGGCGTAGATCAGCCAGCCATCTCCTATGACAGTCGTTCCCGCCTCTAATGCCTCCGCCAGTTCTTTGACCGTCCCGACCCGTTCTCCCTGCGTTTGAATCAGCCTGCCGTCATCAGTCCACTCAAATAAAGCCCAATAGACCTCGCCGGCCCGGCTCTTCAAGATGGGACAGATCACTCCCGAAGAACCTTTCGTTCTGAACGCCAATGCCTCCATCGTCGGGACTGTCACCAGAGGTAGGTTCGTTACACTGCGCAAGCCGAGCATCGTCGCCACGCCCACTCGCAACCCGGTAAACGAGCCCGGCCCGATCGACAAGACCAGCCCGCTCAAGTCTGTCAGGCCGAGCCCGGCCTGTTTCAGAGCCCGATCGATGTTCGGGATAAGCGACCTGGCATGCGAGCCCTCCGCGATCTCTTCCACGAATGCCAACACCCGTGCTTCGTCGAGCACGGCCACACTTTGCCGAGCCGTCGCGGTCTCCGCTGCCAACACAGTCATAGAGCGGTGCGTCATCCCTGCCCCAACTCGTTGGGCTTAAGCTGTGCATTCGTCTGGATCTCATGGAACGTCACCTGTAGACTTCCTTGTCCTTGTCCGTCTTCCATAGAGACTTTGAACGGACGCACCAGTCCGCGGCCTGCCAGATCGGACGCCGACCCGTCTCCGGCGGCCTCCCCGACGGGTCGATAGTCGTCATAGCGCACGACGGCGTCGATCGCTCCCGTCGGAGTGAGCCGTTCTTCTTGCACGACGAGCAAACGCTGGCGATCAAACCAGAGGCGCCGCACGACCGTCGATTGAGCGGAATCCGCGCTCACGCCGTACACGTCCAGGCGGTATCGTTCCTCCTCCTCAGTGAGGGTCACCCGTTCTTGCTTGCCGATGGAGGAGGCGCCCACCACTCCTTTCATCGCCCAGAGGCTCAACTGAAACGGCCGACCGAGTTTCCCCATTTCCTCCGGCGCGGACGGTCGTCCGGTCAGCACACGGCCCATTGTCGGCAACCGCAGCCGGAATTGATCGTTCATCCAGACAAATTCGAATAATTCCCCTCCCACCGCGTTGAACCCCTGGAGCCGCATTGCGTCAGGACGCCGATAGTAAAGCGCTCCTTCCACTCGCTGTCCGATCGGAAGGATGCCGCCCTTGATTCTTGCGGTGAAGAGTCCCTTCATCGTTTGCATGGCCAGATCCCGCTCCTGCAGCAAGGCCATGAGCTCTTCCGCTGTCGCTTGTTTGAGCTGAACTTCTTCACGCGGCGTGAGGATGGTACAGGCAGAGAGCAGCAGAAAGGCAACAGCGACAAGACTACAGGCCAAAGCGGCAGGCGAGAAACGTGTACTCGCCCTCCCGCGTTGTCTCATTTGGCGATCACGCCAGCACAACATCCAACGCCTCGCCGACTTCTTGGATCCCCACTAACTCCAGCCCATCCATAGGAGCGAGCTTTGCTAGATTCCGCTCCGGGAGCACACAGCGCTTGAAGCCCATCTTGACCGCTTCACGAACCCGCAGCTCAGCTTGACTGATTGCCCGCACCTCTCCTCCCAAACCTACCTCACCCATCATGACGGTGGCAGGATCGACGGCGCTTTCACGCAAACTGGAGGTCACCGCCGTTACGATGCCGAGGTCGATCGCCGGTTCGTCGATGGTAATGCCGCCCACGACGTTGATATAGACATCCTGGCCGGACAGATGCAGGCCGAGTCGTTTCTCCATGACGGCGAGGAGCAATGAAACCCGATTGAGTTCCACCCCGTTGGCCATGCGCTTGGGCATCGCATAGGTGGTGGAGCACACCAGCGCTTGCAACTCGACCAAGATGGGACGCGAGCCCTCCAAGCTCGACACCACCACCGAACCCGTGCTGTGTTGCGGCCGCTCGGCCAAGAACAATTCGGACGGGTTGCTCACCTCCTCCAGGCCGCTGTCTTTCATCTCGAAGACGCCGATCTCGTTCGTCGAGCCGAAACGATTCTTGACGGCACGCAGGATACGGTAGCTATGGCCCTTGTCCCCTTCAAAATAGAGCACCGTGTCGACGATATGCTCAAGCAGGCGCGGCCCTGCGATGGCCCCTTCTTTGGTGACGTGTCCGATGATGAACACCGGGACCCCACTGCGTTTCGCAAACCACATGAGCTGGCCTGCGACCTCCTGCACCTGACTGATACTGCCCGGCGCAGAGGTGAGTTGTTCGGTGTACATCGTCTGGATGGAATCCACCACGAGCGCAGCCGGTTTGAGTTCTTGCACAGTCTTAAAAATCTGTTCCAGCGAGGTTTCCCCGAGAACAAGCAGACGCGGATGCGACACCCCGATCCGCTGTGCCCGCATTTTGATCTGGCGGGGCGACTCCTCGCCGGAAACATAAAGGACCGGCTGCTGGGCATCGGCCAAGGCAGGCAATCCCTGAAGAAGTAACGTCGTCTTGCCGATGCCTGGATCGCCGCCGATGAGAATAACTGAGCCGGGGATCACACCGCCACCGAGCACGCGGTCGAATTCACCCACACCGGTTGCTCGACGAGGCTCGTCGCCGAGATCGATCTCCTGGATCGAAGTGGCTTTGGCAGATGCGTCCTTGAACGTGGCCGGGCGGCCTTTGCCCGTGGGCGCAAGCCGCTCTTCCTTCATCGTATTCCAGCCGCCACAGTCTGGGCAGCGGCCGAGCCAGCGCGGAGCTTGGTGACCACATGCCTGGCAGGAAAAACTGGTCTTGGCCCGCATTCGTCGGAGCCTCGGGAACGCAAGGGGCTGAAAGCTATTCTAAAGGAAATGGTCGGCGAAAAGGAAGCTCGCCGGTTGGGACAACCAACCAAGTCCCGGAAAATGTGGACCGCAGGCATCGAGAACTTCTCGAACAGAAGATAACCGTGCCAGAGAAGCCTCCAGGTGTGTCCCTTCCAGTGCAGTGCATTTGTGTTCAGTACCTTTCGAATTCCGGCACACCTCAGCAGCGGACCTTGTACCGAATGATGCCATGTGCTGCCGGAGCCCCTTCCTAACTCCTTGAAGGATTATCGATAAAACCGCGGATGCAGTCCAAAGGCATACCGCTTGCGATTTCGTCCTTGCCGATCAACTTCGCACAGGCGACCGCTGTCGATGCCAATCATCAGTGATGGTGGGGTGCTGAAGAGAATGGCGAGTGCAGCAGGTGATCTTTCTCACATGATGTAACAAGCACCTTTTTCATGGGGAGGAGGAGCATGAACACTTTACAACGCATTCTCATGGCCGGTTTGCTGGCCATCTCAATGCTGGCAGGGCCCACAGCAGCTCTGGCCGGCGAGCGCAGTTCTGGAAGCTCGAATCGACATCACCTGATCGATCACCAACGCATCCAGGCGCTGAAGGAAAAGGTTGCGGATTTAAGAGAACGCCTACGGGAGCGGTCTCATGGCGTTTCAGGGAATGGCAATAGCTCTAGCAACTCTATGCAAGCTCAACTAACGGATTTGCAGACGAAGGTGACAGCGCTCACAGCCTCGAACGACTCGCTGCTCACGCAGCTACAAGGAGCCATCAACGAGATCAGCCTCTTGCAAGGTCGAATCAGAGCGCTCGAGGCCAACCCGACCGGCGGCGGAGGAAGCTTGGCTTCACTCGCGCAATACGTGACGGTTGATCCCAACCCGATCAATGGGGTCAAGGGACCTCATGTGATCTTTACCGGAGTGAATGTGCACGTTCGCAGCGGATCTGGCCGAACGGATGATAACGGGACCCCTAGCGGCTTAGGCAATCTGATACTCGGGTACAACGAAGGGCCGGTTCCTTCGGGGCCTGTACCCGGAGGGCCTGATTTCACCGGCGCTGCTCGCACCGGATCGCACAACCTCGTCGGAGGAGTTCAGAACGCGTTCTCTTCTGTCGGTGGATTCGTGTTCGGGCGAGCCAACTGGATCTCAGCCCAATACGCGACCGTCAGCGGCGGCTTGAACAATATGTCGGCAGGCCTCTCCTCGCATGTGAATGGCGGCTCCTTGAATTGGGCCAACGGCGAAAATTCGCTCGCTCCGTAGCTCAACAACTCTTCATTCGCTTCCGGATCATTCCATTCCCGTATGCCTGGCCGGATCAAGCTTGACGAAGAGCCGGATCCGGCCAGGGTCTTTTTCCGGTCGTGCCTCCGGAGCCTTGCCGGCGAGATGTTCTCCTACTACCGAAGAGCTTGCGGGCCCTTGGATGTCTCTCCGCTCTCACCGACAAACTCCTTCCTAAAGGCGACGACTTTTCCCAGGTACTCGCGCGAGACTCCGTCTTTCACCTCATCGAGCCACCGGGCGCACATTATGGGGCCACATGCTCGGGTCAGAGTTTCTTCCTGACCTCTTTCCAATCTTTTGCGATTCTTACCTTGCGCGGGAAATCTCCTCGACTCGGCTCGGGCACGACGACCACGTCGAGTCGATGCTCGGTCAGCGCTTCGGCAAAAGCCCGAGTTCGGCCGATCCCGACCTTGGCTGTGGACCATCCCTGTTGCTTCAACTGTTCGAGATAGTTCCCCAACGCCGCTCGCCCCGGCTGCACCTTTACCACATACCCGAGCGGGAACTTCTGCTCCTGCAACCACCGACGCAATTCTGCCAAATCGAACAAGATCTCCTCATCGGCGGACCACAGGACATAGATTACGTTGTAATAGAATCGACCCAGCTTCTGCAGTTCGCCGGGCGCGTCGGGTATGGCCTTGGGAACGGCCGGACGCCTCAGCGTCAACGGCAGACCCGGTAAAGGCTTGGACGGCGGCTCCTCCATGAGCGCCCCGGCTTCCACAAGAAGAAGCGGCTGCCTCCGTTCCCAGACGGCCAATGTCGCCGTGTCTTCAGCGGCGGTCACCCGCGAGCTGCGCCCAACCCTTGCCGTCATCCGATATGTCCCACGGGTGTGAGGCCGATACTCGATGAACGCCCGGCCATCGCCCCCTGTCATGCCGACAGCAACGGTCTTCTTATCGATGAGCACCTCAATCGGCTCGCCACCCAGTCCGGCCTGACCGAGCAGAGTTTTGCGCACCAGCAGCACCTCGATTCTGACCGGCTCGTTCGGCGTCGTCAGCGCGTCCTTGAGGAGCAGTTGGCCTTCAACCTTTTCTTCTGCCGGGGAGGAGACCGGTACGGCGGCTGCCAGCATGAGTCCACCGGCGAAGAGCCAGATCGTGAACCCCTGGCGCCGCCGGGTCAAAATAGACATCGCCGTCATGGACATTACGCTGCTGCGCTCGTCATGGATTGAGGGGGAAGACAATGAACTAGGAAACAGACGGCGATCGACAGATGAGGCGACAGATAGGCCTCCAGCAATGACGCATCCCTACTTGAGCGCGTTCAACACCTCCTCCGTGTGGCCATCGACTTTGACTTTTCGAAAGATCGCTTTCAACCGCCCCGTGGGATCGATGAGAAAGGTAGTGCGCTCGATCCCCCAGAATTTTTTCCCATACATGCTCTTCTGCTTGTACACGCCAAAGGTCTTTGAAACAGCCGCATCCTCATCGCTCAAAAGTGAAAAAGGAAGGTCGTGCTTCTTGATGAACTTCTGGTGCGACACCTTGCCGTCGAGGCTCACCCCGACGACAACTGCTCCGGCTCTGGTGAGCCGGCCTATTTCATCCCGAAATCCACAAGCCTCCTTGGTACATCCGGGAGTATTGTCCTTCGGATAGAAGTAGAGGACAACGTATCGGCCTTTGAAATCCTTCAGACCGATTCGTTTACCCGTTTGATCCGGGAGGGAAAAGTCAGGGGCTGTGTCGCCAGGCGCGAGCTCTTGACTCACTCGAATCTTCCCTTGCCGTCACCGACCACGGCTAGCGCGGTCCGCTGCCGATAGAGGGTCGTGACGTTGAATAAGGGTGCTCCTTGATCTGCTTGGGTGCTTCGGGGTTTCCATATGGTCTTAGGGCTGGCGAGTCCCAGATCACTTTGTCTCCGGGAGCCAAGTTGGCCGCTTCAATGAAGTGCTGGCGCGCTTCCTCGGCCTCGCCCAGCGCGTTCATCGCGAGGGCTAGATTATAGTGGGCTTGCGCCGACATCGGCGCCGCAGCCACCGCCTTGGCGAAGTGAGCCTTGGCCTCCGCAAACTGAGCCCCCTTGTAGGCTTCCGCGCCTTGAGTGTTATAGGTGGTCGCCTGCGCAGTGACCCCAAGGGCCAACGGCAAGGGCACCAAGGGCTTGGGCTTTTCTTTCATGCAGGCCGTAGCCGCCAGCAAAAGCGTCATCGACAGACTGATCGCGAGGAATCGCATAAGTCCTCCATGAGTCACGCTTGTTCGCCCTCCGGTCAGCGCTTTCCTTGCTTCCGCTGCTCTTCTTCGAACGTCTTCCTGTAGAGCACTTCCCATTCGGGGCTCCCTTCGATGATCGGCCGCGAATAGGACGAAAGCTTCGCGCGGATTTTCCGATCGATCTCTTCCTCCTGCGCCAACTCGGCCGCCAGGACGCGTTTGATCTCCCGCAAGGCCTTACTCTCCTCGCCCACCATCCGGACCCCAGACAGCGACTTGCAGGCATCCAGGATCACATGAGAAAGGTGCGTCCTCTTGTCCTCGCTCAACAACATACTGAGTCCGCCATCTCGTTACAAGACCAGTTTCCGTTCGCGGACCAATTTGGCCTTGATCATCGTGAACATCTTCTCATAATCGACGTGCCCCCGCTCAATCTCCGTCTCGTAGGCCCGGAGAAGCTGGCGTACCTCGGCATTCAACCGATCTTCGACGCTGAGCTCGTTGGTGATGGCGGCATCGAGAGCCTCCACAGCGCGCTTCCGGTCGCCAGTGATCTCGACATGCCCTTCCTGCTGCAGCCGGGTCAGCAGCGCCTCCGCCAGGTGGCGGACCCGTTCTTTTGAAAGACGCATGACTGTGGCCCCGCCTCGCGCTCAGAGAGGCTCGACCCTGATCGTGGTGGCGGTCAGCGCTTGTCGCAGAAGCGCGGGATCGCCGAGGATCTTTCCGATCACGTTGACTCGATCCGCCGGGACGGGATCGGCGCCGACACTCATCGGGGTGCGTCCGAAGAAAATGGCCAGCACCTGGCCGGCTCCCCAGAACGCCACGTCTCCGACCTTGATCTGAGTCGTGGCCGTCTCGCGATAATCTTTCACCCCCGGCATCTTGAAGTAGAACTCTTCACCCCACGTATTGACGGGAGCCTCCACCGGCAGCGCGGCATAGACCGCCTCGGCCGTCTTGTTTGTCTTGAGCTCCGCATCGAGTTGGACTCCTCCGACACGAATGCGGATCCGTTTTCCTGCACCTGTCATGACCTTCGGATGGCTTCACCGACGGACGCCGACCTGCGGTGAAGGCGGAATCTAACCTTGTTTCCCCCGTGAAATCAAGGCTACAATCCGGCCCAGAAATGCGGGCGATGGATCATGTTGACCTCGAGCTTTGTCTTCCTTAAAGGCATCGGCGCGGCGACCGAGCGTCGCTTCTGGAACGAGGGAATCACGGACTGGGAGTGTTTTCTCGACCGGTCCTCCATCCGCGGCCTGTCTCAGGACCGCAAGGCCCTCTACGACGAGGAAGTCAGGGCGGCTTGCTCGGCCGTCGACGCCGGGAATCCGCGATTTTTTGCCGCGCGCTTCAAGGCGCGTGATCATTGGAGACTGTTCGACGTGTTCGGTCAGCGCGCATTGTATCTTGACATTGAAACGACCGGCATGTCGGCGCCATACGGCGACGTCACTCTGGTGGGGCTGTACGGTCACGGCCGTATGACGAGCCTCGTGCTGGGTGAGACATTGACCGAGGAACGCCTCGAGGCCGAGCTGTCCCAGGCCGACCTGCTCGTGACTTTTTTCGGGACCGTGTTCGACCTCCCATATTTGCGCGCCAAGTTTCCCCGACTCACGTGGTCACTCCCCCATTTCGATCTCTGCTTCGCGGCCAGGCGATTGGGCCTCCAGGGCGGCTTGAAGCGGATCGAGCATCTCCTCGGTCTCGAGCGCGATCTCGATCTCCGGGGACTGGACGGCTGGGATGCCGTGCATCTCTGGTCTCGTTGGCAACGCGGAGACGACGATGCCCGGAACCGGCTGGAGCGGTACAATGCCGCCGACACGATGAACCTCGAGCCCATCGCCGGCCATCTGTTCGCTGAGCTGCGCCGGCGGTACGGGCCACCGTGGGATTCCCCGCGGCCACCGTCGTCACCCTCGGTCCCCGCATGACAGGTTGGGTGGGTGCGGGGCGGACCCATCGAGGATATGTCCGTCCCGTCAATCAAGACGCGTTTGCCGTCTTAAATGAGCTAGGCGTCTGGATGGTCGCGGACGGCTTGGGTGGGAAACCCGCCGGCGACATCGCAAGTCAGCTCGCGATAGCATCCCTCGTCAAACAGGCTGAAAACCACAGACGACTGCTCCAGGATAGCAGGGACTATGTGCCCACGTTGCTTTCGCAATTCTTGATGACGGCTCACCATCTGTTGCTCGATAAGGGTGCGACATCTCGGGAGCTCAAAGGCCTGGGCACGACGATCGTCATCCTGTGCATCGTCCCAGAGCCAGCGGCGACTGCAACCGTGGCACATGTCGGGGACAGTCGAGCCTATCTCTGGCGAGAAGGAGTCCTGACCCGACTCACCCGAGATCATACGTTCGGCGAGCGGTACGTTGAGGAAGGGATCTTGACGCCGGAGCAGGCCCGCATCCATCCCGATTCCCACATCTTGACGCGCGCGTTGGGCTTCGGCGAAACACTCGAGCCGGAGTGCTCCACATTCACGCTGCGACAGGATGATTGCATGCTCCTCTGCACCGACGGTCTCACCAAGATGCTGAGCGACGACGAGATCGCCGCCGTTCTCGGATCCAACGGAACCTCATCTCGAGCCTGCGATGCACTTGTTGGGGCAGCGCTCGAACGAGGGGGCATCGATAACGTGACCGTGGTCGTCTGCGGCCCGGCACCGACTCCACCAGAGACCGCTCAGGCAAATAGGCATTGACAACCGAATCGGGTCCAGGTACTTTCCGCTGTGTCCCTGGTTCGAGGGCAGATCAACCGGAGAGGGATCTTCTTGCGCCCATGCGTGTTCCAGTCGCCGGTGCGGTTGACGGCGCTTTGCTTCGGGCTGGCTCTCACCTTACTCCCCTTACCGTCCTTCACGGCAGACGTCAGCGATCCTGAAACCGTGCTTCGCCTGCTCGTCCGCGCCAACGAGGAGCGCGATCTGCCCACGATGGCGCGTTATATGGCCCAAGAAGCAGATGTCGTCGGGTATTCCATCGGCGGCCGCAAGTACGTCGGCTGGTCGGGCTTTGCCGCGGAGATGCAGCATGAATTCGAATCGGTCTCCCAACTTGAGATCCCGATTACTGACCTCAAAGTATGGACGCGCGGCGACGTCGCCTGGTTTGCTATGGAACTGGACTACATTCGCTACGTCGGGACAGGACCACAGACCTCACGGACCGTCATTCCCCTTCGCGAAACCGGGGTCTTGGAGCGACGGAACAGTCAATGGATTTTGGTCGCGTGGCATGAGTCGTCGCGAAGCGGCCTCGACACGTCGCGGATCTCCTCCACCCCCGCAGTCAGTCCCTCGTACAAGGTCGCCAACACAACAACCTCGGCAGAGATGCCGGATTTGATGCCTGATTTGAGCGGTGAATGGGAAGTCGTTGAGGTCGAAGACAATAAGACGTACCGGGCCACCCTTGACCGAAACGGAAATGGGCCCTACACATGGCAGGGAGGCCGTTTCACGACGACGAGTTTCAATGATCGCCGCTGGCAGGGCACCTGGTCCCAGACCGGCAATGATCGCGAAGGTGGATTCGATCTTCTGCTGTCGGAGGACGGTCTCGAGGCCAAGGGGGTCTGGTGGTATACCAGGGTCGGCGAGCGAAAGAAGATTCCACCGCGTCAATGGGGCGGTGGTTACGTGTGGAAACGACTCTCGTCGGCACATGGGACGGTCGCGCGGTAGTGGGTACGGGAGGGGAGTTCGTTCGGGCCCCCTCTCGTGTCGAGCGCAAGCTCGACTCAATGGGCCAGAGTTGAGTTGGCTCGTCGTTCACTCTTCATTCCTCGGTCGTCACTCAACAGGGGGGCACAATGCGAAGATTGATTCTTGCTGCGATCTTGGTCTGCGCCGGTTTTGATCTGAGCTGGGCTTCAGAGACCCATAACCATCATGCGATTCCGACCCTGGACAATCAGACAACGACGACGGTTACGATCAAGGACAACACGGTGACGTTGACATTCGGACCGATCGATCTGCCCTCCGCTCATGACGGAGAGCTCGCTGCCAGCATGCCCAAGCATATCTTCCAACTGCCCAAGGACATGTACATGATCGGGTTCAAGTCGGAAGTCTTCACCAAAGCCGGCCAACCTCTTCCCAGGAACTACCTGCACCACATTCTCATGATGAACAACGACAAGCCGAGCGTCTCTTGTCCGGGAGAACCCCTCTTCTTCGGCGGGGCCGGCCTTGAAATGACGGAAGCCCGGTTTCCTGAAGGATATGGGGTCAAGCTAGGCAAGGGAGAACACCTAATGTCTGTGGTCGCCTTTTATCACAAAGTCCCTCCGACCAAGGACGTGATGGCGACGTTCACCATGTATATGGCCCCCGAAGGCGTTCCCATCAAGGAGATGGACGTCTACCAAGTGGGGGTCAATATCGTTTGTTACAGCAAGTTCGGCGAACGGGGACCGGATCAAACGGACGAAGGCATCGAAATCCGGCCTGGCGTTCAGGTTCACACGGCGCCGCTGAAGTTTCTCATGGACGGCTGCGTCAAGTTTGCCTATCCCCACGGCCATGACGAGTTGTTAATGATCGCCCTCGAAAATAAGACCAGGAACGAAACACTGCTGCGAACCGTTCCCGACGTCGAGATGGACGGCACCTTCCGCGAATTTCCGCTCCATCAAGTCTACAAAAACAGCGAGGGGTTCTCCGTCACGAAGGCGGATGACTACCAGATGGTCATGGTGCATCACCATCCGCTCCACAATCGCGAAGTCCAGCATGGAATGGGCAACTACCTGCTCTACATGACTCCGGGCGCCTGCCCTAAAGCGGAAGTCGCTCTGACACAGTGAGCGAGAGAGATCTGCCGCTTCCACATCATTGTCGATCAGCATCTTAGGGCGATGGTTCGCTTGCCTGGAACTTGGCGCCCGGAATACACTCCACCGTGCGTCCTTGCCACAACCGGCTACCGAACAGACTAACGCACAAGAGGGATCGGATACCCTACAAAAGTAGGGGGCCGTCCCACAAGGCGCGGACTGGGTTATTGGGCGCCGGGTATGTTATTTCCTTCCTCTATCACGGCAAGTGAACAAAGGACTCGGCCACGGGCATGCTCGCGGATGACCTGGCTGACCGCAATTTTCGTCTATGGTCCAGCCCGAGGCGCTCACCATTCTGGTGGTGAACGAGCAGGCCGAGGAGGTGAAGCTCGCCACGATCAGTCTGCGCGGATTCTATCCAGGGTGTCGCGTCGAAGCCGTCTACTCCGCCGAAGAGGCTCTCTCCTCCGCATCGCGGGAACAGTGGCACCTCATCCTCGTCGATGAAAACCTGACGATGGGAGTCGGCACGTCGCTCGTGCAGGAACTTCGGCGGCGCGCCCCGGAGGCCGCGATCATCGTCCAAGCGGAGCGGACCGACGCTGAGGCGGCCCTTCAAGCCATGAGCGCAGGCGCCGATTCCTTTTTGTACAAGGCGTCGCCCGCCTTTATCACCGAGTTGCTCTTCACCACCAGAGATGCGCTGGAGAAACGTGACCTCCGCGAGCAGGTCGAACGGTCCAAGCTCCGCTATCTCCGCTTGATTGAAACCGTCGGCGACGTCGTGTACGAGCTCGATGCCGGGGGGCAGTTCACCTACCTGAGTCCCGCCGTGTCGTCCCTGCTTGGGTACTCGGTCGAGGAACTGCTCGGACGTCCCTATTCGGTCCTCCTGCCGGCGGACCAGGAATCCTCTGCCCGTAATCGATTTAACGAGCGCCGAACCGGTCCACGCTCGTCACACCTGATCGAATTGTGGCTGATTCCGAAACAGGATCCAAGCCGTCCTCAACGACCGATCCCCGTCGCGGTCACCGCTAAGGGGCTCTACGATCTCCAACGTCGCTTCCTCGGCACCTTGGGGACCATTCGAGATCGTTCCTCCTCTTATAGCCAGGAGGAGCGCGTGCGAGAGCTCGAACGACGGATCGGTGAAGCCGACCGCCTTCTTAACTTGGCGCGCCAGCTCGACACACTTTGCCAAGACATTCGAAGGCCTTTAGAAACTCTGGCCGCACAGTCACTGCAGTTGCTGAGCGCGTACCGCGATCTTGGGGTGGAGTCCCGCCTGGAGACCATTTCGGCGGAGGCACAGGAAGCCGCCCGCATCGGCCGCGAACTCCTTCAGGCCTCAGAACGGCGGGTCCCTGAACAGGCTGGCTTCTCCCTGACGGAGGCCATTGAGGCCGCCCTGGCGGACCTCCTGGCGTCGGAAGAAGCAAGCCACGTCACGATCGAAAGGAGCCTTGCAACTGACCTCCCCTTGGTCGCTGGGTCCATCGAGACGTTCAGGCCGGTGATGCGGTTGGTTCTCGCGCAGGCGCTTCGGATCGTCGCCCTCCCGACCCGCGCTCGCCATCTGACGGTATCTACCAGATACATTGCGCCGGCAGCCCCGCCTCCTGATATCTCCACGCTCTTCCCGCTTACACCTCCCGCCTACGTGGAAGCCGAGTTCATCGAGGGCGAACTTCCGGCTCGCGAAGGCCCAGCCGGTCAGGGCCCGGGAATGACCTTCGGAGCAGACCTCTTCCAGGCATTCCATGTCGTGGAAGAAGCCGGAGGCCTGCTCGATCTTGCCGTCACGCCTCAGCAACCACTCCTCATCCGTTTCCGTCTGCCGGCAGCGATCCCCTCGCCGCTCGCCCCGCCGACCCGTGCCCGAGTGGTGCCCGTACCACCACCGACGCCCGAAGAAGCGCTCCCACGGCCCGCACCGGTCATGCCCGCCGCTCCGGTATATCCAGACCGTCGCCGTCACCCGCGTGTGTCTTGCACGATCCCGATTCATATCAGAGCCGGCAGCGACCTGTGGGAAGGAAGCACCCTGAACCTCGGGCTTGGCGGCATCGCAATGTCGTTCCCGACACCGTTCCCGCCGGCGGAGGGCCGCGCCTGCTCCCTCGTCATCCATACGATGGCCGGCAGCCTGGACATACAGGGAACCGTTCGTCGGTGCATCACCAACCTGGCGTCCGGACAAGACCGGCCGGCTAGCCTCGTGGCGACCGAGTTCTCCGAGTTGGCAGGAACGACTCGACTTGTGATGCAGTCCTTGCTCGACGAGATCTCTGCCAAGACCATGACCGTGACCATCGAGGGATGGATCGTCGGAGGGTTCCCATCGAGGCTTGATTCAGGGAGGATCGCCGGGGTCGAAGAGGACTCCCTCGACATTCGCTGGGACATTCGATTGCGCACCGCGCTGCCCGTTCGAGTCATCCCGGAGGGCGCCCTCACCGCAACCCCTTCTCTTGGCCTGACCGTCAACCTCAGCCGCACCGGTTTGAGTATGCAGGTCAAAGCGAGACCGGATGCGATTCCGCCGAATCTCGACGTGCAGATCTCTCCGTCGAGTGCGATGGTCACGCCGGTCCCAGGGGAGCAACTTCCGCTTGAATGGACGATCACCGGACAGGTGGTGTGGATGGCGGCCGATCCGGAAGCTCCACCCGAGCTGCGGCCTTCCCCGCTGGAACCGGGTCTTCGGGTGGGGTTGCGATTTACGAAAGTCCCCCACGTTACAGAGCGAGCTCTGGACCAATTGATCTGTCGCTTGCTGGAGTCCGGCATCGAGCCGTTGTCGGCTCTGGAGTCATCCGAGATCGTCAGCACCACGCTCCAACACAGAAGAGCGGACGGGAGATCACTTCCCATGGTCGAGGATCGACATCGGGACGCCACGGACCCGAACATACCACTGGTCGTGATCTCGCCGGGATTCGCCGCGACCAAGAGCGATTATCTCGGTCTCTCCTATCTGCTTGCCGCCAACGGATTTCGCGTACTCCGGTACGACCCTCTCGATCATGTTGGAGAAGGTGGGGGCGAAGTCCATCGCGCCACGCTGGGAGGAATGGCAGACGACCTCCGGACTATCATCTCCTATGCCCGTCGCACCTGGGGTCAGGCCCGGAGCGCACTGGTGGCGTTCGATCTCTCGGCTCGCTGCGCCCTGAAGATCGCGGGCCAAGACGCGTCGACGGATCTCCTGATTCTCTGCAACCCCATTTACGATATCCGGGCCGAACTCAAGCTCGCCCACCGGCGAGATCTGGTCGGCGACCACCAGTTGGGAGTTCGGCGGGGTATCGGAAATCTGTTCGGGATGAACGTGAACCTCGATCAGTTTCTTCAGGATGCCGTGGACGGACGATTCGTCGACCTCGAATCGTCGCTTCGTGACGTTGAGCAACTGCACGCGCCGATAGTCCACCTCGAAATTCCGATCAACGTTCCCATCAGACCGGAGACGAGTGCACCTCAGTCCGACAACGGCAGCCGCGTTTTGGCCAGGGCTCCAACCGGAAGTCAACGAGCCACAGTGCAGAGTTCAGCTCCATTCAGTCTTGACACCCTGGTGCCATCCTCGGCTCTGGCTCAAGCCATCTTGACCCAATGCCGGCAGCTACTGGGAGGCGCCGTCGTGCAGGAAGTCCCGGTTCGGCCAAGAAGGATGACCATTGCGCGGCAGAGGCGTCTGGAACACCTACGGATCCGAGCCCGAAAGAGCGCCACTTTTCCCGATCCCCAGACCCTGTGGCTCAGCTACCTCCAACACATGCAGCAGTTGGCCAATCTCACCGACTACTGGACTCTGTTCGATCGACTCTATCATTGTCTGCCCGGAGCCGATCGACCCATGAAGCTCCTCGAGGTCGGATGCGGCCGTGGGGAACTCTGTCGCTCACTGCTTGTCAATCGCCTCTATCGGCAGTTGCACGGGGGGGGTCCTCCACAGGGCCTGATGCAGCACTTCGGCATCGAGGTATCGGTGGAAATTCTCCAGTTGGCACGCCTCAACTCATTGGCGGTCGCGAAGGAGCTGGAGGCACGCTTCCCCAAACCTCAGGCGCTCTTTCCGTCAGTCTCATCCAGTTGGCTCCAGACGGCTTGGCATTCCCCCCTGCCGTTCAAAGATGAGACGGTACAGGTGATCGTCTGTACACTGGGATTGTCCTTCGTGCGACATCCCTTGACCGCGTTAAGAGATTTTTGGCGGGTGCTCCAGCCCAAAGGTCAACTTCTGCTCACATGCTTGACTCCCTCCTCCGACCTCGCGCGGGTGTACCGCAAAACGCTCCGGACTTCGAACCAGGACGAGTTTCAGGAAATCCATCACGTCTGCCTCCAGTCTCTCGGACGAATGAACCAGGCCTTGCGGGAGGGACTGCTCACGGGCTTCGATGCAGCCGGGCTCAATTCCCTCAGCTCAACGCTTGGAGGATCCCTCCGGGCGTTGGTTCCCGTGTTGGATGACCAGGCTCTGCTCGCCATCGTGGAAAAACCGGATTCCTCTGGCTGAATCCGTCGCGGCGGTGTATACTCCCCCCCGCATACTCCATCACACGACCGAACCTGCGCAGGGATACGAGAAGGTCGTTGCAGGACTTTCAACCATTGACCGCCGTCAGGTTCCGTCCTATGAGATCCCACCATGTCCAGACGTCGGGAGCGCGGGTGTCATCCCAACAACAGGCGTTCAAGCTCTTGACGGAGTTCACGAAAGACCTAGGAACGTTGAACAAGCTCTCCGCTCTGGCAGAACGCACGGCAGTCGGCATTGCCCAATGTCTGAGGACTTCTCACTCCGCGTTGTTTCTCCTCGATCGCGAAAAAGACGTGTACGTCCGCTTCGGCCCCATCCAGGAGGGCTCCCGGACCGAATCGCGTCAATCGTTTCCGACCAGCCATCCGCTCGTGAAGCGCCTACGGATCGATCACGAACCGGTGCGACGCACTGTCTTCGAGAGCCCGGCAACCAGCCCAAGCCCTGATGAGGCGGAGCTTCTCGAGAGCTTACGTCTCCTCAACGCGACCACCTGCATTCCACTCGCGACGAGAGCCAGGCTCGTCGGGTTCTGTGCTCTGGGGGCGTCCCTGCGTCCGGAAGAGGAAGAGGCTCAAGCATATGCATTAGCGAGCGCCATGGCCCAGATCGCCGCCAACGCCCTGGACAACGCGATGTTGACCGAAGATTTGCATCGCTCCCAAGCTTTAGTACGCCGGACAGACCGACTCCGCTCGCTGGAAATCATCGCCGGAGGGTTTGCCCACGAGATTCGCAACCCCTTGACCTCCATCAAGACGTTCATTCAATTGGCCCCCGAACGCAAGGATGACGCGGAGTTTATCGGCGAGTTCAGCAAGGTGGTGATCGATGATGTGTGCCGTATTGAGCGCCTGATTCAAGAAATTCTCGATTATGCTCGATATATGGAACCGAAACTCACGGAGGAGGACCTCAACGATATTGTGTCCTCCTGCCTCTACTTCATCGAAGTCAAGGCAACCAGCCTCGGGATTAAGATCGAGAAGGACTTGGCCGACGACCTCCCCCGTGTCATGCTCGACCGACAACAGATAAAGCAGGTGCTGCTCAATCTCTTCCTGAATGCCATGGACGCCATGGCAGACACGAAGGGGGGGGACCTGCGGGTGCGAACACGGAAGCTGCCGAAGTCCTCAGGCATCGCTTGGGTCCAGATTCAGGTGGACGATACAGGCCGAGGGATTTCGGCGGGCAATCTGGAACATGTCTTCGACCCATTTTTCACCACGAAACACAAGAGCGGAGAACACGAGGGTACCGGCCTTGGGCTCACCATCGTCCATCAAATAGTTCAGGAGCACCAAGGATGCATCGATGTGAAAAGTACGGAGGGCGTAGGCACCACGTTCTTGATTAACCTGCCGGAATGTCCCTCGGAGAGGGAGGTGAACCATTAGTGAGGATGTCAGACAACGGATCCTCATCATCGACGATGAACCACGCATCCGTACGTCGTTGAAGATGGTCCTGGAACAGAACTACGACGTGGTCGCGGCCGGCGATGCGCAGGAGGGGCTGGATCTCTTTAAGAAGGAGGTCCCGAATCTCGTGCTCCTTGACGTCATTCTGCCGGGCACAGATGGCATCTCGATCCTTGAGTCCATTCGGGCCGAGGACAGAAACGTGCCGGTCATCATGCTCACCGGAACGAAATCGGTCAAGACAGCGGTCGATGCCATGAAGCTCGGAGCGGCCGACTACCTGTCGAAGCCATTTGACGTCGAGGAATTGCGGATCGTGATCGCCCGCGCCATCGAGGCGCGCAGCCTTCAACGCGAGGTCAAGCAGCTGCGGGCGCAGGTGGTGCAACGGTATGCCTTCCACAATCTGATCGGCAAGAGTCCGGGGATGCAGGAGATCTACGCCAAGATCGAGCAGGTGGCCGACAGTCGCACCACCGTCCTGATCAGCGGGGAAAGCGGCACCGGTAAAGAACTCGTCGCGAAAGCGCTGCATTACAACAGTTCTCGGCGGGACCGTCCGTTCGTCGCCTTGAACTGCGCGGCGCTTCCGGAAACGTTGATCGAAAGCGAGCTCTTTGGCCATGAAAAAGGCTCGTTTACGGATGCGACGGCGCGGCGGGTCGGCCAATTCGAGCTCGCCAATACCGGCACGCTATTCCTCGACGAAATCGGCGACCTGAGCGCCGCGACGCAAGCTAAACTCCTTCGCGTGCTGCAGGAACGGGAATTTACGAGGATCGGCGGGGTCCAACCGATCAAGGTCGACGTGCGGATCGTCGCCGCGACCAACAAAAATCTCGATGAACTGGTTCGACGCAACCAATTTCGAGAGGACTTGTACTATCGCATCAACGTCATCTCGCTGTACTTGCCCCCCCTCCGTGAGCGGGGTGAAGACGTTCCCCTTCTCGCGAAACACTTCCTCGCGAAACGGGTGGAAGAAGAGAATCGGCCGCACCAGGAATTTTCGAAAGACGCGCTCGAATTGCTGAGTCGCTATCCCTGGCCGGGCAATGTGCGCGAGATGGAGAATATGATCGAGCAGGCCTTCATCTACTCGAAGGGATCCTCCACGATCACTCCTGAGCACTTGCCGAATCTGCTGCGCAACGACACGCGCTCGTCCTCCCTGCGCGACGATACATTGGCCGGCCGGCTCTCGTTGGAAAAAGCGGTGATGGAATTCGAGCGCGAGATCATCCTGGATGCGCTGAAACGCACGAATTACGTCCAGACGCATGCGGCCAATCTACTCGGGATCAGCCGTCGCATGTTGAAATACCGTATGGATACGTTGGGGATTACAAGGCCTGACGCAGGATCTTCCGGTGAACCCGCCCCGACGCTGCAAGAATGACACGGCTTGCTCCTCTCGCCTGCGTGATTTCAGCAACAATCGCGTCGATGGAAGCCGGGGGAATCACCGTTTCGCGCACATCAGGGTGTCATCCCATACCCGACCCCAGCGTATTGAGGTATTCATCCGGAAACAGCAGAGCGCTCAGAGGGTACAAACTTTGCTTGACAAATCTTTCATTTAGGGATACACAACACCCGTATGTCTGAGTCGTCCAGCGCCGGAGATCCCTCCAGCAAACCCACCGTGCTCGTCGTCGACGACGAAGCCGGACCGCGCGACGCGCTGCGCGTGATCCTGCGCCCGTTCTTTACGATCCACACGGCGGAGAACGCGCAAAACGCGCTGCGCCTGCTCCGGGAACAACGGGTGGATCTGATCACGCTCGATCAGAAGCTCCCGGACCGGCAGGGGCTGGACCTCTTACAAGACATCAAACACGCCCACAACGATGTGGAAGTCATCATCATCACAGGTTACGGAAGCCTCAAGTCTGCGATGGAAGGGATCCGTCACGGAGCAGCCGGGTACCTGCTGAAACCCTTCAACGTCACTGAATTAATTACCCTGATCAATCAGACCCTGGCCAAGAAGGAACGGTTGGACGTGCTGCGTAAAGTCTTGTCCAGTTCGCAGGATTTGTGGGGTTCAGAAGAAGACAGCACCCGGGCATGGCAGTCATTGCACGCTCAGTACGCAAAGTTGCCGCCCGAGGCTCCCCTTCCTACCGGAGACCCGGCTGACTTGTTGCCGCTGCTCTCCGACCTCCTCGAGGCCAAAGACCGGCAACTCCTGAACCACTGCAGTCGCGTCAGCTTTTATGCCACGCTGCTCGCCAACCGCCTGAACCTCACCGTATCCGAGCAGAAATCCCTGGCCCTGGGCTCATTCCTGCACGACATCGGACACGTTGCCGATCCGGAGTATGAGTTTGGAGCGAGCGATGAACCGGGAGCCCACGAAGTGGAAATGGTACGCGCGCACCCGGATCTCGGAGCGCGGATGATTCTCCCATTGGGATTTCCGGCCGAGGTGGGACAGATTGTCGCCTACCACCATGAACGGTTCGACGGGTCAGGATATCCCCACGGTCTCCAGGGCGAGGGAATACCGCTGCTGGCAAGAATTGTGAGTATCGCGCAGGCCTTCGACCACCTGACAGCCGATGTCCCAGGCCGACAGGGTGCGGGGATCGACGCCGCCATCCAGCGCATCGCCCTGATGGCTGAAACCCATTTTGATCCCATGCTGACCGATATCTTCACCCGCGTCGTCAACGAATGCAAAGCCTCTTTACCGGCGCTTGCCATCGCCGCTATGCCTTCGGGCTCTTCTCCTGAAGCCTGATCCGCGCTCGCCATTCCTGCGCTCAACGCTCGTTGTGCGTCCCGATCATCTCCGCAGCTGTGGCTCGGACCTTCTGAGTAATGGTGACCCCGCCGAGCATGCGCGCGATTTCTTCTCGTCTGGATGCGCCGTTCAAGAGCGTGAGGCTCGTCACCGTCCGATCCTTGCGGACCTGTTTGTCCACGCGAAAATGGTGATCGCCCTGCGAGGCCACCTGCGGCAGATGAGTGACGCACAGCACCTGATGGTAACGCCCTAGCCGTTTCAATCGGCTGCCGATCGCCTCCGCCGCCGCTCCGCCGGTTCCCGCATCCACCTCGTCGAAAATCAGCACCGGGACCTCGTCCGCTCCGGCCAGCACGGTCTTTACGGCCAACATGACGCGCGACAGCTCCCCGCCCGATGCCACGCGGGCCAACGGTTGCAAGGGTTCCCCCTCGTTCGCCGAGAAGAGGAACTCCACGCGATCCTTGCCCGTGGGATCGAGGGCGCCGCGGTCAAGACGTACCTCGAATTTTGCACGATCCATCCGCAGCGTCGCCAGTTCCGTCCTCAGCTCCTTCGTGAGACGCTGGCCGGCGGCCAGGCGCCGGGCCGAGAGCTTGTCTGCGAGCGCTTCCGCCGACGTGCGCGCCTCCTGCAGTCGTGCTTCGAGGGTCTCGATACGATGATCGGCCACGGCGAGTGCGTCCAACTGTCGGCGGAGCCGATGGCCTTGATCGAGCACCGCGTTCAGATCGCCACCGTATTTCTTCGTGAGCCGCTGGAGTAGGTCCAATCGGTTCTCCACCACCGCAAGGCGTTCAGGATCCGGCTCCACCCGTTCCCGATAGCCCCGTACTTGAGTCGCCAACTCCTTGAGCTGCACCGATGCCTCGTCGCATAGACGCTTCCACTCAGCCACCTCTGGGTCCAAGGCGCAGAGATCCTGCAGTTGTCGGTCCGCACGTCCAAGCTGAGTCAAGACACTCCGCTCGCCCCCATAGAGTAGGGCATACAGTTCCTCCGCCAAATGCTGGAGACGCTGCGCGTGCGTGAGGCGCCCCCGTTCCGCCGCGAGCACCCCTTCCTCATCCTGACGGAGCTCCGCTCGTTCGATCTCCTCGCATTGATATCGAAGGAGGTCTTCTCGTTCCTTGGCCTCCGCAACCCGCTTGCGTTCATCTTCCAACTCGGCTGTACACTCGAGCATGAGGCGAAAGGCGCGTCGGTAGTCTCCCCCCAACTCGATCAATCGACCGTAGGCGTCGAGCGACGCGAGTTGTTGACCGGGCGACAGCAGCGATTGCTGGGCATGCTGGCCGTGGATATCCACCAGGGTGCCGCCGAAGGCCTCGATCATGTGCAGGGGAGTCAGATTGCCGTTCACATAGATGCGGTTGCGCCCCGAACGGGCAACCACGCGGCGGATGATCAGATCGGATTCGTGCGGACCGAGGATGCCTTCTTGACGGAGGCGGGTCAGCAGGGGGCCACCCTTGGCCAGTGAGAACGCTGCCTCGACTTGGGCTTCTTCGGCCCCTGTGCGGATGTGGTCTGTTGACGCCCGTCCGCCCACCAAGAAGGTGATGGCATCAATGAGGATGGACTTGCCCGCCCCGGTCTCCCCGGTCAGCACGGTAAAGCCCCCCTCGAATTGGAGGGCGAGCTGTTCGATCAGGGCAAAATTAACGACGCGCAGCTCGGTGAGCATAAGCGCATGATGCGGGAGTGCCCATCACGCAGAGCCGGTCGGTTGCGCAAGCAGGGAATCGATGACTTCTTTGAACTGCCGCTTCGGTCGCGCGCCCACCAGTTTTTCGACCGGCTGGCCGTTTTTGAAGAACAGGATGGTGGGAATACTCATGACCTGATAGCGCCCCGCGATCTCGGGATTTTCGTCGGTGTTCAGCTTCCGAACCTTGACTTTCCCGGCGTATTCTTTGGCCAGCTCCTCGACGATCGGAGCGACCATCTGGCAGGGTCCGCACCAGACCGCCCAAAAATCCACCATCACCAATTCGGCGGCCTTCATCACCTCGGAATCCCACGAAGCTTCGTCCACTTTCAAGGCATCGCCAGCCACTTCCTCCTCCTTCTTGACGAGCCACGCGCTCGAACGCGCCGGCATCGTAACGTAGCCCGCGAGGGGCTGTCAATCTTGCCGGACCAGGACGCGGTTACCACCCCCAGGCATCCGGCGGCTTGAACCACCAGTCCTCCGAATGGGTTCTCCTCCAATCAGTTTGCTGCTTCCAGCGATATGCCACAGCCTTGTCGTCAAGGCGAGCCGCCATCGCCGCCGTCATGTCCGATTGCTTCTGCGCGGCTCCTTGAATGATTTCCTTGGCGATCCTCGCCAGCACGTCGGGAGGATCGGTCAGATCTTCCACCCGCTCGCTTGCAAGATTGAGGTAGAGCTGCTCCACCGCGACCCACTTTTCAGTCTTGGCGAGATGGTCCAGGTAGGCGTCCAGCGCCTGGTACACATACGTCAGGAACAGATAGCTTTCCGCTGAGGGGTGCTCCACGACCTCGCGCTGGCAGGCCTGGATTGCGTGTCGGTAGTCTCCGGCAGCGAGAAAGATCTTCGCCTGACGAAGATGTGAGATCGACTCTTGCGCAACCGCTGCAATAGCACAGGCGCCGCCACCTATCGGGATGACGAGTAACGCCAGCGCCACGGTCCTCCGCCAACGCGTCCATTGATCCTTCGACAGCAACGTGTCCATACGGCCCCTCCTCACGTGTAGACCCAACCGGATTGCGTTCGGTCGAGAGTCCGACTTATGCCGCCCAACCTGCTCACTGCTGATCAACCGTCGGCCGAACGGTGCGCGGCCTCCCGTAGGGCCCGCCCGGAGAGGCCCACGGCAAGCCGCGTTCTCCGATCAGCAGCGGGCTCAGGATCGCCTTCACCACTTCCGTCCCGAAGCTTTCCGTCCAGCCGATTCCGGTCATGTTGAGCATGAAATTGTATTGGGCCCTGTCGGGAAACTGCAGATAGTAGAGCCCCAACGACCAGCACTTGCAAGGGTTCTGATAAAGAGCGACGATGTCGTATTCAGGGCTCGTCCCGTTTTTGACGTCGTAGTAGCCCTTCGCACCCACGGTCCAGCCCCAAGGAGTTCGGAAGGCCCCGCCCGCCGTGACGAACTGAATCTCCGGAGTCGGGGCGAAGACCTCGTTGAAGGAGACCGGGTTCCAGATGTCGCCACGCCGTACGCGATTCCCGTCCCGGGTGTAGCGTTGCCCGATTTCGACGTACCAGTTGCTTTCCTCCTGCACACGCAGGTCCGTATTCCACTGGCTGAAGGTACCTCGGTAGGGATCGAAGAACGCGTCGATCGTCAGATACTGATTGATGTTCGGCAACATCGCGCCCGGCGGCAAGGAGACTCCGGCTCCGCTTCGAGCGAAGGCCTGCTGAGTCGGGCCATATGGCGGGGCCGTGTTGCCGATGACGGCCCGCATCCAGACGTCCGAGAGTTTTCGGCCGTCCACGGAGACGGCCGCCGGTTGAAGCGGCTGCGTCGCCGACCCCAGGACCGGAATCGCACCCTGTGCGAAATCCCGGGCAGCGGTTTGCACCGCCCCCACGTGATAGCTCTGCGCAAGGGTGAGGTCGAGCCAGTTGAAGCTGCCGCCCGTCGAGGTACGCTCCAGGAGACGATTGCGCAGCATGTAGGTCAGAAGGTTCTTCTTCGGGAGATCGTCCACCTGATCGATCTGGGCGATATTCGATTGCCTCGTCCCTGGGACATACTCATAGATGACGCTGGGCTCGATCGTGTGGAGCAGACCGCCTCCGTCGCCCATGCCGTACCGTCGCGCCAGCTTTGAGGTGACATCCATGGCGGCCCAGAAAGTTTCGCGGTGGATGGAGTCCTCGGACTGGGCCCCACGCGTGTAATAGACTTCGCGGACCTTGATCTGCGGGGTCAGCCCGACCATGTGGTCGAGCTCGATGAGGTTCGTCGACAGCCCCGGCACGACCTCGCCTCGATTCACCGTAAACCCTTTCTCACGGTAGAAATTCACGGCATCGGCATCCATTCCCAAGAGAACCGGGCTTCCGAGCAGAGAGACGCTCGGAAGACTGTAGCCGATCTCCGGCAGACGCTGGAAGGTATCCGTCCCGCCGGATTGCAGCGGCTGGAGGTATTGGCCCAGCAAGTAGAGATTGCCGCGCGCCAATCGCTGAGTCGTCAAGAGATTCGACTCTCCGCTGGGAGAGGCTCGTAACGCGCCGGAGTTGCTCAATTGCTGCAGGTAATTGGGGTCGGTGACCAGGAACGCCTGGGCGCGAACGAGCAGATCCGGATTGACTTGGTGCGTATGGGATCCACTGAGCATTCCCCTCGCTTTCTTGACATCCTGGCTGTTCGGGTCGACGCCGGAGACATTGGGCAATTTCGTCTGTTGAAGATAGCTGAGATACCACTGCCCTTTCGATTGGCGGTTAAGCATGTACCGATAAGTCAAGTCGCTTCCGTAGCCGAGATCGCTGAAATAGGTGGGCGTGATCATCAAGTCCTGGCTGTGATCGATTGCCCAATAAAAGGTCTCCTCCAGATGCAGGCCGAACCGGTTGTCATAGCCCACGAGCGGGATCAGGAATCCCGTGCGGCGGACGGCCAAGGGATAGGTAAAGGTCGGGATCGGGATCAGCGGGTAATCGTTGACGCACAACCAGCCTCCCTTGAGCGCGATGCTCTCGGAGGTGACCAAGTCCAAGTCTTCGAACCTGAACCGCCAGGCGGGTATCGCTCCCTCTTGTGCATCGCAGTTCGTAAAGGTTCCCTGTTTGATCCGGTAATGGTCTTCGGAAAATCGTTGCATGAGACGTCCGGTCACATACGAGTTCGAGGGCTTCACGTACAATTGGCCGTTCGTCACCACCCCGCCCTCGGTATTGACGTTCAGCTCCAGGCGCTCCGCCCACATGTCGGACCGAGCTTCCATCAGGCGTACGTGTCCCGTTGCAACCAATTTTCCAGTGAGCGTCTCGAGTGTGACGTGGTCCGCGGTCAGGCGCAGCCCCCCCTGCACGATCACAACCCCTCCGTCCGCTTCGTAGACCTCACGATCCCGCAGATAATCGACGCGCTCGGCAGTGATTTGGATGGGAGGCGTCTCTGCACCCGTGGTCGCACTCGCGGTTCGCGTCGAGGATGTCGCCGCCACGGCGGGGGAGAGATCCGGGAAAAGCTGCCAAGCCACCATTAGGCAGGAAAACCCAACGACCGACCAGAAGGCTCGCCCCATCTCAACCCCTGAGTGGAGAGAGACAAGCACCGCGCAGGAGAGCTTTGACGTCGCCCACCAGCATGAGCGATCCGGCAACGCAGATGAGGTCTTCAGGGGACGCCAGTCGTCTGGCGAGTGACAGGGCTTCCGTCGGCGAATCGGTCAGATGCGGCGCGACCGGCAGCGGCATGATCGCGGAAGCGAGCATGTCCGCCGTTGCGGCACGCCCGATTTCAGCTCGAGTCAGGATCAGGTCGTTCAGCAGGGGCAGCAACGGCTCGAGAAAGGCGCGCGGCCGCTTATCCTTCATCATTCCCAGGACAAGAAGCAGCCGTCCGAACCGACCCGTCGCCAGCTCGTGTGAGAGAAACTCGGCCAACACGACGGCCGCGGCAGGGTTGTGTGCGCCATCGAGGAGAATGGCCGGGCGGTCAGCCACGAATTCGAGCCGCCCTTCCCACGCGACTGTGGCGAGTCCCGACCGGATGGCCGCTTCCGGCACAGAGAGGCCACGTTCGGACGCCGCTTCAAGCATGGCGAGGGCGCAGCCGGCATTGGCGACTTGATGTGCGCCGACCAGTCCGCAACGCAGGTGCTCGAGGCGCCAGGACGGTCCCGCATAGGAGAAATCCTGCGGGGAAGGGCCCTGCAGCCGGTAGTGGGCTCCGGGCCGAACGATACGCGCGTCGTGTCTCGCCGCAACCTGCTGGATCACGGTCAGCGCTTCCCCTTCGATCGGCCCCAGCACGACCGGCACATCGTCCTTGATGATGCCAGCTTTTTCCCCCGCAATTGCAGAGAGGGTGGTGCCGAGATACTCCTCATGGTCGTAGCCAATGCTCGTAATGGCCGTCACGATGGGGCTGACGACATTGGTGGCATCCCACCTCCCGCCGAGCCCGACCTCCAAGACGGCGATGTCAACCCTCTGATCTGCGAAAAACTGGAACGCCATGGCCGTGGTGAATTCGAAAAACGTCGGGGCGAGCGGTTCGTTCCACAATTCCTTGATGCGCTCGGTCAACTCGCTGACGGCATCCTCTGAGATCATGCGGCCGTCGACGCGAATCCGTTCCCGGAACTCGACCAAATGGGGCGAGGTGTAGAGTCCGACACGGTACCCCGCCTGCCGCAACATCGACGCGACCATGGCGGCGGTAGAGCCCTTGCCGTTAGTACCGGCAATGTGCACGCTTCGGTAGCGCGTCTGGGGGTCGCCGAGCAGCGCGGTCAAGCGCCGGATGTTGTCGAGGCCGAGCTTGATCCCGAACTGCTGGAGGCCATAGAGATGTTGGATCGCCGCCTCATAGGACATGGAGGTAGCCCAGGATAGTGGAAAGGGCGGGTGAGAGGCAAATCAGAAGTGGCTGATGAGGACGCTCAGGGTTTCTTTGAGTTGTTTGCGCTCGACGATCATGTCGATCATTCCATGTTCGAGCAGAAACTCCGCGCGTTGAAACTGGTCGGGTAACTGCTGCTTGATCGTCTGTTCGATCACGCGCGGACCGGCAAATCCGATCAGCGCCTTCGGTTCCGCCACGATCACGTCTCCCAGCATCGCCACGCTGGCCGTAACCCCGCCGAACGTCGGGTCGGCCAGCACGGAAATAAAGGGCAATTTCGCTTCGCCCAGCTTGGCCAGGGCCGCGGACGTTTTAGCCATTTGCATCAACGACAAGATGCCCTCCTGCATCCGCGCTCCTCCCGAGGCCGTGACCAGGATCAGCGGCAGACGACCTTCCAGCGCTCGATCCACGGCTCGGCAGATCTTCTCGCCGACCACGGATCCCATGCTGCCGCCCATGAACGAAAAATCGAACACACAGAGGGCCACTTTTCTGCCATTGATGATGCCTTCACCGATGACAATAGCGTCTTTCCGTCCCGTTTTCTCTTGCTGGGCTTTCAGGCGTTCGCGGTAGGACCGGGTATCCTCGAACTCGAGCGGATCCAGCGGTTCCAAGGTCGCGTCCCATTCCTTGAAGGTTCCAAGATCCACCAGCAGTGAAATCCGCTCCATTACGGAGATGGGGAAATGGTAGTCGCACTTCGGGCAGACCTTGTTGTTCCGCTCCACTTCCTTCCGATAGACGATCTCCCGGCAGTGGTTGCATTTCAACCACATGCCCTCGGCGAACTTCGTTCGCCTCGGCTGCTCAGCGGCCTCGGGCTTCTCTTTCTTAAACCATGCCATGGATCGTCACAGTGTGATGGTCTGCCCTTCCTCGAGCACGGTTAAATTCTGCCGGCCCAGAGCGCTCAGCTCTCGGATGATCTGGCCACGGAAGCGCGGTTTCATGTGATACACGTACACCGGGACATCCGGTCTGTCGAACTTCCGCAACTCGTCGGCGAGCAATCGGGGCGTAAGATGTTTACTGACTCGGGCCAGCTCGATTTCCTGCTCCGGGAACGACGTCTCCACCAACAGGGCCTTGAGATTCCTTCGCTGGGAGGCCACTCGCCAGAACTCCTCGGTCACGTAAGTATCCCCGCTATAGGCGAAGGAGACGGCCCCATCATCGATCAAGAATCCTACGGTGGGGACGAGGTGATTGACGGGGATGGGGGTGACGCGTAAACGGTCGAGGGAAGATTCGGTTCCGGACCAGAGCGGTCGCGACCGGAACACCGGCCGGTCAGGGCTGGGCAAGCGAAAAAAGTCCGGATAAACCTCGCCGTTGAAAATGTGCGCGCCCAATCCCTTGAGCACTTCGGGGATGCTGGTGACCTCGACGGCGGGGCCTTCCTCCCCTACCAGGTTATCCGCCAGCATCGGCAGGTCTTTGATATGGTCAAAATGCAGATGGGAGAGTAGAACGTGGCGAATGCGCTTCTGCTCGGCCAAATCCAGCCTCGAGCCGATCGTCCCCGCGTCGATCAGGGCTGAATCATTGACGAGGAATCCGCAGGTCCCGCACTGTAGCAGCCCTTGTGGTCCCGCGACCACCTGGTCGGACCCGTGACACCCCAATACCCGAATCTTCACCGCCGTTCTCCGCGAGCGTCCAGCTCCGCGCCTTCAGCGCAGCCCTGCACCGGCAGGATACCACACGTCCCCTGCGCCCGCACGAAGTTTTCCCCCTTTGAGAAGTCAATCCAGCAGGTAGAGGGAAGCTGCTTGCGGGAACTCATGAAAGAGGACCGGCGCCGAACCCGATACGGACCACCATCATGATCCCTAAGACGATACTCGCCGCGCAGGCAACCGTTTGGAGGGCGATCAGACCGCGCTGGCCTCCTTCCATCGACCAGACGATGGGAACGGTTAGAACAATTCCCAAGAGCATCATGCCTACGATCGATCCGAGACCGAACACCAGAATGTAACTCAATCCTTGGATGACCGTCTCGACCGACGATAGCACGACGATCAACAACGCAGCGGAGCCGGCCAGACCATGAACCATCCCCACGATAAGCGGCCGAACGGCACCCCGCACCCAGTGAGAATGGTCATGCGCAGGGTTCATCCCGTGCCGGTGGAAATGCAGATGGCGTTTCCCTTCGTGATCATGCGGGTGCAGGTGCCATCGCTCCCGATACATCCGGCGAGCAAGCGAAAGGCCGAGCACCAACAGCATGACCCCTACACCCAATTCGCACACCGTGGCAAACGGAGCCGGCAGCCGCACGTTCAGCGTGATCACCGTGGCACCGAGTGTGAAGAGGGTCAGAGTATGCCCCAGTCCCCAGAAGAAGCCGATGGTGCTCGACGTTCTCAGACTGGGCCGCCGGGCCAGCATCGTCGACACCGCGGCGATGTGGTCGGCATCCAACGCATGGCGGAGCCCCAACACAAAACCCAAACTCAGGATTGTGAGGAACGAGGTGTCAGGCATCGACCAGCCCAGCAATGACCACGGCAGCGCTGGTCATCCGCCTCGGGCATGCATTTCCAGGTGCGGATCCTCGCGCAAGCGATCGATCCCGATCAAGCGCGCTTCTCGAAGGCCGGCGGCCTCCAGGGCCTTGCGCTCTTCGGCACCCCGATCTTTCCGGCGCTGCCACACGGAGCGGATCAGGGCCTTCAGCTCATCGTCCGTCGCACCGCTGCGCAACGGTCCGCCGAGGTCGATCCCTTCCTTGGCGTAGAGACAGAGATACCACATGCCGTCGGCCGTTACGCGACTACGGTCGCAGGTGGCACAGAACGGCGTGGTCGTGGATGGGATGATACCGAAGGCGGTGCCATCCGGCAGGCGGAACCGTTGCGCCGGCGCCGAGCTGGATTCATCGATCATAGATTCGACCGGACCGTAGTAATCGGCGAGCCGTTCGAGGATCTCGGCGCGAGAGAGCACCTGATCCAACGACCAATAGGTGGCACCGCCGACGTCCATGTATTCGATAAACCGCATTTCTCCGCCGAGCCGCTTGCCGTATTCGATCAAGGAGACGAGTTCATCCTCGTTGAACCCCTTGATGACAACCGTATCGAATTTCAGCCCCGTAAAACCCGCGCGGATGACCGCCTCGATCCCTGCGAACACCTGATGGTGGAGATCCCGCTTCGTCAACGCCCGAAACCGCTCCGGCCGCAAGGTGTCCAAGCTGATCGTCACACGGTGCAATCCGGCGCGATAGAGCGCTTCAGCCTGGTCCGCCATCAACACCGCGTTCGTGGTCAAGGCGAGGTCTTTGATCCGATGATTCTGCGTCAACAACCGGACGAACTTCGGTAGGTCGCGTCGCAACAACGGTTCGCCGCCGGTCAACCGGACCTTGTCGACACCCAATTGGGTAAACAGATCAGCCACCTTCGCGAGTTCTTCGAACGAGAGGATCGTCTCCTTGGGCAGCCAGGCGTACTCTTCTTCCGGCATGCAGTATTTGCAGCGCAGGTTGCAGCGGTCGGTAACGGAAAGGCGCAAACTTCGGAGCGGCCGGTCGAACACGTCGGCCACAAGCGGAATCGAAACATCCTTTGGCGACTGACTAGCTGTTTCTTCCATCATTCTTCGCGCTTCTCACGCATCACGGGGTTAAGGATGCTCTTCGACCCACACTTCGCCTTCCGGAGTGTGCTCGAGCTTCCAAATCGGTGTGATCTGCTTCAACTCATCGATCGCCCACTTGCAGGCGCGGAACGCGTCGGCTCGATGCTCGGCCCCTGCGATGATGAGCACGATGTTCTCCCCGATCGCGATCTCGCCGTAGCGATGAACGATCACAAGCTCGAGAATGTCGAAGTCTTTGAGAGCCCGTTCCCGGATCTCGCGTAACTTCTTCTGAGCCATACCTTCGTAGTATTCGAAGGTGATGCTGTCCACATCCCGCCCCTTCGATCGGTCGCGCGCGGTCCCGAGGAAGATGGCGATGCCCCCGATGCGTTTTGACCGACTCCGCACCCGGTTGATCTCCTCGTCCACGGAGAAGTTCTCGCGTTGAACTCTCACCACCTGTGCGTCGTCGGCGTCCATTTCCATTGGTGTGCCTCCGGCAAAAGGAGGAAGCAACGCCACCTCATCATCATCTCGAACTTCCGTATCCTCGTGCGCGATCTCCTGATTCACCGACACCAGGACCTTCTTCTTGTGAACCAGTTCGCCGATCTGCGGATAACCGGCATCTAAGACCGCGACAAGATCCTTCACGCGCCCCCCGTCGGCAAGCTCGAGCGACAACGAGCTCTGATTGCCAGCCAGCGATTTCATCATGCCGAACAGTTTGACGGAAATCATAATCAGCTGATAGCAGACAGCAAACAGCTAATAGCCCAGAACGCCACTTCTTGGCTGTCAGCTATTCGCTACTCGCTATTCACTCTCCTCTCATGTAAGTGCCGGACTTCCCCCCGGACTTGGACAACAGATAGATATCACTGAAGCTCATTCCTCGATCGACCGCCTTACACATATCGTAGATCGTCAAGGCGGCAACAGACACCGCTGTCATGGCTTCCATCTCCACACCCGTCTGGCCGGTCGTCTTGACCGTGGCCGTGACCGTGATGGAGCAGCGCCCTTCCCGATCGGGCTGCGGCTCTTCTTTGAAGGAGATATCGACGCTCGTCAGCAAGAGCGGGTGGCACATCGGAATCAAATCCGGGGTCCTCTTGGCCCCCATCACCCCCGCGACCTGTGCTACGGCCAACACATCACCTTTGGCGATCTTCCCTCGCCTGATTTTTTCAAGTGTGTCCGGCAGGAGATAGACTTTGGCCTGGGCGGAGGCGACCCGTTCAGTCGAGGCCTTGCCACCGACGTCGACCATCCGGGCTCGTCCCGATTCATCGAAGTGGGTAAACTCAGCCATTTTCCTCGGGGAATCAGCCGGTTGGGCCAGACAACGCTGTGTGATTATAGGTGCCCGTTGAAAAGGCAGTCAAGAAGGGAACGAAGGAGGCAAGAGGGTAGTCTGGACTGTCCCCATGCTCGCAGACCCCGCGCCTGGACATATCAAACGACCCCACTACGGGCGGCGCTCGGTCGATGCACGCAGTTGGGGACAGTTCCAGGCAACCTCTTGTGGGGAAGGCCACATGAGCAAGCTCGGAAGGAGCACCATAGGAGTGCTCGCTTGACGGCCGCAGTTGGACCGACACAGACATCGTTCCTTGAGGGAGGGCAGTTGAAGCTCCCTCGACGCGCGCGGTGAGGGCCCTGCCAAGCCGCTTCGAGAGAGGAAGTATACGAGCAAGCTAGGAAAGAGCATCATGCAATTGCTGGCTGGCTGCAGGTGAAACTCACGCCATGTCTAAGGGACTGCAGATGCCTTTCGGACCTTGGGCAAGCAGGTGGGTGTAAATCATCGTGGTCTGCACATCCTTGTGCCCCATCAACTCTTGCACGGTCCGAACGTCGTATCCCGCTTCAAGCAGATGGGTCGCAAAGCTGTGCCGAAGCGTGTGGCAACTGGCCGGCTTAGTCAACCCGGCGGCGCGCACCGCTTCCTTGACCGCCCGTTGCAATACCTTCTCGTCGAGATGGTGCCGTGCCACCTGACCCGATTGCGGATCGACCGACCGCCGCTTCGCCGGAAACACATACTGCCACCCCCATTCCGTCTGGGCATTCGGGTACTTCCGTTCGAGCGACAAAGGCAAATAGACTTCGCCGTAACCGTCCCGCAGGTCCTGCTGATGGATGGCCTTCGCATGATCGAGTTGCCGGAGAAGCGGCCCGACCACGCTCTGTGGAAGCATGGTGGTACGGTTTTCGGTGCCGTTCTCCTCCCGCACGATGAGCTGCCGTCGCGGAATATCCACGTCCTTCACCCGCAACCGAACACATTCCATGAGCCGGAGCCCCGAGCCGTAGAGAAGTTCCGCCATCAAACGTGGGGCTCCTTGGAGATGGGAGAGCACGGCCCGCACTTCTTCCCGCGACAACACCAGCGGGATCCGTTCTCGCTTCTGCGCCCGCTCCACTCCCTCGATTCGGCCGAGCTCTTTCTTCAGAACCTCACGGAACAGAAACTGGATGGCGCTGAAGGCCTGGTTTTGCGTGGAGGCCTTCACATGGCGATCTCGGGCCAGATACTTGAGAAAGTCGCGGACCTGCTGTTCACCGAGCGGTGCAGGATTCTCCTTCTGGAAGCTCACGAAGTGCCGAACCCACTGGAGATATGTCTGTTCGGTACGGAGACTATAGCGCTTCAGGCGGATAACTTCGCGGACCTGATCGAGGAGGGTATCCGCAAATTGACCGTCCTGAGGTGCATAAGCAGCAGGCGCTCGGTTCCTATGGCTTGACGAAGTGATTGACATTCAATAGTTTTGAGACCACATTGTGCCGAGGCGGCGCCTAGAACTACACCATTTCGGGTTCTTAGTTCAAGAGACCTGATATAACCAGCTCATTGGATGAAGTGGCCAGGAAGAAACTTTAGAGCTCAAGGAGCATCTTGCCACTTTCGGTTTCGTTTCGACCGCCTCGACTCGTAAAGTCTCCTCCCGCACTCTCTTCCTTCTCCGCTCGCTTGACACCCTGAAAGGCCCTCTCTGAGAATGGCCTCTATCGCCCAATCTGTATCACCTAATCTGACATGCATGAAAAAGGAATATCCTGCGCCCTGAGAAGCACAGAGAGTGGGTTCCGCTTGCACGTTTTCCGTGCCCGCGGTGGGCCCTTAGGACGATCGTGTCCGGGACCTCATGCACCTTGATGACACGCCGGGAGAAGAGTAGCAGGGCCCTTGTGGTTTTCGACTTTCGTGAATAACTCTACGGCCTGCAGAAACCGATGAAGCCTCCTCCTACGCAGAATCAATGCTTGTGCAGGGGAACGGCATGACCGCATCTGAAGTGATCGGGCTCGTGCCGGCCGCAGGGCAGGCCAGGCGTCTCGGTCCCCTGCCCTGCAGTAAGGAAATCCTTCGAGTTTGCTCTTGGTCTGGCGACGAGGAGCAGAGCCGTCGTCCGAAAGCTGCCTGCCAGTACGTGTTGGAGAGCTTTCGCATGGCCGGCGTGACAAAGGCCTATGTGGTTCTCCGCGCCGGAAAGTGGGACATCCCGGCTTATCTCGGTGACGGCGCGTCGCTTGGGGTGCACCTGGCCTATCTCATGATGCGGCTCCCGTTCGGCGTGCCGTACACGCTGGACGAAGCCCACTCTTTCCTGCAGGACAAGATTGTCGCCCTGGGATTTCCCGACATTATCTTTGAACCGAACGACGCGTTTGTTCATCTCTTGAACAGACTCTCGACCACTCAGGCCGATGTTGTGCTGGGGCTCTTCCCGTCACATCGGCCGGAAAAGACGGATATGGTAGAGTTCGATGAGGACGGGATGGTCCGTGCGATCGTCATCAAGCAGGCCCACACGGAGCTACGCTATGCCTGGATCATCGCGGTCTGGACGCCGGTCTTCACCCGGTTCATGCATGAGTATCTCGCCGCCGCCATAGAAACCGCGCGGCCCAATCCAGACACGGAAGATGGGTCAGCCGATCGCGAGTTGTTCGTGGGGAATGTCGTTCAGGCCGCGATGAGGAGCGGCCTGTGCGTCCAAAGTTGTCTGTTTCCCCAAGGCAGGTATTTGGACATTGGAACACCTGATGATCTGGCGAAGGCTCAGAGGCAGTTCAAATAACTCCGCGGACCGTCACGCCGATCTCCGAGAATGGCCTTCGTCATGACCACCAGCCTGGCACGGAGGACACCGGTGTGGAGGTGGCTCTTAGTCGGCTATCTCCTGGCGCTTCACCTTCTTGTGGTCATCTTGATCGTCAAAACGGATTTCATACCCAGAGTACAAGTCCGGCTTGGTCTCATGGCGCTCCCCAATCTCCACCTTCAAAACATGCTTCGATACCATCTCCGGATGGACGGCTTGGTGCCGGACGGAGGTGTGATCTTCTTGGGAGACAGTATCACGCAAGCACTCGCCACTGCAGCCGTTGTTCCGTATGCAACCAACTACGGCATCGGCATGGAAACTACAGCGGATGTGTTGAATGTGATTCCACTTTATAAGTCTCTGACCCGGGCCCACGCCATCGTCTTAACGATCGGCATCAATGACTTCGTGCTAGGCAGGACAGAAGGGCTGCATGACCGGTATCGGCAAGTTCTTGCGGCTCTCCCGATGGAACCATCATTGGTCTGGTGTGCGGTCATGCCTGCCATGAGGGAAGACATCCGTCTATCGGCGATTCGCGATGCCAATCGAACCATCCAGGATCTCTGTCGCACGCGTCCTCGCTGCATGTTCCTGGATACTGGGAGCATGTTTGTCGATTCGGAAGGCCGTATCATTCCAGAGTATTTTCTTCCGGATGGTGTGCATCTCAGCGCGATCGGTTATCGACGATGGATTGCGGCACTGCGGCAAGCGTTGGATGAGATTTCCACCAGCCGACTTGCCGAACCGCTCCAGCCACTCCAGAGCCACGCGTCGCCGGCGATGCTTCCCTGAGCCTACAGATCATGGTATCGCTCATTCTCCCCTTCCTCCTCATCCTATTTGGATGCGCGACTGCTGAGCCGCCAGAGGTCTCTCTGGTCGCCCCAGCCTTTCCTGTCCATGTCGTCACCGACATCGACTACGTGCCGGACCAGGACTATGCCGACGACCTGGATAAGCTCGATCTCTATCTGCCGGCGGCCCAGGGTGATTTTCCGGTGTTGCTGTGGCTCCACGGGGGTGCCATGACGGGCGGGGACAAGGAGGAAGAGGCTCGTGTGGGATATTATTTTGCCCGAGCCGGCATCGGCACGGCCGTGATCAACTATAGGCTCTCCCCTGATGTCGCTCATCCGGCCCATGTGCAGGACGTCGCGACGGCCGTCGCCTGGATTAGGTCCCGCATTCCGGAGTACGGCGGCAACCCCGATGCTACCTTCGTCGCCGGCCATTCCGCCGGAGCCTACCTCGCTGCGTTGGTTTCACTCGATGACCGCTATCTGGCAGAGCGGCATCTCGGGCTGAACACGATCAAGGGCGCCATCCCCGTCAGCGGCTACTTCTACGTCGAGCGGGTGGCGCCTCACCGGGACAAGTCGGTGTGGGGAGAAGATCCGGCCAAATGGCCCGACGCCTCGCCGGCCCGCTATGTCCGTCCCGACGCCCCGCCGATGCTCCTCCTCTATGCCGACGGCGACGAAGACTGGCGACGAGCGCAGACCAAGGAAATGGCCGCCGCATTAAAGCAGGCCGGTCATCCCGACTCCGGTATCCTGGAGATCCGCGATCGCGACCATGCAACCATCGGGAGCAAGATCGGGGAAGGCGACGAGGTTGCACGTCTCATCGTGGATTTCATCATGCGACGAATCCGCCCCTCACAGCGCTAAACATCGGTTTCGTCCCCGGTCTCACTCTCACCGTTGCTTGACAGTCCGAATCTCCATCCCCGACAATTAGGTCGAGCCGCGCTCGACAATCCACGGAACGCTATGACGGATCGAATAGTCATCCAACAGTTGGAATTTGAGGGTTTCTGCGGGGTGACATTGGATGAACGCCGGCTCCCGCAGCCGATCGCCGTCGATCTTGAGCTCGACTCCGACCTCGGAGCCGCGGCCAAGCTCGATGACGTCGAGAAGACCGTCGATTACGTCAAGGTGGCGCAGCGTATCGTGGATATCGGAACCGGTCGGGATGCCTGTCTCATCGAAACGATGGCCGAACGCTTCGTGAGCATGCTCTTTGCCGAATTTCCGGTTGAACGTGTGCAAATCTGGGTGCGCAAGCTTGCTCCGCCGCTCAAGCTCACCACCGGTTCGGTCGGCGTCAGGCTGGACCGAACGAGAGACAGTCAGCGACACCTCTCCGCGGAGCCATCACCGTCCAGGTTCTTGACGGAGCAACTCGCCCGCCTCCCGAAAGGCACTGTTCTGGATGTCGCGGCCGGCTCAGGACGGAATGCTCTGTATCTTGCCTCACACGGGTGGCATGTTCACGCCATCGACCGCGACGAGCAGGCGCTGGCTCGATTGAACGCTTTGGTCCAGCAGCGCAATCTCACGAACGTGACCGTGCAAACTCTCGACCTTGAAACCGGTGGGGAAGGCCCGAAGCTGTTTTACGAACAGTACGATGTCGTGCTTGTCTTTTTCTACCTCTACCGACCCCTCTTCCCTGTTTTAATCGACACCCTTAAGCCCAACGGCGTCCTCGTGTACGAGACCTTTACCATCGAGAACCATCTCCGCTACCAGCATCCTCGCCGATCGGAGTTTTGCCTGGCCCACAACGAGCTGTTGTCTCTCGCGTCTCAGCTCCGCGTGCTGTTCTATGACGAAGGCGAGCACGCGGACGCACACGGCGGCAGTTCCGCATTCACGGCCCGGCTGGTGGCGCGAAAGATTGGATAATGGTCGATGGGAAATGATGGAAAAACACCCGCGCTCAGATTCCCCAGATCAACCATGAACCATTGACCATTGTCCCCGTGAGTCGTCTGGACCTCCATCTCCACACCACTTACTCCGACGGAAGTCTGACACCCGTCGAGGTTCTGGCGCTCGCAAAACATGCGAACGTCACGGCCCTGGCGATCACGGATCATGACATCCTCGATGGGATTCCGGAAGCCGTCGTGGCCGGCAAGGACCTCGGAATCGAGGTCATCCCCGGTGTGGAAATCAGCTCCCGGTACGGCGAGAGCGAGCTCCACATTCTCGGGTACTTCGTCGATCGCAGCGACGCGACCTTATTGAGTCGCCTCGCTCGCCTCCGGGAGAGCCGACATTCCCGCAATCCGAAGATCATCGAAAAATTGCGGTCGCTCGGCCTCGCCGTCACCTATGACGATGTCATCGCCCTAGCCGGCACGCCATCCGTCGGGCGACCGCACATCGCCAGGGTTTTGATGCAGAAGGGTTACGTGACCTCGGCTAAAGAAGCTTTCGATCGCTATCTGGCCAACGGCGCCGCCGCCTACGTGCCAAGGGACTTGCCCGAACCCGAAACAGCCGTCCGCTGGATCACGGAGGCCGGCGGGGTCGCCGTGTTGGCCCATCCTACGTGGGTTCGCGAATCGGAGGAGGGTCTGTTCAAGCTCTGCGCAAACCTGAAGGAAGCCGGATTACGCGGGATAGAAGTGCACTACAGCACGCACACGAAATCCCAAACCTCCGATTACTTGCGCCTGGCGACCAAGCTGGGGCTTCTCGTCACCGGAGGCAGCGACTTTCACGGTGTGACGAAACCCGACATCGAAGTCGGCATCGGCAGAGGTTCGCTGAAGGTTCCCAAAAAGTTGCTGGAGCCGCTCAAGAAAGCCGCGTCACAGTAGACCCGCGCCTTCTGTCCCTTTCGTTGACATCCCTTAGGGCCCAGGTAGACTCAAGAAGTCTTTGGAGAGCGTAATGAAATCCACGTGGGGATGGATCTGGGGCTATCTCGGCAGCATCGTGGCGGCCACGGCCCTCGGCCTTGTTCTGCCGGGACTGCCGCTGTTCCGGCATCGACTGCTTCCCGAGTTGGACGTACACGGCTCCGAGCTCGTCCGGCTGTTCTGGTTCGGCGCGGCGGCCGTCCTATTCCTCAAAACGATTCGTCGCCTCGGCGAAACCCTTGGAGACGACGGACGGTGGCGCACCTTTCTGAAAGGGATCATCGCGCCGAGCCTGTTTCTCGCCTCGCTGGCGATCGGCAACGCCCTTTCAAGCCACGACCTGATCGCCCCCATGGGTCCCTGGTATTCGTTGCTGTACGCGGCGCTCCTGGTCGGTGGGGCCATGTGGCTGACGGTCCGGTGGGTCGGTCGAATCAGCGCCTTGCAACGAACTGTCGAGTCGTGGAGAAAACCGGCGGAGGAGCCGCCATCCGAAGAAGAAGCTGCCCCGGTGGAGAAGACCGAAACAACCGTCATCCTTCGTCCCTCCGCCAAGGACACTCGCGAGCGCCCCCCGTCGAGCGTGACTCGCTCGACGCCGACCACATTGGGCCGTTACAAGGTGTTGAGAGAGCTCGGCCGCGGGGCGATGAGCGTCGTGTACTTGGGAAAGGATCCAAAGATTCAACGATTCGTTGCGATCAAGACCTTACGCCTGGACGGCGGCGATGACCCGAAGGACTTGCAGGAATTCAAGACCCGGTTTTATCGTGAGGCGGAATCGACCGGGCGCATGTCGCATCCGAACATCGTCACAATCTACGACGCGGGGGGAGAGGACGGACTGGCCTTCATCGCGATGGAATACCTGGAAGGAACGACGCTCAAAGAGCGGTGTCGGAAGGAGGCGCTGCTGCCGCCCAGCGAGGCGATCGACATCGTCGCCACGGTGGCGGAGGCCCTCGACCATGCCCATGGCCAAGGGATCGTCCATCGGGATATCAAGCCTGCCAATATCATGGTGACGAAAGATCGCCAAGTGAAGGTCATGGACTTCGGCATCGCCAAGATGGCTGACACCACCAAGACGACCACGGGGGTGATGCTCGGAACGCCCGGCTACATGTCGCCCGAGCAGGTCCTCGGCAAGCCTGTGGATGGGCGGACGGACATCTACTCCCTCGGCCTCGTCCTCTTTGAGCTCCTGACGGGGCAGAAGCCGTTCCACGCCGAGAACCTGACCGCTCTCTTGTATAAGATCGTCCATGAGCCTCCTCCGGCAGTGACCAGCCTTCGGGCGGATCTGACGCCGGACCTTGAGCCGATATTCGACCGGGTGCTGCACAAGGACCCCGTCTACCGGTATCATCGCGCCAAAGAATTTGCGCAAGCGCTGCGGGCGACGGCGCGCCGCCTTGCTGCGTAGCAATCCGACTGTTCTCATGATGGCCTTGACCCACGGCGCAGTGACGGACGTTGGACGGACACGCCTGACGAACGAGGATCACTACTTTGCCGACTCGTTTCTCGGGCTCTACGTCGTCTGTGACGGGTTAGGTGGGCACAACGCCGGAGAAGTTGCGAGCCACTCGGCGACCCAGGCGATTCAAGATCATCTTCTCCATGCGCGCGAGGACCCATCCCTGCCGATCATCGGCGGCTATGATGACACCGTCTCGTCGAACACAAATCGACTGGGCGCCGCGATCCGTTTCGCGAACGAAGTGATCCTGGAGCAGTCCTTTCTTCGGCCGGAGTGTGCGGGCATGGGGACCACCGTCGTGGCGGCGTGGGTGACCGGTCCCGTGCTGTCCATCGCTCATCTCGGAGACAGCCGACTCTATTTGATCCGCAGAGGAACCATTCAGGCGCTGACCACCGACCACTCCTGGGTCAACGAGCAGGTCCGGCAGGGTCTGATGACGGAAGAGGAAGCCGAACGTTCGCCGAAGCGACACGTGATCACCCGCGCCCTGGGCATCGCGTTCGATCCCGAGGTTGAGCTTGCGGAGTTGCCGCTTCTGCAGGAAGACCGTCTCGTGCTCTGTTCGGACGGGCTGACCCGAGGCGTCACGCCCTCCGCCATTCTGCAAGCCGCCGCCAAAGAAGATCACCCCCAACGCTTGGCAGAACACCTGGTCGCCCTCGCCAACATGGCCGGGGGCGACGACAATGTCACGGTCATTGTCGTCAACGTCCTATTCGAACGCCAGCCCGGCCTGTGGCAGCGGCTGAAACAACGTTGGTTTCCTTCAACCATCAGGAACATCTCTACCCGAAGGAGGTCTTGCCATGAGCATGCGGTCGTCGTCTTTCCCCACTCTGACGGTCAAGCTCAAGGACGCCACGACGAAGGAGATCGACTTGACCGATCAAGCCATCCGGATCGGCCGTAAACCCGATAACGATTTGGTCCTCGAGGATCCCGCCGCATCGAGCCGGCATGCCCGCATCACCAAGGTCCAGGCTGTGTACTTCGTCGAAGACCTCAACAGCACCAACGGTACATTCGTCAACGGCAAGAAGGTTGACCGTCACCAACTGCGGGACGCCGACGTCATCGAAATCGGCCGGCACCGCCTCATCTTTCGCGATGAGATGATGGTGGAGGTGCCGCCTGCCGCCGTGGCGGCGTCGGACCAGGACCGGACGGTGATCCTGACCGGCCGCAATGCCAGGCCCGAGAGCTCTGCGGCGCAACTCGGCACTCTTCGCGTATTGAAGGGCAAGACCGATCGACAGGACTACGAGCTCACCAAACAAGTCACCGTCATCGGCGCAGAAGCGGATGCGACGGTGAAGATGACCGGATGGTTTGCGCCCAAGGTCGCCGCATTGGTGGCGCGGCGTGGCGCAGGGTACTACATCAGTCCAGGTACGCAGGGGAAGGAGATCAGGGTCAACGAAGAACCGGTCGAAAGCCAGGTGAATCTCAAGGACGGGGACGTGGTGGAGGTGGCGGGACTCACCTTGCTGTTCACCGTGACGCTCCGGCGCGCGGCCTGAACGCACGTCTCGATTCTCGGCTCACATTCGGCCAACCGGCCACGACAGCAGTCGCCGACAGTCGTCCGACAGATCCCGCGCATGCACCCGCAAACATTGTAGGATCGGCATCCGTCCCGATGTCACATTTCTGCAGAACCGGCGAACATCCGCCTCGCAGGCCAGTTTCATCTCCTCAGGATCGCCCCTCACCCGGACGAGCCGCTGGGCAAGCCCTTGCCGGCAGGGGGCCGGTAACGACGGTTCGTTCATCTGAACACAACGGCGTCTCCCGTCGGGTCCGACATCGCTGGGGCAGAGCTGCTCCACTTCACTCCGGCAATCCGCTCCCCTCATCGACGAGGCAGCCCCCGAACCCTGGTCCGAGGATATCGCCGACTGTTGTGACCCGATCGGCGCCGGCGTTCCGCTCGGCGGATGAGGCTCCGTGGCCGTCCGCAGCGACTCAGCCTGAACCGCAGGAATCGGAGATTCCGTTGCCGGCATCGTGTTATCTAGGGACTGAGAGATCGGTGTGGGCTCACGCTTCAACGTTTGCGCGCCCGCCGTGACAGGTGTGGATGCCGCTCCGGACTCCGCAACGCCTGTGTGGATGACCCGCTCGGGAAGATTCATGGCCACGATCCCCCAAACTCCACCCAGCACCAGCAGGGTGACGATCCAGGCGATGACTTTGGTGCTTCGCCGAACGACCGGTTCTTCGAAGAAATCGTCCATCCGCTCTCCTCAGCAAGCCGACGAGATCCTCGCGGCGGTATCGAGCATACCGATCCGAGCTTAAGACAAAACCGGGCGGAAAGCGACGAATCGGAGAGTTTCAGCGGACGGGACGAGGCGTCAGTTCTCTGGCGCTTCGACGATGTGATTTTCGAAGCGGGTACAGCCTTCGGCAAGGAGTCGATTGGTCAGCATTTCCCCGGGCCATTCGATGGGGAGGTCTGCCGTGAACACCCAGACATCCGGCGAGGTCCAGATCGGTCCGTGCTCCTCCGGCAATTCCGGATCAAGCAAATCCGTCCACACCGGCATGTACACGCCGTTCCCGCACTGGGTGTGCAGATGCACGATCGCGCGTGAGCGGACCAAGGGATCGAGATCACGCCAGACGGCCGCCGTTTCATCTGCGAGTCGATGCAAGCGTACGGCATTCTGCGCGTCGAACAGCGCATAGGCCGCGTAGACGGGCGACTCGATCATGTCGGGCGCCAACGCCAGCTCCCCGCATTGCGCGACCAACCCTTCCAGGAGCGAGCGGCGCTGCGCGTCTTCCAGGGATTCCGGCAGCGTCGGGTCCGGCGCTCCCACCAATTGAAAGATCAAGTAAGCGGTGTTCTCAACCGGCGGATGCAATCGGGACGCGATCACTCGGCACCGTTGGGAGTCGGCAATCGCGGTGATGTGCTCGTTCAACGCCTGCAGCGTCAACATCTCCAGCGTGGCATCGGTCAGCAACCGCGGCTCGACGCGTACGACGGTTCCGGCGGGAACCCGCAGGCACCGGTGCAGATGATCGGCTGTCACGACCGGGTCGATTTTCAAATTCAGCGGCTGCTCGAGGTTGGCTTGGAGGGGCAGTTCGAGCGCGGCGAGGAGCGCATAGGCGGGCTTCTCTTCATCCGGTCCGTCGAGGATGACCGAGCAGGTCGCCTCCGCCAGGAGATCGAACAGCCACTCGGCCATCTCTTCGTCCAAGGCAGCAAGGACCGTCAGGAGATCGTGCTCGCGCCCTTGCTCGAGAAAGGCCTGCAAGGTATCGATGGCCGCGTCGGTATCTCCGTGATCGTGACGCTTGGCGTTGATGAGGTGGATCAAGTCGCGCGTCAGCGGATCGGGCCGCATCCACCCTAACATGGCGTCCTCCGGTATGTTCGTGGAGTCGGTTCGAGGTGGATCATGGTAGCGAGGGTGTGATTATGTTGCCAAACTTCTTCTGCCGAGGCAAGCGTCAAGTTGCAACTGGAATGCCGGATAGAACTCGGATGTGCGTTGTTGCGTATTCTGCTCGAAAAACAGCTCGAACCGGCGTGCTCACCGGTGGGCCATCATGGGATCTCGATGGCGACCGCTCTGCATGATTGTGCCGAAGGATAGGGTCGCATTGCAACCTCCCGACCAATCCCCATCGTGATTGGCCCCTTTCCTATATTATAATGACGCGCATCGGTGCCTACGCCAATGGCAACCTCGACGCCCTCACTGAAGCCGGCATTGTCCGAGAACGCTTTGACGGTGCTCCGCCGTCGGTACCTCGCCAAGGACCTTCACGGCCGCGTGGTCGAAACTCCCGGACAAATGTTTCAGCGCGTCGCCCACAATATTGCGCAGGCGGAGCGCCGCTATTCGTCCCGCACCCGCATGAAGGATGCGGAGCGCCGCTTCTTCGAGATGATGTGTCGTCTCGAGTTTCTCCCGAACTCGCCGACGCTCATGAACGCGGGGCGCGAGTTGCAGCAATTGTCGGCTTGTTTCGTGCTGCCGGTTGAGGATTCCTTGGAATCCATTTTCGACGCGGTCAAGCACCAGGCCCTGATCCACCAGTCCGGCGGCGGCACCGGGTTTTCCTTCAGTCATCTCCGGCCGAAAGACGACCGAGTGGCCTCGACGAGCGGCGTTGCGTCCGGTCCCATCTCGTTCATGCGCGTGTTCAATACCGCCACCGAGGTCATCAAGCAGGGAGGCGCGCGCAGGGGCGCCAACATGGGCATTCTGCGGATCGATCATCCGGACATTCTGGACTTCATCGTTCTCAAACAAGATCCCAAGGAGATGACGAACTTCAACTTATCGGTCGGGATCACCGACGCGTTCATGAGAGCGCTGAAGCGTCGGCAATCCTACCGCCTGATCAACCCACACACCGGTCGATGTATCGGACGCCTTCCGGCCCAAAAGGTGTTCGATCACTTGGTCGAGGCGGCCTGGCATTCCGGCGAACCCGGCATCGTCTTCCTGGACACGATCAACCGAGCGAACCCGACACCGCAGATCGGTACGATCGAGGCCACCAATCCCTGCGCGGAGCAGCCGTTGCTCGCGTATGAATCCTGCACCCTGGGTTCGATCAACGTGGCCCGCTTCGTGACGGCCGACGCCGCTCCGCCCACCATCGATTACGACCGGCTCCGCGGGACGATCCACCTCGCCGTCCGGTTCCTCGACGATGTGATCGACATGAACCAATATCCCTTGCCGGCGATCGAGACGATGACCAAGAGCACCAGGAAGATTGGCGTGGGGATCATGGGCTTCGCGGACCTGCTGATTCAGCTCGACATCCCGTACGATTCGCCGGAGGCCTTGAAGGTCGCCGAGACGCTGATGAGCTTCGTCCAACGCGAGGCCCATCGCGCATCGACGGACCTGGCGAGCCAACGCGGCGTCTTTCCACGCTACAAAGGCAGCCGCCTGGAGCAGGCGGGGATCCGTCGACGCAACGCCACGGTCACGACCATCGCGCCCACGGGAACGATCAGCATCATCGCCGACTGTTCCGCCGGCATCGAGCCGCTGTACGGAGTCAGCTTCGTCCGCACGGTCATGGAGGACGTCCGGCTCACCACCACGCACCGCGAATTTCTTCGACGCGTGGAAGCGGCAGGTCTGTCGTCGCCTCAGCTCCTCCACACCATCGCCCAACACGAGTCGATCCAACACATCCCGGGGCTGCCCGACTCGCTCAAGAGACTATTCGTTACGGCGCATGACGTCTCCCCCGAGCACCACGTTCGCATGCAAGCCGCCTTTCAGAAGTTCAGCGACAGCGGAGTGTCGAAGACGATCAACTTGCCGCCATCCGCCACCAAGGAGGACGTGGCGTCCGCCTTCTTGCTCGCCTATCGTCTGGGATGCAAGGGCCTCACGGTGTTCCGGTCGGGCAGCCGCGAGCGACAGGTGTTGTCCTGTGCGCAGATCCACTATTGCTAGAAATGAGCTGGCAGCCAACAGCGAATAGCTGATAGCATTCCAAATGCAGCGAATAGCCGATAGCCAATAGCGCACAGGCTGAAACCAGCGAGAGGCAGGCTCTACATTCCTGGCTACTCGCTACCCGCTGCTCGCTATTCGCTATTCATCTAGCTGCCATATGCCATCAGCCGTACGCGCTTCAGCCTGAGCTTTTCGCTATCCGCCATCAGTTATCTGGTACGCGGCATTCTCTCTCGGCTGTCGGCTCTTCGCTGTTCGCTATCAGCTATTGGCTGTTGTTGCAGATAAAGCGAATTTGACAGGCCCAAGCGTAGATGGTAAGTACGACCGCAGGCGTAGCCGACATTATTCATGACGGTTCGTGACGAAACCGCCAAGACGCCAAGCGTTGGACCTATTGCGTCCGACAGAGCAATGGGTGCCCCCACGCGGAGGCCCCTGGGGACTGACACCCTTCCCCGCGTCTGCGCGTGGTGTCTGTCCCCTTCCGAACGGGGCAGGCCGGGGACCCGTTGCATCCCCAAGAGCAACGTGTGCCCCGGACGACGGAGCCAGTCCCTCGAACAGTACGTTGAGGCCGTGAGGGGCGCGCCTGCTCGCCAGCATGCTTTCGAAGCACATGCTGGCCGGGACCCATCGCAATCCCGGAGCGATGGGTGCCCAGCGGCGTATCGGCGGTTGCAGTAGAAGCGCTCATAAATAATGTGGGCTAGAGCCTGCGAATTGCAGGAGGTGAGCGATGGTAGGTGTAGTGCATGGAGTAGGGTCGGTGGGCGCGATGATGCCGTTCGAACTATTGTTCGCGCGCGAACCGGAGCCGGACGTGGAATTCGCCGAAGAGGATCTGGAGGAACCAGTCGCTCCCAAGACCAGCAAAGCCAGCAAGCCTCCGAAACAGTCAGGAGGCCGGCCCCTCCTCTGGCTCTTAGTCGCGTTACTCATCGGGGCAGGGATCTATGTCGCCATGGAGCCGGAGATGCTGGTCGATCTGGCCGGCTCATTGCTCGGAGAATCTTCCCCGAGACCGGAGGTGGCTGTGCCGCCCGCTCCCCCTGCGCCCAAGCCTCCGGAGGTTTCAGCCCCGATCGCAGCGCCGCCGGGTGCGGAGGCGCCGGTCGTGAATCCGCCCTCGGCGCCCGAACCTATGTCTCCTCCTGTCGCGGCCGCACCCCCAACCACATCTCCTCCGGTACTGACCGCGCCGGCCCCTCAAGCGCCGCCCGCTCCCACCGTGGCAACGTTGCCTCCCCTGTTCGGAGAAGGACAGCAGGCAACAGTCGTGGCCGATACGCTTGCTCCGAATGCGCCGATCTTTCTGACCGTGGATTCCGGCGGTACGCGACCAGGACCGACCGTTCGCCCTGGATCGACGGTCACCATAATGGACGGCGAACTCCATGACAACACGTGGGTGTATTCGGTGCTGACCGAAGAAGGCGCTAGAGGATGGATTCCTGAGCGGCGCTTAAAGTCGAAATCCTAATGCCCACCCTCCCCATCCGAACGCGGTCCTTGTTCCCTGTGCTATAATGCCGCCCTCTCAGAACCGGTATTGGAAAGTCGTCAGGTCCGGACGGGCAAGGTCCGAAGCGTGTTCGGCTTGGCGGTCTGACGACTTTGGCCGTTCGGACTCTTTGTGACAACCCTGCGCGCCATCCTCTTTGACTTTGACGGTGTCATCGCCGACACCGAACCCATCCACTACAACGCGCTGACGCGTGTGCTTGCCGATCTGGGCATAACGCTGACGGAAGCAGAGTACTACGCCTCCTATCTCGGTTTCGATGACAGAGGGTGTTTCACGGCGGCGCTCGAATCCAACCGGCGGATGTTCACGCCTTCGTTGATCGCCGAGTTAGTCGAGCGAAAGGCGAAGGTCTATTTGGACGTCATCCGGCATGACCTCACCATCTTTCCTGGTGTCCGAGAACTGGTCCGCGCCGCGGCCGCGGTCTATCCCCTCGCGATCGTGTCCGGCGCTCTCCGGCAGGAAATCGAGTTGATCCTCGAACGTGCGGGGATTCGTCCTCTGTTCCGGCACATCACCAGCGCGGAGAACGTCGCACGGGGGAAACCCGACCCGGAAGGCTTTCTCCACGCATTGGCGGCGCTGAACCGAGATTGCTCGGGACCGTCGATCACCCCGGCCGACTGCCTGGTCATCGAAGACTCGCTGCCCGGGATCAGAGGCGCCCGTGCGGCCGGCATGAAGGTCCTGGCCGTGGCCAATACCCATACCGTGCAGGACTTACACGAAGCCGACGCAATCGCGCACTCGTTGGAGCAGGTGGACCTGTCCGAGCTGCGCGAGCGACTGTGGAAGTAGAATCGTCACTGGTCAATTGTCATTGGTCATCGGCCATGAGCACGGAGGGCTGTGTCTTGTACGGATCCTTCACCCGTGACTATTGACGAGTGACCATTGACCTGTCATTCCCATGCGCATCATCTCACTCTTGCCCGGTGCAACCGAGACCATCGCCCTGCTGGGATTGATCGACCAGCTCGTCGGGGTCAGCCATGAGTGCGACTTTCCGGCGGCCGTTCGCGACGTGCCCGTGCTGGTCGAACCGGCGCTCGACAGTCGCGCGGAATCGCGCCGGATCGACGAACAGGTCAGGGCCCTGCGGTCCTCCGGCCGTTCGCTCTATCGGTTGCGTGAAGAGATGTTCCGCCAGGCGGTTCCCGACCTGGTGATCACGCAAGTGCTGTGTGACGTGTGCGCAATCACGTCCGATGACGTGCGCCGCGTCATCCAAACCTTGCCGAGACCTCCGAAGGTGGTCTCACTTTCAGCAACGACTCTGCCCGGAGTCTTCCTCGATATCGAACGAATCGCGGAAGCCGTCGGCCGCGAACGCGCCGGAGCGGAGCTCGTGACGCAACTGCGCGAGCGGTTGAGGTTGATCGCGGCCCAGGTGCCTCATCGGTCCGAGTCTCCTCGGGTCGTCTGTCTCGAATGGCTGTCCCCGCTGTTCGTCGGAGGACATTGGGTGCCGGATATGGTGCAGGCCGCCGGCGGGCGGGATGTGCTGGGACAGAGCGGGCAGCCCTCGCGACAGATCACCTGGCTGGAGCTGGCCGACGCACGTCCCGACGCGGTTGTCTTGATGCCCTGCGGATTTACCATCGAGCGGACCACCCGCGAGTTGGACATCCTGACCGGCCGCCGGGAATGGCGGGATCTGCTGGCCGTGCGATCGGGACGGGTCTTTGTCGTGGATGCCAATGCCTATTTCAGCCGCCCCGGTCCTCGTCTCGTCGATGGCGTGGAACTCCTGGCGGCGGCGCTGCAAGCACAGCGAGAAGACACCAGGCTGCCGCAAGGGATCGAACGTGTCACAGCCCCGGCCTGCCGCTAGCCCCGCGACGCCGATGACGACGGCCGAAGCCCAAGCCTATTGCACCGCTCTGACCAAACAGAGCGGCAGCAATTTCTATTACTCCTTCCTCTTTCTGCCGCGACGCAAGCGGGAGGCGATGTACACGATCTACGCCTTTTGCAAGGAAGTGGACAGCGTCGTGGACGATCCTCCTGCTGGAAGCAACCCGCAAGAGGAACTCGGCCGGTGGCGCACCGAGCTGGAAGCGGCCTACCAAGGCCTCCCGACGTTCCCGGTCACGATCAGCCTGGCCTCGCATGTCCGGGTCCTGGGAATTCCGCAGCAATACTTCAAGGAACTGATCAACGGCGTGGAAATGGATCTGCTCCAGGCGCGGTACGCCACTTTTCAGGAACTGTCACTCTATTGCTATCGCGTGGCTTCCGTCGTCGGACTGATCTGTCTGCACATCTTCGACGCGACCTCTCCGCGGGCGCAGGACTATGCGGTCAACCTCGGCATGGCCTTCCAACTGACGAATATCCTGCGAGATCTCGGGACCGATGCAGAGCGGAACCGCGTGTATATTCCACGCGAGGATTTGGTCAAGTTCCAATATCCGGAGGAGGACTTGCTCGAGCGCAAGTATTCCGAGCCGTTTCGTGAGCTTATGACGTTTCAAGCTGCCCGGGCCCGAGCGTATTACGACAAGGCACGCGCAGCCTTGCTGTCGCTTCCCAAGCAGGAACAGCGGGCGCTGACCGTCGCCGAGATCATGCGCGGCATCTATGCCTGCATTCTCGATCGCATCGAACGCGACGATTTCCGCGTCTTCGGCCCACGCGTGAGCTTGTCGACACCGCACCGACTGGCGATTGCCTTGGGGGTGTGGCTTCGCGCCAGGGTCTCGTGACAGGCCCCGCAGCGCACTGATTCAAGGACAGCCCCCTCCCCGCCCATGACGACCCACATCCTGGTGATCGGAGCCGGCCCCGCCGGGCTGAGCGCCGCAGTCGCCGCCGCTCGTCGCGGCGCCCGCGTCACCCTGGTGGATCAAGCCCCGACACCGGGTGGCTCGTTGTCGCACCGGCCGGATGCACCATTGCTCTTCGGCGGCTACCACACCGCAACCCGCTCGTTGCTGTCATGGCTGGGAGATTCAGGGGAACGTGCTCTCGACCCGGTCTCGCTGGAGATCAGGCAGCCGTCCGGCCGCATCGTCCGATGGCGCGCCGGCTTCGTGCCGTGGGCATTTGCGCCTGTGCTTCGCTTCTTGTGGTTTCGCGGCTTGCCGACGAAGGATCGCTGGCGCCTGCTCAACGTGATCGAACGCACATGGGAAGGGAATCCACCGCTGCCGGCCGACTTGGATAGTCTGACGGCCGAGGAGTGGTTCACCAAGATAGGCCAGAGCTTCGAGGCTCGTCGCCTGATCTGGACGCCGCTGGCGCGGTTCCTGACGGGCGACGATCTTGCGACCGTCTCAGCCCAAGCCTATCTCGATGCCTTGACGCGTCACTTTCTCCTCAAGCCGCACAGGTCGCGGATCTTCTGCGCAAAGAAAACAGCGACGGCCCTGCTCTGCGAGACCGCCGTGCGGGCTCTGAAGGATCATGGGACCACGTTCCACTTGGGCCGGAAGGCGACGTACCTCATGATCGACGGCCAGCGACTCACGGGCGTTCGCCTCGAGGACGGGACTGTGCTCTCCGCGGATCGCTACGTCCTGACGCTCCCGCATGCGGCGCTGAGGGCGCTGCTTTCCGAGCGGCTGCTGACCCATTACGGTTACTTTCAACAATTGACACACCTCGTTGACTCGCCGAAGCTCACGGTTCAATTCACGATTGGGACACAGACCGCGATCCCTCGTCTCCTCCTGCTAGCCGAACGGACCTTTCACCACCTCGTGATTCACCCCCATCACAAGGATACGGCATCGACGACCGGCGCGATGTTGGTCGCCACAGGGGGAAGCGTGGCCCATCAGCTCACTGATGACCAGGTTCTCGCCGAATCGCGGAAGGACCTCGCGTGCGTCAGTCCCGGCTTGGCACAGGCGCCGGTCCTCGCACACCGGATCATCAGAGACCCGGCAGCCTCTCTCAGCCTTCGTCCCGGCACGAGACAGTGGCGTCCCCTCCCCAGTGGGCCGATCCGCAACCTGTTTATCGGCGGAGCCTGGACGGACACAGGGTGGCCGTCCAATCTGGAAAGCGCCGTGGTCAGCGGTGTGCGATGCGCGGAGTTGGCGGTGGCAGGGGGCACGACAGCGTGACCCGTATCCCTATCTATATTTCGTGAAGGAGAGAAGACCGGCGTTCCCTCTCCCTCGAAGGGAGAGGGTCAGGGTGAGGGTCCCCTCACCTCTCCTCTCCCCCTGGAAGGGGGGGAGGAATTCTCGTTCACGGGAACTTCAGGCTAGAAACTTCGGCGCAAATAACAGAGATCGTCCAACTGCTCGCCTCGACGGTATCGAGCAATCACCACCCAATGTGTCGAGGCATCGGTTAGGCTGACGTAGCTGCGGCCGTCCAATCGGAACGGATGGAGCGCAAACAAGCCGGTGAGCATCGTCGGCTTTGCGCCGGCCTCTCCCTTGGGGAATCGTGTCAGGGGGTAGGTCCCGCCCGTCCGCTCGAACTTGTCGGGCGACCCAACCAACAGAGTGAGATCCTGCCACGACATCCGTTGCAGCACATCACTCTCCGAAGGGAACACATACAGACTGTCGCTCGGCTTGCCCTTCATGCAAAAGCTCGTGCGCACCACCAAATCATCGGCGCCGTCGTTGTCGAGGTCGAAGAGCGCCTGCTCCAGCGTCGAGCACCGTCCGTCGCGCGGGGGCTGCCCGCGCAGCTCCACCGGCTTCCAGGAAATGGCTCGAAACACTTCCTGGTCATAGCGGAGGCCGCCCGTACCATCGAGGCTCGCGTTGAAGAGATCCAGCACCTTCGCGCACAACGCCTTGTCCGTGCTCATTGCGAGCCGAAAGACATCGGAGCCGGCCCAGAGCACACCAAGTGGAAGCAGGCACCACGCAGCGATAATCAAAGCGACTCGGACGGCTGTCAATCTGAGCCCCATGACCTTATCTGACCCCTTCCTTGCCGAAGGAGGAGCCCACACCGGCGGCACCCGCGCCACCCATATCGCGCGGGAGGTCGAAGGGCCGGCCGCCGGATGGCGACAAGCTGCTGCTGCCCAACTCCTTATCGAGACTCTTCAGAACGGCCTCTGGGCTTTTCGCACCGGTCGGATCGCGAAAGCTGGCCGGTCCCGGCGGAAGACTCGGCCCTCCCGGCGGACCCACGGTCGGCGCCGTCCCGGGCCGGTCCTCGACGCGAAAGTCGCCGGCAGGACCGATCGGTTGCGCCGATACAGTTGTGGCGATGACCAGAAGCCCGAAGATGATAAGAGACCCAAGGCGCTTCATGGTGGCCTCCGGAGGTGAGAGGTGGCGTTGCCGAACTGACACAAGCTTGTCTTCTTCTGAAAGCGAGCGGCGCGACCCCGTAATGAGCGCGGAAGGAGTCGTCAGAGGTGAAGAGTTGCGGGCGAACACGCGATGGGGCTGAGAACACCTGTTTCGCTGACGAATGGGAACATTGGTTAAGCGGCGGCGTACGTCCTAACGTCCACTAGGACCCCGGCGTTCACAGCCTCCTCTGCTGTCTTCAACAGACGAGCGGTGATGTCTTCATCGACGTACTCTTCGCCACAGCTCTTACAGACACGCGCCGGCACTCCTTTGACGACAACCGTTGCTCCATCACGTTCAAGTGTCACAGTCGCAGTTCCCATTTGTGTCTCACCGCTCTTGCAAATGACGCACGTCATCGACCCTTCCTCCTCTTGAATCCCACCTCCCACTCTGCCTTATCGGGCTCATAGACGGTCACGATGATCGTTTCCCGATCAGGACTGTTGTCAGCCACCACCACATGTAGGGACGAGACCCGCTCCACCCTAGCATCAGCCGACTGGGGAAGGGTTTCTCCTTTGGGTAGGTTTCGATGGTCTCCCCTGTTTCGACGACCTGTTCGACATCCTTCTTGCTGATCCTCCGTTGAAACATCCGTTGAATGGCATGGACCCGAAAGATCAGGTGAAATTTGCTCATTCGGTCGCGATCCCTGCCCCATTTGCTATCCGTTTCGTATCGTCGGCGGAAGAGTCTAGCGTAACTGGAACCGGAAAGTCATCCAGCCGGAGGAAAAAGTAAAGAAAGCAGGGGGACTGACACCCTTCCCCGCGTCTGCGCGTGGTGTCTGTCCCCTTCCGAACGGGACAGGCACCGGCTGCCCTTCGACCAGGCTCAGAGCGGGAGCCGGAGCCAGTCCCTTACTGCCAGTGCGCCGCGAGGACCACCTGCACATCCTGCGGACGTTGCGCGATACCTTGGTCCCAGACCAGCCCGGTCTGCTGACTGAAGGCGGCCATCGCCTGAATGAGCTGATCGACCTGGTTATTGAGCAACTGCTGGCCGTTACCCGCTTGCAGGACTTCCGTTTGGTTGCCGGTGCTCGTGTACCAATCGCGAATCGTGAGGCTGTCGTTTGTCCCATACACTGCGACACGGAGATCGTTAACCACGCGGCTGAAAATTAAGTCCAGCGGGTCCAGCCCTGTTCCGAACTCCGCCCGGTCGGTGCCTCCACCTGGGTTCTGAATGGTGTCCTGTCCCGATCCGTCGGCGAACCGGAAAGTATCCCCGCCGGCCGCGCCTTCCAGCAGATCGTTACCGGTTCCGCCATCGAGCACGTCGTTATCGCCCCCGCTTCTGAGAGTGTCGTCGCCGCCGCCGCCGAGCAACAGATCGTCACCGGCCCCACCATCCAAGGTGTCGTTACCACTGCCGCCGTCGAGCGTGTCGGCGTTGCCGCCCCCGGTGAGCGTGTCGTTACCGGCTCCGCCGAGGAGTGTGTCATTGCCGGCGCCACCGTCCAGGCTGTCGTTGCCGTCACCGGCATCCAACGTGTCGGCGTTGCCGCCGCCGATCAAGGTGTCATTGCCTTGTCCGGCCAGCAGGATGTCATTGCCTGCTCCGCCGTCGAGGGTATCGTTGCCATCTCCCGCGTCAAGAGTATCCGCCTCGCCTCCACCAGTGAGTGAGTCGTCGCCGATCCCACCGACCAGCACATCGTTGCCGTCTCCGCCGTCGAGGATGTCGTTGCCGGCGCCTCCGTCCAGCGTATCGGCGTTGCCGCCGCCCGAGAGCTGGTCGTTGCCAAGCCCGCCCACCAGCACGTCGTTGCCGGTGCCGCCGTCCAGCACGTCATTGCCATCCCCACCGTCAAGCGTGTCGTCGCCCCCGCCACCGGTGAGGCTGTTGGCCGCGGTATTGCCGATCAAGATATTGTTGAGCGTGTTCCCGGTCCCGTTGATCGCGGCCGCTTGTCCTGAACCTGCCGAAGGACCGGTCAACGTGAGGTTCTCGACGTTGGAACCCAGCGTGTAGGTAATCGCGCTCTCTACCGTATCGGTGCCTTGGCCTGTGGATTCCGTTACCGTATCGCCGGCTTGGTTCACCACATAGGTATCGTCGCCGGTGCCCCCGATCATGGTGTCACTGCCCAGGCCGCCATCGAGGCGATCATTGCCGGCGCCACCAGTGAGCGTATTGTTCGCACTGTTGCCCAGGATGATGTTGTTCAGCGTGTTGCCCGTCCCGTTGATCGCCGCTGCGCCCACCAAGGTGAGATTCTCCACGTTGGCTCCCAATGTCCAGGTGACATCGCTCTGGACAGTGTCGATCCCTTCGTTGGCGTTCTCCACGACAGAGTCGCCGGTACTCACCACATAGGTGTCATTGCCGGCGCCACCGGTGAGCACATTGGCGGCACCGTTCCCGGTCAGCACGTTATCGAGCGCATTGCCGGTGCCGTTGACTGTTGCGCTACCAGAGAGTGTCAGATTCTCGATATTGGCCGCCAAGGTGTAGGTGACAGAACTCTGGACCGTGTCCGTCCCCTCATTCGCATTCTCCGTCACGATGTCGCCGGTGTTGTCCACGATGTACGTGTCGTCGCCTGCCCCGCCGGTCATCGTGTCCGCTCCAGCCCCTCCATCGAGAACGTTGTTGCCGGCGTTGCCGGTCAGGGTATTGCCCAGTGCATTCCCGGTTCCGTTCAGATTGCCCGTGCCCGTCAAGGTGAGATTCTCCACATTAGCTGGCAGCGAATAGCTCACAGCGCTCAGCACAGAATCGATCCCTTCACTGGCGGCTTCGACCACGGTATCGCCGACATCATCCACGACGAATGTGTCGTCCCCCGCGCCGCCGATCAGCGTATCAGTGCCTGGCCCACCGATGAGAGTATCGTTCCCAGCCCCGCCGGTGAGCGTATCGTTCCCGGCCAACCCGTCGACGATGTCGTTGCCACCCAAGGCGTCGACCACATCATCGCCCTCGGTGCCGGTGAGGACATCATCTCCCTCGGTCGGGCCGGACGGTCCGAGCAAGTCTGCCAACGACACCTCTGTGGAATCTGCAAATTGGAGTGTCTGCACCACCAGAGACCCGTTCACTCCCGTTGGGTCGAAGTTTGTCAGCCTGATTGTAACGTCACTATTCGCAACTCGAATCGTCAGCTCGTTCCCAACTTGGGAAAATGTCAGGTCAGCTTGGGTAATATCGCCGCTAAATCGAATGCGATTGCCCACACCAACTTCGCCATTGTCTTCAATAACTTCCTCGCCACTGCCCCGAAAGATGAAGTACGTGTCGTCACCAGCACCCCCAAAAAGCATGTCCGCTCCCTCTCCGCCGAGGAGCAAATCATTCCCGTCCTCGCCACGGAGAACATCTGAGCCTTCATCTCCAAACAAGGTGTCGTCCCCCGTCCCTCCAAACAGTAAGTCGTCTCCGGACCGTCCGGTTAACGTATCGCCACCTCCTTGTCCACTGAGCGTATCAGCCAGGATGGTCCCGACCAACGCTTCCGGGTCATCAGTTCCGATCAGCGTTAATCCCGTGGCGAAGGAAAGAAGAGTGTTGGCACTCCAAATCGTCCCATCCTCAAACGCAACTTGGATCGCCTGATAGGCAGGATCCAGCAAGAAGTTTTGTATTTTCAGTTCATCAGGGCTGCCCGTAATGTCCAACAGAAGACCGCTATCATCGCTTGCATGGACTACCACATCACTCGGCAAAACATCGGCAGTCATGCGAACCACGTTCACATCCGATCCAGTCACATCAGGATCGTCAACAACGTCGCGTCCTGCACCACGGCCAAATGCAAAGGTGTCACTTCCTGCCCCTCCGAACAACACGTCGTTGCCAGCTCCACCGTCGAGCAGATCATTCCCTTCAGCGCCATCCAGCGTGTCGTCGCCACCCAGACCTCGGATCACGTTATCCTTCAGGTTCGCAAAGAGATTATCGGGCCCCTCCGTGCCTATAAACTCACCAATTTGGTTTCGAATGGTGGCCGCATCCCAGACCGTGCCATCCTCGAATTGCACTCGCTCCATGTCATAGTTTCCACCCTCAGCATTCGTCAACACAGTGAGTTGATCGGTTGTCCCGGTGATGCTGAAGATAAGATTTGGCCCGATCTTTTTTAGCGTGAGATCGCCGGGCAGTACACCAGAACCGATCTGGACGGTGTCCGTCCCAATCCCGAATCGGTCGAAATCTAAGACCGAGCGCTGCCCACTTCCACGACCAAACGCATAGACATTGTTGACAGCCCAGGTCCCAATCATGGGAGCGCCAAAGGTACTTACCGCGTCCCATACAGTACCATCAGCGAAGCGGACCTCCTCGACCTGCGCGAAAGCCACATAATAATCCCGCTCGATCGCCCCAACGCCGTCGCGGATCAACCGGAGGGAAAAATAGGAGGATACTGTCAGTTGGTCCGGTGCGCCATTGATCCGTAAGACTAGATCATCGTTGGCCCGTTCCCATGTCACTTCATTTGGCGAGACATCGGCGTTCATCTGGATCACGTCCACATGGCCAGCAGGAGTGTACAGTTCTCCACCGATGTCGTCTTCGATGATGGTATCCCGGTCATAGTCTCGCCCGAAGATGTACGTTCCACCCTGGAACAGGGTATCGATACCCGCTTTTCCGTCCAAAGTCGCGGTACTTGTCGTACCGGCAAACGTTGGGAACGCATCGCCGAGACGCCCTGTGTTGCCCCACATCACATTGTCTAAGGCGTTGCCGGTTCCTCGTCGATCTGGGCTTGAAAGATTCAAGTTCTCCACGTTATCCGGTAACATGTAGTCAATGCTCGACGTCACCGTGTCGATGCCTTCGCCCTCGAGTTCGAGCACTGTTACGCTGTTAGAGTGAACGTTGTAGCTATCGTTTCCAACTCCGCCCTCAAAAAGAATCGTTATGTTGGGATCCAAACTATTGGGAGATCCAAAGAGATCGTCACCTTCTCCACCGAGCAGTCGGTCGTTACCGAGTCCTGCAATCAGCCTGTCGTTTCCTTCTCCTCCATAGAGCTCGTCATCACCGGGACCTCCGTCGAGCTCGTCATTGCCCTCCCCGCCATAGAGGAGATCTGTCCCTTCGCCACCAAATAGGCTGTCGTTCCCAAGCCCTCCTACCAAGATGTCATCCCCACCGTCACCACTGAGTGAGTCGTTTCCTGCGCCGCCGTCCAGAAAATCATTGCCTGGCACCGTGGTGACACCGAACGGGTCCTCTCCGGAGAGCTGATCGCCATCATCTCCGCCGAAGAGCAGGTCATTACCCACCCCTCCGGCAAGTTGATCGGGGCCGCTCCCGCCATACAGCACATCATTGCCCCCAATCGTCGCGCGCGCGTCAAGTGAGAGACCCGGCTGAAGCACAGGGTAGTCGCCGACTAAGATATCGAACCCGCTGCCGCCCATGAGCAGATCGTCACCCGGTCCTCCACTCAGCGCATCCTCCCCATCCCCGCCATCTAACGAGTCATTGCCGCCGCTACTGAGAAGGGATACCCCGCCAAAGACATCCACGACTCCGCCGTAATCCCCCCACAAGGTGTCGTTCCCGCTGCCTCCGGTGAGCACATCGGCCCCACCGTCACCGGACAGGAAGTCGTTGTCGTCACCGCCGTCCAGCACGTCATCGCCGGCCAGACCCGGAGCCCAGGACTCATCCACGATCGCATCGCCGATGAGTCGGTCGTTGCCCGCGCCCCCGACCAGCACGTCCGCTCCCCCGTTGCCCTGTAATTCGTCGTGGCCCTCTTCCCCGAACAACTGATCGGCGCCCGTGCCGCTGATCACCAAATCACTGCCCCCCAGCGCATGCACGAGATTGTTGCGCCCGTCGGTCATGGGATCATCCAGTAGATTGGAGTCGTTCGCCTCGTCATCGAAGAAGGGGACCCGAATCGTGGCCGGCGGCGGATTGTTGGGATCCGGGACGGGTCGAGTGAACTCCGTGCGCGTCGCGGTCGGTACATTGATGAGGCGAATCCCAAACTGGCCCGGCTGCCAATCCTGGATCGTCACCGTGCCGTTGACGACGAGGTCGCTGCCTGCTTGGACATAGGTGAAGCGGCCATCAGGACTGGTGTGCAGCCCGCCACTCGTCGGTCGAATCCCGCCTTGCAGGAGATGCTGATCGAACAGCACGGCATTCTGACCCTGCGGATCTTCGATCCGATCCGTCCCCTCGCCCGTGTTGTAGACATAGGTATCGAAGCCGGGGCCGCCTCGCAGTTCATCATCGCCGGTCCCGCCGGCGAGAATATCGTTGCCTTGATTGCCCTCGAGATAATCGGCACCACCTTGCCCGAACAACACGTCGTGGCCGCCGCCACCAAATAACTCATCGGCCGCGCTGTCGCCAGTTACCGTGTTGCTGTCATCCGAGTCGAAGATGAATTGCCGATCGGCGCTCAACACAGAATCCGTGACGATCTCGTACTCAGTGGCGACATCCTTGTAATGGATGCCGTTGGCGGACTTGTCCCCATCAAGCTGATTGAGTGCGACCTTCTCCTTGAGAAACATGGCCCGGTCGTCGAGGTAGCGGGAGCTGAGGGTGCCCGCGCCGGTGGCTTCGTCAAACAGCTCCAGCGCCCCGCCTTGGGCATGGGCGGCGTACAGCGCCTCATTGGCCTGCGGCGTATTCGCGATCACCGCAAACGGATTGAGTTCTGTGAGCGCATAGCGATACGCCAGCCCGTCCGCCGTGTTCGTGTCGGCGATGGCGAGGATGGATGCGTGGTCAACCGCGGGGTCGGTCAAATCGGCGAGCGTGAACGTGACCCCTTGCACCTGCTTGTCCTGCACGGCTGTTTTGATCGCGGTGAGATTCTCATAGAAGGGATTGCGGAACTCTAAACTGCCAAAGTCGCCGGTTTGCCGCCCAAACTGAGTCGGCGTATAGTTCGCCACGAAGAGCCGGCCGAGTGCATCGAGCGCCTGTTCCAAGCTGTTTCCTTCCGCCTCCCCACCCGTGACGACGGACCCGGAGCCGCGCTGATTCGAGGCGGCCGAGAGCATGGACTCAATCTGGGTTTGCTGGAGGGCAGGCGCCACCGTCTGAAAGAGTTCCATCACAGCCAAGGCATCCACGATCAGCGTAAGGCTGTGCGTCGTGCCGAAATCGCCGTTCAATCCAAAGAAACCACCGAAGCCATCGAAGTTCGGTTGATCTTCAATGAAAATTGAGGTGGCTGGGCCATGGATTCCCCGGTTGGCCACCAACTCCTGGTCGTTGTGGGTCGCATGCCCAAAGAGTTGGGTGATCTTGTCAAATCCCACTCCACTGCCGACTTGTCCCGGAGAGGCTATGGTCCCACTCGTCGTATATTTCGTCGTCACGACCTCGACGGCCCACTGATACCGCGCGTCGGTATAGACGCTGCCTGCCCCACCCAAGATGGTCTCGCTCGTAAACGGCGTCAAGGGTTGACCGGCCAGCCCTTGCGCTTGGAGATACCGCGCGTTGAATTGGTCAGCAATGATGCTGAGCCCGGCCTCGGGGTTGAAGAGCACGGTGCGAAACGTGGCCAACAAGTCGGCCAGGCGGCCCGCATCGGTGAGCCCTGCGCTCCCTCCGCTGATCGCTCCGCGCCCCGCACCGTTGAAGGTGTAAGTGTGATGGATTTCGTTCGCGTGCAGCTCCGTAAAGATCGTGGCCAAATGACCACCCAATGAATAGCCGGTGACGTTGAGCACGGCTCCGGTTGGAAGCTTTCCGCTCGCCTTAAGCGACTGGTAGTAGTCTTCCATCGCCGCGAGCTGGCCAAACGCGAACCCCTTGGTGACGATCTCGCTATCTGCACCAGGAAAGCCATCGCGGGCGAAGTCCCCGCCTTCCGAAGGGTTCCGATACTCCGTGCTGCGGAAGGAGAGGGTGTATTCCCCCGTCGTCCGATCCCGCATCAGCGTTGCCGAAAACCCTGTCGCATCGTTGGCGTGGTGGTCGAGGATCTGATAACGCGCAGCAAATTGGTCAGCTTGTGTTTGTACCAAGCGAGTGAAGCCAACCTCTGGGAAGCCTTGACGGTTGTTCCCTCTCACGAGAGCAGCCGCCACTGCAGCAGGGTCATTGATGTTGATATCGTGCAAATAACTCTCAGCAGCGATTTGCTGTTGGGTAAAACGTAGCCAAAGTGAAATATTACTTTCCGGCATTGGAGACCTCCTTACCATGAACTGGCTTCAAGACGCCCTTGATAAATTCGGACGTTCGATAGAGCCTTGTGCTATTCGCGGAACAGACGTGCCCCCCCATCCACCAGATACCCGTTAGCTTGTTACGGACATCACCACTCCGAATGTATGCTCTTCTAACTGCAAGCACTTCATTGCTCTGTAAATCAAGAACGATCAGCTCGCTTCCCGCGATACCAAGCTCTCGATCATGCAGCCTTGTGATCCCGCGCCACGTGTATCCGTACCGGCTTTTCGATTCTACGTCATATTCTTTTTCCAAACTTTTGAGATTTCGTCCGTCATATCCTAAATATCGTTGAGTTCTTACTCCTGCTGGTGGAGAAGCCATAACCGAGGGGTGAACATATTCTTTTCTCCAGGGGGGCTCTCGCCTATCGGTTATTGGCAATTCAAGGAACTTGAATCCATTGGGATGAACGAACCCAGGTCCTGGGTCTGTTGCTTCCCAGTTCTCGTATCCGTACGGATCCTCCAGCGCATATAGATGGCTGAGTTCATCATCCGTCGCCTCCTTCCGCGGCCGCATCATATACAGCCCCTCCACATGCTCCACCGTCTTGTAGATGAACTCCCCCGCTTCGGTCTTGCAGAGATGATCGAAGTATTCCTGCGAGGTCATGCCCGGCTTGTAGCCGCTGTCAGCCGGCACCGGGTTTGGAATCTTGATGCTGTGCGCGAAGCGACCTTCTTCGGTGGCCAACGGATCGGCAGGCTTGAGTTTCGTCACCCTCCCGCAGACTTCGTTGGGCGCCAACTTGCGTTTGGCGCAATTGGCTTCGATCTCCTTCATCGCCTTCCGGAACCGCTCCCCCGGCGTCTCCGCAAAACTTACGCATGCCGCGAGCAGCCCGGTCAGGAGACCGATCAACAGCCTTGAGAGTAGGTGTGTCCTCATGACGCCATCCTTTCCCTTGAGCTCGCTAGATTCTTGATCCAACTGCTTCCACTGACAATGCCCAATTGCCCGCTCTGGAAGTTAGCATTCACGGTGAGCAGGCCGTTGACGAGCAGATCGGTGTTCACCATCACATAGGTGGTGCTGCCATCCAGGCTGGTATAGGTGTTGGCTGCATCGCCGGTCTTGCGAATACCCCCTTGCAAGAGTTTCCCGTCAAAGATGATTTGTCCTTTGGCATCGGAATCCTCGATGCGGTCCGTTCCGTCGCCGGTGTTATAGAGATAGGTGTCAAAGCCAGCCCCGCCTTCGAGGAGATCGTTGTCACCCGTTCCACCAGCCAACAAATCGCTACCGTCATTACCAATCAGGTGATCCGTTCCGCCCAGCCCCTTCAGCACATTACCTGCACTATTGCCCGTGAGCGTATTCCCTAATTCGTTGCCGATCCCAGCAATCGTATTCGTCCCAGTTAACGTCAGGTTTTCGACCTGTGTATCGAGCGTGAAAGTGACAGAGCTTTGAACGGTATCGATCCCGCTGTTGGCATACTCGATGACTTTGTCTTTGGCATTGTCGACGAGATACGTGTCATCACCCTGGCCGCCCAGCATCGTATCGGCGCCGCTGCCGCCATCCAGGACATCGTCGCCGCGATTGCCTTCGAGGTAGTCATTACCCCCTTGGCCGAATAGTTGATCATCCCCGCTTGCACCGTAGAGATGATCGGCCCGGAGCAGACTGCCCGTGAGGATTTCATTGCTTCCATCGCCAAAGAGCACTTGCGGCAGCGGAAGCGCGGCTGACCCGATCTCTTCCTGTAGCCGATTATCCTTGAAATGAGTGAGTGACGGGACACTGACCACACTGCTGTTGACTGCGATCTTCTGGGCCAAGAATGCCGCGCGATCGATGAGATACTGCGGGGTCAGTTCCCCGTCGCCGGTTGCAGGATTGACTAGCACTAACTCTCCGCTTTCATTATGGATGGTGTAATCTGCTCCCACGACCACAAAGGGATTCAACTCCTTCAGCACGTACCGATAGGCAATGTCAGTCTGAGCCTGGTTGAGAACCGTGCTAGCGGATTGATCGACGAGGCTTCGAATTTCATGCCCAGCCAGGGGCATACCACTCGGAGAGATGCTGCTTCTTAATGCCAGCAAGTTCGTGTAATAGGCATTGCGATCATCGGGCGGGGTGGCGGTCGGAGCCCCTCCCAGAAACAGCTTCCGGAACGCATCCAACCCTTTCTCGAGCGTCTGGCTCTCCGTTCCGGCTGTGGCTTCTAGGATAGCCGACACGGTCTGTGCGGTAATATTTCCCTGAATCGTGGCGAAGAGGTCACCCAGCGCCAGCGAGTCAGTCAGCACGCTCTTGGAATGCGTCGCGCTTTCTATGAACATCGGGATGGCTTCTCCGTATCGCGTATGCAGATCCGCGATCAGCTCAGGCCCCTTTTCCCCAAACACGTTGCTGATCTTGGCCGGATCAAACGCGTTGCTCGCCTCGGGGATCAGGTTGAAAAATAGATCGGTGAAATTATTACCGAACCCGGGCGCGTTGTAGGTATAGACATGATCTACCACTCCGGAGAACAAGCGACTGAAGGCGACGGCCAGATGCCCACCCAACGAATGACCGGTCACCGTCACATGATCGGTCGGCAACAGCACCCCGAGTCCGACCCCAGATGATTCCACCCGATAAGACAAGAACTGGGTCGTTCCCGGGAGCGTCGTGAACAAACGTCCGTCCGTCGGGGGCTGATCGGTGATCTCTTCAACCAGTTGCTGCACAGCTTGCCCGACTGGCGTGATGAGCCGTTGATAGTAGTTGTACGCGCTGATGATTTGCTGCCGTGCATAGCCGATCGTCAGAATGTCCACATCTGCGGCAATGTCACGGGGATCAATGTTATTGAGCGGTGGCCCCTCGGTCCCGCGGAATGCGATCGTGATTTCGCCGGTGTTATTACTTCGAAAAATCGAAGCTGAAAATCCATTCGGGTCGTTCGGCTGATGGTGCAAGAGGGAATAACCAGTGGCATCGTCGAGAAACACTGTTGCCTGTGAGAGGCTGAACTCAGCCGTGTCGTTATTAACAAACGCTGATGGTGGGGAGCCGTTCTCCAGGTGTGCATAGGCAGCTTGAGCGAGCTGAGAAAATTCAAACAATTGTTTAAGCGTTGGCATCTGACACCTCTGTTTAGTTAATAGGCCTAGATGGCTTCAAGGTTTTTAGGTAGAAGTCCTTCCAACTTGTTAGTGGGTCGTGACACTGTCCGCCGCTACCTGACACGCCAAAACTTCGAATCAGCTGAGAAACCCACCCGCCGCCATAAGAAAATTGAATCGATTGAGCCAAGCTTTCTTTGTTCCGCTGATCGAGGATAACCTCTTCGTATCTCGAAATATTGAAAGGCTGTTTTTGAATCGATCGTTTGACAGCATACTGACTGGTCGGATGACTAACCTCCGCTTTCAACCTTTCGCCTATTGAACCTCGGCTATAGTGGTAATACTGTCCACCAATCTCTTCCTCCAAGAACTGATAACCAAACTCATCGAAGGCCTGGCTTCCTAAGCCTGACCCCAGAATTCCCTCGACTCTATCGACCGATTTGTGAATCGTGATCTTGGCCTCTGTTTCACACAGATGGTCGAAATACCACTTGCCGATGAACTCATCTGCCGTTGGAATCAGCGCCAAAACAACAAGCGAGACAACGGTCGCGAGTGACTTGGCTCGGCTCGTTGTGAATGCCCGCCGGACCCAGGACGTGATGAGCACAGCCAATACGATGTAGGCCAGCAAGCCAAGCAACATGAGTAGAACAATCATCTACGCCGCCTTTCGCAAAATTGTGAGTCCGATCCCAAATCGCCCGGTGGAAAGACGAAGTTGTCAATCACCATTTTCGACCGTCCTCGTCTTCTTGGGCCGCCCACTTCTTCGATTGTCGGACGGACATACCCTTCCGCCCGTGGTCGTGCAACGTGAAAAATGTACTAGTACCTTTTTGTGGTTGACAGAGGCGACGCCGGCTGATCACTCACAACTCTGCGCCATCAGGTCCCACTCCTCTTCGATCACGTCATCGCCGGCGCTTACGATCTCCAACTCGCGAACAAAAAAGAGGGACAGCCCCCTCAATTCAGATTCAGAATGAGGACTTGTTTCAACATGCTAGCCCGCTGCACTCTCTCCGCCGATGCTTCGCGCTGTCGATGAGGTCAGCCCGATGTCAATTCGCGACACACCCTACTTCGGTTGCCGGAGAATTTTGGTCGCGTCCGCCCACAAGCCGAATTCTTGACCATCCGCCATGCGGAGATTAGTCGGCGGAGCTTGCACGGTCGCTTCAACGATCAGACGATCGCCATCGACCACCGAAACCGCTGTCTCCTCCCCGACTTGACACCGAGTCTTGTAGAACACCTCCAGTGTGCCGGTCCCATCCTCCAGGCGGAAGCCCTCGCTGCAGAGTGGACGGCCCGTGACGTCGGTCTCCTTAAAATGGTGGACATCTTTCACTTTGCCCTGCACCATGACCGGTTTGCGATGAAAGGCCACAGGGCTGCCCACGATCGCGCCGATCGTTGTGATCTCCTGTTGGGCCCAGACGCTCACGCTCCATAACAATGCCACTCCCGCGATCGAGTACAGGCGCCTTCGTCCACCCGCCGTCCGTTTCATATCGACCTCCCTGCCTTCGGAACTGCCCGACACCCCGGCCACGTGTCGCAAGCTGAAACCCGGTGACACTCGACACTTCCACCAGCTTCGGCGGCCACCTGTGTTCAACAACTAACCCTGATCCAAAGATAATTTCTGCTGCCGAGGTGGACGCGCCTGCATCAATCCTGCTTCCTCACCCTCCAACGGAGAGGGAGGACAACGGTGAGGGTGGGGCCGTGAGGATTTGCCCCTCACCCTCCCCTCTCCCCAGATGGGGCGAAGGGAATACGAAATTGTAGGACCCTGTGATTTTCTGATCAGGGTTAACCTGTCACATGCACTGGTCTCGACCTGACCGTTTCCCCCTCTCTTTTGGAAAGGGAGAGGCAAACGGGGGGGAGGCGCTGAGGAAATTTCCCCCCTCACCGTCGCCTCTCCCCCAGAGGGGGCGAGGGTTCAAGAGGGGTTGGCCCATCAAGTTATTCTCGGATCAGTGTCAGGGTGCCGAAGGGATGTACCCGCCTTCATGTCGTCGGTCAACATGAAAAAGGTACTAGTACCCCTGCCCCTCCCTGGACCAGAGTGGACTGGAGTCATGCTCTCATTTATGGTGGGGCGATCTAGCAGGATGTTGAAAAAGTCCGCCAGCTTTGTTGGGGTACCCATTGCGCTCTCTTCTGCAATGGGTCTAACGCGAAGAGGCTCAACGTACCGTCCACCCATTGCATGCCAGAGCAACGGGTCCCCGATACGCCTCGCCTCTTCGCTCGCTGCGGCCGCGCTGAACGGCCTTTTTGAACATCCTGCAGGTTATTCCAATCCTGTGTGCTGCCTTGAGCAGCCCTTAGTTTCAAGAGCGTAAAAATGGTTTTTCAACAGCCTGCTAGTGAGGACGCGAAGGAATGGCCGTGACCGGGCCTTCCTGCCGCTGACGAGCGTGTTGTGCCTTGGCAAATATGCTCCGCAGATGGTTCTTCACGGTTTGAAGTTCGATCTGAAGCACTGCGCCGATCTCTTTGTTGCTGCGGCCTTGTCGGCGAAGGATGAGAATTTCCTGCTCCCGCCGCGTCAGTCTGGTGAGTTGGCTGCCTGACTCCTGGGCCGCCGGCTCGGCGGGGATTCCGGGGGAGCCGGTTCCTTCGTTGGTTATCCCCGGTAGGCTGTGCTCGCCACGGCTCAGGTGCTGAATCCTCTGCAGCAGATCACGGAGCGACACCTCTCCCGGACCGACCGATTCCCCGCTTCGTGGATGCGTGTCATGCGTGACCGGCGGGCGACTCAGGATAAGGATGCGCGCTGTCAGCCACGTGCTGCGGAGGCATGTTATCTCCCTCATGATCTCTGCTGCCCTCTGTACGCCCCCTAAGAGGATCACATCGGGACAGTGAGACGCCAACGATACAGGGGATACCTGCCGGAGGTGGTCGACCGCTCCAGCCCAACCCACTACTTGGATGGTCCGATGCTGACTGGCGAGGGCCACTGCCAAGGCTTCCCGGAAGAGGCGATCGGGATGGACGATCATCACTCTGATCCGTCGACACTCGGGCTTGGTCTGTTGGTGGCGGGGTCGCGAACCCGATCGTCCGCCTGAGATACCGCTCATAAACTTGTGTCCATCGATGTGATGCGTCTCTCCAACTTAGCGCGCATTATTCATGACGGTTCGTCGCGAAATCGCGGAGTCGCCACGCGAGACGGGCGCGCGGAGCCCCGAGCGGCCGAGGCGTACTTGAAGCAGTACGTTGAGGCCGCGAGGGGCGAGCCCACCCGCCAGCATGCCGCTCAGCCGCATGCTGGCTTGTCGGAGCGGTGAATCCGCGATTGCAGCAGAAGCGCTCATGAATAATGCGCGCTAGTTCAGTTCATCCAGGCTCCCTGTTGCCCGCGCGAGATTGACGCGTGCCGCATTGAGCTGAAAGAGCGCATCGACGTGATTCTCCCGCGCCCGCGCAAGGGCGTTGATCGCATTGGTGATTTCAAACTGATTCCCCATCGTGAGGATCGCAAAGCGCTCTCGCGCCAGTTCCGATTCTTTCATGGCGGCCTGCAGCCCGGCTCGGGCGACGGCTGCCTGTTCGTTCGCCGAGGCCAAGGCAATGCGCGCGTCGTTGACTTCCATCTTGACGCGATTGAGCACGACCTGCATGCGAAGGACCTCCTGGCGCAACTGACTCCGCGCGGTGGCGATCCGTCCTTCTCGTTGGGCTCCGTCGAAAATCGGTATCTGGAGCAGCAGGGCCATGTTGTACGTGTCCAGCGTATTGCCCCATCGATTGCCGATGAGTCCATAGTCGCCCTGGGCGACCAGGGATGGAAGTCGTTCCCCCGTGGTGGACTCATAGGTCAACTTCGCCGCGCTGACCCGTTTATATTGCGCCTGGACTTCCGGCCGCTTGGCGAGGGCCTCGTCCCACGCCGGTTGAAGCGGAGGGACGTCTACCACGTCGGATTTCAATTCATCAGTGAGGATCAGGGACACCTCGACCGGAATGCCCAAGAGGTTGACCAGATTGTTCTTGGCCCGGTCGAGTTCGGCGCGGGCTGCGACCACCTGTTGCCGTTCGTTCGCGAGTTGTCCCTCCAACCTCGCCGTATCCAACCCGGTTGTCGCTCCCCCGCGTTGCCGCAGCTTGACCTTGGCCAACAACTCTCCAATCAATTGTTGATTGGCCTGCCGCATCGCGGCGGTTGCGGCAGCTTTCAGCCCATCGAGATAGGCCAACGCCGCGCCGGCCATCGTATCGAACTTACTGGACGCGGCGTCGAATTCGGCGACCTGGAGCGCTTCGCGGGAGGCACGCCAGCGTTGAATGAGGCTGAGGCTGAACAGATTCTGCGACGCGGTGACGCGGGTGTCGAAGATGCTGAAGGGATCGGTGCGGACGGGCGCGAGCCCGAACGTCCCCAGAAACTGCGTTTGCCTGGTTTGCCGTACGTTCGAGGACAGATTCGGGAGCATGGCCCCTAATTGCGTGAGCACCTCGCCTTTGGCTGCTTCGATTCGTTCCTTCGAGAGGAGCACCGTCGGGCTGTTTTGAGCGGCTGCTCCCATCGCTCCGTGCAGGCTGAGATAGAGTTTCGGCGGGGACAGGCTCTCCTGCTCCGCGAACGGTTCTCCTGCGACACTCACATGTCCCATCGCCAGCGTGAGACCTAGCGCGTATATCAGGCGCTCTAGTGCTGTTCCAACTTGATGCGCCGATCTCACCGCCCTCCCCCTCGCCCTTCCCTCTGCCCCGAGCAGGGGGAGAGGGCTGAAGTGAGGGGGCGAGTTCCTTGCCATGAATGGTTGGAGCAGCCCAAGAACGAGCATTCTTCGGTTTCGTTGCCGCTGCATCTGGATTTCCCGTTCTCTCATACTTTCTTTCACAGACTTCATCAGTGGACTGGGGAGAAACTCGATCACCCGCCGCCGGCCGGTTTTGATCTCGACCGTGACGGCCATGACGTCCGACAGATTCCCCCGCCTGCCCTCGACCTGAATGGCGAGTGGTCATATCCGGGGGAAGAGTGACGTCCCTGATTTCAGGCCACCGCGTCCTGCACCTCTTCGCGCGAGGTCCAGGGTTGTGATAAAGTAGCCTGCATGACTCGTCCGTCAGATCCGATCACCGCTGTTGTTCCACTCAAGCTGCTCCCGGCTTATCTCAATACCTCTTCAATTCCTGACGCACTTCAGACCGTCCGTGGTCGCCGTATCCTCTGGCTTGAAATTCTCGTCAACGATCAACTCGACATCACGCCGTGGCTTCACCTGCCAGGAGTTCGAGAGGCCTACGAGACGGCTTGTCGGTGGTACACGCACTACAGGGGACTGTTGACGGACTTGTTTCACCGCGCTCCGCTCCCTCTGAACGCCGGTCCCATTGACTACCGCGACTATCGGGCGTTCGCCGAGGCCCTCTACTTTGCCTACCATCACCGCTGACCAGCTCCTTCGCCTTCTCGGACGCTATGTCGATCAGACCGGCGCCACTGTTGACCTTCTTCTCGTCGGGGCCCTTGCCTTGCAGGTCTACGGGTATCCGGACCGGGCGACCCAAGACATCGATGCGGAGGTGAGCGGCCCCATCGACCTCCTCCTGCAATTCCTGACTGCCCAGCACATCCCGGCGGACCTGACGCAGAATTTTTCCGGTTGGTCCGTCGTGGCCATGCCTCCTGGCTACCGAGAGCGCGCGACAGACCTCATCCACAGACCGAATCTCCGTGTCCGATTGCTCTCGCCGGTCGACTTCATCATCGCCAAACTCCGTCGCGGCACCGACCTCGATTGCGAGGATGCGCTGCTTGTCGCCCACCGATTTGCGGTGTCTTCCGCTGTGATTCAAGACGCAGCAGCAGCGGCTATTGCGGCGTCTCCTCAGGACACAGCGCTGTTCGTCTTCCGAAAAACCGTCGATCGGTTTTGTTCGATGCTCCACCGACCTCCAGACTAGGCACGCTTACCGTTCCCTGAGACTCTCCTTCACCGACTTCAACAGCGGGCTGAGCAGATATTCGATCACTCGCCGCCGGCCGGTCTTGATCTCGACCGTGACGGCCATGCCAGGCAAAAGATTTATGCTGGACAGAACTTCAACACGAGTCTATGATCGGGCCGTTTTTTGACACTCAAGCATGAGAACCACTCGTTATTTCGAAGAGCAGGTTCTTCGAAAGCGTCCGTACATTCGCCGTGAATGGTGCGACCAGGCAATTCGTCGGCCCCTGCGCTCGGAGATTCAGCCTGATGGTCGAGTACGGCACTGGGTGTATATCCCTGAAGAGCAGCGTTACTTGCGTGTCGTAACGTTGGCCGATAAAATGACTGTTCATAATGCGTTCTTCGACCGCAACTTCACGGATGAGCCGAGATGAAATTTCATTACTACGCCGAGACCGACTCGCTTTATATTGAACTCTCCGACAAGGCCGGTGCTGATTCACGCGAAGTCGCGCCCGGCGTTGTCGCCGATTTCGACGCTGATGGTCAGATCGTCGGATTCGATATCGATCACGCGAGTCAGGTCGTAGACCTTTCCCGGTTAGAAGCTGAAGCTCTTCCGATCACCAGCCTTTCCCTGGCATCGACCACAAAGCGCTAGCCTGCATTCCCATTCCGAGTGGGCTTCACCGTTCTCTGAGACTCTCCTTCATCGACTTCAACAGCGGACTCAGTAGATATTCGATCACTCGCCGCCGGCCTGTCTTGATCTCGACCGTCACCGCCATGCCGGGTGAGAGGTTGACTTGTTTCCTTTCCACTGAACTGTTGACCGATCCATGCTCACGCGCGTGGCGTAGACCAGGCCTCCCTTCTCCTTGTCGAGCGGCACCGCGTCGTCTGAGATCGTCAAGACCTTGCCGGGGATCGTTCCATAGAGGGTAAACGGGAAGGTCTCGACTTTGATCTCGACCGGCTGGCCTTCCTTGACGAACCCGACGTCTTTGTTTTCGACTTGCGCTTCGATTTCCACTGGATGGTCCTGCGGGACGACGATCAGGAGTTGTTGCGCCGGCGTCACGACGCCTCCAATCGTATGAACGGCGAGTTGCTGGACCACGCCGTCGATCGGCGAGACCAGTTTCTGCAATTCGGTCCGCTGCCCTGCCTTCACCACCTCTTGAGCGAGCGATGCGGCCTTGGTTTCAGTGGTCGCCAGTTCGGCCTGTTTGGTATGCAGGAATTCCGACACGATGACGCGATAGTTCTTTTCCGACTCTGCCAACGCAGCCTGATCTTGCAACAGCTTCTTTCTCTGGGCCGCAAGTTCCTGCGTGCGATCGATCCGCTGCTCTTCCGCTTGCAGATAGTCCATCCTCGCGGCCGCCTTGTGTTCGAGTAGCTTCTTGTAAGTCTCCGCCCGCTCGACCTCCATCGGCACGGTGTCCTCGAGACGACGGATGTTCTCTTCCGTTGTTTCCACTGCCGCTCTTCGCTGCTCGATGAGGTGGTGGGCTGCGCCCAGGCGAGCCTGATACTCCGCAAGCTGCTCCCGTAAGAGTTGTTCTTGGATCGCCACATACTGAGGATCACTGCCGGCCGGGGCTGCGAAGGCCCCCTGCCCTCGAATCAAGGCGCGGAGCCGCGCCGCTTCCACGAGTGCAGCCTGTCGTTCGTTGGAGGCTCGGCTTCGGTCGGCCTGATTCATCGTGGGATCGAGCTCAATCAGGACGTCGCCCTGCTTCACCGCTTGTCCGTCTTGGACACGAATGGCGGCAACAACCCCGGTCTCATAGGGCTGAATCAGTTTGGAATACCCGCTCGCGATGATCTTGCCCGGAGCCGTGGCGACGATGTCGATCCACCCGAAGTAGGACCAGCCGACAGCAGCGCTGAAGACGGCCACGATGGTCCAGAGAATGGCGCGGCCGACCGGCGAAGGCGGCGCATCCTGGATTTCGAGCACGGCCGGAAGAAATTCGATGTGTTTTCCACAGGGCACGGTCTCACCCGACCGTGCCGCTTCCCCCTGCCAGGCCGCGCGCCAGACGGAGATGTGGTGCCAAAGATTTGTCATTCGTCTCTCGTGACTACTCGGCGCACTGCAACCATCAGTGCACAGCGAAAAGCCCCCTCACCCTGGTCCTCTCCCACGCCGGGGAGAGGGTTTGAGTGATGCTCAGACCACCGCGAAGTGCCCGTCCTGATGCTTGTGCAGACGGGCATAGAAGCCGTTCTGATTGAGCAGATCCTCATGACTTCCCTCTTCGACAATCTCGCCCTTGTCGATGACGTAGATACGGCTCGCCGGCCGGACCGTGCTGAGTCGGTGCGCGATGATAAACACCGTCCGGCCTTTGCAGATGTACGCCATGTTCTGTTGGATGATCGCCTCGGATTCATAATCCAATGCGCTCGTCGCCTCATCGAAGATCAAGATGCGCGGGTTGGCCACCAACGCACGGGCGATGGCGATGCGTTGGCGTTGGCCGCCGGAGAGCGAACAGCCGTGCTCGCCCACCAGGGTGTCGTAGCCTTCCGGCAATTCCAGGATGAAATCATGGGCTCCGGCGAGTTGCGCCACCTGGATGACCCGTTCCATCGAAACGCCGGGATCGGTGAGGGCGATGTTGTCCCTCACCGATCGGTTGAACAGAAAATTTTCCTGGAGGACGACGCCGACCTGGCGGCGAAGCCAGGCCGGATCGACTTGGGCCAGATCGACGCCGTCGACCAGGACGCGTCCCCGTTCCGGCACATACAATCGCTGCAGCAGTTTGGCGAGGGTGCTCTTTCCGGAACCGGACCGCCCGACGATACCGACGACCTGCCCGGCTTGCACACTGAAAGACACCTTGCGGAGAATTTCCGGCCCGTCAACTCGATATCGAAAGATCACATCTTCAAACGTCACCTGACCCTTCACCCTTGGCAGCGTAGTCCGGGTCGGGTTATAGGATGGCTCCGGTCTGGTGTTGAGCACATCGCCCAGTCGCTGCACGGAGATGCCCACCTGCTGGAACTCCTGCCAGAGGTTGACGATTCGGAGTAAGGGGCCGGTGACTTGGCTCGATAGCATGTTGAAGGCGATCAATTGGCCGATGCTGAGGTCCCCGCCGATGACGAGATACGCGCCGGTCCAGAGAATCGCGATCGTCGTCGCCTTCTGGATAAAGGAGGCGATCTGGCTGGTCACGGTGATGAGACTCGTGGCGCGAAAGCTGGTCCGGACATATTCGGCCAGTTGTTCGTCCCATCGTCGCCGCAGCGGCGGCTCCACGGCAAGCGCTTTTACCGTCTGGATGCCGGTGATGGACTCGACCAGAAAGGCCTGGTTCTCCGCCCCTCGGTTGAATTTCTCATTGAGCCTGGCCCGAATGATCGGCGTGATCACGATCGACAGAACAGCGTAGAGCGGGAGGGACCCGACAACGACCAGCGTGAGGAGCGGGCTATAAAACCACATCACGCCCAAGAACACGACGGTGAAGACGAGGTCCAGAACGACGGTCACGGAGTTGCTGGTTAGAAAGTGACGGATGTGTTCGAGCTCGCGGACTCGCGCCACCGTGTCACCCACACGGCGGGCCTCAAAATAGGCGAGGGGAAGGGCCAACACATGGCTGAAGAATTGGGCACCTAAGCTCACGTCGATACGGTTGGTGGTATGCGCGAAGAGGTGGGTCCGGAGTCCGCCGAGCACCGCATCAAACAAGGTCAAGGTCACCATGCCGATCGCCAGGACATGGAGCGTCGTGAAGCCCTTGTGCACCAACACCTTGTCGATGACCACCTGAGTAAAGAGCGGCGTGAGTAACGCAAAGAGCTGCAAAAAGAAGGATGCGAGCAGCACCTCGCCGAGTAAGCGACGGTACTTGACAATGGCCGGGATGAACCAGGTGAAGTCGAACTTCAGGTCTTGCATCCGCAGGTGGGCACGTTTCGTCACCAACAGTAACTCGCCGGTCCAGCGCGCTTCGAAATCCGGCCGCGCGATGAGGCCTGGTCGGTCTTGGAGAGGATTCTGAATAAGGACTTTGTCGCCGTCGACCTTGGCCAGCACGACATAGCGGCCATCGGTGCCTTTGGCGATAGCGGGCAACGGCGTGGAAGCCAATTCCACTCCCGCAGCCTTGCGGAGACCGGCCTTAAGTCCAAGGTGTTTTGCCGCGCGCACCAGGGCACGGTCATCGAGGGGCTTCCCCGTCTCGCCGAATTGATGGCGTAGCTGGGCCGCATCACCAGGAAGATCATAGAACCTGGCGAGCAGCAACAGGCAGAGAAGCCCTGTGTCAGGTTCTGCTGGAGGCGGAGCCTGCTCGTCAGTCATCTCCGCCTGGGATTAAATCCTTATGATTTGAATTGCTCGCCTTCTTCAGGAACATCGGAAGCTCAGTCAATCGTGATTTGCTCCAACTCGAGTGGTCTGACAGCAGTCGTCGTGCTTTCTATAGTCTCATGCCCCACGCACTGTGGCGCCTGATTGCCGACATTAGGAGATGGCGGGGTCGTTGAGCCGAAGTACTCTAACCTTGAGGTCGCGGTCCTCTCATACCGTCTCGAATCCGCCTTTGTCTGCCTCTGCTCCCTTTGGCCTGGCAACAATCCTTAGGCATCAACATGAGGTCGGCCACTTTACGCCCGCCTGCGAGTTCCTGTCAAGCGGCGAGGAGAGCCATTTTGCGGCCATCGCTGCCATGTGAAGTGTCCTCGGGACATCAACTAACCAGGCTTTGATACTCCTCCCTTACCTTTCTGCTCTCCTCCAGGTATGAGGGGATGGAGCTTTTTTCCTGCGGGGCCGGTCGAAGGGCCCTGAGAACTGCTTGGAAAATGGCCCTGATGGTCGGATGTCGGCCTCGCCGATGTTAAGCATGCTCGTCCGCAGCACACTCCTCCTTATCATCTTTTCCATTTCAAAACGGGAAAAGGACCGAGGAAGAAGTCGTGAACGTACCGTGCAGATGAACAGTGTTCGTACACAGGGCTCATAAGTGAGCACCCAGGGCCGGCTCTACTCCGGTTGACAAGCCTGATCCGTCTGCCTAAGATTCGCCCGAACTTTCCGGTCCCCTCACCGGTGCTCGCGCCGCCGATGACGCTTCAAGAGCTCGCCAAGTCCCTCCACAATTGCCAACGGTGCAAACTCTCCAAGCTGGGCCGGACACAGGTGGTCTTCGGCGTCGGGAATCCGCACGCGTCGATCATGTTCGTGGGCGAGGGACCCGGCTTTCATGAAGATCAGCAGGGGGAGCCGTTCGTCGGCGCGGCGGGAAAGCTCTTAAACGATCTGCTGCAATCGGCCGGGTTATCGCGGTCTGACATCTATATCGCGAACGTGATCAAGTGCCGCCCTCCCAATAACAGAGATCCGGAGCCGGATGAAGTTGAGACCTGCAAGCCGTTCTTGATGCAGCAGATTCAGATCATCCGGCCCAAGCTTGTCTGTACACTCGGGAATTGGGCGACGCAGACGCTGCTGGAACGGAAGGTCGGGATTACGAAAGTGCGCGGGCAGGCGTTTTACATGAAGGATTTTGTGATTTTCCCGCTGCTCCATCCGGCCGCCGCGTTACACCAGGGCGGCTTATTGGAACCGCTGCGGGAGGACTTTAAGAAACTGAAGGCCTTTCTCGACAAGCACAGTCAGCCGAAGCCTGCGGGCGACAGCGCCCCGGCTCCTGCGACGACGCTCCACATCGACCCGCCGAAGCCGGCGCAGATGGATCTGTTCAGTTCCTAGCGCGCATTATTCATGAACGCTTCTGCTGCAATCGCGGATTCGCCGCTGCGACAAGCCAGCATGCTATCTTGTGGCATGCTGGCGGGCGGGCTCGCCGCTCGGTCGGTCAACATACTGTTTCAAGTATGCCTCCCTCCCTCGCGCCTCCACGCGGGGGTACCCGTTGCTCTTCTCCCTGCAACGGGTCCGACGCTTGGCGCCTCCGCAATTTCGCGACGAACCGTCATGAATAATGCGCGCTAGCAGAGAGCGAATAGCTTATAGCGAATAGCTCATGGCTGGGATGGAAACCAACGGATTATTTCTACCGGCAGGGATCAGCAACTCTGGGAACATCAAGCCGTAGGTTTGTCTCTTGCTGCAAACTCTGCGTTAGGTTGTTCTCCTTCTCCTGAAACGCCTTCTTCCTTCTTTGCCCCCTCTCTCTCCGTCTTTTCTTCGTCCGGCTCTTCAAACCAGGAGACCAGCATATCGTCCCACCAGGCTTCATCGACCTCGGGTCCAGGATCGGTCCCGAGAAACTCGACCTGTTCCTTGGTGATGTCCTTGCCGACGAGGGAGGGTTGGAACTTGGCACGGTCGATCACCTCTTTGGTCGCATAGCCACCGACGATCCAGGAGTCGGGATCGGCCCGGCGGGATTTGTACGCTTTGAGTCCCATCTTGAGATACATGAAGATCTGCCGCTGTGTTTCGTCGCCGACGCCGGACTGCGGCAGGCTCAAGGTCTTTTCGATTTTCTTGCGCCAGTGGCGATCGTCGTACCGCGACGTGACGAGCTGGAGCATCTTTTTCCCGTCTTCTTCATTCAACGCCATTAACACTCCTTAGCGAATAGCGAATAGCAGGCAGCGAACAGCTCCAAGCCATTCGCTGTTCGCTATCAGCTACCGGCTACTAGCTCTTTAAATGTTGCTTGAAGAACGCCAAGGTCCGCATCCACGCATCCTTGGCCTCTGCCGCCTTGTACACGTCCTTTCTCGTATCGTTAAAGAACGCATGGGGCGCGCCGGGGTACGTCTTGACCTCGCCCGGCTTGTTGTATTTTTTCAAGGCGGCCGCCAGCCGTTGCACATCCGCCTTGGTAATCCAGCCGTCGTCCTCTCCATAGATATACAAGACAGGACAAGCCAATTGTTGCAGCGGGGTGTCCGGATTGGGCACCTGGCCATAGTACGGCACGGCAGCCTTGATGTCTCTGTTCACGCAGGGGAGCATCAAGGCATAGGAGCCGCCCATGCAGAAGCCGGTCACGCCGATGCGTGTCGCATCCACCCCCGGATATGTCTTCACATACGCGACCGTCGCATTGAGGTCCTTGAGCCCCTCCTCCTGCTTCAAGGAGTTCATGAGCTGCCCCGCTTCATTGGGATTGGCGGTGACTTTGTTCCCCAAGCGCGAATAGAGATCGGGGACGACGGCGACGTAGCCCTCGTTCGCATAGCGGCGGGCCACGTCTTTCATGTGCTCATTGAGTCCCCACCATTCCTGCACTACGATGATGGCCGGTCGTTTCTCTTTGACGTTCGGGGCCGCCACATAGGCTCTGACCGTGACGCCGTTGCTTTGGTATTGCACCATGGTGTCCTTGATGTCAGCCATAAGCCCTCCTCCGCGCGCTTATGGGCGCGTCGTCGAATTCTGAATTCTGAATTGTGAATTCTGAATTGTCCGCCCATTCAACATTCATAATTCAGCATTCAGAATTAGCAATTAGTCGGCGGTCACGCGCCGGCTAATTCCCAGCAATCGTCATTTCCGCGATCTTGAGGGTCGGGCTCGCGATCCGTCCTCGAAAGACCAGGTCGTTCCCGACGAGCTCGATGTTCGCAAACATCTCCTTGAGATTGCCCGCGATCGTGATCTCTTCCACCGGATAGGCCAGCTCCCCATTCTCGATCCAGAAGCCGCAGGCCCCGCGCGAGTAATCCCCCGTGACCATATTGATGCCGAAGCCGATCAGTTCCGTCACATACAGCCCCTGCGGGACCGTGGCGATGATCTCCTCCAGCGTTTTCGTGCCCGGCACCAGGTAGAGGTTGGTCGGACCGACCGTGGGACTTTCCCCGATGGATCGGGACGCGTTGCCGGTCGATGCCAGTCCTAACTTCCGACCCGAGTAGGTATCGAGCAGATAACTGGACAGCACGCCGCGATCCAGCACGGGCGTCTTCCGCGTGGGGAGCCCTTCGCCGTCGAAGGGCTTCGAGCCCAAGCCGCCGATCATACGGCCGTCGTCATAGACCGTCACGAAGTCCGGCGCCAGCCTTTTACCCAAGTGCCCGACGAGAAATGAGGCGCCCTTGTACAACGCGTAGCCGGACACCGCGCTACAGAGATTGCTCAACAGACTGCCCGCCGTCTCTTGATCGAACACCACGGGCGCGCGTTGAGTCGCGATCTTTCTCGCCCCGAGCCGCCTGATCGCCCGCCTGGCCGCTTCTTCCCCGATCGATTCCGGCGACTCGAGTTTCGCAAACTTTCGCTGCACTCCGTACCAGGAGTCCCGCTGCATCGCCCCGTCGTTGGGCGACGACGCGATCGGGGACACCGAGAGCGAGAAGCTCGAGCTGCGGTATTGGCCCACAAACCCGTGGCTGCCGGCGTACAGCACCCGGCCGACCGACGAGGCGAATTCACCCCCTTCCGAATTGGTGATCCGCGGATCCTTCGCCAAGGCCGCCGTTTCGGCCCGCTTGGCCAGCTCGATGTGCTCGTCGGTCCGCAACTGCCGATCGTCGCACAAATCAAGATCAGGAACCTCCCGCGCCAGCATGTCGGGCTGCGGCAACCCCGAGACCGGATCTTCCACGACCGCTCGCGCCAGCGCGCACGTGTCGGCGACGAATCGGTCGAGCGACTCGGCCGAAAAATCCGAAGTGGACGCGCTCGCTGACTTGTGGCCGAAGAACACGCGCAGACCGAGTTGCTTCTCTCTGGCTTTGGTGAGGCGATCGACCGTTCCGAGCCGGACTTGAACGGAGAGGTTGTCCCCTTCCGCGACCATGACATCGGCCTCCGTCGCGCCGCATCGCTTGGCGCGACGGAGCAGATCAACTGCTAGTTGCTCGTAGTCAGCCATAAGTCTCTATCTCTTGTCTTTCGGCGATCTGAACTCACAGTCACCAGCACACAGCGAGGTACCGCACGTCTTGTCCATTCAGAATTCAGAATTCATAATTCAGAATTAAAAAGTTAGGACTCAACACTCAGCTCTTAGAGCTACGCGTTAGTCCCCCCGACAGTAATTTCATCGATCCGGATGGTCGGCAGGCCGACACCCACCGGCACCGACTGCCCCTCTTTGCCGCACGTGCCGATGCCTTCGTCCAGCTTCAAATCATGCCCGACCATCGACACCTTGGTGAGAATCTCCGGGCCGTTGCCGACGAGGGTGGCACCTTTCACCGGCTTTGTCACCTGGCCGTCTTCGATCAGGTAGGCCTCGCTCGCGGAAAAGACGAATTTCCCGTTGGTGATGTCCACCTGCCCGCCCCCGAACGAAACCGCATAGAGCCCTCGTTTCACCGACCGAATAATGTCTTGCGGATCCGACTCGCCCGCCAGCATGAAGGTGTTGGTCATCCTCGGCAACACGACGCTCTGATAGCTTTCCCGCCGGCCGTTGCCGGTGAGCGGGATCCCCATCAGCCGCGCGTTCAGCTTGTCGGTGATGTAGCCTCGAAGGATGCCTTTTTCGATCAAGACCGTCCGGTTCGTCGGGGTCCCTTCGTCGTCCATGTTCAGCGAGCCCCGGCGCGAAGGGAGCGTCCCGTCATCGACGACCGTGCAGACCTCCGACGCCACTCGTTGGCCGACGAGATTCGAAAAGGCCGACGTCTTCTTTCGGTTGAAGTCCGCTTCCAGACCGTGGCCGATGGCCTCGTGCAGCAAGATGCCGGGCCATCCGCCGCCGAGCACGACCGGCATCACTCCGGCCGGCGCGGCCACCGCCCTGAGGTTGAGGATGGCCTGGCGTGCGGCCTCCCGAGCGAAGGCGAGATGGCGATTCCCGTCGCGATAGAATTCGAACCCGATCCGGCCGCCTCCTCCGTACGTGCCGACCTGCCGGTTCCCGTCCTCCTCGGCAATGCACGTGATCTGCAACCGTGAGAGAGGCTGGACGTCGCCCACGAGGGTGCCGTCCGACGTGGCCACGAGCACGATCTTGTATTCCGTGTTGAACGAGGCCATGACGTTCTTAATGCGGGGATCGTACCGGCGGGCCTCCGCGTCGATTTCGTTCAGGAGCGCCACCCGGTCCGGCGTGGCGACCTCGGCCCTGGCCCGTTCCACCGGGTAGAGGTTGTGCACGGGGCCCCGATGCTGCGTGACGGAAATGGCGTAATCGCCCTGCGGGGAGCTTGCGATGTACCGCGCGGTGTCCGCTGCGATCTCCAGATCCTTCTTCGTCAGTTCATCGGAGTAGGCAAAGCCGGTTTTCTCGCCAGCGGTCGCTCGGATACCCACGCCCTGGGAGATGTTCTTCACCGCACGCTTGACGAGTCCTTCTTCCATCGAGACCGATTCGGTTTGGGAGGCCTCGAAATAGAGGTCGGCATAATCCACGAGGCGGGTTTTAACCCGTCCCAAGGCGTGTCCCACTTCTGCCGGTGTCAGGCCGAACTGTTCCAGGGACGGTGGTTCCATCGTCGGCATCGCTTCACCGCATCGCACCTACAAAGGAGAAATCGAGTATAGCCGATTCCTTTGCGGGGACGCAATCAGCGCGCGGCCTCAAGGGCTCGCATTTACAGGACTTTTTCCAAATAGCGTTTGACATTTCGTCCACCGACCAGTAGACTCTGCCCACCTGCCGTCAGTGCCACGGTAACCGCGGAAAGGATGACTATCCCCCTGATGCCCAAAGGCGGCGCACTCGCAATCGATCAACTCTCCGAACAAGAGTTACTGGCCAAGCTCGATCCGGATCTTCTTCCCAAGCACGTCGCCGTCATCATGGACGGCAACGGCCGCTGGGCCGAGACGCGCGGACTGCCGCGTATCGCCGGGCATCGGGAAGGAATCAAGTCGGTCCGGGAGTTGATCGCCCTCTGCTTGGAGGTCGGCGTCCGGGCCCTGACGATCTTCGCCTTCTCGCAGGAAAACTGGAATCGTCCCACTCAGGAGATCAACGCGTTGATGGCTTTACTCGAGCAGTACCTCTCGACGGAGCGTTCGGCGTTGGTCGAGCAGGGCGTCCGATTCAGGACCATCGGCCGGCTGTCCTCGCTTCCGCCCGCGGCGTCGCACTGGGTCAAGCTCACGGAGCAGGACACCGCCCACCTGGACAAGTTGCAGTTGACCGTCGCGCTCAGTTACGGTGGGCGAGGCGAGATTGCCGATGCGGCCAAGCAGATCGCGCAGGACGTGCGCAGCGGAAAACTGCAGCCGGAGGAGATTACGGAAGATCTCTTCCAATCCTACCTCGCCACGCAGGGTCTGCCCGATCCCGATCTTCTCATTCGCACCAGCGGAGAGACGCGCATCAGCAATTTTCTGCTCTGGCAGTTGGCTTACACGGAGCTCTATTTCACGCCGACCTTGTGGCCGGACTTTCGCCGCCGCGAAGCCCTGCTCGCGCTCCTCGAATACCAACGACGCGAGCGACGGTTCGGGCGCGTCCTCAGCACGCTTTCACCCAACAATTAAGTCGTGACGCCGGAGGCCATCGACCCCCGCATGGACACTCACCGCCTACCAAGGGTGTCGGCGAAACCTTCGTCTCGCTTCGACATCCGTCGGATCTACGTGGCGCTGGTGTTCCTGCCGGTGCTCTACGTGGTCGTGCGGTACTTGCCCGCGACGATCTTCTTTGCGCTCGTCCTGAGCGCAGGCTTGTTCGCCGGCTATGAATTCTACCGACTCTATTTCAAAGCACCCGGGCTGCCGCTCCCGATGCTGGTCGGGATGGTGGCCATCGCCTCTTTGCTCGTCGCTTACCAGTGGGCCGGCGGATCATACGAGCACGCGATCGTGCTGGTCGTCCTCCTGGCGACGCTCGTGGTGCCGCTTCTGAGAAACGGGGCGCTTACGCAGTCGCTCACCGATAGCGCCGTGGCGGTCTTCGGCACGTTGTACATCGCCGTGACGCTCGGACACTTGCTCCTCACCCGCGCCCTGCTCGATGGAGCGGAGCTCAGCCTGTTCGTCGTGCTGGTGACGTGGTGCAGCGACATCGGCGCCTATTACGTCGGGACGCTATTCGGGTCCCGCCGGCTGGCCCCGCGCATCAGCCCCCACAAGACCGTGGAAGGTCTGCTGGGAGGATGGGTGTTGGCGACCGGTGCCGCCTTAGGCGCGCGCCTCCTGGGAGCGCAGATCTTCTCGATCGTCGACTGCCTGATCCTCGGAGCTCTGCTCACGTGCGCGGGCGTGCTGGGCGACCTGACCGAATCGGCCCTTAAGCGCAGCGCCGGAGTCAAAGACTCCGGGTCATTGCTTCCGGGGCACGGCGGCATGTTGGACCGACTCGACAGTCTCTTGTTCACCGCTCCGACATTCTATTACTATGTGACCCTGGTCAAAGGCTGAGCCATGTGCCGTCGCAATCGGGTTTGAGCTTACTGCAGAGAGTAGAATGACCGCCGGCGTTTCGTTGAGCGCTGTTCGCTGAAGGCTTAGAGCGACACGGCGAAAGGACCCCCATGAAAAACATCGTCGTTCTCGGATCGACCGGTTCGATCGGCACCAACGCGCTGGACATCGTGGATCGCTTTCCCGACGAGTTCCGAGTCATCGGTTTGACGGCCGGCAGCAATGACGAGAAATTGGAAGAGCAAATCCGGAAGTACCGTCCGCAGACCGTCGCCTTGTTTCAAGAGGCCCCGGCCGCGCGCCTGCGCGCGCGGTGCGCCGACCTGCCGGTCGAAATCCTCTCCGCTCAAGAGGGCGTCGCGCACGTGGCCAGCCTGCCCGGAGCTTCGTTGGTGATCTCGGCGATCGTGGGCGCGGCCGGTCTCTTGCCGACCCTGGCCTCGATTCGGAGCGGGAAGCACGTGGCTCTGGCCAACAAGGAACCGATGGTCATGGCGGGAAAATTGATGCAACTCGAGGCGCGGCGCTATGGGGTCCGCATTTTCCCCGTCGACAGCGAACACAGCGCCATCTTTCAATCACTGGAGGGCCATCGGAAAGAGGACGTCCGCCGATTGATCTTGACGGCCTCCGGAGGCCCCCTGTGGGACTTGCGTAAGGACCAACTGCGCAACGTCACCCCGGAACGGGCGCTTCAGCATCCGAACTGGAAGATGGGAGCCAAAATCACGATCGATTCCGCAACCTTGATGAACAAAGGATTGGAAGTGGTGGAAGCCCGTTGGCTGTTCGATATTCCCGAGTCCCGAATCGACGTGCTGATTCATCGGGAGAGCATCGTCCACTCTTTGGTAGAATATCAAGACCGCTCGGTGATCGCGCAGCTCGGGCTCCCGGATATGCGGACACCGATCTCATACGCGATGCGGTATCCGGAACGCATGTCGCTCGACCTCCCCTCGCTGGACTTGGTTCAGATCGGGCGCCTGACCTTCTTCGAACCGGATCACGAGCGGTTCCCCTGTTTGAAGCTGGGCTACGAGTCGCTTCGGATCGGAGGCACGATGCCCGCCGCCATGAACGCGGCGAACGAGGTCGCGGTGGAAGCCTTCCTTCAGGGAGGGATCGGATTTGCCGATATCCCGGAGGTCATTCGTTCTACGATGGAAGCCCACACTCCGCGCGAGATCGATTCACTCGACGATGCGTTGGACACCGATCGATGGGCACGCGAGAAGGCCGAATCGATGGTGCATGCGCTGGCTCGGTGACAATGACGCGGGAACATGCGAAGATGGCACTGTGCAACGTATCGAGTCCTCACGTGTAAATTCTTGGACGGGAGTTAGGATCTTATGACGCTTGCCTTCGCCTGGTCGCCCGACGCCGTCTGGCTCGTCCTCCAGAAAGCCTGGTGGTTCCTCGTCGTGCTCGGGGTGCTGGTCACCTTTCACGAGCTCGGGCATTTCCTCGTAGCGCGTTGGGTCGGCGTGAGGGTGCTGAAATTCTCGCTCGGGTTCGGACCGAAACTCATCGGGCGACAGATCGGCGACACGGAGTACTTGGTCTCCGCCGTTCCGCTCGGGGGCTACGTCAAGCTGTTCGGAGAGGAAGAGAGCGATGCGATCACGCCCGAAGACAAGGCCAGATCGTTCGCCCACAAGTCGCTCACGAGAAAGACGCTGGTGGTGGCCGCCGGTCCCGGGTTCAACTTCATCTTGGCCTACCTGATTTACACGGGGACGCTGGCCTTGGGATTCCCCCTGCCGGTCCCCACGATCAAGGACATCGTCTCCGAAATCGAAGCGGTGCTTCCAGGCTCCCCCGCGGATCTGGCCGGCATCAGGCCCGGCGACCGTATCATCCGGGTCAACGAGAAGGATGTGTCGGTCAACAGCGAGTTGTTGGACATAATCGCCAAGAGTAACGGCAAGCAACTGACCATCGATCTCAGACGCGGCGATCAGATCAAAACCCTTTTGGTCACCCCCGTGGCGAAACCCGTCGCAAGCAACGGCAAATCGGCCACCACCTACGTGATCGGCATCGAGGAACGCGCCCCCGTCATCACCGCCGTTATGGCGGGCTCACCGGCTCGAGAGGTCGGCATGCAGGAAGGCGACCGCGTGACGCGAATCGATGATCGAGAGATTCATACCTGGTCGGAGATGACGGCGATCGTACGGGAGCATCCGAACCAACCGCTACGCATGGAGGTGCTCCGGAACGGAAGGACTATTACGCTGACGGTGACTCCCGCAGCGGAAAAGACGACGGTCGACGGGAAAACCGTCGAGATCGGAAAGATCGGCATTTCCGCTCAAAGCCGATCCATCATGCAGACCTCCAATCCTCTCCTTGCGCCGTGGATGGGTCTGCAGGCGACCTGGGGCTGGACCGAGCTGACCGTGGTCGGGATCTACAAGATGATCGTCGGGGACATCTCCAGCAAGAACATCGGGGGACCGCTCACAATCGCGAATATCTCCGGCGAAGCGGCCTCGCAAGGAGCGTCAAGCGTCGTGTACTTGATCGCGATCTTGAGCATCAACTTGGGCGTGCTCAATCTCTTGCCCATTCCGATCCTCGACGGCGGACATCTGCTCTTCTTCACCATCGAAGCCATCCTCCGCAAGCCGCTGGGCGATCGCCAGCGGGAATTGGCCCAACAGGTGGGGCTCGTCCTGCTTGTCGGGATCATGATCTTTGCCTTCTGGAATGACATCGAACGATTGATTTCGCGTTGAAAGAGCGAACAGCGAATAGCGAGCAGCTCCGAGCTATTCGCTGTCCGCTCAAGTTCACCGACAAGGCACTATGCGCGCCTCCCAAACCCTGATCCCGACCCTGAGGGAAGATCCCGGCGAGGCGGAGACCATCAGTCACCGGTTGATGCTCCGCGCCGGATTGATTCGGAAAGTCGCCGCCGGCATTTATACCTACCTGCCGTTGGGCCTGCGAGTCATCAGAAAGATCGAGCAGATCATCCGGCAGGAAATGGATCGCGCCGGCGCGCAGGAGGTGCTCATGCCCATGGCTTCCCCCGCGGAGCTGTGGCGGGAAACCGGTCGGTGGGACTTTTATGGGAAAGAGCTGTTCCGCTTTAAGGACCGCCACGAGCGGGACTTTTGCCTCGGCCCGACGCACGAGGAAGTGATCACCGACCTGTTCAGGCGGGAAGTTCGCTCTTACCGCCAATTACCCCTGAACCTCTACCAGATCCAGACCAAATTTCGCGACGAGATCCGACCGCGCTTCGGCCTCATGCGCGGGCGGGAGTTCATCATGAAAGACGCGTACAGCTTCGACAAAGATGAAGAAAGCGCAAAGATCAGCTACAAGAAAATGTACGAGGCCTACCAGCGCATTTTTGAACGGTGCGGGCTGACTTTCCGCGCGGTTGAGGCCGATACGGGGCTGATCGGCGGTACTTCGTCGCATGAATTCATGGTACTGGCGGACACCGGTGAAGAAACCATCCTCTATAGCGACGAAGGGGAGTATGCCGCCAACATCGAGCGGGCGGAGGTCCCGCCCCCGACCACTGCCGACATGGAGACACCGCGACCGCTGCGGTCTGTAGCGACTCCGAATTGTCGGACGGTCGAGGAAGTGACGGCCTTCCTCAAGATCGGCCCGCAGCGGCTGGTTAAAACGCTCCTGTACGTCACACCCGCCAAGGAAGTCACGGCAGTCCTCGTACGGGGAGATCACGATGTCAACGAGATCAAGCTGAAGAAAATTCTGGGGGTCACGGACGTTGAACTGGCGACGCCGGATGTGGTCCTGAAACACACGGGGGCACCGGTCGGTTTTGCCGGTCCGATCGGTCTCGCGGGGATCAAGATTCTCGCCGACCATGCCGTCAAATCGCTGCGCAACGTGGTAGTCGGAGGAAATAAAGCTGATACGCATTACGTCGATGCGAACTGGGATCGGGATTTCCCGCAGGCCCTCTTCACGGATGTGCGCAACGCCAAGGCCGGAGACCCATCCCCACGAGGAGCCGGAGTGCTCAAGGTCGCCAAGGGGATCGAAGTAGGCCACGTGTTCATGCTGGGGACGAAGTACAGCAAAGCCATGAACGCCACGTTCCTCGATCCCCAGGGCAAGGAAGCTCTGGCGGTGATGGGTTGTTACGGGATCGGCGTGGGGAGGACCGCGGCGGCGGCGATCGAGCAAAACCACGACCCGAAAGGCATCGTGTGGCCCATCCCCATCGCCCCCTTCCATATCCATCTGCTCCCGCTCGGCGCGTCTCCGCAAGTCCTCGAAGTCTCCCAGACCCTCTACCAGAAGCTCTCACAGGCCGGAGTGGAAGTGCTCTGGGACGATCGCGACGAACGGGCAGGGGTGAAGTTCAACGACGCAGACCTCATCGGAGCCCCCTTTCAGGTCCTTGTAGGCGACAAGGGACTCGCCCAAGGCATCGTCGAGCTGAAGGTACGACGCACCGGGGCGGTGACCAAGTTGTCGCCATCGGATGTCGTCTCCGAGCTGAGGTCTCGCCTCCCCTCCTAAGCCCTCCTAAGTCGGCTTGCTGTCTCATTTTCTCCTCTGGGTTCATTCCGTCCACTTCCCCGAGACCGCGAGGCGTCTCGCCGCACAACGGCGACCGCTGCCGCTTGCCAGCATCCCACTTTCGGCTACACTTGAATCGGTAACGCACGACTGACCGGCCGACCCAGGCCTGACCGCAGCGACGTCTCCCGCCACACAGCGGCCAGCGACCGGCGTCCCGACCTTCTTAGAGGGGAAGCATCTGATGGACACGAGGACGATGCCGCCAAACCTTCAGGAACTGCAGCAGAAGGTCGAGTATGCCGAGCACGTCAAGCGGATCACCAACCAAATCCATGCAGCCCGCGATATCGATCAAATCCTTCTCGATCTCCACAATGACATGCTGGGGCTGTTCGACGCGGAGGATTTGACGCTCTTCGCCGTCGATCCGGAAAAGAAGGAAATCTTTTCCAAAGTTCCGAGTCTCGATAAGGTGGAAGAGGTCCGCATCCCCATCAACGAGCAATGCCTGGCCGGCTTCTGCGCGAAATATCTCCGTCCCGTGAACATTGCGGACGCCTACAACCCCGCCGAGCTCAAGGGTGTCCACCCTTCATTGCTCCACGATCCCTCCTACGACAAGCGCACCGGGTTCAAAACGAAACAGGTACTCACCTATCCCATCGTTGCGGACAACAAGTACCTGATGGGCGTCATCCAACTACTCAATAAGAAAAGCGGCGGGCGGTTCACCAGGAAAGACGAAGAATGCGTCGCAGAGATCGCTAAGGCGCTAGGCATCGCGTTTTTCAATCTCCGCAAGAGCACAAAAAAGGTCCCGACCAAATTCGATTACTTGGTCAGCAACAATCGGATCACCCAGGCGGAGCTCGACAACGCCATCGCCGAATCGCGGAAAGGCATTACAGATCTTGAAACCCTGCTGATCGAAAAGTACAAGGTGCCGAAAAGCGACATCGGGAAATCGCTGGGGCAATACCACAAATGCCCCTACATCGAGTACAACGAGCGGACGATCGTGGACGTCGAACTGCTGAAAAACCTCAACATCGACTATCTGAAGAAGAACCATTGGATGCCCATCAAGAAGGACCGCAATGCCGTGGAAGTCATCACGGACGATCCCGGCGACCTCGATCGCGTGCAGGACATCAGGCGGACCTTTCCCGGGCTCAACATCCGGTTCGCGGTCAGTCTGCGGCGGGACATCCTGCAGTTTCTCTCCGCCGCGACCGCTCCGGCCGATGCGAGCAAAGCCCTCAACGAGAACATTTCCGACATTCTCGGCGAGTTGGTCAGCGAAGCGCAGCTCGAGGCGGAGGAGGCCTCCGGGGCGGGCACTGGCCTCGATGAGAACGACAGCGCGATCGTCCGGCTGGCCAATCAGATCATCGCCGACGCCTATCGCCAAGGCGCGTCGGACATTCACATCGAGCCATACGGGGAGAAACGGGAGACGATCGTCAGGTTCAGAGTGGACGGGTCTTGCTTCGAGTACATGAGAATCCCCCCCAGTTACCGGCGCGCGATCGTATCCCGCCTGAAGATCATGGCCAGTCTCGACATCGCCGAGCGCAGGAAGCCCCAGGACGGTAAGATCAAGTTCAAGCTGGGCGAAAATCGCGAGATCGAACTCCGGGTGGCGACGGTCCCGACCGCCGGTTACAACGAAGATGTGGTCATGCGTCTGCTCGCCACGAGCGAGCCGCTGCCCCTGGACAAGATGGGATTCTCCGAGCGGAACCTGCGTGAGCTGAAGACGATCGCGGAGAAGCCGTACGGCATCATTCTCTGCGTCGGCCCGACCGGATCGGGTAAGACGACGACGCTCCATTCCGTGCTCGGTTACATCAACACTCCCGACATCAAGATCTGGACGGCCGAAGATCCCGTCGAAATCACGCAGTACGGCCTCCGCCAAGTTCAGGTGCATCCCAAAATCGGCTTCACCTTTGCGGCCGCCATGCGGTCCTTTCTCCGCGCCGACCCGGACGTGATCATGGTCGGCGAGATGCGGGACAAAGAGACGGCTGATATCGGGATCGAGGCGTCGCTCACCGGCCACCTCGTCTTGAGCACCCTCCACACGAACAGCGCGGTGGAAACCGTCACGCGTCTGCTGGACATGGGCTGCGATTCATTCAGCTTTGCGGATGCGATGTTGGGCGTGCTCGCGCAGCGGCTGTCCCGTAAGATTTGCAAGGACTGCAAGGAAAGCTACCAGCCGACACCGGAGGAATTTGAAGAGTTGCGGCAGAGCTACGGCCCGGAGCGTTGGGATAGATTGGGGTACAAGTACGACGGCAGCTTCAAGCTCCATCGGGGCAGGGGATGTGACGCCTGCAACAGGTCAGGCTACAAGGGGCGGATCGCATTGCACGAGCTCCTGCTCGGCACCGATCGGATGAAACGCCTCGTCCAGACGAAAGCCAGGACGGAGGACATGTTCGTGCTTGGCCAGGAAGAAGGTATGACAACGCTGGTGCAGGATGGGATCGAGAAAGTCCTTCAAGGCCATACCACGTTCAAGGAGGTCAAGGCGGTGGCGATCAAGTAACCCTCCGCCGGCAGGCTTGGTTCCATGCTGGAGCCGCCGCCTTCACCGCGAAGGCGGCGGCTCCAGCCGTTTCAGTTCACCGCGCAACCACTCGAGTCGAGCCCGGTCGCCGAGGGCTTCCGCCAACCTGACGGCCCGCTCCAGCTCCCGTCGGGCGGCGGCCGCCTGCTGGAGCCCCTTGTAGGCCAGGAAGGCCCGCTCCGCGTAGCCCAACGCGGAACGGCTCTGGCCGAGTTCTTCGGCCGCCGTTGCGAGATGGCTCAAGTCACCGGCTACTCCACCCCGATGCTCCAGATCCCGATCCACGGCGAGAGCCTGCTCGAAATAGCGGGACGCCCCTTCCCAGTCACGTCGCTGTTCGGCCAATCCACCCAGATTGGCAAGGTTGACGGCCTCCTCGGCTTGAACCTTGAGTTCACGGTTCAGCGCCAACGCCTCCAGGAAGAATCGTTCGGCCTCTTGATGCTGACCGGCTTTTTGAACCAGCAGCCCCAGATTGTTCAATAGGACGCCTTCCACCGCTCTCTGTCCGGTTCGTTTCGCCAGATCGAGACCCTCGCGTGCGACCTCGGTCGCTTCCGCCGGCCGTCCCGTGCGTTGGAGCGCGCTCTGCAGACGAACGAGACTGCGCAACCGCGCGGCTGAATCGTCGATCTGCGTCGCCAAGGCTACCGCCTGGCGGTGCAGAGCGACTCCGCGCTCGCTCAGGCCTTGCCGAAGCGCGACGTCCCCCAAGTCTTCCAACGAGCGAACGAGAGCCACGTCATCGCCGAGGGCTGCGGCAAGCACCCGCGCCTGTTCAAACGTTTTTTCCGCCCGCTCGACCTCTCCTCGTTCGAGCGCCAGCCGGCCATGGCGCTGCAGGCTGTCGAGACGCGCATGGAGCGGTCGCGGCGGGGATTCGATCGGAGTGGGATTCGAACAGCCGTCGAGCAACAGCAGAGCGGACAGGCTGGCCCACCACAGGGCCGTGACTCCGTGCGTCCTCACCGGGAAAGATCGTCACCGCGGAGGCCCATGGTCCCGGACTCCTTCGCCGCAGCCGGTGCCTGTCCGGCATTGGCGACGAAACGACTGATGGGAAACGTGCGTTTGGCACCTCGCGTGATCGTAGCAAGGTCGTCGATGACCGCCTGTGTGCTCTGGAGAATCGGACCGATGTCGTCGGTCACCGTTTTAACCGACTCCGACAATCCTTGAACGCTTTTCGCGGTGGCTTGAGTCGTATCCAGAACGGCGGGGAGTCGTGCCGTCAGCTGCTTCACGTCGCCGGCGATGCCATCGACCGTCTTCAGCGTCTTCTGCACGGAGCCTGTGACATCCGGTAACGTGCGGGCCGTCTGCTCCACCGAGGCCACGGTGCGCTTGACCGATTGCACCATCTCGGGCAATTCCTGGCTGGCCGTCGCGACCTGCTCGATGGCTTTGCCGCCCGATTGGACGGCCGACTGCAACTCTTGCGTGATGGTTTCAACTCGTAGCAACGTCTGTTTGACAGTGTTCAAGACCGGCTGGACTTCACTGATCAGGTCGGCGATGTCCCTGGGTTCGGATATTCGGAGCGTCGCCCCATCCGAAAGGACGGGCGCGCCCACGTTGCCAAGACCTATCTCAATCACCGTTTGGCCCACTACCACGCCGCTCCTGGTCACGGACGCCTCGGCCCCCTCCCTTACCATAGGCTGATACTTGGCCAGCAACTGCAAGGACACGTCGACCGTACCCCGTTCGTTGAGTTCCACCTGCCTGATCCGTCCGATTTGAAACCCCGACATCATGACCGGTGCACCGGGCTCCAGACCATAGGACTTACTGAGTGATGCCTTGAGGTGAAATTTCCGTTCGAACAGGTGCTCCGCCGTCGCCATGAAATACCCCACGACAACGAGGCCGATGAGAGGAATCAGAACGAAGAGCCCCACGATCTGGGCGATACGGTCACTGGTCATACCGTGCGAGTAGTGCATCTTCATCGGTCACCTCGTGGCTTCCGGGCTTCCGCCGTCGCGCTGAGTCCCGGCTTTCCAAATGCGCTGGGGCACAGCCTTCTCAAACTCCCCTTTCGGCCCCTGCCATCCGATGCGTCCCTCTTCGATCCATAGGATGCGATCGGCGGACTCCGCCAACGGCGACCATGCCCGCAAGGTTGCGAACACGGTCAGGGATCGGCGCTCCCGCAGACCGAGGAGGTGGCGAGCCAATCGGTCCACGAATGCAACGTCCAACCCTTCGACGGGATCGTCCAATAGGAGGAGTTCGGGCTGCAATACCAAAGCGCGAGCGATCGCTCCACAGCGGATCTCACCAGGATTGAGTTGGGAGGGGAAGTGATGGCGCAAGTTCCAGATACCCAGAGGCTGCAACTGTCCCATGACCCGACGCTCGATGTCCGCCACCGACAGGGCGGCGCTATGATACCGAAGCGGCAGCGCCACGTTGTCGAACAGGGTCATGTTGCTCAGCAACCCGGGCTTTTGGAGGACAGTGCCGATCCGCAGCCGAAGCAGGAGGGTTTCCTCCTCCGTCAGGTCATTCCACTGCTGTCCCAGTGCCCGCACATGTCCTTCGTTGGGGACCAACAGGCCCGCACAAAGTTCGAGCAAGAGGCTTTTCCCGGATCTGGAAGGCCCCAGCGCCACCACGAACTCGCCGGCCTGGATTGAAAGGCTCAGGTCGCTTCGCGTCTGCTGATCCTGGAGCTCGGTGACCACCCCGGCCAATTCGAGAACCGCC
>JBBIJI010000005.1:0-143760 GCA_037446055.1 Nitrospiraceae bacterium
GTCCGAGAAGGGGGAGTTCCCTCTCTGAAATTGCACTCTGACCCCAATTCTTCCACCTCTAACGCGGGTAAGGAGCAGGGCTGGCGGTGGGTGTTCCCGGCTTCAAGTCATTACATGGAGCGGGTCACGGGAGAACGACGCCGTCACCACCTTCACGAATCCGTCATGCAGAAGGCGATGAAGGAGGCGCGCTTCGGCACTCCTTTGCGACTCACCTGCTGGAGGATGGGTATGACCTGTCTGCGTGCCACGCACAGGCAGGCATTCGAACGGTCCAAGAGCTGCTTGGACATAAAGATGTGAGCACAACGATGATCTACACCCATGTCTTGAACCGAGGCGGGCGGGGAGTGCGCAGCCCGGCTGATCGCCTCGATTTCGTACTGGAGAGCCATTGGGGCAAGCCGGAATAGGCTGACAACGCGCGCAGCGTTTGGCTTGTTCCAGACCGTCGGCAGGTCCCTCGCTAAGTACATGAAACCCAAATAGGATTGTGCGCAACTGCAGTTTTCGCCGGTGGAAATAGGCTGACCAATCTACTCAATAGTTAGGCTTACTTCCTTGATAACGATCCGCTATGATTCAGGTGATTCGTAATGAAACGGGGCTTTGAGTGGGACGAAGAGAAAGCCAAAGCAAATCTCAAGAAGCACAGAGTCGGTTTTGATGAGGCCACAACAGTTTTCACGGATCCCTATTCAATGACCATTCATGACCCTGACCACTCATCTGATGAGCAACGGTATATCGACATCGGCACTTCTGACAAAGGTCGCGTGTTGGTAGTGGTCTATACAGAACGTGGCTCAAACATACGTATTGTCAGTTGCCGAAAGGCAACCCCATCGGAGCGGAAACTTTATGAAGAAGCCAATGACTAGAGTCGTACAGTTGGAGGACACCGATATGCGCACCGAATATGATTTTAGGGGAGGAGTACGTGGCAAGCACTACAAAGCCATGCAAGCCGGCTATACCATCACTATCCATAAAGCGGATGGTACGACGATTGTTAAGGACGTCATGCCCAAACGCGGTGCAGTCGTTCTAGAGCCAGATCTTCAAGCGTATTTTCCAGACTCTGACTCTGTAAATAGAACGTTGCGCTGTCTCATTCCGCTACTGCCCCGAAAGCGTAGAGCAAAGACGAAGAGAGCCTAACAAGCCGATGGAGACCGACGCCAGAAGGCGGCGCGGCCCATCGCCGCGTTAGGCGGATTTCGTGGCCTACTTCAACCAGGCGTTTGACGCGTTGAGTTGAAAGTACGGAGGAGGAATCTCATGCCGGAGTTTGAACCCGATAAGGAATCGATTTCGCGTGCGGAGGCTTTCGCGTCTAAGCTGATGCACGATTTGCGCATGGTATCGGAGGAAGGCCCGCCGTCCAGAAAGCTGCGAGAGCTATTCTCTGAGGGGCGTTATGCTGAACTGACAGAGGGAGTCCCAATCAACGACGTTGTGACAAACGTCGGTCAAATGGCGACGGAGTTCGCAATGGCGCGTCGCTGGGGCAACGAACTCCTCTGTTTGAAACTCGATGACGGAGGATTTGCGCCGATTTCCATGATGGAATATCTCGCTGGCCCCTTGTGGCCGTCCTATGGCTCGGGTCAGGGGTGAAGAAGGGGTCAGGTCTTGCCTTTGCTATCTGGTAGCCTAGCGCAATTCTCGCAGGGACGAGGAGGGTTGACCAGTTGTCAAAGACAAGACCTGATTCCATCACTGCAATGCAGGTACAGCAGTTGGTTCACTACCTCTTCAGCGCTGAAGCGATTGAGGAGAGTCAGGATGCGGCGGGCGAGGTCGAAGTCCGAGGCACGACGATTCGCGATCAAGATGCCCGCATGAGGCTGATGGTTCTCCAGCCCACATTATTCACGAGCGCTTCTACTGCAACCGCCGATACGCCGCTGCGACGAGCTTGGTTGCGTGGTTCCTCCATCCAAGCAGGCAGGCTCGCCCCTCGCGGCCTCAACGTACTGTTTCAAGTACGCCTCGGCCTCTCGGGCCTCCGCGTGGGGGCACCCATTGCTCTGCCGGATGCAATGGGTCCAACGCTTGGCGTCTTGGCGGTTTCGTCACGAACCGTCATGAATAATCTGGGCTAGCGCTTCTGCGTGGAGGAGTTCGTAGTCGACACGATTGTGGGTGAGGAGGGTCAGCCGATGAGACGTGGCATAACGGAGTTGTGCCGCGTCAGAGCTCCCCAGGTTCTGAGCGTCATTCGTAGTGAGTACTTCGAACCCGTGCGAACGCAGCAACTGGGCAACGAACACAGAGACATCTTCGTCGAGATAGAGGCGGATGAAGAGCGAGCCGTCGCTCACCGGAGGCGGGGATGGATCTGCTCGTCGGACACACGTTGGCGCTGGATGTCTTCATCAATGGCGCTACGCTGTTCCTGATAGTAGCTGAGCGCGTCGAATACCTGCGCGAGGGTGAGGTGGGGGAGCCGGACAACGATCTCTTCGGGAGCGATCCCGAACTTCCACAATTCGGCGATGGCTCGTACCGGCGTCCGCGTCCCGGCCACGATGGGAACACCGTGGAGAATCTCGTCGGTGCAGACAATATAGGGATGGCGCGTAGCCGTCGTCATGTTCTGTCGCCTTCAGTGATAAATTGCTAGGGCCAGCCTACAAGAGCATTGATGAGAAGTCAATTTCACACCCTGTCCCGTACCCCTTCCCCAGGGCTGGCTGGTGCGATCCCGCCTGCGCGGCCAGCTTGTTCGGCATTCCACTTATCTCTCCGAATGGGTAGGCCGGATTGGTAGGGCCCTAACCGCGCGCAATACCATACGCAGCGGACTACTGCCTTCCCCAGGGCTGGCCGGTACGATCTCAACTGCGCGCGTTCACCGAGCACATCGTCCACCGCTTGCGCACATTCGATCATCAGATGTGCGGGGTGCGCGAGCACAGGGATCGTACCAGCCAGCCCTCCCTTAACCTCCCATTGACAGCCTCCCCCCGACTCGGTAAGATGCAGTCGCCTTTAATGCCCATCCCGTGAGGTGGGCAAGGAGTAAGAAGTGAGCACGACCGCAAAAGCGGTCCAACAAATGGCCTTCTCGCCTAGCACGGGTGGGAAGGTTTTTTTTTGGCCTGAGTTTATATGGCGACGGTAGGGATCGATAAACAGCAAGAGCGACTCGTCATGGACCAGGGGGACATCGCCCGGGCCTTGACCCGCATCGCCCATGAGATTCTCGAACGCAACAAAGGCACCGACCATCTGGCGCTGGTCGGGATCCGCACCGGGGGTGTCCACCTCGCGCACCGGCTGGCTCGACGAATCAAGGAGATCGAAGGCACGGCGCCCCCGATCGGGGAGCTGGATATTACGCTCTACCGCGACGATCTCGCCTTGCGGAAGGATCAGCCGGTGCTGAAGAAGACGACGGTGCCGTTCAACGTGAACGGCGTGAAGATCGTGCTGGTAGACGACGTGCTGTTCACCGGCCGAACGATCCGTGCCGCGATGGATGGCTTGATCGACCTCGGACGTCCAGAAGAAATTCAACTGGCCGTGCTGGTCGATCGGGGGCACCGGCAACTCCCGATCAAAGCCAACTACATCGGGAAAAACATCCCCACCTCGCGGGACGAACAGGTGTTCGTCCTGCTAGAAGAAGAAGGGGAAGAGGACCGCGTAGTGATACAGCCGGCGTAGGGCCGGCATTTCGAGGGAACCATGGGCCTCAAACAAAAAGACTTGCTGAGCCTCGCCACGCTGACGGCGGAAGACATCCGGCTCATTCTCGAAACGGCTGACTCCTTCAAAGAAGTCACCGGCCGCGAGATCAAGAAAGTGCCGGCTCTCCGCGGCCAGACGGTGGTGAACCTGTTTTTCGAGCCGAGCACCCGGACGCGTACCTCCTTCGAATTGGCCGCCAAGCGATTGAGCGCGGACGTGATCAACTTCTCCCCGTCGTCCAGCAGCGTCGTGAAAGGGGAGACGCTCCTCGACACGGCCCGGAACATCGAGGCGATGCAGGCAGATATGATCGTGTTGCGGCATCCGGTCGCCGGCGCCGCCGACACGCTGGCTCGAGCGGTGAAATCGTCCGTCATCAACGCCGGCGACGGGTGGCACGAGCACCCCACGCAAGCGCTGCTCGATCTCTACACGATTCGGGAACGTGGACTGAATTTCCAGGGATTGCGTGTCGCCATCGTGGGAGACATCGCGCACAGCCGCGTCGCGCGCTCGAACATTTACGCACTGACCAAGTTGGGCGCGGACGTCCGCGTGATCGGCCCGCCGACGATGATGCCGCTGGGCATCGACAAATTGGGCGTCAAGGTTGCGTACGATCTCGATGAGGAGTTGCGCGGGATCCAGGTGATCATGATGCTGCGCCTGCAATTGGAACGGCAGGGGAAGGCGCTGTTCCCCACCATTCGGGAGTATTCGCGCCTCTACGGTCTGACCAGCGAGCGCGTCAAGCTGGCGGAGGCCGGCGCGATCGTGATGCATCCCGGCCCCATCAACCGTGGCATCGAGATCGCGCCGGAAGTGGCGGACAGCTTGTCGTCGGTCATTCTGGATCAGGTGGCCAACGGCGTGGCGGTCCGCATGGCGGTACTCTATCTGATGTCGGGAGCCAGCTAAGAGGATCTGGTGATTTCGTGATCTGGTGATTTCGTGATTGAGGGATTGTGAGGCTAATGAGTCAATCGACAATTGTTTTGATCAAAGGCGGGCAGGTGATCGATCCGGGTCGGGTCAACGGAGTGGCCGACGTCCTGATCGAGAACGGGAAAATCGCTGCTGTCGGACAAAAAGTGGCCGCTCCACGGGGAGCCACGATCATCGATGCTAAGGGCTGTCTGGTTCTGCCCGGCTTCGTCGATCTGCATGTACATCTCCGTGAGCCGGGCTTTGAGTACAAGGAAACCATCGAATCCGGCACGGCCGCCGCAGTGGCGGGGGGATTTACCTCCGTCTGCTGCATGCCGAACACCGACCCTGTCAACGACAATCAGTCCATCACGGAATTCATTCTCGACCGCGCCAAGGCTGCGGGCAATGCGAATGTGTTTCCGATCGGCGCGATCACGAAGGGCTCGGAGGGAAAGGAATTATCCGAGATCGGCGACCTGCGACGAGCCGGGTGCGTGGCCATCTCCGACGACGGGCGGCCGGTGATGAACAGCTTGGTCATGCGCCGGGCCATGGAGTACGCGTTGGCCTTCGATCTGCCCGTGATCGATCACTGCGAGGACCTGCATCTGGCCGAAGGCGGCTGCATGAACGAAGGGATCGTGTCCACGGAGATGGGCTTGCCCGGCATTCCCGCGGCTGCCGAGGACGTGATGGTGGCCCGCAACCTTTCGTTGGCCGAGCTCACCGGCGCGAGGCTCCACCTGGCGCACATCAGCACGGCCGGCTCCGTCCGTATGGTGCGGGAGGCGAAGGCCCGCGGGATCAAGGTGACCGCTGAAGCCTGCCCCCATCACTTTACCCTGACGGAAGAGGTCGTCCGCGGCTATAACACCCACGCGAAGATGAACCCGCCGCTGCGAACCTGGCAGGACGTCCACGCGATCAAGGAAGGGCTGCGTGACGGGACCATCGATGTGATCGCCACGGATCACGCGCCGCATGCCACGCAGGAGAAGCAGCAGGATTTTACGGAAGCTCCCTTCGGGATCGTCGGCCTCGAGACCGCGCTGCCGCTGACCCTTGCTCTCGTGGAAGAAGGGGTGCTGACTCTGGAGCAGGCGGTGGCGAAGCTCACGACTGCGCCGGCCACAGCATTCGGTCTTGCCAAAGGCACGCTGGCCGTCGGAGCCGACGCCGATGTCACGATCGTCGACCCGCAGGAGCTATGGGAAGTCGATCCGGCCCGGTTCCGGTCGAAGAGCCGAAACACTCCGTTCGCCGGTTGGAAAGCTAAGGGACGGGTAAGATCGACCATGGTGTCGGGCCGCGTGGTCTACACCGCTCCTAACCCGCATTACTCATGAACGCTTGTGCTGCAATCGCGGATTCGCCGCTCCGACAAGCTTGGCCGCAAGTTTCACGCGTCCAAGCGGGCGGGCTCGCCCCTCGTGGCCTCAACGTACTGACCACCCGTTGCACGAAGCCTGGCAACGGGTCCCCGGCCTGTCCCGGTTCGGACGGGGACAGACACCACGCGCAGACGCGGGGAAGGGTGTCAGTCCCCTGGCTCCGCGCGCCCGTCTCGCACGGCGACTTCGCGATTTCGCGACGAACCGTCATGAATAATGCGGGTTGCTCGCTCCCCGCCTCATGAAGGACGGAGCTGACTCCCTTTCGTGGAAGGGGGCGGTCATCTGTAGCACGGTGGAACTGTTCGCGTTGTCCATTTGCATCGGAGGATTGATCGTGATCTTGGCGGGACTGATCCCTGAGGTGTTCAACGTGGGGATGGAGACCGGAGGCCGGCTTCTGACGCGTGTGTTCAGCCGGTACAACATACTGGTGATGGGCGCCTGCGCGATGCTGCTCGGGTGCGCCCTGGTTCGTGTATGGATCGGTCAAACGACGGCACAACCGGCGGCGCCATCGCCGGTCGAATGGGTCGTGCTCGGTGCGTTGGCGCTCTCGGCCGCTCTTATTACCTGGGTCTTGTTTCCCGAATCCGTCGTGTTGCAGGAGCAGGCCTTCGCTGCCAAGGGAGAACTCTCGAAAGCCGAGGCGTACAAGACGTTCTTCAAGAGTCACAACCTCATCCGAGGGCTCTACGTGCTGAACCTGGGACTCGCTCTGACGCTCATGATCCTGAAGGTCCGCCGTTGGGCAGCGGGAGGAGCCGTCCGGTCATGAAGAAAGCGGTGTTGGCGCTGGCGGACGGGACGGTGTTCGAAGGCCGGGCGCTCGGCTTCGAGGGCGAGACGGTCGGCGAGGTCGTGTTCAATACGGCGATGACGGGCTATCAGGAAATCCTGACTGATCCCTCTTATAAAGGACAGATCATCACGATGACCTGCCCCCACATCGGCAATTACGGCGTCACGCCGGAGGACGTCGAGTCGAGAAAAATCTGGGCCGAGGGGTTCGTGGTCAAAGAGGCCAGCACGTCGGCCAGCAACTGGCGGCACCGGGAGGTGCTCGACGCCTATCTGAAGCAGGCCCGTGTCGTCGCGATCGAAGGGCTGGATACACGCGCGCTCACGCGACACCTGCGTGAGCGGGGCTCGCAACAGGGCGTGATCTCCCACTCGGATCTTGACCCTCGTCGCGCGGTGGAACGGGCCCGGACAGCCCCCGGCATCGTGGGCCGGGACCTGGCCGCCGAGGTCACCTGCGAGCAACCATACGTTTGGACACAAGCCTCGGCGCCCTGGGGACCGCAAATTTCAGAGGAGGACCGGACTCAGCGAACCGGTAAGGGGAAAGCCTGGCGGGTGGTTGCATATGATTTCGGTGTGAAGCAGAATATTCTGCGCAGGCTGGTAGACGTCGGATGCGAGGTCACGGTCGTGCCCGCATCGGAGACCGCCGAACAGGTCTTGGGTCGAAAACCCGACGGAGTCTTTCTGTCCAACGGCCCCGGTGATCCGGAAGGGGTGCCCTATGCGATGGAAGCCATCCGGTCGTTGATCGGGAAGACGCCGATTTTCGGGATCTGTCTGGGACATCAGTTAATCGGACTCGCCTTGGGGCTTAAAACCTATAAGTTGAAGTTCGGCCATCACGGTGCCAATCACCCTGTGATAGACCTACGGACTTGCAAGGTCGAGATTACCTCCCAGAACCACAACTTTGCCGTTGAAGTGCCGGGCGCCGACGCAGGCATTCCCGGGCAGCCGCCGGTCGTCGAGACACCGTTCGGGCGCGTGGCCATCACGCACATGAGCTTGAACGACCATTCGATCGAAGGCATGACCTGCCTGGACCGACCGGTGTTCTCCGTACAGTACCATCCGGAGGCCTCTCCCGGTCCGCACGATTCGGCTTATTTGTTTCATCAGTTTGTTAGATTGATGGAGCAGTACCATGGATAGGTGTGGGGGTAACAGGGTGGGGGTGCTTCTCGCCGTGATCGCGATGGTCGGCCTGACCGGATGCATCACCATTAATATTCCGATCCCTCACGCGGGGCCGCTGGAGGAAGTCCAGCTCAGCGGGACCGGCGACAACAAGGTTCTCTTGATCGAGCTGTCCGGCCTGATCAGCTCGCAGGACAAGGATGGGTTCATCCCGCTGCCGAATATGATCGCGACGTTGAAAGAGGAGTTGACGAAAGCCGCCAAGGACGATGCGATCAAAGCGCTCGTGGTCCGGATCAATAGCCCGGGCGGAACCGTCACCGCTTCCGACATCCTCTATCATGAGTTGCGCAACTTTAAGCAGAAGAAAAACATTCCGGTCGTCGCCTCCATCATGGATGTCGGCGCCTCGGGGGGGTACTACATCGCCTCCGCTGCCGATGTGGTCTATGCCCATCCCTCCTCCGTCACCGGGAGCGTCGGCGTGATCATGCTGACGGTCAACGCTCGGGGATTGCTCGAAAAGGTCGGCGTGGAGGCGAACGCGGTCACGTCGGGCCCTCGGAAGGACATGGGGTCACCGTTCCGGCCGATGACGCCGGAAGAACGGGCGATCTTTCAAAGCGTCATCGATGCGTTTTACGAGCAGTTTCTGCACGTAGTGCAGACGGGGCGTCCGAACCTGAACATGGAACAGATCAGAAAGCTCGCCGACGGGCGCATCTACTCGGGGGAACAGGCGAAGGCGGCGGGATTGGTGGATGAGATCGGCTACGTGGATGACGCCCTCGAAGCGGCCAAGAAGCGGGCGAGCCTGGGAGAGGCACGGATCGTGACGTATCGCCGGCCCGGCGAGTATCAAAACAACATTTACTCGCGTTTGTTCACCCCCGGGGTCAACTGGGGGAGCCTGGCCAACTTCGACCTAATGACCCTGGTGCGGGGCGGTACGCCCCAGTTTATGTACCTGTGGATGCCGTAATCGGAATTGAATCACTGCACCATTGATCCATTGAGTAACCAATGACTCAGTCTCGAAATGATGCAATGAGTCAATTCTTTGCGGCTTCCGTCGGGCGCCGCGCAGTGCTGGCCCTCGGTGCGCGTAGTGCTTTGGGCCTGTGGGCTGCCCTGGGCTCGGCCGGCGCCTTCGGGCTGGTGCAGTCGCTGACCGGGTGCGTGCGGGCGCCGGGTACCGGACGCGAGCAGCTCATTTTCTTGTCGGAGGAAAAGGAAATCGCGATGGGGGTGAGCGCCTTCCGCGAGGTGCTGCGGGCAGCCCCGCTGAACGAAAACCCCGAACTGAACGAAATGGTCCATCGGGTTGGCGAGCGGATCGCCGCAGCGGCGCACAAGCCGGAGTATCATTGGGAGTTTGCCATCATTCAAGACGACAGGACGATCAACGCATTCGCGCTTCCGGGCGGCAAGGTGGCGGTCTTCACCGGCATCTTAAAGGTGACCAAGACGGAAGCGGGTCTTGCCACGGTGATGGGCCATGAGGTCGCCCATGCGCTTCAGCGGCACGGGGCGGAGCGGATGAGCCGGAGCGTCCTCGAGCAGATCGCGCAACTGGGCGCGCTCGCCGGCGCCGCGACCGGAGCGGTCGACCCCGGTCTCGTCCAGGGTGCGCTCGGAGCCTATGGCGTCGGCGTATCATTGCCCTTCAATCGCAAGCAAGAGTCGGAGGCAGACTATGTGGGGCTGCATCTCATGGCCAAGGCCGGCTATGATCCCCGCGAGGCCGTGCCGTTTTGGGAACGTATGAGCGGTTGCCCGCGTCAGATGATCGGCAAGCTCTGTTTCCGGTCCAACCAAGCCATGCCCGAATTCCTCTCGACGCATCCGTCGGACATCACGCGGATCAATCAAATTGAGGCCTGGCTGCCGGAGGCCTTGCAGCATTACCACGCCGCAGGCGGACCTCCGCCGGCGCCGCAACCGGTCAAGCCCATACCCCCGGTGATCGGGCCCATGCCGAAGGCGAGTTAGCGGAGCACGTCACAAGGCCCTCCATGCCCAAACGTCAGGACCTCCGTTCCATCCTGCTCATCGGCTCCGGCCCGATCGTTATCGGTCAGGCCTGCGAGTTCGACTATTCCGGCACACAAGCCTGCAAGGCGCTGAGGGAGGAGGGCTACCGGATCATCCTGATCAACAGTAACCCGGCGACCATCATGACCGATCCCGAGGTGGCGGACCGCACGTACGTCGAGCCGATCACGCTGGAGGTGGTCGAAAAAATCATCGAGCGGGAACGGCCCGACGCTTTGCTGCCGACGATGGGCGGGCAAACGGCGTTGAATACCGCGATGGGCCTGGTCAAACGGGGCACGTTGGACAAATACGGAGTGCGACTCATCGGCGCTTCGGCTGACGCGATTCACAAAGCCGAAGACCGGGAAGCGTTCAAGCAGGCCATGCAACGCATCGGGCTCAAGGTCCCCGCCAGCGGCACGGCGACGACCCGCGAGGAGGCGTTGCGCGTTCATGATCGTGTGGGCTTCCCGGCGATCGTGCGGCCCTCCTTCACGCTGGGCGGCACCGGTGGGAACATCGCGTACAACCGCGAGGAGTTCGAGCGGGTGGTGGAGTGGGGGCTCGCGATGAGCCCGGTGTCGCAAGTGCTGATCGAACAATCCGTCATCGGCTGGAAGGAATACGAGCTCGAGGTCATGCGCGACCTCAAAGACAACGTGGTCATCGTGTGTCCCATCGAGAACCTGGATCCGATGGGTATCCACACGGGCGACAGCATTACGGTCGCCCCGGCCATGACGTTGACGGACAAAGAGTACCAGCGCATGCGCGACGCGGCGGTCCGCATCATCCGCGAGATCGGCGTCGATACCGGCGGCTCCAACATTCAATTCGGCATCGATCCGGCGACCGGCGACATGGTCGTCATCGAGATGAACCCGCGGGTTTCCCGCAGCTCCGCGCTGGCATCCAAAGCGACAGGCTTCCCGATCGCGAAGATCGCCGCCAAATTGGCGGTCGGCTACACCCTGGACGAGATCACGAACGACATCACCGGCGTGACCAAAGCCTCGTTCGAGCCGACCATCGATTACGTGGTCGTGAAGATCCCCCGCTTCGCGTTCCAGAAATTTCCGGGCGCCGATCCGACTCTGACCACGCAGATGAAATCGGTGGGCGAAGCGATGGCCATCGGGCGCACGTTCAAAGAAGCCCTCCAGAAAGCCATCCGGTCTTTGGAGGTCGATCAGTTCGGCTTGAGCTCCAAGCTCGGGCTCGATCGCGGAATCCCTCCGGAGTTCAATCGAGCCGACCACCTGGAGCAGCTCAGGACGGCGTTGCGGACGCCGCTGCCGGATCGCTTGTGGCGGATCGCCGACGGGATCCGGTTGGGGATGGCGAATGAAGAATTGTTCGCCCTGACGAAAATCGATCCGTGGTTTCTGGAACAGATCCGAGACATCCTCTCCTTCGAAACCAGGCTCGTGGCCGCCGGCGCCCAGGTCAACGGTGCACCATTGCCGCTCGATCTGCTGAGCGAGGCCAAGGCCCTCGGTTTCTCGGACGAGCGGATCGCCCTGTTGACCGGAACAGAGCCGGCTTCCGTCCGCGGGTGGCGCACGAATATGGCGGCAACGGGCGAGCACGTCGTTTACAAGCGCGTGGACACCTGCGCCGCTGAATTCGAAGCCCAGACGCCCTATCTCTATTCGACTTACGGCCGAGAGTGCGAGGCCCGCCCGACACAGCGGCGGAAGGTGATCATTCTCGGCGGGGGACCGAACCGGATCGGGCAGGGGATCGAGTTTGACTATTGCTGCGTCCACGCCGCGATGGCCTGCCGAGAAGAAGGGGTCGAGACCATCATGGTCAATTGCAACCCCGAGACCGTGAGTACGGACTACGACACCTCCGATCGTCTGTATTTCGAACCGCTGACGGAAGAGGACGTGCTGAACATCATCGATCGGGAACGGCCGATCGGGGTCGTGCTCCAGTTCGGCGGGCAGACTCCGCTGAAGCTCGCGCTGCCGCTGTCCCGAGCCGGCGTCACGATCTTGGGCACCAGTCCCGACGCGATCGACCGGGCGGAAGATCGGGAACGATTCCGCGAGTTGTTGCACAAGCTCGGCCTGAAACAGGCGGACAGCGGCCTGGCGCGCTCGACCGAGGAAGCGATCCAAGTCGCAGCACAGATTGGATATCCGGTAATGGTCCGTCCGTCCTATGTCTTGGGCGGACGCTCCATGCAGATCGTCTATGGCGAAGCCGGGCTCCTGACCTACATGCGCTCCGCGGTCAAGGCCTCCCCCAAGCATCCCGTGTTGATCGACAAGTACCTGCAAGACGCCATTGAGGTCGATGCCGACGCCGTCTCCGACGGCAAGATCGTCGTGGTCGCGGGGATCATGGAACACATCGAGGAAGCGGGCGTCCATTCGGGAGACTCGGCCTGCTCGCTGCCGCCCTATTCGCTGGACGCTCAGGTCGTCGGCGAGATCGAGCGGCAGATGAAGGCCCTGGCCCTGGAGTTGGGCGTGATCGGTTTGATGAACGCCCAATTCGCCGTCAGAGACGGCGCGATCTACGTCCTGGAAGTGAACCCCCGCGGCTCCCGGACCGTGCCGTTCGTGAGCAAGGCGATCGGCAAGCCGCTGGCGAAACTCGCCATGAAAGTTATGCTCGGCCGGACCCTCGAGGAGCTGGGCTTTACGCACGCTCCGCGCCCGCAGCATCTCTCGGTCAAGGAAGCGGTCTTCCCCTTTACCAAGTTCGCGGGAGTGGACGTGTTGCTAGGACCGGAGATGAAATCGACCGGCGAAGTGATGGGCGTCGATCACGATTTCGGATGGGCGTTCGCCAAGTCCCAAGCCGGGGCAGGGGCGATCCTGCCGACCAGCGGCACCGCCCTCATCAGCGTGAAGGAAGAAGACCGAACGGCCGCGTTTGAAGTGGCTCGGCGCCTGCGCCAAATGGGCTTTCGCATCAATGCCACGAAGGGAACCGCCGCTTATTTGCGGTCGAAGCAGGTTGCGGTCGACACGGTCAATAAGGTCAAGGAAGGACGGCCTCATATCGTCGATCACATCAAGAACGGGGAGATCGCACTGGTCGTCAACACCGTGCAGACGGCCTCGTCACACACGGATTCGCTCTCCATCCGACGCGAGGCGCTGCACCGGAACATTCCGTACTTTACGACCATGCGCGGGGCGCTGGCCGCGACGATGGGCATCGAGGCGATCCTGAAGAAGGGGCTCACGATTCGATCGCTGCAGGAATATCATCAAGACAAGCGAACAGCTAATAGCTAGCAGCTCTTAGCCACGAGCTATCAGCTACTCGCTGCGAGCTTTCTTTGGGAACAAGGATGCCGACACCGATTACCAAGAAGGGACACGAAGCGTTAAAGGCGGAGCTGGACCGATTGCGGAAAGTCGAGCGTCCGAAGGTCATCGAGGCTATCGCAGAGGCGCGCGGCCACGGAGACCTGAGCGAGAATGCCGAATATGAGGCGGCGAAGGAACGACAGGGATTCATCGAGGCGCGCATCGCCGAGCTGGAACGAAAGCTCGCCGATGCGCGGATCATCGACACGGCGGGGCGCAACAGCGACACGGTCGTCTTCGGCGCGACGGTGACCCTCGTTGAGCAGGAATCGCAAGAGAAGAAGCAATACACGCTGGTCGGGCAAGATGAGGCGGACCTGAAGTTGAACCGTATCTCCGTCCAGTCGCCCGTCGGTCGCGCGCTCATCGGCAAGCGCGTCGGCGATCTTGTCGAAGTGAAAACACCCGCCAAGGTCGTCGAATACGAGATCCTGGAGATCAGGTTCGAGGATATGTGATCAAGCGCACGGAGCGGTCAGCCGTCAGCGAGCGTCCGGAACCGATGGTTGACCGCTGCTGGCTGTTTCGCTAGGCCATGCCTTCGCCCGCTTCCATCATCACCCTCCTGACTGATTTCGGCACCAAGGATCATTTCGTCGCGAGCATGAAGGGGGTGATCCTCAACATCAACCCCCAGGCGCAGATCATCGACCTATCTCATGAGATCACTCCGTTCAACGTGCAGGAAGCGGCGTATGTATTGAAGGCCTGTTATCGCTACTATCCGGAGGGGACCGTCCACGTGGCCGTGGTCGATCCTGGGGTCGGCTCCAGCCGGCGGCCACTCCTTGTCACGACGTCCCGCTATTTTTTTGTCGCGCCCGATAACGGGCTGCTCAGCCCGATCTATGAGGAGGAGACCGAGGTAGAAGTGCGGCAGATCACGGCCAGGTTCTTCCGTCTCAAAGCGGAGGGCTCGACGTTCGACGGACGAGATCTCTTCGCGCCGGCTGCAGCCTGGCTCACCCTCGGGCATCAAGCCGGTTCCTACGGCGAGGTCATCCGGGATTTTGTCCGGGTTCCCCTGCCGGTGGCGCAGGGGACCCGGTCGTCGATCGCGGGGCAGATCGTGCAGGTTGATCGCTTCGGCAATCTCATCTCGAATATCACCGCCCAGCAGATCCGTGAGGTTCAGAAGGCAAAGTCGCGGAGTTCACTCTCCATCCGCATCGCGAGCGTGACTATCGCTGGATTGGCAGGCAGCTACAACGACGGGGCGCACGACGAACCTCATGCCCTCATCAACAGCAACGGCCAGCTCGAAATCTTCATCAAGGAAGGCAACGCCGCCGACTGGCTGAAAGTGGGGAGAGGGGAACGGGTGGAAGTCGTGTTCTGAGGTGCGCCTGCCGGCATGCGTCGCTCTGTTGACGCTAGCGCGCCGTCGCGCTCGCCACCGCCTCATGAATGATCGCCACCATGCGGCGCAGTTGCGGGAGCCTCGTGCTCAGCGGCGGCATGAGCACGATCACATTCCCCAGCGGCCGGACCAGCAAGCCCCGCTTGCGCGCTTCCATTGCCACGTGATGGCCGATGCGAGCTTCGAGCGGGTAGGGCTCGCGGGTCGTCTTGTCTTTCACCAATTCAATCCCCACCATGAATCCCCGCTGCCGGATGTCGCCCACATGATCGAGTTTCGCCAGCGGCTGTAGGAGCTTCTTAACCGCGGCGATCTTGGGACGGAGCTTCTTCAGCGTCTGTTCCTTCCGAAACACCTCCAGATTGGCCAGCGCGACGGCGCAGCCGAGCGGATTGCCGGTATAGCTGTGTCCATGGAAGAAAGTCTTGAACTCCTCGTACGTGCCGAGAAAGGCCCTGAAGATTTCTTCAGTGGTCAAGGTGGCCGCGAGCGGCATGTACCCTCCGGTGAGGCCTTTGCTGATCGCCATGAGATCCGGAGTGACGCCATCGTGCTGGCAGGCGAACATGGTCCCGGTTCGCCCGAATCCGGTCGCGACTTCGTCCGCAATGAGCAGGACCTCATACTTCGTGCAGAGGTTGCGGATGCGCCGCAGATAGCCCGGTGGCGCCGTGATGATCCCGGCCGCCGCTTGCACCACCGGTTCGAGAATGAACCCGGCAAGCTCCCGATGACGTTCCTTCAGGATCCGCTCGATCGGCTCAATGCACGCCATCTCGCAGGAGGGATAGGACAATTTCAGTGGACAGCGATAGCAATAGGGTGGCTCCGCCGTGATGGTAGGAAACAGGAGCGGGGCAAACCGAGCGTGAAACAGCTCGATGTGACCGACGCTGACCGCGCCGATCGTGTCGCCATGATAGGCCAGGCCTAACCGCAGGAAGCTCGATTTCGGTCCGACCCGAGGCCGTCCCTGCTGCCAGTATTGCACCGCCATCTTGAGCGCCACTTCGACGGCCGTCGATCCGTCATCCGAGAAGAACACTCGTGTGAGCCCATGTGGCGCGATACGAACCAGCTCTCGTGCGAGGCGGACGGCCGGCGGGCTCGAGAGTCCGAGGAGCGTGGTATGCGCGGCTTTCTCGAGTTGGTCACGCAGTGCCCGATCCAACCGCGGATGGCGATGTCCGTGCACATTGACCCAAAGTGACGAGACGCCGTCGAGATAGCGCCGCCCGCTGGTATCGTACACGTAGATGCCTTCCGCTCGCTCGATGATCAGCGGGTCTTCCTCGACCCATTCCTGCATTTGGGTGAAGGGATGCCAGAGAAACCGGTGGTCCCACTCGGTGAGCTTCTTGACGTCGGATGGATCGGCCATCGAGGAGATGAGGGATCAGGGGGATGAGAAAAATGTTCCGCACTGCCGCCGCGACGCGCGGATTATAGTGGCCGGCGATTTCTTTGACAACCTCAGGACCGCCGCATATAATGTGACGATTTTCACATGGAATGAGCCGGGATTTGCAAAGTCTGATCAGGAATTTCTCGATCATTGCCCATATCGATCACGGCAAATCGACCCTCGCTGACCGGTTCCTAGAAGCCACCGGCGCCATCACGGCGCGCGAGTTCCGAGAACAGATCCTTGATGCGATGGACCTTGAGCGTGAGCGTGGCATCACGATCAAAGCCCATGCGGTTGGCATCCGGTATCAGGCGAAGGACGGCCGGACCTACGCCTTGCACTTGATCGATACGCCCGGGCACGTCGACTTCACGTATGAGGTGTCCCGCAGCTTAGCTGCGTGCGAGGGGGCGCTCTTGCTCGTCGATGCCACACAAGGAGTCCAGGCGCAGACGATCGCGAACGTGAATCTTGCCATGGCCAACAATCTGACGATCATTCCCGTGATCAACAAGATCGACCTGGCCAGCGCGGACATTGAGGCCACAAAACATCAGATTTCCGATATCCTGACGCTCGACGCGGGCGACACGCTGCTCGTGAGCGCGAAGGAGGGGCGGGGCGTGACCGATGTGTTGGAGGCGATCGTCTCCCGGATCCCGCCGCCGTCCGGTCGCGAAGACAAGCCGCTCAAGGCGTTGATCTTCGATTCGTGGTTCGACAACTACCAAGGGGTGATCGTGCTGACGCGGATCATCGACGGGTCGGTCCGGCCGGGGATGAAGATCAAAGTGATGTCCAACGACCGGGTGTTTGAAGTCACGGAAGTGGGGCAATTCACCCCGAAGCGGACCAAGACCGGCCAGTTGCTCACCGGCGAAGTCGGCTACCTCTGCGCCAACATGAAGGAAGTGGCCGATGTGAAGATCGGCGACACGATCACCGACGCCGTGCGTCCCACGGAACACCCCTTCCCAGGGTACAAGGAGGTGAAGCCCCTGGTCTTCTGCGGCCTCTACTCGACCGACACGGCCAAGTACGAAGACTTGCGCGACGCATTGTTGAAGCTCCGGTTGAACGACTCGTCTTTCGTCTACGAACCCGAGACGTCGCTGGCGCTGGGGTTCGGGTTTCGATGCGGGTTCTTGGGACTCCTGCACATGGAGATCATTCAGGAACGGCTGGAGCGGGAATACGGACTGACGCTCATCACCACGGCGCCGACGGTCGTCTATCGGGTGTTGACGACCAAAGGGGACGTGCTGGAGATCGACAACCCGGCGGAGCTGCCGCCGCCCGGCTCCATTGAAACGTTCGAGGAGCCGTTCATCTTGGCGACGATCATCGCGCCGGAACGATACGTCGGCAGCTTGCTGCAACTATGTCAGGAGCGCCGGGGCGTCCAGCGGAGCATTCACTATCTTGACCCGACGAGGGTCATGCTCACCTATGAGCTGCCGCTCAACGAGGTCATTCTCGACTTTTACGACAAACTCAAATCCAAGACCCAAGGTTACGCGTCGTTGGATTATGAGCTCCTCGGCTATCGCGAGTCGGACCTCGTGAAGCTCGACATCCTCCTGAACGGCGAGCCCGTCGATGCCCTGTCGTTCATCACCCATCGCGATCGCGCCTATCAACGCGGCCGCCAGCTTGCGGAAAAAATGAAGGAGCTGATCCCCAAGCAGATGTTCGAGATCGCCATCCAGGCCGCGATCGGCAATAAAGTGATCGCGCGCGAGACGATCGGCGCGATGAAGAAGAACGTGACGGCGAAGTGCTACGGCGGGGACATCACGCGCAAACGGAAGTTGTGGGAAAAGCAAAAAGAAGGCAAGAAGCGCATGAAGGCGGTGGGCAAAGTGGAAGTGCCCCAGGAAGCGTTCTTGGCGATTCTGAAAGTATCGGACGAATAACGATGGACCAACAACCGTCGAAATGCGACGAACCGTCGGCCACCTCTTCCGGCGGACTGTCCGAAGGGTCATCCTCGTCCGCCCACAGGTCCGACTCCCCGGCGGAGGCGCAATCCCTGCCTCAGACCAGAAAGTCGGTCCTGCGGGAATATGCCGAGGCGATCGTCGTCGCCATGCTCTTGGCATTCGCGATTCGCGTCTTCGTCGTCCAAGCCTTCAAGATCCCCTCGGGCTCGATGATTCCGACGTTGCTGATCGGCGATCATATTCTCGTGAGTAAGCTCTCCTACGGCCTTCAGTGGCCGACCAACTGCAAGTTCGTGGCCGACTTTCCGCCGATCACCTGTTACTCCTCCCAAACGCTCATCCCCTTCGGCAAACCGCAACGCGGGGATATCATCGTGTTCCGCTTCCCGGACGATGAGAACAAAGACTTCATCAAACGCATTGTCGGGCTGCCCGGCGACACGATCTTGATCCGCAACAAGACGGTGTTTGTCAACGGGGTGCAACTCGACGACAAGGCGTACACGCAGCGCATCGACCCGGGCGTGATCGACGGCCACATCAATCCGCGGGACAATTTCGGCCAGGTGACGGTGCCGGAGGATTCCTATTTCGTCATGGGTGATAATCGCGACCAGAGCCTCGACAGTCGGTTCTGGGGCTTCGTCCGCGCCGAGAAGATTCGTGGCAAAGCCTTTCGGATCTACTGGTCCTGGAGCGGTCAAGGGCCGTGGACCGAATGGGTCCGCTGGGAGCGTCTGGGACGGGCCATCGAGTAGACGGATCGCCTTGCCACAGGAATAGTGGTCATGGCAATCGCACGACCATCGAATCACGCGCAGCGGGAGCGGGGGGTGGCGCCCGCGGACTTGCGCCGGTACCTCCAGCGCTTCCCGCAGGCCACTATCCTGGTGCTGGGCGATTTGATTCTGGACCACTACGTGTGGGGGAAGGTCAGTCGGATCTCGCCGGAAGCGCCGGTGCCCGTGGTGCATGTCGATTCCGAATCCTTGAAGCTGGGAGGCGCCGCGAACGTCTTCAACAACGTCCTGGCCTTGGGAGGTCGCGCGGATCTCTGCGGCGTTGTCGGGTCGGATGAAAGCGGTCGGCTGTTGCTGAAAGAGCTCGGGACCAAGCGGCGGGGGCGGGGTGGGGTCGTCATCGATCCCCGTCGCCCGACCACGCGGAAAACACGGGTCATCGCTCACAACCAACAGGTCGTTCGATATGACGTTGAAGCGCGTACGGAACTCGCCCCTCTCCTGCAGCGGCGCCTGTTGCGCTACGTCGAATCCCAGTTGCGCGAGATCTCCTGCCTGGTGGTCTCGGACTATGCCAAAGGCGTCGTCGGCGGTCCGCTGATGTCGGAACTCACACGCCTGGCGGCTCTGCGACGGATTCCCGTCGTCGTGGACCCGAAGGTCGAACACTTCGGGTGCTACAAAGGCGTCACGGTCGTCACGCCCAACCATCTGGAAGCGACCCAAGCGGCGGGAATCCACGGCGACGACGATCAAGCCATCAACGATGCCGGAGCCATCATACGCCAACGGCTCGGCTGTCAATCCGTGCTGATCACTCGCGGTGAGAAGGGGATGAGCCTGTATGAGGCGGACGGGGTGACATGGCACATCCCGACCCAAGCGCGCCAAGTCTACGACGTGACGGGAGCCGGCGACACGGTGATCGCGACCTTGGCCTTGGCGCTCTCGACGGGCGCCAGCATGCGCGAAGCCGCGACCCTCGCGAATGTGGCCGCAGGCATCGTGGTCGGCATGGTCGGCACCGCGACCGCCAGTCCCGAGCAACTATCCGAGGCGCTCGAGCATGCCTGAGACCGAAACCGAGGTGACGGTCGTCATCCCCGCGCGCTACGGGTCTTCACGGTTTCCCGGCAAGCCGCTGGTCTCCTTGTTGGGTAAGCCGCTCATTCAGCATGTGTACGAGCGGGCCGCCGCCTGTCGCGCGGTCAATGCGGTGATGGTCGCGACCGACGACGAACGGATCAGGACCGCCGTCGAGCGGTTCGGCGGGCGGGTCATCATGACGACGGAGCCCTATCGCACGGGCACGGACCGGGTGGCAGGCGTGGCGGTCACACTGCGCGGCCGGGTGATCGTCAACTTGCAGGGCGATGAAGTGCTGCTCGCTCCGGAATTACTGACCGACCTGATCCAACCCTTCACGGCGAGCGGCGCCGCGATGGGCACCCTGGTGCGGCCGCTTCGATCCCGCGAGGACCTGCACAATCCCGCCGTCGTCAAGGCGGTCGTCGATCGGCGCGGCCGCGCGTTGTATTTCTCGCGGGCGCCGATTCCGTTCGTTCGCGACGATGCGGCCCGCAACGTCGTCGCGGGCTTGCATTGCATCCACCTCGGTCTTTACATTTATACGCGGGATACGTTGCTTCAGTTCGCGAGCTTACCGACCGGTGCTCTGGAAGACGCCGAAAAACTCGAGCAATTGCGCGCTCTGGAATTCGGGATCCCGATACACGTCTGGCAGACGACCCATGCCTCCCTGCGCATCGATACCCCCGATGACGTCACGCACGTGGAGCAGGTCTTGCAGGAGTATGAGACGGCCCGTTACGCCGGTTGAGGCACAGACATAACGCGCGGCCGCAGCGGCGGCCAACCGCGCGCACAGTCTCGATGCCATATCGGGTTTTAGGAAAGGGGACTGTATGAGCAAGTTCATCTTTGTCACCGGCGGCGTCGTGTCGTCGCTCGGCAAAGGGTTGGCCTCAGCCTCGATCGGCAACCTGCTCGAAAGCCGCGGCCTGAAAATCACCTTCCTGAAGCTTGACCCGTACATCAACGTCGACCCCGGCACCATGAACCCCTACCAGCACGGGGAAGTCTACGTCACGGAAGACGGCGCCGAGACCGACCTGGACCTCGGCCATTACGAACGCTACACCTCGCTGACGCTGAGCCGGGAGAACAATTACACGACCGGCCGCATCTACAATTCCGTGATCACCAAGGAACGCCGCGGTGATTATCTCGGCGGCACCGTGCAGGTCGTGCCCCATATCACCGATGAGATCAAGCAATGCATCATCCGGATCTCCAAGGGCAAGGATGTGACGATCGTCGAAATCGGCGGGACGGTCGGCGACATCGAGAGCCTTCCGTTCCTGGAAGCGATCCGCCAGATCCCCTACGATGTCGGGCGCGAGAACGTGCTGTACGTCCATCTGACACTCGTGCCGTACATCGGCGCCGCGGGAGAACTCAAGACCAAGCCGACCCAGCACTCCGTGAACAAGCTTCGGGAGATCGGTATCCAGCCGAATATCCTGCTCTGTCGGACGGATCGCTACCTGCCGCCGGACCTGAAAGCCAAGATCGCCCTCTTTTGCAACGTAGAAAAGGATGCGGTGATCACGGCCAAGGACGTCGAGACCGTCTATGAAGTCCCCATCGTGTTCCGAAAAGAAGGCCTGGACGATCTCATCGTGCGGCTGCTGCATCTGGAGACCGGCCCGCCGAATCTGCGCGAGTGGGATGCGATGGTGCAGAAGATCAAGCGCCCCAAGCACGAAGTCCTGATCGGGCTCGTCGGCAAATACACCGGCCTCAAGGAGTCCTACAAGAGCCTCGCCGAAGCGTTGGTGCACGGGGGCATCGATCATGAGACGCGTGTACACATCCAGTGGATCGAGTCCGAAGACGTGGAGCGCCAAGGCACCGAACGGTTACTCCGTGAGGCGGACGGCCTGCTGATCCCCGGCGGGTTCGGCGTGCGCGGGATCGAAGGCAAGATCACGACGATTCGCTATGCGCGGGAACGACAGGTTCCATTCCTGGGCTTGTGTCTCGGGATGCAATGCGCGGTGATCGAGTTCGCGCGGAACGTCGTGGGACTTAAGGACGCCAACAGCGCGGAGTTCGACGAGCGGACGCCCCATCCGGTCATTCACCTGATGTCCGACCAGCGATCGGTCAGCGACAAGGGCGGCACGATGCGGCTGGGCGCGTATCCCTGCCGACTCGGGGAAGGCACGCTGGCCCATAAGATGTACGGCGTCGGCGAGGTGAACGAACGGCATCGCCATCGGTATGAATTCAACAACGCGTACCGCGAGCCGCTGATAAGTCGGGGCTTGGTGCTGAGCGGGCTGTCTCCGGACGGCCGGCTCGTGGAGATCGTCGAGTTGAACGACCATCCGTGGTTTCTGGCCACGCAGTTTCACCCGGAGTTCAACTCTCGGCCGCATCACCCCCATCCGCTCTTCAGTGGGTTTGTCGGCGCCGCGTTGCGCCGGAAATGCGGACGCTGAGCCGGCCACGTGACATTGGAGATTCCTGCGGGACCGACATGGCTCACGAAGTCCACATCGGCGGCTTCACGCTTGGCCAAGGCCAGAAGCCCTTTCTGATCGCCGGGCCTTGCGTCATCGAAAGCGAGCACCTGGCGATGGAGACTGCCGCCCGCATCGCCGAGCTGACCAAGTCGCTCGATATCCCCTATATTTTCAAGTCATCCTTCGATAAGGCCAACCGCACTTCGATAAGCTCGTTTCGAGGACCGGGCTTGGCGAAAGGGCTCGCGGTGTTGGACAAAGTGAAGCAACAGGTCGGCGTGCCCGTCCTGACCGACGTGCATACGGAAGAACAGGCGCGAGAGGCGGGGGCGGTGGTCGACGTGGTCCAGATTCCCGCGTTTCTGTGCCGGCAGACCGATCTGCTCGTGGCTGCCGCCCGAACCGGGAAGGTCGTGAACATCAAGAAGGGACAGTTCCTCTCGCCGCAGGAAATGGGGCAGGCGGTAAAGAAGGTCGAGGACTCCGGCAACCGACGGATCATCCTGACGGAACGCGGCTCTTGCTTCGGCTACAACAACCTCGTCGTAGACATGCGTTCGTTGCCCATCATGCGCGCCTTCGGCTACCCGGTGGTGTTCGATGCCACGCATAGCGTGCAGTTACCGGGCGGCGGGGGCACGCAGTCCAGCGGGCAACGCGAGTTCGTCGAACCGTTGGCCGGCGCGGCCGCCGGGGCCGGCTGCGACGGGTTCTTCATGGAAGTCCACCCCGATCCGGATTCGGCCCTGTCCGACGGTCCCAATATGGTGCCGCTCCATGACCTCAAGCGCTTGCTCGAACGGGTGATACGAATATGCGCCGCCGCCAGACGGTAACACCTTCAGGGCCTTCGAGACGGCGATCGCCCGCTCGAGGGCTGAACGGCAACCTCGAAGAAGGAAAGCGGGTGTTGCGGATCGAAGCCCGAGCCATCTCCGCACTCGTGGACCGACTGGACTCGCGATTCAGCAAAGCCGTCGAACTGTTGCTCGGCTGCCGCGGGAAAGTGGTCGTGTCCGGAATGGGGAAATCCGGGCTGATCGGGCAGAAGATCGCGGCCACGCTCGCGAGCACCGGGACCCCGGCGTTTTTCCTCCATCCTGCCGAGGGCGTCCATGGCGATCTCGGGATGCTGGCGCGCGGCGACGTCCTCATCGCGATCTCGAACAGCGGGGAGACTCAGGAAGTCCTCCTCCTCCTGCCGTTCGTGCAACGGATGAACATTCCGATCGTCGCCCTCACGGGACGCTCGGGGTCGACCTTGGCGAAGAACAGCGACGTTGCCTTGGATGTCTCAGTCGACGAAGAAGCATGTCCCTTGGGGCTGGCTCCCACGGCCAGCACCACGGCCGCGCTCGCGATGGGGGATGCCCTGGCGGTCGCGTTGCTCCAGAGGCGGGGATTCAAGGAACAAGATTTCGCCCAGTTTCATCCCGGCGGCAGCTTAGGACGCCGCCTGTTGGTGAGGGTGCGCGACCTCATGCATGTCGGCGAACAGGTGCCGCGGATCGGAGAAGACGTCTCTGCCACTGAAGCGATCTTGGAAATGACGGCGAAGAAGCTGGGAATGACCACAGTGGTCGCTGCGTCGGGGACCTTGCTCGGAGTCATCACGGATGGCGACCTGCGACGCTTTGTGGAGAAAGGCGGCGATTTCCGGATCGCTCGCGCGGCGGATATGATGACGCGCAATCCGAAAACGATCGGTCCCGATGAACTGGCCGCCCGCGCGCTGGACGTGATGGAACGGTTTTCGATTACGTCCCTTGTCGTGACGGAGCCCTCGGGCGCCATCGCCGGTGTGATTCACTTGCATGATCTGCTCAGGAATGGGATCGTATAGGGAGCGTGCCCTTATTGGGTGGGGAAGCCATGCGTGTTGTGGATGTCTGGAAGCAAGCAGGTGCAGGACTGGTCAAAGCTGCGGCCCAAGACACGAACGTCAATCTCCCGAATTTCCTGACGGGTCTCCGGATCCTACTCATCCCGGTGTTTGTGATGTTGTTCGCCACGCCGTCGCCAAATCGCTCCTTGGCGGCAGCAATCGTCTTCGTGGCGGCCGCCGTGACCGATTTACTCGACGGCTATCTCGCTCGGCGGCGGGGACAAATCACCAAGCTGGGCCGATTGCTGGATCCGATCGCCGATAAGCTCCTGGTGCTCTCCGCGCTCATTCTGCTCGTCCAGTTTGATCGAGTGACGGCGTTGGTCGCTATTTTGATCATCGCTCGGGAAGTGGCGGTGACCGGCATTCGAGCGATCGCCGCGTCTGAGGGCTTCATTATCGCCGCGGAGATGACGGGAAAATATAAGATGACGCTTCAAGTTGTGGCCATCGTGCTGCTGATGTTGGAAGATACTGCCCTCTCGGTGTTGGGCAATCTCCACCTGGCCGGCACGGTCACGTTGTACCTGTCGCTCGTCCTCGGCTATCTGTCGGGAGCTCAATACGTGTGGAGCTTCTGGAAACAGACCGTCGCGAAAGGGTTGTAGCGGCGTTCCGCTCCTGAGCACCTGCAGCCCGGTGTTCTTCGAGATTCCGGCACATGCTTGGTGACCTTGAGCCCTTGTGGGTCGTGCTTGCATTCATGGCCGTGGGGTACCTGGTCGGGTCGGTGCCCTTTGGCCTTGTGGTGTCAAGATGCCTGGGCACTCCCGACCCGCGAACCGCCGGCAGTCGCAACGTCGGATTTACCAACGTCCTTCGGGTGGGCGGCCGGGCGGCAGGCTGCCTCACGTTGCTCGGTGACATGGGCAAGGGATGGGTGATTGCCTGGGGAGCCGCGCAGGTGCTTCACCCGGAAGCAACGGTCCTGATGGTGGCCCTCACACCGATCCTGGGTCATCTGTTCTCGATCTTCCTCGGCTTCCGTGGAGGCAAAGGCGTCGCCACGGCGCTGGGGGCGATCACCGGCGTCGCTCCGCCGGTCGGCCTTGCCATGATGGCGATCTGGCTCGTCACCGTCGCGATCTGGCGGTATTCCTCAGGGGGGGCGCTTGCGTCGTTCTCTATGGCTCCGATGGTGGCATGGGCGATGGGGCGCACATCGCTCTTCATCATGTTTACCTGCGCCGTCGGCGGGCTGATTTGGTGGAAACACGCCGGTAACGTCGCTCGCCTGTGGAGCGGCACCGAACCCAGAATCGGCAGAGCCGCCTGAGCATTGCCGGCCAGGATTGATCCGTTGTTTCCCGTCGGGGCCGCTGTCATATTATCAAGATGCCCGCCACAGGACCGGAACCCGACTTGAGGATGGTCTCCCCTCGGAGCCGTTCCGTAGTCGCCGGCGCGTGCCGGCACAGGTTGGCCGGTTTCGGCAGAGTGCCGGGTGGTGTCTTCGATTCGCTTGACTTTGCCGGGTGCGGCCAGCAGACTTATTTCAAGAGGGAGGCATGCGGCGCTCGCGGAGCGGTGATGAATCAGAGGCGGGCATCATTTGACATAATGTCTCTTATCGGTCATTGAGGTCCGCATGACCCTTGAGCTGATGCATCGGATCAAGAGAGAACTGTTCGTCACCGGCACGGTGCTGTACGAAGCGGTGCTGGCGATTGCGGAGCGTGTGAACCGGAAAGTCGAAATCCTCCATTTGCACTGGCAGGCTACGCGGCTAGGCCACAACCTCGGCCAGCTCCATCGCGAGGTCGGGCTGGATGTCGCATTCCGGGCATCGACGATGGGCGGTCGGCCGTCCGGCTTTGGCGTCGACCCCGAGCTGAGCCGCAGGCTGCATTCGGCATCTGTCCGGAGTCGGCAGATCAAGCAGGCCGTGTTGCAACTCGACGGCCTGATTCGGCAGTTGAAGCAGGAGACGGCGCAGGAGAATCTGTTGAGGCTCCAGCAGGACCTGCTCTCACGATCCCTCTCGCTGGAACGCGTCGTCATCGAGCCCGGTTCCTTTGCGGAGGGGCGGCTTATCGATCACTGTCACTTTCCGGAAAGCATCCACGTCGTCGCGATCATGCGCGGGCCCGCGTTCATCACCATGCCCTCGGATCTCGTCCTGCAACCTCAGGATATCCTCGTGGTCATCGGGCCTCAGGAAGGGTTGCTCACGGTCACGTCTCGATGCAGGAGCGCCACGATGGCAGAGCTGGAGGCGGTGCGTTCATGACTGGACAACTTTATTACCGGCGTCGATACCGAAGCTGCACGTGCCTCTCGGCCTCCTTGCTCCTCACCGGCCTGTGGTTCGTGAGCGCTCCGAGTGATACCCATGCCGAGGCTACTCCCGCTGCCACGGGATTGGCTCTGCTGGAGGAGATTCAATCGGTCATCACGGATCTGGCTGAACGGGCCAAGCCCGCCGTCGTCAGCATCATGCCTCTGCAGGGGCCAGGTCGCTCCCGTGATTTCGGCGCCGAGCGAGTCCCCAATTCGCCGAACTCAGGTTCGGGCGTCATCATCGATCCTGACGGTCACATCGTCACCAATAATCATGTGGTGGGTGACGCCGCAGAGGTAGAAGTCCGACTGTCGGATAAGACGAAGCTCTATGCCCAGGTGATCGGGAAGGATCAGGACACCGATTTGGCCGTTCTGAAAGTCTCCACGGACCGCCCCCTCCCCAGCGCGAAGTTCGGAGACTCAGGGACGGTCAAAGTGGGGCAATGGGTTATGGCCGTGGGGAACCCCTTCGGCTTGGAGCGGACGGTCACGTTGGGGGTAGTCAGCGGCGTCGGGCGAGAGAATATCAATTTGTCCCGTTATGAAAACTTCATCCAGACCGATGCCTCCATCAACCCCGGCAACTCCGGCGGTCCGCTGTTCAATCTCAGAGGAGAAGTCATCGGGATCAACACCGCCATCATCAACTTCGCGCAGGGGATCGGTTTTGCCATCCCGTCCAACATGGCCAAGCAGGTCATTCAGCAACTGATTGCCAGGGGCAAAGTCGTTCGGGCCTGGTTGGGAGTCGGGATTCAACCGCTGACACCGGAGCTGGCCAAACAATTCGGAGTGGCCGAAGGCGAAGGCGTCTTGGTGAATGAAGTGTTCGAGAAGGACCCGGCCGCCTCCGCGGGCATCAAGCCCGGGGACGTCATCACGAAGGTTGACGGGACCCCCGTCGATACGCCCAACAAGTTGTCCCGCGTGGTGGCGGTCCTTCCGCCTGGGGCATCAGCCAACGTTGAGGTGGTGCGCGACGGCAAGCGCCTGTCGCTCAGCGTCGCGCTCGCCGAGCGACGCGAGAACGCGATCGTCGCGTCACTGCCTCAGAGTCGGACGGAGATCAAGCTCGGGATCGATGTGCAGGACCTCACGGCTTCGCTGGCCGAGAAATTCAAGCTCCGCGAGAGCCGTGGCGTCCTGATCGCCAAGGTCGATCCGGGGAGCCTCGCGCAAGCCGAAGGGCTCCGGGAGGGTGATCTGATCAAAGAAGTGAATCGAGTGGAAGTCTCCTCTGTCATCGATTTCACCGCCGCCGTGGCCAGGGCCAAGCGCAACGAAACCGTTCTTCTCCGTGTGCTGCGCGAAAACCGAGCGTTCTACGTCGTCCTCAAAGCCACCGACCACTGACCGTCGGCTTTTCGCTAGCTCGCCGCGACGGCGTGCTTCTGGGCTTTGTGCTCCTCGATGATCCGAGCGGCGACCTCTCGCGGCACCTCCTCGTAGGACGAAAATTCCATCGAATAGCTGCCTCTTCCGCCCGTGATGGAATTCAGTGCGGGCGCATATTTCAGGATCTCGGCCAAGGGAACGAGCGCCTTGATCGCTTGAGTGGAACCGGACGAGAGGACGTTCAGAATTCTCCCCCGCCGGGAATTCAGATCTCCGATGACCGCGCCGACGGATTCCTCCGGCGCGTCCACTTCCACCTGCATGATCGGCTCCAGCAAGACGGGATGCGCCGCCTCCATCGCTTTCTTGAACCCCATCGACGCGGCGATCTTGAAAGCCAGTTCCGACGAATCCACGACGTGGTAGGAGCCGTCGTAGACCGTCGCCCGCAGATCGACGACCGGAAATCCTGCCAGGACACCTTCCTGCAAGGCCTCGACCACCCCTTTCTCGACCGCGGGGATGAAGTTCCGCGGGATGGCCCCGCCCACGATCTTGTCCTCGAATTCGAATCCCTTGCCTCTGGGTAGCGGGGTGAGTTGCAGCCAGCAATCGCCGTACTGCCCGTGTCCTCCCGTCTGCTTCTTATATTTCCCTTGGGCCTGGGCCACGGTGCGGATCGTTTCCTTATAAGGGACCTTTGGTGTATGAATGGAGACTTCGACCCCGTATTTGCGACGCAGTTTTTCGAAGGCGACGTCGACATGCAACTGTCCCATCCCGCTCAAGACCATTTCCTTCGTCTCGACGTTGCGTGAGAATTCGAGACACGGATCTTCTTCGATCAACTTGTGGAGTCCTAAACTGACCTTCTCGACATCGGCCTTCGACTTGGGTTCAATCGCGTACGAGAGGACGGGACGAGGATTCTGAACGGGCGGATAGAGGATGGGATGATGTTCGTCACAGATGGTATCGCCTGTTTGGGTGTCTTTGAGTTTGCCGATTGCCACGATGTCTCCTGCCGAGGCCACCGACGCCGGCGTGTATTTCTTGCCGCAGATGACGAACAAGTGACCGCCCTTCTCCCTTGCTCGGCGTGTGGCGTTCAGAAACCCTGCGTCGGCGTGAAGCGTCCCGGACAGGATCCGGACGTAACTAAGCCGTCCCATGAAGGGATCGATGATCGTCTTGAAGATGATTCCGGAGAACGGTTCACTCGGCAGGGGTTGGCGCACGACTGGCTCGTCACTCTGGCCGGACCGGCCCACGAGCGGCTGCCTTTCCGCCCTCGCTTGCGGCGAGGGCAAGTACTCGGTCATCGCATCCAACAACAGGCTCACGCCCACATTGCGCACGGCTGACCCGCATAATGCGGGCAGACATTTGCCGGATCGGATGCCGGCAGCGACCCCGCGGGTCAAGTCATCGGTGCCCAGGTCCCCATCGGCCAAGTACCGTTCGAGGAGCTGATCATCGAACTCCGCTACCCCCTCAACGAGACGTTTTCTTGCCTCCTCGATCGCAGGATCGGCATCCGTCCGACACGATTCTTGATGGATCTTCGCGCTGTCGGGCCCCGATCGAACCGCCATGCCGCGGAGCAGGTCCGCCACACTGTTGAGAGTGCCGCCTGAGCCCAGCGGCATCGCCAGTGGCAGCGCGGTCAAGCCGAACACCCGTTGGCAATCTTCAACGACCGACCACCAGGGCATGTCCGTTTTGTCCAGTTGATTTACAAACAGTAGCGCCGGGAGACTGAGCTCCTGAACCGCGGCCCAGAGCCTGAGCAATTCCGTTTTGACTCCGAGAAGGGGGGATACGACGATGACAACACCGTCGGCCGCGCGCAGGGCCGTTCGCGCTTCTCCCTGGATGCTCAGGGCGCCGGGCGTATCGATCACGTTCACCGCGGTCTGTTTCCACTGGAAGTGTGCCACGCTGGTGCTCAGTGAGAGCCGGCGATGAACTTCCTCGGGCTCGAAGTCCGACACCGTCGAGCCGGCGTCTACCGATCCCATAGTGGGGATCGTGCCGGATACAAGAAGCATCGCTTCGACCAGCGACGTTTTTCCCGCACCGGAGTTCGAGACCAACACCACGTTACGCACCGCATGAGCCTGGGACTGTGACATGCTCCCCTCCTCTCTCTGGCCCAGGCCGTGACCGCCTGGTCCGCTCGGACGTCCGTGGACGAATGATGACGGTCTGCGCTATAGGACCCCTTGGACCGCTATTCCCGTAAGGTCAGTAGCCCTCATTTCGTTCGACAACCACCCTTGATCCGCAAAACTGACGTACCGACCGTCGCCCAGAATGATATGGTCAAGCACCTGGATCCCGAGCACTTGGCCGGCAGACACCAGACGAGCCGTGAGCAAGCGGTCTTCTCGACTCGGTGTGGGGTCTCCGCTGGGATGATTGTGCAGGAAGATGACCGCCGCGGCCGATTCACGAACGGCAAGGTTGAAAACCTCTCGCGGATGCACGATGCTCAAAGTCAAGGTTCCTTCGGATACGGTCACATCGCGGATGAGTGCGTGCTTCGCATCAAGGAGGATCACTTTGAAAATCTCATGGCGTAGGTCACGGAGCTGGGGATGGTAATGCTTGTACAGAGACGCGCTGGAGGTAATTCGGGTACCGGTGGAGAGCGGTTCCGAGAGGGCCCGCTTGCCGAGTTCGAACGCCGCCTTGAGCTGGGCCGCCTTGGCGGGACCTACACCGGTCACCCCGCAGAGCTCGTCGATGCCGGCACGCGCCAGACCCTGGAGTCCGCCGAGGAGGCCAAGTAATTCGATAGCCACTTGCACCGCCGAGGCATCGGGACGCCCACTCCGGAGCAGAATGGCAAGTAGATGCGCATCGGAGAGGCCGTTAGCGCCAGCCTGAAGCAGCCGCTCGCGGGGCCGCTCCGCCTGTGGCCACTGTACGATTCCCCCGCGTCGTCTCCCCATCTGGGATTTCTCCCCAGGACAAAATTATGACGTCCTGAACGATTTTGTACTGACGGGATCCCGGAATGGCCGGGGAATCCGCTTCCGATGAAATACGCAACCTGTTGATTTGTTACGATTCGACAAAATGGTGCAGCTCTTGCTTGCTCCCGCTACAGCATTTAACTTCGAGACCCGGGAGGGGCCGATGGAATGTCCAAAGTGCAAAGGACTCATGATGCTGGAGCGGTTCTCCGATTTTTTCCTGATCTTCTACGCCTGGAAATGCATTAACTGCGGAGCCATCATCGATCGCACGATCTCAACGAACCGTCGCCGGAGCCTCGCGGCCCGCGAAGCTCAGCCGGTTCCGACGCGCTAACACGTTACACGTCCAACAGGCTCGTTCTTCTCCCGCTTGTTGACCGTCACCTCACTCGCATGAACACCTTCGCCGTGGAGCCGTGAGCCGTTGGAATCATTCCCATTATAAGAGAGTCGTTCTCGACCCGTCAAAGCGTCGTTTCCCACGTCGTTCGCTGAACGAGGTGTCGTTCAGCACCATTCCAGTTCTATGGAACCCTCCGAGGGGTGACGGAGAAACCCATTCCTTGACCCTTTGAAAATCGCCATGTTAGAGTGGCACGTTACGGCTGGAAGCACGGACCACTCTGCATGCGTATCATTGCCGGGCAGTTACGGGGTCGGCGATTGCACCGACCTCCTGGAGAGGGAGTTCGCCCCACCTCCGATCACGTCCGCGAAGCCCTGTTTGCCATCCTCGGTCCCTCGGTGGAGGGAGCGGTCTTCCTCGACCTCTATGCTGGAACCGGAGCCATCGGGATCGAAGCGCTGAGTCGGGGAGCCAGCGCTGTCACCTTCATCGAACACAGTCCTTCCGCCCTTCGGGTCTTGGGAGAAAACTTGAACCGTTGTGATGTCAAGGAGGGAGTAGAGATCCGGCGTTGTCGGGTCGCCCAGTTTCTCCGGCGCTCCGATTGGTGGGCCGCGCCGTATGACGTCATTGTCGCAGACCCGCCGTACGAGGCGGACGAAGAGGTCGCGGCGCTGGAAGCCTTTCCACCCTTGCTACTGAGGGAACCGACGGCCGTTTTTGTCCTGGAACATGCCGCTCGCGCGACGATCCCCCGCCGGATCGGCCCCCTCCCCGTAGCCAGAACGTACCGCTATGGAGACACCGCGCTGTCCGTCTTCCGTCATCCGCGCTCCGGAGCCGTGGCATCATGACGATCGGTGTCTATCCCGGCACCTTTGACCCGATTACGCACGGGCACACGGACATTTTGACCCGCAGCCTCCACATGTTCGACAAAATCGTCGTGGCCGTGGCTCCCAATCCGAGCAAGCACCCCTTGTTCGACCTGAAGGAACGACTGGAAATGGTGCGTCTTGTGACCTCCCATCTCCCGCAAGTCGAGGTCGTCGCCTTTGATGGCCTGCTCGTCGACTTTGTGCAACGGATGGGGGCGCACGTCATCATCAGAGGGTTGCGGGCGATCTCGGATTTCGAACACGAATTTCAGATGGCCCTGATCAATCGGAGATTGGCGCGCACCATCGAAACGGTGTTCCTCATGCCCAGTGAAGAGTATTCGTACTTGTCTTCGACCATCATTAAGGATGTGGCGACACACGGCGGCTCGCTCAAGGAATTTCTCCACCCTGAGGTGGAGCGCCGCCTGCGGGCGCGCATTCGGAAGGCGATGCCGTGAAGCTCGCTGCTCGCGCAGGACGCATCGTTCCCTCCCCGACTCTGAGTATCACGGCGACGGCCAAGGCCATGATCGCCCAGGGGATCGACGTCATTGATTTCTCGTCTGGAGAACCGGATTTCGATACTCCGGAGCCGGTCAAGGCTGCGGCTGAAGCGGCCATCCGAGCCGGGTTCACCAAATACACGCCCTCCTCCGGGATCGAAGAGCTTCGTCAGGCCATCATCGAGAAGCTGCACGCCGAACAAGGCCTCCGGTACGAGAAATCCGAAATCCTCGTCTCCTGCGGAGCCAAACACTCCCTCTATAACCTTGCCGAGGCGCTGCTCGAGGCCGGTGACGAGATCATCATCCCGACGCCTTACTGGGTCTCCTACGCGGATCAAGCGCTCCTGAATGACGCCACTCCGGTGTTGTTGCCGACTCGCGAACAAGACGGGTTTGCCATCGACGCGAACGAGCTGAAGCGGGTGGTCACCCCACGCACGAAGGCCATTATTGTCAACAGTCCGAGCAATCCCACCGGCGCGACGTACGATCGCAAGACCCTCGAAGCCATCGCGTCGCTCGCCGTCCGGCATAATCTGCTGATCATCTCGGACGAGATCTACGAGAAGATCTTGTACGATGCGGCGACCCACATCAGCATCGCCGCCCTCGGTCCGGAGATCAAAACCCGCACGGTCGTGATCAACGGCGTCTCGAAAGCCTATGCCATGACGGGTTGGCGCATCGGCTATGCCGCGGGTCCGAAAGATCTCATCACGGCGATGGCAAACATTCAGAGCCAAAGCACGTCGAACCCATGTTCGATTTCGCAAAAGGCCGCCGTCGCAGCCTTGCGGCTCGGCGAACCCTTCACTCGGACGATGGTGGACGAATTCGACCGGCGCCGGCGCCGAACGGTGGAGCGGTTGAACGGCATGCAGGGGGTTCGATGCTTGATGCCGAGCGGGGCCTTTTACGCGTTCCCCAACGTGGGCCAGGTCCTGCACCGCGGGTGGAACGGACGCCCGGTGAACACACCGGCCGATTTAGCGACCTATCTTCTGCAGGAAGCAAAGGTCGCCGTGGTGCCGGGTGAGCCCTTTGGCAGCGAAGAGCACATCCGGCTTTCCTACGCCACCAGCATGGAGGCGATCGAGCGCGGGCTCGATCGAATCGAGGAAGCCTTCGCCCGCCTCACATGAGCGTGCGAACTCCTGAGCCCTCATGCTTCCTCCAACCCTCTTGACTCGAGCGGAAGAGGAGTTAACCTTAACGCGAGCCCGTAAGGGCGGTTCAGGAAGGAGACCAACCGGTGCCGATCTACGAATATGCGTGCCAGTCCTGCGCCCATCGCTTTGAAGTGAAGCAGAGCATCAAGGATGCGCCGTTGACGGAGTGCCCCCGCTGCGGAAGGCACCTGAGGAAACTGATTTCGTCCCCCGCCATCATGTTTAAGGGGAGCGGCTGGTACATTACGGACTATTCCGACAAGTTGAAGCCTCCCTCCACCGGCGACGGCAAAGACGCGACCAGTACCGGCCCCAACGCATCGCCGAGCGGCCCGGCTCCAGCGGCGACGTCTGCCGCATCCCCTTCTTCGAATTCATCGAGCCAGCCCGGCGCGCAGCCCACCGGATCATCTGCACCCGGCACGCCAGGAGCCGCCACGGCGCCGTCCAAGTCCTCAACCTGAGTGGCTCGGCTCACAGCTCAGAGCCGTTTCGCAGCCTGGGTCTTCTTGGTCGCCTTCTTCTTCGCCGATGGGGCCTTGTGAGTGGGCTTCATCGCGGCCTTGGCCGGAGCTTTGCCTCGGGTGAGCTTGGCGACTTTCTCCCGCTCTGTCGCGAGGGCATGTTCCAAGTTTGCAATCTGAGCGGTTTTCTCACGATTGGCTTTGGTCAACTCGTCGAAATGCACTTGCAGGTCGTCTTTGGCCCTGATGGCCGCGGACAGTTGATTCTGAAGCTGCGCCTTTTCCATGTTGGCGTTCTGTACTTCAGTCCTGAGTTGTTCGATTTGCGCCTGCAGCGCCGGCGGCCAATAGTCGCACCCTGCCACGGCGGCAATACAACCCAGGCCCGCCACGAGCATCCATACCCCGCGATACCCCCTCTGTCCCATAGCCCATCCCTCCTTCGGTTTCACTTCTCCAAGGTCATCCCCTGAGCCCGCAATACTTGCTCCAAGGCATCTCGGCCGAGACGGCCTTCGCGCACCAGCTTCACGCGTTCTCGCACATCGACCACGGTCGACGGCAAGCCTCCAGCCGTCGTTCCGACATCGATGAGCAGATCGATCTCGGTTCCGAACAATGCCCGGACGTCTTCAGCCGATACCAACGGCGGGGCCCCGGATCGATTCGCGCTCGTCCCGGTGACCGGTCCGACCAGCTCGAGCAATTCCGTCAACGGGCGGTAGGCGCTCAACCGTACTCCTACGGATCCCGTCCCGGCGGTCAACGCGTCGAGAAGTCCTGCGGCCGCCGCGAACACGAGCGTCAGGGGTCCAGGCCAAAACCGCTCCATCAAGACCCGCGCGGCGGGCGGCACGTCTTGAACCAGCGGTTTCAACTGCGTTTCATTCGCGATGAGCACGAGAATGGCTTTCTCTTCGGGGCGTCCCTTGATCTCACGCAGCCTGGCGAGCGCGGCGGTCGAAAAGGGGGAGACCGCCAACGCGTAGAAACTCTCGGTCGGCAACGCGACGACACCGCCGCTTCGGATGGCGCCGGCGACCGCGTCCGCGATCTCGATCCTGGCGTCCGGCGAATACACGAGACTCGTCACCATGGCGACGCGGGTACGCTCAACGTCGATCATGAGGCTCCGACACGCAGTGCCTTCATGGCGATATCCGTCCGATAATGACAGCCCTCGAACTTGATCCCGCCGACGACCTCATAGGCTCGACTTCGGGCCTCTTGCAAGGTTGGACCCATCCCCGTGATGCCCAGCACGCGCCCGCCTGCGGTCACCACATTCCCGCTCTCAGACCTCGTGCCGGCGTGAAACACCGTTGCGGCGCGATCGGCACCAGCGGCCGGAAGGCCTTCGATCTTGAAACCGGAGGGATACGGACCGGGATAACCGGCTGACGCCATGACGACGCAGATGGCGTACCCCTCGCGCCATTCGACGTTGACCTGGTCCAGCCGATGCTCCACCACGGCCTCTATGACATCGATGAGATCTGACTTCAACAGCGGCAGCACCACCTGCGTCTCCGGATCCCCCATGCGGGCGTTGAATTCCAACACATAGGGCGTGCCCTTCACGACCATGAGGCCAGCGTACAGCACCCCTTGGAAGGGACACCCCATGCGCGACATCGTCGCCACAAGCGGCTGAAAGACATCGCGCATCACCTGCATCCGAAGGGCGGGCGTCCCGAGCGGCGCGGGACAGTACGCTCCCATTCCGCCGGTGTTCGGGCCTGTGTCGCCGTCCCCCACCCGCTTGTGATCCTGTGCGGGTAGCATCGGCACGACCGTCTTCCCGTCGGTGAAGGCCATGATCGTCAGCTCCTCTCCGTCGAGGAACTGTTCGATGAGGACACGCAGGCCCGCCTGACCGAACACTCCTTTCTCCATCGAGTCGAGGACCGCCTGCTTCGCCTGCTCCCTGGTCGTCGCCACGACCACGCCCTTCCCCTGCGCCAACCCGTCCGCCTTGATCACCACGGGGAGCTCATGATGATCGATGTAGGCCAAAGCCGCATCCAACTTCTCGAAGCTCTGCGCGCGTGCCGTCGGGATCTTGGCCGTGGCCATGATCTCCTTCGCGAAAATCTTGCTGGCCTCGATGCGGGCCGCTCCCTTCGTCGGACCGAAGATCTTAAGCCGCGCCTTCCGAAACTCATCGGCAATCCCGAGGGCCAACGGCGCCTCGGGGCCGACTACCGTGAGATCGATCCCCGCTTGGACGACGAAGTCCTTGAGGCCGGCGACGTCGTCCGCCTTGATCGGCACACAGGTCGCCAGCGAGGCAATCCCTGCGTTGCCGGGCGCGCAAAACAACCGAGGCCGCCGTGGGCTCTGCGCCAGCGTCCACACCATGGCGTGCTCACGCCCCCCGCTGCCGACGACAAGAATGTTCACAGGAAATCCATTTCTGACAGGTGACGCGTGACCGGTGACAGGCCGGAAACCTATCCGGAATCGGCGGGAAAGATCCGGGATGACCGCTTCAACACACCTCGAACCGATCAGTCGTCATGAGTCGTGCCTCACGAGCCATCAGTGCCTGAAGTGTCTCATCCCGGTCATGATCATCGCCAAGCCGTGTTCGTCCGCGGCCTTGATCACTTCCGCATCGCGGATCGATCCGCCCGGCTGAATCACCGCCGTAATCCCGGCCTGAGCGGCGGCATCGAGCCCGTCGCGGAACGGGAAGAAGGCGTCGGACGCCATGATGCAGCTCTTGATCGGCAGCTGCGCTTTCATCGTCGCCAGCTTGACCGAATCGACCCGGCTCATCTGGCCGGCCCCGATCCCGACCGTCTGACCCGGCTTGGCATAGACGATCGCATTCGACTTGACGTGCTTGCACACCTTCCATGCGAAGGCACAGGCGGCATACTCTTCTTCGGTCGGCTTGCGGACGGTCGGCACCTTCAACGATTTGAGATCGACGAGGACGCCAAGATCCCGGTCCTGCACGATCAGCCCGCCGACGAGCTTCTTGAGATCGTAGCCCTCCTGCTTCACCGTGGTGAGAGGCCCGACATCCAATAAGCGCAAGTCCTTCTTCCGCCTCAACTCAGCCAACGCATCCTCGGCGAACCCCGGCGCGACCACCACCTCGACGAACGTCGACGTGATTTCTTTGGCGGTCGCGAGATCGACCGGCCGATTGAACGCGATCACGCCGCCGAAGGCCGACACCGGATCGGTCTCTCGCGCCTTCACATAGGCCTCGACGGGGGTCGCCCCGAGCGCCGCACCGCAGGGATTGTTGTGCTTGATGATCGCCACGGCACACTCGGCGAATTCCTTCGCCAACTCGAGCGCGGAGTTCGCGTCGAGGAAATTGTTGTACGACATGGCCTTGCCGTGGAGAATGGTCGCGCACGCCACCGACGGCTCGTTGCACATGAGCTCACGGTAGAAGGCACCCTGCTGGTGCGGGTTCTCGCCGTACCGTAAGGTCTCCACGAGCTCATACTGCAGCGAGAGGACCTTGGGGAATTTGACCTCGCCCCCCTGCACCTGTTGTTCGAGATATCCGGCGATGAGGCCGTCGTAGCGCGCGGTGTGTTGAAACACTTTCATCGCCAATTCACGTCTCATGGCTCTTGTGACCGTGTTCCCCTTCAGCGCATCGAGCACACGGCCGTAGTCGGCCGGGTCGACCACGACGAGCACATCGTCGTGATTCTTGGCCGCAGACCGCAGCATCGACGGGCCTCCGATATCGATGTTCTCGATCGCCTCGTCGAAGGTGCACTGGGGCTTGGAGACCGTCGCTTCGAAGGGATACAGATTCACGACGACCACGTCGATCGGTCCGATATTGTGTCGTTGCATCTGCTCGACGTGCGCAAGATCCGACCGGCGCCCGAGTATCCCGCCGTGAATCTTCGGATGGAGCGTTTTGACACGACCGTCGAGGATTTCCGGCGAGCCGGTGTACGCGGCCACATCGGTGACGGGCACACCTGCGTCGCGTAACGCCTTCGCTGTTCCCCCCGTCGACAGGATCTCCGCGCCGAGCGCTTCCAACCCTTTAGCCATCTCGACGATCCCGGTCTTATCCGACACACTGATCAGCGCCCGCTTGATGCCGGCCATAAGTGACTCCTTGAAGAACAATCGCCAAGAGATGCTGTTGCTGTCGGAAGGCGGGGCGCAGAATAACAAATGCCCTGAGCAAGTTCAAGCCGCTGCATCGACGCCGTCGTCGACGCATGAACTGTGAGACGGATAGCCTCAAGGCTGATGAGAGGTCGGGAAATAGGCGGGTGTCAGAGCGCCGAGCGCCTGGTGGGAAAAACCGTGCGCAACGGCCCGATCCAACTGACGTTCAGGTGAGAGGGATCGTGACGGTGACTTCGTTCCCCGGCTCGTTATAGGTCAAATTAGGGAAAAACGAGCGGGCCAGGAAGATGCCGCGCCCGTTGGATTCGCCAGGCGGACAGGCCTCCATGGTCCGATTGAGATAGCTCTTCCACTGAAAACCCTTCCCTTCGTCCTTGATCCGATATTGGAGCACTTGCCGGCGCTTGTCGTAGAGGACTCGCACCGTAACCCGTCGCTGGTTGAAACGCGAGTCCTGCATCCGCCGGCGCAGCAGCTCGTCGTAGCGATCCCGCGCCAGCGCCTCTTCCTTTTCGCGGAAATGAATATCGAGGCTACCGTGTTCGATCGCGTTGAGGATCAGCTCGTGCAGCATGGCCCGCAGGTGAAGTCGTTGCGTCGCCGGCAGCGTCAAGCCTGTGGTCTGAATCAACCACTCGGCGACAGTATCCACATGTGCCGGATCGGGGATCACGACGATCGTGTGCTCCACTTGCTCGATGGCGGCGGTATCATCGACGGTTCTGGGCAGCGTGGACAGCGCCCGGTGGATCGCGCGGCCGAACTCTTCCGGCACCACCGGTACGGTAACCACGTCCACGGCGCCGGCCCGCAGGGCGTCGAGCGCCGTCTGCGGCCGGGCGGCATCCGCGATCACGATTACGGCGCAGGCGGGATGTTGGGTCCGGATCGCGGTGAGCAAGCGTAGATGGTCTCGGTCCGATCCTTCGAGATCCACCGCGACGATGTCGGGCACCGCCATCTCCACGGTCGACAAGGCGGTCGTTCGGTCCGACGCCGCGATGACGGAGAGCCCATAGCGCTTCGCCTGCTCCACCAAGATCGATTGGGTCGCCGCGGAAGAGGTCACCGCGACGAGCGTTTGCGCGAGTCTGGATGCCGACGAGGTCTGATTCATAAGCGCGACCTTTCTCTCTTCGAGTAATCTTCGAGTAAAAGGACGTTATTGACCACTTCCTGACCGGGTGCGCGGCGCATGCCTCATGCGCAGACCCGGATGATCCGGCTCCCGCGCGATGGGCCTCTTACGAAAGCTCGATCCCGACGAGCGCAACGTCGTCGGGGAAATCCGGCTGTCCGCGCCATCGCCGCGCTGCTTCGAGGCAAACGCGGAGACAGGCCGGGAGGGGCAAGTCTCGACCGGACGTGATCGCATCGAGTAGCCTGGTGCGTCCCCAGAGGTCCCCTTGCGGGGACGGCACCTCATACATGCCGTCGCTCATGAGCAGCAGCCGATCGCGGGGCTCCAACTCGATCCGTTGAGACTGAAACGCTGCCGACGGATCGAAGCCCAGCGGGAACGTCGGACTGTTCAGCCAGTTGCTGGCGCCGCCGGACCGGCTCACCATGGCACCCGCGTGTCCGGCGCTGGCGAACGTCAACCGGCGCGAAGGCACGTGCAGTCGCCCCCACCAGAGGGTGAAGTAGTCGCCGTCGGCGGTCAGCGGAAAGCGCCGATTGGCCTCAGTGAGGACGGCTCCCGGCTCGGTGGATCCCACCACTTGAGCCAACGTGTCCGGATGCAGGAACGTGTTCATGGAGGCGGCACGAAGCGCTGCGGACACGCCGTGGCCGGATGCGTCCAGCATGAACAGACAGAGATCCTCATTGCCGCACCGTGAAATGCCGAACAGGTCGCCGCCCAACGCCAACGATGGCACAAACTGCCAGGCGATGGAGGTGCCGGCGACGGGGCTTCCTTCAGCCGGCAGGAGCGACTCCACGAATCGTGCCGCCGACCGCAACTCGGCTTCCAATTCCTCCTGTTTGTCCTTCAGCAAGCGATTGTACCGGCTGAGTTCGTCCTTCGCGGCTTCGATGTCGCGGACCAACGCGCTGGCCCGCACCCCCGCGTACACGCGAGCGAAGATTTCTTCCTTGCTCGCGGCTTTGCTGAGAAAATCATCGGCGCCCCGTTGGAGTCCTTCGGCGATTTGAGCCGGTCGGTCGTTGGAAGTCATGAGAAGGAGCTGGACGGATTTTAATTCGCGATCCTGCCGGACGAGTTGGCACAGCGTGGGGCCGTCAACCTCCGGCATGAGCCAGTCCACCACGGCGAGATGCGGGCGTTCACGGCGGATGAGGTCGAGTCCCTTCCGTCCATTGTCCGCCTCCAACACTCGATGGCCCATCTTCCGGAGGCGCGCTGCCATGGTCATGCGCGAGACCGGCTCATCGTCGATGATGACCACGGTCACCTCACTCAGTGCGGCGACCTGCCAGGAGCGGGCCTGTTCATGCGCTTCGGTGGCCATCTGTCGGCTTGCTTACGTGACGGCCAGTTCCGTCCGTCCCGCGAGCGCGTCTTCTTCGCGGCTGTAAATCGGAATCAAGGTATGGATATTGGCCAGATTCATGATTTCGCGCACGTAGGGCTGGGGGTTCAGGAGGGAAAAGCGCCCTTGCCCCGCGCGGAACGCGTGGGCCACCAACGCCAACAGCCCGAGCCCGGAGCTGTCGACAAACCGCACCTGCTCCATATTGATAATCATGTTCCGGCACCCCGCGTAGCGGGCTTTCTCAATCGCCGTCTTGAAGGTCGCCCGCGTCGCGTAGGTGATATCACCCTCCACATGCAACACTGTGGCGTTGTTGGCAGTCCGCTCTCGGATGTTCATAACAGTGACCTCCCATCGACGTGGATCATAGTCACGAGCCTATTTTCATGAGCGAGCTTGTGTCCGCGACCCGGCGTGGCACGGCGCCCCACCCGAGACGCCTATTCCACGTCGGTCCCTTATCGGCTGAACCGGCGACGGCCTTGAGTCGGAGGCTTTCGGCCGCGGGGCGGACACCTCCTGTTTGATCCCGGGATTTGAAGACACTGGGCCTGCCGATGCGGGTCCGTTTGCTCGGTCGGCAGGAGGGCTAAGGCCCGCTGAGACGATTAAGGATGGCGCCTGGAATCTCGGAGAGTGGTAAGACCTTCTCCACGGCGCCGAGCTTGATCGCCTCCTTCGGCATGCCGAAGACGACGCAACTGGCCTCATCCTGTGCGATGGTGAAGGCGCCGGCCTGCTTCATGGACAACAGTTCTTTTGCGCCGTCCCCGCCCATTCCCGTCAGGATGACCCCGACGCTGTTGCGTCCGGCGAACCGGGCGACGGAAGCGAACATGACGTCCACGGAAGGGCGATGACGATTCACCGGAGGATCCTGATTCAGCCGGACGCTGTACCGTGCCCCGTCCCGGACCAGCGTCATGTGGTAATTCCCGGGGGCAACGAGCGCATGCCCTGGAAGGACGCTGTCGCCGTCTTCCGCCTCTTTCACGCAAATTCCGGACAAGCTGTTCAGTCGGTCTGCCCACATCTTCGTGAATCGTTCCGGCATGTGCTGAGCAATGAGGATCGGCGGTGCGTTGGGTGGAAGCGCCTGCAGCACGTCCTTGACCGCTTCAGTTCCCCCGGTGGAGGAGCCGATCGCAATGATCGTGTCGGTCGTTTTGATCATGGCCCCCGATTCAGTTGCGTGTTTCAAGTTTCGAGTTTCAAATTCCGGGTTCAACTTGGAACCTGGAACCTGAAACCTGGAACCTCTGATCTTCGCTTGCGCGGCCGCTTTGATCTTGTCGATCAGGTCTCCTGCCAGCTCCTCCATCCCCTTCCGAAGGTCGATTTTCGGCTTCGCGATGAAATCCACCGCGCCCAGCTCCAGCGCGCGCAAGGTGGTCTGGCAGCCGGATTCCGTGAGCGAGCTCACCATGACGACCGGCATCGCGTGCCCCCGCATCAGCTTCTCCAGAAACGTCAACCCGTCCATCTTCGGCATTTCGACGTCGAGGGTCAGCACGTCCGGATTCAACGCTTTGATTTTCTCGCGGGCGATATAGGGGTCGGGAGCTGAGCCGATGACCTCGATGCCAGGATCTCGGGAAAGCAGCGACGTCAGCACCTGCCGCATCAACGCAGAATCGTCAACGATCAGCACGCGGATCTTGGACATGGTTCCTTCGTCTGGGGTTTCGAGTTTCGGGTTTCTTGTTTCGAGTTCGACGTGAAACACGAAACACGCAACTTTAAACGTCTCTGCCGCTAGAACAGCGTCACGTCGCTCTCCGGTTGCACCCGTTCCTTCGTCAAACGCCGGGCATATTCTGCTTCACGGTCGTGGATCGTCCGGTTTTTGAGAGAGGCGATCTTCCTCATAAGCACTCGCCCCGAATCGGTGAAGTAATAGACCTTTCGGGGATACACATCGCCCAGATCGCTCTTCGCCACGTCGAGGCCTTCCGTCCTGAGATAGTTCAGAACCCACTCCGTGTTTCGTTCTCCGATGTCGATGTTGCCCTCGTAAATCTTGCCGGCGCCGAACAGCTTGATCTCCAATCGCCGTTTCATGCCGCCACGTTTCAAGATTTCATTGATCAACTGCTCCATGGCGAAGGAGCCGTACCGCATGGGTTCTTCACCCCAGGCATCGTTGCGGTTGCCGTCCTGAGGCGTCGGGAGCATGAAATGGTTCATCCCGCCGACCCTGACGATCGGATCGCGGATGCACGCGGCAATGCAGGAGCCCAACACGGTGTAGACGATCATCGGCTCCGAGCTGACGAAAAACTCCCCCGGCAGGATGGCTGCGATCTCGTAAGGAAATCGGTGATCGCGCATCCGGCGGATATGGGGGAATTCCGTTGGCGACAATCAAAGCTCCACGGTTTCAGGTTTCTAGTTTCAGGTTTCAGGTTGGGCGAACTTTGTATTTGGTCCCTGCGAATTTTGTCTTCCGCAAGTAGGTCATAAGTCCGGAAACTCGCTTGGCGGTTTCAGCGGTTTTGTCTGCGAGCCGGGCGAAATCTTCTCGACCCAGATAGCCCTGGTCAAACGCGACATAGAGCTGGCTCCTCAGCTCTCCGGCTGATCCTTTGGCGATTGCCAGAAACTGGAAGAATTCTCCAGCCCCGCTGCGTTCGAAGCCTTCAGCAATGTTTGACATAACGGAGACACTTGCTTTGCGCATCTGATCGCAAAGTCCAAAGTCTCTAGCGAACGAGCCTCTGCTTGAAACCCGATATACCTCCTGGCACAGTTCGCGCGCATGTCGCCAGGCCTCTATGTCCTCAAAGCGTGTGATCGTTGGCATTGCCTCCCCTCCGTCTTGGCGTCCCGGAACCGTTCCGGGTTGCGGCGGACACTCTACGGCTATAACTCTCAAGGGGGCAACACCTAATCCGGAAGCTGCAACCCACGACCTGGAACGTCAAACCTGAAACCTGAAACTTGAAACCTGACCTTACACTTTCCGATAGATCGTCGGGGCGACCGATTCGAATGAATCGGTGACCCACTGGAGCGTCTCCGAGTGACCGATACAGAGATACCCTCCGGGTTTCAGGTAGCGATAGAACTTATTGACGACCGCCTCCTGCGTCGGGCGATCGAAATAGATCATGACGTTGCGGCAGAAGATCAGATCGAGCGGTGACTTGATCGGAAACCGATCGTTCATCAAGTTGATCCGCCGGAACTTGATCACGTCGCGAAGATGCGGCTTCACTTTTACCAGTCCGGCACGGGCTCCCCTCCCTCGAAGGAAATGTCGTCTGGCGAGATCGTCGGGCATGCGTCGAATGTGTTCCTCCTCATACATCCCGGAAGCGGCTTTCGCCAGAACGCGAGTGGAGAGATCCGAGGCGAGGATCTGGAAACTCCAGCGAGTCGGATCGGCGACGCCTTCGAACAGGGTGATCGCAATCGAATAGGGTTCCTCGCCGGTCGAGCAGGCGGCCGACCAGACACGGATACTCTTGACGTCTTCCAGGTCCGGCAAGATGTGATCGCGCAGAAACTCAAAATGCTTCGGCTCGCGGAAAAAATCCGTTTTGTTCGTCGAAATAAGATCCAGCATGTGGGCAAATTCTTGTCCGCTCGAGTCACCCGTCACCCGGTCGAAGTACTGCTGGAACGTGGTGAGATCCAGGTCGCGCAGCCGTTTGGTAAGCCGTGACACAAGGAACGACTGCTTGTTTTGACCGAGCGCAATACCGCTGGCGTTGTAGACCAGGGCTCGGAACCGCTCGAACTCCTCCGTGGTGATCGGCCGAACCATGATAATCAGGCGGGGTACCGGAGGAACAGCAGCACGTAGACGAGATAGGCGGTCATCATCGTACCGCTGAAGGTCCAGACCAGCAGCGTTCCAAGGCGACGATGCAATGTGAGTCCGGCCGCCATGGCTCCTACGCCGCCGTATCGGAGGCGTCGCAATCCTAAATAGAGATTGTATGAACCCAAGGCGATCGACGTGACGGCGAGCAGCGTATGAGCGGTGAAGATCGGCACATAGTACGCCCAATACTCATAGTCGCTTCCGCCGAAATGCTCCCGGCCGAACAGGAGTTGCTTGAGCACGTACGCCACCAGCCATATTCCCACGATCGTGCAAGCCACGATCATCCGCCTGGAGTGGTAAGCCACGTCATGTGCTTTCGCCGCGCGTACGCCCGCGAGGGCGACCAGATAGGCGGCGGTCAGGCTCGTCAGCACCGCGTACCAGAGGAAGGTTTTGAGGTCCATGATGCCCGGCTACACCAAGGGGTCAGACACCGCCGTGCGGTGCCCGGCAAGAAGGGTGTCTGACCCCACGACAAATGTGTTTCGGGTTGCAGGTTTCGAGTTTGGGGTCAGGCCGGAAGTCTCTTCCAACCTGAAATGCGAAACCCGAAACAAGAAACTCGCAACGTATCCTCCAACCTAAAACTCCTCGAATTCGTCCCCTTTGGCGCGGCGGTCATGGCCGTTGCCTGCAGGGACGCCGACCGGCTGTCTGACCTCGGGACTGACACCTTTCCCGGGGACTGGCCCGCTTCTTCGCGATGCGTCGGGCCTGTCCCCGTGCGGAGTTTGCAGGGGCGAAGGGGTCAGGGGCCGCTGGGGCGCAGCCCCCTGCGGGCCCTTCGGGCCGGCGGTCCCTGACCCCGTGGTCCCCGTCACCTTGAACGCCGCAACCTGGCGCATGAGTTCCTTCGCCTGTTCCCTCATGGTTTGGCTCGCCGCGGTCGTCTCTTCAACCAAGGCGGCGTTCTGCTGAGTCCCTTCGTCCATCTGCGCGATGGCTTTGTTGACCATGTCGATCCCGCTGGCCTGTTGCTGCGACGCCACCGAGATCTCCGCGATGATGTCGGTCACCCGCTTCACCGCGGTGACGATTTCGTCCAGTGTCTTGCCGGACTGGTTCACGAGCTCGCTGCCGTCCGTCACGCGCTGGATGGATTCGTTGATCAAGCCCTTGATTTCCTTCGCGGCCGTCGCGGAACGTTGCGCCAGGTTCCGGACCTCGGACGCCACGACCGCGAAGCCGCGACCATGTTCCCCCGCCCTGGCCGCTTCGACCGCCGCGTTCAACGCCAAGAGATTGGTCTGGAACGCGATCTCGTCGATCACGGTGATGATGTCCGCGATCTTCTTGCTGCTCTTGTTGATTTCGTCCATCGCTTGGACCGCCCGGGCGGTCACCGAGCCGCCCCTCTCCGCGATGTCACGGGCGGCGATGGCCAGTTGATTGGCCTGTTTGGCATTGTCCGCATTCTGTTTCACGGTGGAGGTCATCTCCTCCATGGAGGCGGAGGTTTCCTGGATGGCGCTGGCCTGTTGGCTCGTCCGCTGCGAGAGATCCTCGCTGCCCTTCGAAATCTCCTCGCTGCCGTTCGTGACGGCTTCGGCCGCCTCGCGCACGATCGCCAGGATGCGCGCGAGATTCTGGACGGCGGCATTCAGGCTCGTCTTGATCTGGTCGAAATCGCCCGCATAGTCCCCGGTCATCTGTTTCGTCAGATCGCCCGCGGCCAAGGCCGCCAGCACCGTCAGGGCTTCACGCAACGGGCTGACCACGGCGTCCAAGAATTGGTTCATCGCGACGGAGACCCGCTGACAGGTCCCTTCCAGTCCGCCGGTGTCCAGGCGATCCGAGAGCTGGCCGTTGCGGGCGCGCGTAATGATTCGTTCCAGATTCATCTGGGTTGTGCGCTCATTGGTGACATCGCGCCACTGCACGACATAGGCGATCTTGTGTCCCTTCTCATCGAAGATGGCGCGGGTTTCGTGCTCGAAGATGAACGGACCGGGCGTGATTTCGCCCCGCCGCGCCTCACCGGGCTTCAGCCCCGCGAGGATGTGTTTGATCGCCTGCGGGTCCTTGTGATAGCGATGAATGGAGCCGCCGACCACTTTGTCCGCCTCGAATCCCGGGAGGTAGGTGCGGAGGTCAGCCTCCAAACGCTTGAGGGTGGAGTAAGCGGCCTTATTGAGAAAAATGATGTTCTCCTGCTCATCGGCGATCATGAAGTTGATGCCGGCGTTCTCCAGGGCGGCCCGCATGCGCAGAATCGTCTTCTCCGCTCCCCGCTTCTCCGTGACGTCCACCCATTCGATGGTGTTCCCGATGTACTCGCCGGCAGGAGAGTGCAAGGCATCGATGGTGACGTCGAGCGTCACCGAACCGATTTGCACATCGTATCGGACGGGAAGCGTTCGGGGATCGGTCAGCGAGTGCCCATCGTTCACAAACATGCCGGCCCGGCTCCCCACAAAATTGGCGTCGTCGAAAGTGGGCATGGCTTGCCGGAACTTGTCCGCGAGAAGACGGACCGTCGTGACGGCACCCTTGTTCGCGTAGGTGATGTTGAGGTTTCGATCGCATATGAGCAGATTCGCCTGGGCGTTGTTGAGCGTGGAGACCAGTTCCTGCTGTTTGGCACTCGTCCGTTGCAGGGAGTCACCCATCTGGTTGAACGCCTGAGCCAACTTCCCCACTTCATCCTGCGTGGTGACCGGGGACCGGGCGCTCAGATCGCCTTGCGCCAGGCTGTGGACGACCGTCTGCAATTTCCGGATCGGCTGGATGACTTGTGAACGAAGGCCTATGTAGAGAGCAAGCGCCATCAGCAGCGACACAAAGGCGCCGACCCCATAGAGAATGTCGACGTTGTGTTCGACTCGCGCAAGGGCCGAGGTCAATGGAATCGAGACTGAGACCGCGCCCACCATCTCCCCCATTTTCTTACCGGTGTGACAGCTCAGACAGGCCTGATTTTGAATGATGTCCGGGGTCATGCGACGAAACGTCGGCACGCCGTTGACCAGCTCGACCGTGGACGCTTCTTTGTCGCCCGCCGCCAACGCCTTGATGGCGGTTTCCTCGAATCCCGGGCTCGGCTTGTTCGCCGGATTGAGCGGGGTCTCGCTAATGACCCGCGCGTTGTAAATCCCTTCGCGCGAGAGGGTTTCCGCCATCTCCCGCGTGGCGGTGGCCGGAAAGGGTACCGTATCGGGCGCGCTGTGGTCCTGCGCGATCTTGACCTTCCCCTCGGCGGCCGCCTTGATTTTCGCCACATACTCGCCGGCAATATAGGCGCGGCTCACTTCAATCTGGCGTTGAATGACGATGCTGCGGCTGCGGACCAGGTTCAGCACATCTGCGCGCATCTGGCTGCTGAGCCACCCGCCCAATCCGGCCATCGCGGCCAAGATCGTCACGACGGTGATCGAGAGCATCTTGGTCGTCAGATTGAGCGAGCTCCAATGCTGTCTCATAGGGTCACCTCTTGGGTCGATATAGGGGGTCAGGAACCATTTGCGCAAAGCGCCAGGGGTCGGGCTGAGCGGACGGGGTCGGACACCGCGGCGCGGTGCGCCGCCAGAAGGGTGTCCGACCCCGTCAGAACTCTTCAAACTCCTCGAATTCGTCCCCTTTGGCGCGGCGATCCCTGCCGTTGCCGCCGGCCACGCCGACCGGCTGTCTGACCTGGGGACTGACACCCTTCGTCGCGTCCTCGCGTGGTGTCTGTTCCCGTCCTTGAGGACTCCGTGCGGTCTGCCCCCGTCCCGACGGGACGGGCACCGCGCCCTGCGTCGCGGAGCCGGTCCCCTCGCGCTCGTACGCCTCGTGAATCGTCTGCGCCACATAGTCCCGATAGCTCGCGACGGGCGGCATCGCAGCTTTCGCCGCTTCGGAGGCCTGGATCTTGAAGCCCAAGACCCGGCGATGGAGCTCTTTCGCCTGCGCTTTCAAGGATTGGCTGGCGCTGGTGGTCTCTTCCACCAGCGCCCTATTCTGCTGCGTGGTCTTATCCATCTGCATGATCGCCTTGTTCACCCGGTCGATCCCGATCGCCTGCTCCTGCGAGGCCGCGCTGATCTCCGCCATAATGTCCGTGACCCGCTTGACCGAATTCACGATCTCCTCCAGCGTCTTGCCCGACTGATGCACCAGTTCGCTGGCTTCGGTGACGCGCTGAACCGACTCGTTGATCAGGCCCTTGATCTCCTTGGCAGCCGTCGCGGACCGCTGCGCCAGGTTGCGCACCTCCGCCGCCACGACCGCAAACCCGCGCCCATGCTCGCCCGCCCGCGCCGCTTCGACGGCCGCGTTGAGAGCCAACAGGTTGGTCTGAAACGCGATCTCGTCGATCACCGTGATGATGTCGGCGATCTGCTTGCTGCTCTGGGTCAGAACTCCCATCGCTTGCATCGCGCGCACGGTCACCAGCCCTCCTTCGTCGGCCGTCTCCCGCGCGGCCGCGGCCAGCCGATCGGCCTGCTTGGCGTTGTCCGCGTTTTGCTTCACAGTGCCGGTCATCTCTTCCATGGAGGCGCTGGTCTCTTCTAAAGAACTCGCCTGTTCGCTGGTCCGTCGCGAGAGGTCTTCATTGCCCTGGGTGATCTGCTCGGCCCCGGCCGAGACGCTCTCCACTGCCTCCCGGACGGAGACGATTGTCTGGGTGAGATTGTCCAATGCCGTATTGAGGCTCATCTTCATCTGCTCGAATTCGCCCTGGTACCGGCCCGCCATCATTCTGGTCAAATCGCCCGCCGCCAGGGCGTTCATCACCTCTTGCACCTCCCGCATGGGCACCGAAATGGCGTCCATCAGTCGGTTCACTTTCTGCGCCATCGCTTTGTACACACCCTCGAGGTGATCCACATTGATCCGCTCGGAGAGCCGCCCCTCACTGGCATTCTGGATCAATTCATCGATCATTTTCTGGGCCTTGCGCTCGATGGTCACATCCCGCCACTCGACCACGTAAGCGAGCTTCTGCCCCGTCGCGTCGTAGACTGCGCGGGTCTGGTGCTCGAAGATGAACGGCCCCGGCGTGATCTCGCCGCGCCGCACGTCGCCCGGCCTGAGCCCGGCCAGAATGTGCTTAATCCCTTGGGGGTCCTTGTGGTAGCGGTGGATGGATCCCCCCACGATCCTGTCCGCCTCGAAGCCCGGCATGTACTGCCGCAGCTCCGGCTCCAGCCGCCTGAGATACTCGCGCGCCGCCTTGTTGAGGAAGATCACGTTCTCCTGCTCGTCGGCCATCATGAAGTTGGTCCCGGCATGTTCCAAGGCCGCCTGCATGCGGGCCACGGTCTTCTCCGCCTCCCGCTTGTCGGTCACGTCCGCCCATTCGATGGTGTACCCGAGCAGGTCGCCCGTCGCGGCACGCAACCCGTTCATCGTGACATCGAGGGCCCGGACGCCGAGCGCCACATCGGTTCGCAGCGGCAACGCGCGCGGATCGCGCAGCGCCTGCGCGTCTTTGACGAACAATCCCGCGCTGCATCCGACCGGCTTCGCGCAATCGAAGGCCGGCGCGGCCGTTCGGATCTGGTCCGCCAGCCGGGCGAGCGTGGTTTCCGTCCCTTTGTTCACATAGGTAATGACCAAGTCCCGATCGCACATCACGAAATTGGCCTGCGCGTTGTTCAACGTCTCGACCATCACCTGCTGCTTGGCCGCCGCCCCTTGTATTTCCTGCGCCATATGGTTGAAGGACCGACCCAGTTCGCCGATTTCATCGCAGGAGTCGACGGAGACGCGGCTCGACAGATCGCCTTGGGCCATGCGCCGGGCCGCATCGCTGATCCTGGCGATGGACCGCGCGCCAGCCCGTCCGACAAGCAGCCCGACAGGCAGAATGCAGACGAGCGCGGCCAGCATGCCGATCATGACGTTTCGGGTGACGGCGAAGGCATCGGCAAGAGCCTGATCCCCAGGCACGCGGACCAGGACCGACCAGTTCATACCGGGATAGCCCATGGCGCCGCGCAGATGTGTGTAGCCGGCCATCTGCTCGACTCGCTTGCGCGCATGCACACTGACGCCATAGCCGGTTTGTCCGGCGACGGCGGCTTTCGCTTCCGCGATTCCCGCGTCCGCGAGATTCAGGGTCATCAGGACTGTGAAGTTATGCATGACCCGCTCGGTTCCGTTCGTGGACGGATCGTAGTCCACGATGACGCGTCCGGTGGCATCGAGGAGCGTCAACTCCGCGCCGGGATAGCCTGCCGCTTTGAGCTCGGCATAGGTCGCTTTGACAATGTCTTCGACGAGCGAGAACTTGGCGCGGTTGGTCCAATAGGCGATGACCTTGCCGTCCTGGTACACCGGTGCCGAGAAGCCGAGCGCCAATCCGTCGTCTCCCGGATACGCCGTCTTCACATCGGCGTCCACATGCAGATCTTCGATAAACGTGCCCGTGGCCGACTTGTTTTCCGGTGCCGTAAAGGGCATTGCGGTGGTGAAGGTGTTGGCGGCCAACGCGCGAAACCACGGCGCGTCCCGATAATTCTTCTCATAGAGGCCGGCCGAGCGGATCGCTTTTCCGTCGGCGTCCCGCGAGTTGACCGCGATGACCTTGCCGTCCAAATCCACCATCATCGTCAGGTAGTAGATGTCATAGGTGTCCACATATCGGTTCATGACCTGGACGATTTCGTTGGCCTCTTCCGAAGACCTGTACCAACTGCGCCGGTTCTGGACGACGCGGTTGAGCCCGAAGGCCTGGACATCCCCGTAGCGTTCGAAGAGATTCCGATCGATTTTGTCTGCGACGTTCAGCGCCACCGTTTGAAAGCGCGTGCCGACGGAGGATTCGAGCTGCCGGCTGGCATTGAAGGCGATGGTCCCGATCCCGGCCATGGGAATGAAGCCGAACAGGCACAGGAGGGCGGTCAGTTTGGTAGTTAAACTCATGTCGCCGAACGTCCGGATCAGTCGAGTCATCTGTGGCACCTCTATGTCGACCAGGGGATCGGGACCACGCTAAGGGGTCAGGAACCATTTGCGCAAAGCGCCAGGGGTCTGGTCCCCTTCCGGGCACCCGTTGCTCTTCCCGGTGCAACGGGTGATGTTCGCGTGGGACCTGACCCCTTTCTGCAAGGGGGCAGACACCGCCGTGCGGTGCCCGGCAAGAACGGTGTCTGAGCCCCACGACAAATGGTTCCTGACCCCCTCTCGCGACTCGCCCCCACGACTTATGCCGCCGCCCGCGCGTGATCGATCGCGTCATTGCCGAGCAGCCGGTCGAGATCAAGCAGCGAGATCAGCCTGTCACCGGACTTGCCGATGCCGTTCAGGAACGTCACGTCGACCTTATTGCCGAATTCCGGTGGAGGTTGAATGTCTTTCTTGCCGATGTTGAGGACGTCGGACACGGCGTCGACGACGAGCCCTATGACCTTGTCTTTCACGACGACGACGACGATGACGGTGAAGACTGTGTAGTCGATCGTCGGCATCCCGAACTTGGTGCGCAGCTCCACGATCGGCACGATGGTGCCTCGAAGATTGAGGACGCCTTTGATGTAGGGCGGCGTGTTCGGAATGCGCGTGACGGCGGTATAGCCCTTGATCTCCTGCACGCGGAGGATGTCCACACCGTACAGTTCGTCACCGAGGCTGAAGGTCAGGAACTGACCCTCGTCGGTGGTTGGGCCGACAGGATGATTAGGTTCTTTTGTCGCGGGTTCGACCGCTACAGCCATGGGGTTCCCCCGTTACACGCGAGCTGTCCAGGGGGGGGCAGGAACCATCTGCTCGCCTATCGACCCTATCGGATGTTCCACAAGAATCTTGATCCGGTGACGGCCATCGTCCGCGACGCCCGGCTTATGCTCTGATTCGGTCGCTTCACGCGTCAGCAAGGACCGCTGCGCGCTTTGTGTCAGGCTGCCATCAGCTCGGCTCGTCGCGCGATGTCGAGCAATCCTCGGACATCCAGGATGAACCCGACGGTGCCGTCTCCGAGAATCGTGGCGCCGGCAATGCCTTCCACTTTGCGGAAATTCTGCTCCATGCTCTTAATGACGACTTGCTGTTGGCCGAGGATTTCGTCCACCATTACCGCGACTCGCTCCCCTTCCGCCTCGAGAATCAGCAGGATCGCTTCATTGGGGTCGGTATGTTCCGGTTCAGTGGCGAAGACTTCGTAGAGTCGGGTCATCGGCAGGTAGGTGCCCCGGACGTTGACGAGTTCTCCTTTGCCCACCACGGTCTTGATGGCGTCCGCGCCTGGCTGGATCGATTCCAGGATCGAGAGCAGCGGGACGATGTACGTTTCTTTCCCGATCCTGACGCTCATGCCGTCGATGATCGCCAGTGTGAGGGGCAGCTTGAGAGTAAAGACCGTGCCTTTCCCCGGTGCCGTCCTGACACAAACGGTCCCACCCAGGCCCTCGATGTTCCGCTTCACGACATCCATCCCCACGCCGCGGCCAGAGACATCGGTCACTTTCTCCGCCGTCGAGAAACCGGGCTTGAAGATCAAGGCCCAGATCTGGTCGTCCGACAGTTTGTCATGTTCCGTGATCAAGCCCTGCGCGACCGCCTTCGCAAGAATCTTGTCCCGATTCAGGCCGCGTCCGTCGTCTTCCACGGTGATGCAAATGTTGCCGCCTGCGTGGCAGGCGTTGAGTCGGATGGTGCCCTGTTCAGATTTGTTGCTCTTGAGACGTTCTGCCGGCGGCTCCAGTCCGTGATCGGCCGAATTTCGGATCAGGTGAGTCAGGGGATCCCCGATGGATTCGATGACGGTCTTGTCGACTTCGGTTTCTTCTCCGGATAGGACGAGTTGAATCTTCTTGCCGGACTTGGCCGCGAGATCGCGGACCAGCCGGGGGAACCGGCTGAACGCCGTGCCGATGGGCAGCATACGAATGCCCATAACGCGTTCCTGAATTTCACGCGTGTTGCGTTCCAGTTGAGCCATCCGTTCCAACAGCAACGGCAGATGCCGCAGCTCGAACCGTGCCCCTAGATCGCTCAGCATGGATTGGGTGATGACGAGCTCCCCGACCAGGTTGATCAACTTGTCGATTTTGCCCGTTTCGACCCGGATCGATGTCGAATCGAGCTTCTTGGCCTGCGCTTCCTGCTTTTCCAATGCTTGGGTGATCTGTTGTGGGGTGACGGCCTTCTGCGCGACGAGAATTTCGCCCAGCTTCTTCTGTTGTGCCAGCGCCTGGCTCAACGCGGGGGGCGAAATGGCGCCGCTTTCGAGCAAAATCTCGCCCAGGGGTTTGCGACCTGATTCTGAACGAGCGTCCCCGTTGGGGTGCGAGGGCCGTTCGGCAGGGCCCGCCGGGTCTTCTTCGATGGGCACCTCCATGATGCGCAGATTGCCCTCTTCGCGAACGAACTCGAAGACGGCCTCGACCGCATCCTGATCCTTCGTTGTCACCAGGTCGAACACCCAAGCGAGGTAACACTCCTCCGGGTCCAAGCTCGTGATGTCGGGCAACCGGCTGCTGTCCAGCTTCACCTTCGCCAATGTTCCGATCCGCTCCAGCTCTCTCATTGTTTGGACGGGATCGAGACCCCGCCGAAAGAGGTTTCTGGGCGGAACCCAGGAGATGAGAAAGCTTGTCCGCCTGCCCCGCTGGTCGGTCTTCATCGGCCCCAGTTGTGCTGCGGCGGGGGACGCGGAGGGCGTTGTCTGGCAGGTATCGAGCTGTTGGCTCAACAGGCCGACCACGCTCTCATCGGTCGGAGCATTGGACTTGGCGGCTTCGATCAACGTCTTCAGGAGATCCGTCGCTTTCAACAACGTCTCCATGACCGGGCCTGAGACGGCCATCTGCCGGTTGCGCAGACGATCGAGGACCGATTCCATCTTGTGCGTGAACTGGGAGATCGTCGCGAATCCGAACATGCCGCTGTTGCCCTTGATCGAATGGACCGCCCGGAAGATTCGGTTCAACAGCTCCATGTCATCCGGGTGTCGCTCGAGTTGAAGAAGCCCCTCTTCGACCGTCCCCAGATGCTCGGCAGCCTCTTCGAAAAAGGCGTCTTGGAATTGCGCGAAGTCGTTGCTCATATGGCCTCGTGAGACGTGAAGCGTGCGCGTTTCACGCCGGCAACACCTTTGCGACGGTCTTCAACATCACGTCCGGGTTGAACGGCTTCACGATCCAACCGGTGGCCCCGGCTGCTTTCCCTTCTTTTTTCTTTTCCTCCGAGGATTCGGTCGTCAGCATGAGGATGGGAATAAAGCGCAACGACGGCATGCGTCGGAGCTCCTTGATCAATGCGATGCCGTCCATCTCGGGCATGTTGAGATCGGTGACGACAAGGTCCGGCTTCGAGCCGGCGCTGATCTTGTCCACGGCTTCTTTCCCGTCACCGGCTTCGATGACGTCGTATCCGGCGCTGCTCAGGGTAAACGCGACCATTTGCCGCATGGTGGCGGAATCATCGACGATCAACACCGTTTTGCCCATGCGACCACCCTCAACAATGGCAAGCAGCGAGCAGCAGGTAGCAAGAACTCTGAGCTATTCGCTCCGTTCCTCAAAACAACGTGACGTTGTCCTCGACGTCAGACTGGTGAGTGCGGCTCCCCGTCGACGGAGATTGAGCGTCGGTGAGACGTCTCACCGATGCCAACACGTCTCGTTCTCTCTGCATCGTGAAGCATTGTTCCAGATCGGTCAGGATAGTGACGGCTTGGGTCATCCCGACGTGCTCCCGATCGGAGAGCATGGCGCTCAAGGCCTGCTCGATGCCGCGCAGTCCGCCGATCACATGATTCAACTGTTGCTTGGTGATATCTTGGAACTGAAGCGCCGTGATGGCGATGCTCAGATCGTCCGAACGTCGACTCGCGGGTACCTGGTCCGCGATCCCCTGAAACCGCTGCGTGATCTCTTGAACGGCCTCCTCGGTTCTTTCCATCGCGTTCGCGATCTGCTGCGCCAGCACCGGAAGAACTTGCATCAGATGTCGGGCCACCATGCGCCAAGGTTCGGCTTGTGTCGGTGGACGACCTTCGATCATCGCTCCGGCTTTCATCTCCGACCGTCGGCAATCCCGTAGGCCGAAGCCCCCGGCCTCGCTATTCCACCGTGATGCCGAGGGCGGATAATTGTGCTGCAAGCGTCTTGGACAACCCCTTGATCGTGAGCCTCCCCGAGCGTTTCGCCGCTACGAGCAACTGGACGGCGGGAGTATCCATGCGAACGACCTGGGAGAGATCCAGCGTCAACGGACCTTCCTGGGAAAGCAAGTTCACGAGCGAATCTTTGAACGAGACGGCTTCAAAAATGGTCAGGTCGCCCGCGGGTTGATAGGTTGTGAAATCTTGTGGCATCGACGCCGTCTCGGGTTCACCTTTACTTTCGGCGGTTGTCGGATCATCAAGACGCACGTTGCTGCTCTTATCGGCTACACCCCCTCGGGTCTTGACTCTTTGTCGCGGTCGTCACCTCGATCACGCCGCTTACCGGCCTGGGGTCGGGAGTCCTTCCGGCTGACTCCCGACCCCTTGTCGCTAGCCCACATTATTCATGAACGCTTCTACTGCAATTGCGGATTCGCCGCTGCGACAAGCTTGCGCGCTGACTTTCGGCACGCAAGCGGGCGGGCTCGCCGCTCGGTCGGTCAACATACTGTTTCAAGTATGCCTCCCTCCCTCGCGGCTCCACGCGCCCGTCTCGCAACGCGACTCCGCAATTTCGCCACGAACCGTCATGAATAATGTGGGCTAGGGGTCAGGAACCGCGCCCTTGGGGCGCTGGAAAGGTTCCTGACCCCAGGGTTCCAGAGTGCGACGGTGGAGGATCCTGAGCAGGCCCCGACAGGCTCGGCTTCGGGCTCGAGCTTTCGGAAAGGTCGCCGCCGCTGCGCGACTCCATGCCCCGTTCGAGGATCAGGATCTCCACCCGACGATTCCTGGCCCGGCTCTCGGGGGTGAGGTTATCGGTGAGCGGTCTCGAGTCGGCCAACCCGGTCGCGGACAAGTGCCCTGCGGGAACTCCGTAGAGCTCCGTCATCGCGCGGACGACCATCACGGCCCTGGCGGCGGATAATTCCCAGTTCGAAGGGAACTGGGCGGTGCGAATGGGGACGTTGTCCGTGTGCCCCAAGACATTCGCGTGACGGTCGACCTGGGTGAGCACCTCCGAGAAGGCTCGGAGAAACGGGAATCCGTCCGGTCGCAGCCGGGCCTCTCCGCTCTGAAACAGGAGGTGGTCCGGGATCGTGACCAGAATGTCGCCGTTTGCCTGCTCGGCGACCGTGATCAGCTTGAGGTCCGCGATGCCCTCGAGCGATTTCAGAACCTGACGTATCTTACGGACGACCGGCTCATTCGGACTGGCGATATCCGGAGTGATGAGCCTGGGTTTCTGCTCGCCGATATTGAACGCGAGGCGGCTGGCCGGAGGGCTGACGATCGGGTTCAAGGCGGCCTTGATCGACTCGCTGACGGTCCGAAACTTTCCCTCGTTGACCGCGGAAACGGAATACATGACCACGAAGAACGCGAACAGGAGCGTGATAAAGTCGGCATACGAGACCAGCCAGCGTTCATGGTTCTCGTGCTCTTCATGTTTGTGTTTGGCCATAGAAACAATTTCGCGATTTGGCGATCTGGTGATTGGGTGAAGTAGCGAATTCGGAAGGTTCTCTTAAACTTCACCGAATCACGAATTCACCAATTCGCCAGATTACTTCTTCTCCTTCGTTTTCTCGCTCGCCGACAGGAAGCTTTCCAGCTTCTCTTGGAGCAAGCGGGGATTCTCGCCCTGCGCGATGCCGAGGAGACCGGTGATCATCATCGTGCGCAGCGCGGATTGCTCCTTCAACTTCAGCTTGATCTTGTTGGCCATGGGAAGAAACAGGAGATTCGCCGAACCGACCCCGTAGACGGTCGCGACGAATGCCGTCGCGATCCCGCTCCCGAGTTTGGAAGGATCGGCCAGGTTTTCCATCACGTGGATGAGACCCAGGACCGCGCCCAAGATGCCGACCGTCGGGGCATAGCCTCCCGCGGCTTCCCACATCTTTGCAGCGGTCGTGCCTTCCTCTTCATGATGCTCGACCTCGATCTCGAGGATCTCATGCACGAGCTTCGGATCCGTGCCATCGACGATCAGTTGGATGCCTTTTTTCAGAAAAGGGTCCTTGATCTCCTTCATCTTGCCTTCGAGGGCCAATAACCCCTGTTTCCGCGAGACATTCGCCAGGTCGAGCAGTTGAGTGATCGCTCCCTTAAAGTCGAGACGGGGACCGCCGATCGCAAGGGCCAGCACTCCGAAGCCCCTGATGACGACGGACATTGGGTTTTGGACGAACAACGCGCCCAGCGTCCCACCGATCACGATCATGAAGGCGGTGAGTTGCATGATCGATCCTGCATGGCCTCCCTCCAGGGCCTGGCCACCCAGGATGGATCCGATGGCCAGCGCGATCCCGATGAGTGTTGCAATGTCCATCTTGCTTGCTCTTCTGGATCAGTGGGTTATGCCGGCACATTCAACGAAGCGTCTCACCCTCCCTCCGTATGCTTGCGCCGATCGGAGTCAGCCTGTTAGGGTGACGACTACCTTGGGGTCCGTCATATGGAGGATATGGAGGCCTGGCATGACTTCCCTTGATTCATTGATGTTGGATGCGAAGCAGGCCATCCTCGATGCGCACCACAAACGGTTTCTGGCACTCCAGCGAGAAGGTCGATCGGAAGAGGCCCTTCGACAATTCCAGCTTACGCTCTCCTGTGCCAACGACGTGTTGAACGAATCACTCCTTCTCCTCACGCGCGTTCTGGCGTCGCAGCAGGGCGGCGAGCCCCCTGCCTCCTCGACTTGGTGCGCCCCCGAGCCGTGAAGGGCGCGTGAGCGATTCGGCTCCTCAGCAGTGATGGGTCCACCTTGTCCCGTCCAAGAGAAAGGCGAGCCGGACCTGCTCGCCACTTTCAATCTGTCGTCAGCAGAGTCCGAACGCGCGATTCTGACGGCGTACCCGTCATGCCGATGTCACTGAGTGTGACCGAGCCGCAGGGCCATGAAGTGAAGCTTCTTGAGCGTCGGCGGCGTCCGCGCATTCGCTCTCACTTGAACATCTTCTCGATCTTGTCCCGAAGCGTCTCAGCCGTGAAGGGCTTCACGATATAGTTGGTGACGCCTGCCTGGATGGCCTCCATCAGATTTTCTTTCTTGGCCTCCGCGGTGACCATGAGGACCGGGATCGTTTTCAGCGTTTCGTCGGCGCGGATCGCCCGAAGAAGCTCGATTCCGCTCATCACCGGCATGTTCCAATCGGAGATCACGAGGCCGTACCTCCCCGCCCGGAGCTTCGCGAGTGCATCTTGACCATGCTCGGCTTCCTCGATGTGGCGGAACCCGAGTTCTCTCAGAATCCCTTTGACGATGCTGCGCATCGTGGGCGTGTCGTCCACGACGAGGACGGTCATCGAGAAATCAACCGGCATCGGATCAATCCTTGTCGACGGCGCGAGCGTTGCCCTTCCGTCCGTCAAGGCGGAAGTGAGGGCAAAGACGGACAGGGACCATCGCTGCGCTCAGCGTGGCTCCCCTCGTGCTGTTACCCCTGTCGTGACCGGACATGCATCCACGCTTGAATATCGCGGCGGACGAAGCGCCAATGCTTCCCGATCTTCGAGGCCGGGAGCTGTCCGAGGCGGGCGAGTTTGTAGACCGTCGATTTGGGAACACGGAGGAACTGGGCCACGTCTGCAACGGTCAGAATCTCGCTGTCGTTGAGAACGGATCCGTCCCTGTGCCTATCGGCTGTTCTGATGATCGCGTCGTTCATGCCGGAAGCGATATCGGCCTTCGTCACCGGAAACTTGAGCCGACGTGATATGCAAGGCGCGAGTCGCGTCGAGAGGTGAGAGGACACCATGCAAGCGGCTCGGAGAAAATCGCGTGAACTCTTCCCCCCCCCTCGCCCTCTCTGTACAGTTTCCAGCCGATGGTGCCGATGAAGGAGATGGCGCAACGTTCAAGAACGGATCACAATGGCGACAATCATCTCCATCGCATCGGGCAAAGGCGGCGTCGGCAAGAGCGTCATTGCCGCGAATGTGGCGCTGCTCCTGGCCAGGTGTGGGAATCAGGTCGTGCTCGCCGACTTCGACGTCGGGGGAGCCGACGCTCATCTCCTGTTCGGCTTTCTCCATCCGCAACGCACGCTCAGCGACTTTCTTGCCCATCGGGTCGCCGATTTGGATCACGTGGCCCAGGTGTTGCCGGTTGACCCGCGGTTGCGCATCATTCCCGGGACGGGAGACACGTTGGCGACGGCCAACCTCTCGTTCCAGAAGAAACGGCGGCTGATCGGCCGGTTGCGTGATGTGCGTGCCGATCTCATTCTGGTCGACATCGGCGCGGGGACCAACTACCACGCCTTGGACTTTTTCCTCATGGGGGATTGTCAGATAGCGGTCGCCACACCGGATCCCACCTCGGTTCTCGATCTTTATCGGTTCATCAAGCTGGCGGCGATCCGCCGGGTGTTGTCCGCCTTTGCGGCGGACGGGGCGGTGGCCGAGGCCATTTCCGACCGGGACTTTTCGAGCGTCGAGGAAGTCTTGGACGCCGTCGGGAAGACGGACCAGGCGGGACGCGCGACGGCGGAACGAACCCTGCGGGGGTTTGAGCCCTGCTTGGTGCTGAACCGGGTTTCTGGGCCGGGTCGTGTCAATGTGGTGCAGTTGCGCAAGCTGCTGAAGACCTATATCGGGGGCGACATCAGCATGCTGGGAGAGATCCCTGAGGACCCCGCCATGGACCGGGCCGTCAAGCATTGCCGGCCGGTCGTAGTCTCGGAGTCGAGATCTCCGGCCTCCGGTGCGCTGACCGCGCTTGCCGATGCGGTCCTCAAGCGTGTGGGGGAGCGGATCGAAATGCGCCGCTAACCGGGATTATCGCGTCGGGCGCGAAGCCGTTCGGCCTGGGTTTTGAGGACATGCCGAATGAGGCGGTCGTGCGCCTCGCTGTCCAGGGAGATGAACTGGCTTGCGATCCGAAATCTGGTGTCGGCTGCGGGCAGGGGCGAGACGCGAATGATTTGTGCGACGGCTTCGATGGGCGTAAAGGGCGGGAGGATGACTTTGAGCGCCAGCGTCTGTCCGACCTCACACGCATGCGGCACGTCGAATTCAATACCCCCTCCGCTGATGTTCACGTCGGTCACCTGCGCGACGGACACGCTGCCGGGATGGAGTTGTGAGAGGGACACCAGGAGCGCTTCCAGCATCCAGTCGATCTTGCGCAGCCAGGGAAGAAGCGGAGAGTGCGCGAGCGCCTCCCCTTCCCGCGTAAAAAGGTCGATCGTCGGTTTCCTGAGGGAGGCCAGCAAGGCATCGCCGGAAACCGGTGGGGCGGCAGACGCGTCGGCGTTCACCTCTTGACCGACGACGCGATATTCGAGGAGCAGGCGATCGTTGATCCGCACCCATTCACGGCGTTCATCCGGGACGATCGCGCGCGGACCCACTTCTCGTTCAGAGACCCCGAAGGCCATCTCGGCTGATTCCGTTCGATCCTCGTAGACCGGTACGCTCTCTGAGACCATCCGTCCGTGTCCGACCCTCATCCGATCACGTCTTTGAAGCGCCCCTGCCGGTTCGATGCGACTGCTCCGCCGGCCAGCATCGAGTCCCGACGGGTCATGCACTGGACTTGGGCGAGACATTCACGCCACGCCCGATGGACGATTCGAAGTCGAGCTTCGATGGCGCGGTCGTGCTCAAGAAGCCGACCGGCTAGGTCCGGCCCGATCGCTGTCCGCGAGAGTAACGCATCGCGGCGGGCGTAGTGAAAGGCGACTTGATCCCATTGCCCCGCCTCGGCGGCTTGCCGAGCCTGTCTGGTCACGGCTTCGAGTTCATCGTCTGCCGCCTTACTCGGCAGGAGCATGGGAAGGGTGTCCTTGCTGGGCGACCTGTTGCCAAGCCTCACGAAGTATCGAAAGGCAGCGGAGCGGTCCTTCCAGGTGACCGGGGTGGTTCCGGGCGTTCGCCTGGATGAACTCCGCGAGCATGTAGTCGTAGAGCCGATGCAATGAATGAGCGATCTCGCCGCCGCGATTGAAATCGAGCACGTTCGACAATTCGGTGACGATGGCGACCGCTCGGCCGAGGAACCGGGTCTTGTCCTTGACGTTGTTCCGCAACATTCCGTCGCGGGCGAGCTCGATCGATTTCAGCGCAGAATCGTACAGCAAGACGACGAGTTGAATGTTCGAGGATGTCATCACGTGCGTGTGCTGGTATTGCAAGACACCGTGGGTCGACATGATCAGTTCCCTTGGGTGGATTGGAATCGTGTCTGCAGAAAGCTGCTCTGGCTCTGCAGTCGCCGCAGAAGGCTGTCCAGGGCGGCGTATTGCCGCCGGATGCGATCCTCGTACTGAGACAGCAGCGTTTCCTTGTTGGCGATCTCCGTCGTGATGTCGTTGATGCGATCGGTCAGCCCGTTCTTCCGCAGGGTCAGGGCCCCGCCGGCTATGTCGTCGAGGGCATCGACCGCGAGATTGAGCCGCTGGGCGACGCCGGCTGTGCCGGGTTGATTGATGAACAGCGACTTCACGCCGCTGTAATTGGTGATGAGCGCGGTCTCCAGCATCGTGTCGTCGAGCGTCACGGTCCCGTCTCGTTCGGTTGTGAAGCCGACTTGGCCGACGGAGGTGTACGGGCTCAATCCGGTGACCTCCGCGGACAGCGCTTGGCGGAGCTGGACGAGGACCGTCCGCGCCGTGCTCTCGTTGAAGAAGATGCCGCCTTGCTTGGTCACGATGTCGTACGTGCTGCGCTCGTTGACGAACTTCACCACATCGTTGTACGCCGTAACCAGCGCCTTGATGTTCGTCTTGACGGCGCCGGTGTCGCGAGCCACGTTGACATTGACCGTGCCGTCGCCTGTCGTCTTGTTGAGGGTCAGCGTCACGCCGGCGATCGCGTCCGTGATTGTGTTGGCGGCACGGGTCAGCGTAACGGGGTTCAAGGCGGGGTCGCCCAGAACGACGACAGCATCCTGGGCGGCCTGAAGGGTGTCGATGCCCCCCGTGCCGCTCGCGTTCGTCAAGTCCAGCGTGGTTTGATCGGCGACGATGGTGATGCCGCTGCCGGCGCCGGTGTTCGCGGATGTGAGCACCAGACGATAAGACGGTGAGGCCTCAGTGCCGGTGTTGACGATGGACGCGGTAACGCCGGCGCCGAGATCATTGATCGCGGTCTTCAGGTCATCGAGCGTGCCCGTGTCGGCCAACGTGACGCTCTGGTCCGCGCCGCTTCCGACCCTGAACGTAAACGTCGCCGAGGCTCCGCTGACGATGTCCGTCGTCGTGCTGGAGACGGCCTTAGCCGCCTTGTTGGTGATTTGATGGGCCTGCGCGAGCTGCGTCACCCGGAGCGTGTAGGTGCCGGCGGTCGCCGTGGAGGACCCTGTCGCCGTGAGCACCGTGCCGTCGCTGACCGAGACGCTCGTCCGATCGAAGCTCGTCGTCAATCTTAGCGCGTCCGCGGCGCTCTGAAGTGAGAGCAGCTTGGCGCCCAACGTCGTGTAATCGGTCAGCTTGGTAGTGAGCGCGGTCTTGGTCTGATTCAACCGATTGATCGGGAGTTTGGCGACGTTGACCAATTGCTCCACGACCTGGCCGAAGTCCAGCCCGTTGCCCAACCCTCCGAAGCTGATCGTCGGCACGCCGGCCCACCTCCCGGAGCTACGCTTCTTCTTTGAGCAGGAACCCTTTGGGCGCGGTCAAGCGCTTGGCGAGGTCGAGGAGTTCTTGCGGGGGAATCTGGCGAATCACTTCGTTCGTCTCCCCTTTAACGATTTTGACGACCACGCGCTCGAGATCAGGGTCGATCTCTATTTGCAACCGAGGTTCCGCTGCCTGGAACACTTCATGGACCCTCGCCGCGGCCTGCTCAAGGGACGCTCGATCGACCGAAACGAGGGGTGCTCCCTGAGAACCTGACGGACCGATGGGACGCGAGGCCGGTGTCGGCCCTTTCTCCGTCTCGGCCCCACGCTGGGCGGTGCCCAGGAGACCTGCCGTGACTGTGACATCGAGGATCATGGCAGCACCCTCTACACCGAGCTTGCTCGTACCGGTCGCTCTTCAGTTGATTACCGTATCTATTGCGACCGGATAGAGTCCTCAACCCATGAGGATCGGCATCCTACCGGAGTCCGGCTCTTGCCCCGACGGGGCGAGAGCCGGCCCGCGGAGGTTCCTGTTACCGGAGTAGCGCCAGTGCTTGCTGCGGCAGCGAGTTCGCCTGTGCGAGCACCGCGATGCCGGCCTGCACCAGAATCTGATTCTTGGTGAACACCGACGTTTCATAGGCGATATCGGCGTCACGGATCCGAGACTCGGCGGCGACGAAATTCTCGCTCGTCACCTGGAGGCTCGCGATCGTCGCCTCGAACCGGTTCTGGATTGAGCCGTATTCGGCTCTGGCGGTCGCCACGGCGCTGATGGCGCTGTCGATGTTCGCCAACGCGCTCTGTGCATTGGCGGCGGTCGAAATGTTGACCGAGCTGAGCCCCAGCGACGCGATGTCCAGGTCGTTGAGATCGAGCGACAGCGTGTTGCCCGTCCCGCTCTTGAATCCGATCTGGATTGTGAAGCTGTTGGAGGCGCCGCTCAACAGTGCCTGCCCGTTGAACTCCGTGACCGTCGCGATCCGGTCGATTTCAGACCGTAAGGCGATAAACTCTTGATCCAGGTAGGACCGTTCAGTGGCGCCCACGGTTCCGCTGGAAGATTGCGACGCTAATTCTCGGAGACGGGCCAGCAGGTTGCCGGCAGCGCTGGCCGCACCGTCGGCAATTTGCGTCAAGCTGATGCCGTCGAACGCATTCCGCGCCGCCTGGTTGATGCTGCGAATATGGGCGCGTAAGGTCTCGGACACGCCGAGACCGGCTGCGTCATCCGCCGCTCTGGTGACACGCAACCCTGACGAGAGGCGTTCAACAGACTTGCCTAACGCCAACGAGTTCAGTTGCAAATACCGTTGGGCTGCGATTGAAGCTGGGTTGTTGTTAACGATTAACGACATGAACCGTTCCTCCTTGATTCGAACCGCTTATCGGAACCATTGCGCCCTTGGCATCCGTGCCGGGGCGATCATCCATCACGAGTGCGGTCCGACCGATCCGATGAGCTCGTTCCGGCCTGCCGGACCTTCTTAGAAGACTTATCGGAACGGTCAAGAGCCGACTTAAGCGGTGGAACCAAGTGAAACGAGTGTTTCTTCTCCGACAACAACGGAATCCAACGACCGCTCCGAAAAACGGCTCAACCGGGGAGACCGGGCAGAAGCTCGTATTGCAGCACGTCGGCGGCCCTGACGGCGTCGCCTGCAGCCCGCGCGTTCAGCAACTCGGTTACGATGGAGCTCAAGGAGACCGGGGCCCCGGCCTCCACGCCATGACGGCGCGCGGTTTCGACGTACTCGACATAATCGGCGAGTTGGCCGCACCAGCCATCGAACGACGCAAACCCGGCCGAACCGGCACGCAGCGCTCGAACCACTTCCTCCCCCTTGGCTCGTATGATCCCCGCAAACCTGCGCACCGTGTCCTGCTCGCGCGTCAGAAGCTCCTGCAGCGCCTGCGAGACCGCCTCGACTTCGCCGACCTCTTGCAGCGGTCGGGAGAGAAACTCCGGAACCAGGTCGCGATCCGTGAGCGACCGGCCTCCCACCCGCAAGGCCGTCACGAGCCGCCGGCGTTCGTGGGCTCTGTCGCTGACTTGCGTGAGCGTTTCCAGAAGCGTGCGATCGTTGCTGACGTCCCACTGGTCCTGATCGAGCACTATGCGCATGGTATTGCTCCTGTGTTGACGGTCGTGTGAGAGACCGGTGACTGCGCCGGCTGCATGACCGGCGCGTATGAATCAGGCACGGCGCTTCGTCCCTCCGAACCGCCTGCCGGCAAGCAGAGCCGCCGCACCTGCTCCATCTCGGCGGCCCATGAACGGTAGGCCTGAATATGGTGGCGCGCCATCTCGGCGAGGGTCGCCCCATCGTCATTGTGGATCTGACGGATGAAGGCCACCGTGGGCGGACTCGTGGCGAGGGACTGGAGCGCCTCTTGAGTCGCGCGATGACGTTCCTCGCGGAGTCGGTGTTGCGCCTCTTGCAGTGCAGCCACCGGCGGCGGAGTCTGTTCCGCCAGTCGTCTCACTCGTTCGGCCTGGGTGACCAGGTTCGCAATCTTCGCTGTCATTCGATCAAACAGCCGGGCAAGATCTTCATGATCCGGTGCAGGGCCGGCGGGGAACGCTACATGACTCGCTTGAGCGGTAAAGGCTTCGTACCAATACCGGCGCCAGAAGGTTCCGTACCAGGCGGCGACCGGGTTTTCGACGCCCGCGCGCAACCGAAACGATCCCAGGGCGTCCTCGTCGACCATCGATTCGTAGATGCGCATCCCGGTGATGCGGGTCGGGAAAGCTCCATGGCCGAGTACATGCAGGCAGAGGGCCGCCACCTGGTCGCAGTCGATGCGATCCTTGCAGGCCTGGTGCGGACACACTTGGTCGAACCCACAAGGGGCGCAGGCGAGGTCCGCTTGAATGACCCAATGTCCGGGGCCATAGGGGCCGGTTTCGCGAAAATCCACGTGGCCGACGGAAAGATTGATGACGGGTGTGCCCGCGGCGACGGCCAGGTGCATCGGTCCCGTATCGTTTGTGACCAGGAGGGACGAAGTCTTGAGGAGCCCGACCAGTTGCGGCAGCGTCGTCCGCCCGACGAGGTTCGAGACCGGGCTCACGCCGCCGGCCGCGCGATAGGCGCGCAGCGCTTCGGCCGCGGCTGCCCGTTCCTGCTCCGCGCCGATCAGGACAAACTCGTGCGGCGCATGCCGACTGATCTGTGCCATGGTCGTTCCGAAATGCTCCGGACGCCAAGCTTTCATGGCGTCGCTTGCACCGACCTGGACGGCGATCCACCGCGTCGGAGTTGCGGGTTTTGAGTTCCGAGTTGCGAGTTGAGAACGCGAAACTTGAAAGCCGAAACCAGGATCCCGGAGGAACCGCCGCGCCCAATCCGTTGCTGCGGGGTCGACCTTCAATGATAGCGGAGCGAAGGGGCCGGGACCGCTGCCCCCCAGCGCATAGAGATCGACCAAGTTGAACCGATTGCTCCGCCGATGCCGGTGCAAATCCGTGAAGTAGGACATCCACGGATTCTTGACCTGTATGGTCCCATCCGCTGTTGCCGTCACGCCTCGGATGTCCGGCGCGCCGATGTAACGGGTCAGAAAGCCGCTCCGTTTGTCGAACGTGAGATTGACGAGGCGATCGTATCGCGCATCAACCAAGGGACGTGCCCACGCCGCCGTCTCCTGATGGAGCGCCACGAGGCTCTTGACGTTGGCGCGGCAGGTCTCGGCGAGGCCTTGGAAATCCCACTCCATCACGTGCCGCAATCCGGACAACAAGGACGCAACCGGCGCGAATCGACGATCGACGACGAGATCGACGGCCACGTCCGGCCATTCGTGTCGCAACCGCGCGAGCAGCGGCCCCATCTGAATGAGGTCGCCCATGCGCGTGATGTTGATGATCAAGACCTGTTTCATCCTAAACAGCCAATAGCAGGCAGCGAATAGCCGGCAGCACTGAAGCGAACAGCACATGGCAAGGAGCGAATAGCGGGTAGCTGCTAGCTGGTAGCTGATAGCTCTGAGCTGATGGCTATTGGCTGTTTGCTATCTGCTATTTGCTATTCGCTACTCGCTATCAGTTATCCGCCATTTGCTCCTCGCTGCTGGCCTACACCAGATCCCGTGTTTCCTCCCGATAGGCATCGAGCATCAGCACGAGTAATTCGTCCCGTGACAACTGCGCCGTCGGGCCTTTCGCACGAATGCATCCGGCGAGATCCTTCAAGTCCACCCGTTGGGTCGGAGGGAATGCCGCCAATAATGAGGCGAGGTCCGGTGGCGTGCTCGCATCCGAGGCGAGGCGACCGGCTTGCCGCTCGCCTCCGAGCAAAGAGCCGACTCGATCCGGCCGATGAACGCCGAGCATACCGAGCAGGTCCCGCATGCGATGTTCATAGGTGTGCTCGGCCAGAACCCGTCTGCGGGCGGCGGTCGCGACCGCCGCCCGAGCCTCAGGCTCGCGAAGCCACCGGCCTACAGCGGCGGGCAGTTCGTGTTCGGACGCGAACGTGCAGACCTCGCCGTCCGTAAAGAGCTCGCCCAAGAGACGGCGGCGGTCGACGAGTTGGAATGCTCCAGAGGCGGCCAGCTCGAACGTCCGTGGATTGACAAAGTCACCCTCCGGATCGAGCCCGGGACCGTTCCAGGAATGGAGATTCAGGTTCACCTTGGTGGCTTTGAACACCTTGACGCAGGTCTCCGTGTCGATGCGTGCGCCTTGGCGCTGCAGGACGGATCGGAGGTTGTGCGCCCCCTCCCATTCGTTGCCCCAGAGTTTGAAGGTCCACGGATGTCCGAGAAGTTGAGGCAGGATCGCGCGCCGATTCGGGTAGCCCGCGCCCACGAAGGACACATCGGCGCCGTATTCATCTGTCTCCTGTGGAGCGAGCACGATCGGACGATGCACGGCGGGGTCGGCGGCCGTGGGGAGATAGCAGACGTGTCGGGCCCCGGCCCGCCGCAGTGCGTCTGAGCAGCCGTCTTTCTGTATGACGAACCAGAACTCAAACCCTCCGGCGAGCTGTTGCCAATAGGTCAGATGCCGATAGTTCTCGACGAACCACATGGCCGTGAGAAACTGCTTCTTGCGCAGCAGCTCCAGCATGGGAAGGATCACAGGCGCCTGTGCCAAGGCGAGCACGACATCCGGCGGGTCCTCCGCCAGCCGAGCGAGGGTCACGCGGCTGAGGAGCTCGGCGAATTTGCTCTGCATCGCCAAGCCATGCCGTGGGTCCTTCAGCGTTCCGAGAGACTGGTAGCTGCTCAGATGCACACTGTGGTCGATGAAGCTGACTCGGTGCCCCAACCGTTCCAGGGCGGTGGCGGAATACCGAGCGAGCGGAAGCGATCCTCCATGAATGGGTCCGATCAGCGCGACGTGCACGCGGCCGCCCGCTTGGTTCGCAAGGTGACGTTGCAAGTGCTGCTCGATCTGCCGACGGATCTCTCCGGTACAGGATGCGGCTGGGTCATAGCTCAGGAGGCGGATCGGTCGCTTGAACGACACGATTCTGTCGGCGATGGCTTCAGCGTTTCCTGACGCCCAATCCCAGCGGCCCAGCTCCGGCCCCCAGCGGCGCGCGGTGGCGGCATCGCAAAGCTCGTCCGGATCAGGGATGACCAAGAGGAACGCAAAGTCGCCGACCAGGAGCTTTGTCAAGGCTTCAGCCTGGTAGAGCAACCCAGCTCCGAAGAGCACGATCAGCTCTCCGGATTGGCAGTCCGGGATTTGCGCTTCGGCCCATTGCGCCGCTTCGGCCACCGGATCATAGGCGCTGTGTACCCAACGGCCGTTCAGACGGGCTGTGGGAAGACCCGAGCGCGCCGGCTCCACCGAGAAGACGCCTCCCCTTCCCTTTCGGACGGCGTCGGCGAGAGCGGGTTGCTTGGACGCGATCATCGCCACGTTGTCATCGAACAGGCTCATGGTGATCGGCGCTCAAAAACTCTGTGCCACTGGGCGGTCCTTTCCTAAAGGGAATCCGATCGAGCAGGCATTCCACGCCTCCTCTCGTTCCGGAGCGTTGTCGTCGGCCCCGGGGGTGACGTAGAAAGTCCCCCAGCGGTCGAACCGGCTGGTCCACAGGCTCCAGCCATCAACTTCGGGCGAAGCCGCCTCCGCTTCGAGCGAGGCGAGTAGGGTCAGGCTCTCTCGCACAGGCCACGTCTGTGGGGGATTGCGGTCAGCCTGCCAGATCCAATGACCTTCGCCATACGGTCCTGTTTCATGGACTCTCGCGCGGGCCACATACCAACCCATGACCTTTGTCCCGACCGAGGCGGCGAGATGCAACGGTCCGGTATCGGCGCCGATCACCCAGGTACAGCGCGCAAGCAGGACCACGAGTTGCTGAAGATCGGTGCGCCCGCAGGCATCCCAGATTCTCGAAAGGCACACGGGCGGCAGCCCGTCCTGAATCGCGGCGGCCCGCTCGCGTTCCGTGCCGCTTCCCACGAGGACCACGCCCCCTGTGGGACAGCCGTCCAGGAAGGATGTGATCCAGTCGATCCAGACGGCAATCGGCATGCACCGTTCGGGCGCACCCGCGCCTACAATCACGGCCACCCAGACTCCGGTCGAGGAGCCGACTGCGTCGAGATCGAGCGGCACGGGTTTCTGCGGGACGGTCAGGCGCGGGACCACCGCCGGAGGCGTGACCCCGCAGAGACCACAAAACGCATCGGCGAGGTGGATGCGATTGCCTCTTCGATTCCGTGCCACGCCCCGCAGGTAGCGGCCCCAAGGGGGCAGGTCGGACGACAAGGGGCCTGTCTCCCCCGCTCCGACGACTTCTCGGCCGGCGAGGTGAGCGACCAAGATCGCGCGCGGATGTTGGTTCAGGTTGAACACGACGTCATAACGGGGATCGAGCAGTTCATCCATCGATCGTCTCGCCTCGTCCAGCGAACGAACGCCGCCGCTCCTCCACTGTTCCGCGTAGCGGCGCCAAGAGGCGCCGTCCCATTCGATTACGCGGTCAATGCCGGGAAACCATCGCGCGACCGGCGCGAGAGGCGCGGCGCAGAGCAGATCCAAGGCTGCGAACCCATGCCGCTGTGCGAGCGCCGTGATCGCCGGCAGTGTCTGGATGAGATCACCCAGTCGCGCCAATTGGATGACCAATGCCCGCGACATGACGCTCCATGTCTCACTGGTCTACAGCGACAGGATCCTGGGGGCGACAAGCATGAGCCAGTTCCGCCAATCCGTCATAGTGCGGATCCAGGAGGCGCAACCGTTGGCATTCTTCCCTGGCCTTGTGCTGACGACCCATCCGAAGCAAGACCCCCGCGAAGGCAAACCGGACGCTCAACTCACCCGGGTTTCGATCAAGAAACTCGCGTAGGGCCTGCGCGAGCTCGGTCCACCGTTCCAAGGCAGTTCCGGCCCGCAGGAGCCAATGCAAACCCTCTGCGTCGTCGGGGTCATCTCGCAGGAGGCCGATTGCGGCTTCCCAGGCCGGCAGGGCGTTTCCTTCCCCGAGCGCGGCCATGCAGAGGCCGAGGCGCGCCTTGCGAGGGTCGCCACCGGACTCGATCGCCTTCTCAAAAGCGAGCCTCGCGATACCGAACGATTGCCGCTGCATGGCGAGAATGCCGCTGAGCACCCACCCGTCGCCGTGCGTCGGCGCAGAGGACAACAGGGCCTCGAGGTGGGAATCGCCCTCATCGAGGGAGCCTTGCTCAAGGGCCCGCCGCGCCAGGGCGGCGCGCGCATCCGGCGCCTCTTCCACGGTCAGCAGTTTGCTCCAGAAGGCCGCCGCCTGCTCCGGTGCGCCGCTCCACCTGCAGAGTCCGGCCGCCCATCGCAGCACCCACGCATCGTCCGGCCATTCGTCGACCTTGGCCAGAAGGGCATGGAGCGCCGTCCAATCCTGGCGCTGGGCGAGGCGCTGCGCCTCCGCCACGGTCTCCCACTTCCGTCTGTCTTCTCGTTCCGCAAGCGGCTCCAGCCGATGGCTGAGCTGTCCCTTTTCATTCAAGACTCTGTAGGCATATCCATCGGGCACGTAGATCGTGTCCTCGTCAGCTAACCACCACTTGTGCCCCCACCGTTCGAATAGCCTTCTGGCATTGTCCTGTTCGTGGGCCTTCCGTCCCGGGGTCCGGCTTTCCAGGTGGTACAGGACGCTCTCGGGCTGGTACACGATGCGCCAGCCTCGCTCATGGATCTTGAGACAGAGGTCCACGTCCTCGAACCCGTTGCGATAACCTTCGTCGAATCCGTCCACCGATGCGAACACCTCACGGCGGACCAACATGCAGGCCGCAGTCACGCATTGCAATTCGCGCCGCCGCGTCGCCGCGGGCGAGTCTGCGGGAAAGCCCCGATAGATATGGTAGGGGGAGAACGTGGCGCGGGAGAACGCGACGCCGGCGTGCTGAATCGTCCCGTCTTCGTAAAGCAGCTTGCTGCCGACGACCGCGACGTCCGGGCGTTGCTCGACTTCCTGGACCAGGGCCGTGAGCCATCCGGTGAGTGGAATCGTGTCATTGTTGAGAAAGACCAGGTACCGTCCTCTGGCTGCAGCGGCGCCCTGATTACAGGCTTTCGCGAAACCCAGGTTGTCCTCGTTGCGGATCACCTGGACATCGCCGCCCAGCCGGCTGAGGAACTCGACCGTGCCATCGGTCGAATGGTTGTCCACGACGATGACTTCGTACTCCAAGCCCTGCGTCACTTCCGCCAGCTTGACGAGACATTGCTGCGTCAGTTCGGCCTTGTTGAACACGGGAACGATGATGGAGACCGCATAGGCCTTGTGCTCGGCTGGGTCGTGCTCGGTCCGGCACCTTTCCCGATCGTCCGCCATGGCCTCACAGACTCCAAGCCCGTAAGCGGAGCGCAGCAGGTTGTCGTAGAGCGGGTGCAGAACGGTTCGTACATAGAAGTGGTCGTAGCCGCGCCCATTCGTCCGAACGGTGGCCAGCGTGCTGAGTGCGGGCTTTTCGCATTCGGCGAGGACCGCCAGCAAGCCGTTGATGTGCCGCTCCGTCAGGGCGTGGCGGGCTCGGAGGATCTCGTGAATGCCCAGCAGCTTTTGATCCAACTCGGGATGCTTCCGCGCCAAGATCACTGCCATGCGCCCGGCCTGTCGTTGCCGCTGGGCAAAGTTCCTCGCGGTCATCGGGTGGTAATGGGTGGTGACGGCTTGTCCGTCGTAATGCAGGGTGAGCCCTTGGCGTTCCAGCCGATAGCCCAGCTCGATGTCGTCGTACGCCGGATAGGTGAAGTCGGGATCGAAAAGGATCGGCTGCTTTTTTAGCAAGCTCAGTTTCAAGGAGAGATTGCTCGTGTAAAACAAGCGGAAATCCGCTCGACCCGCTCGCACTTCGTGAAACGCGAACTGCTGCCCCCCTTCCGGCGACACGACGTACTTCATGAACGGAGTCACCGCGATCTCGGGGGACCAGTCGATGAACCCGAGCAGCGCATCCAGTTCCGAAGGGTGCCGGCGATGGAACTTCAGATGAGAGGCCACCAAAGCCGGCTCGGGAATCATGTCGTCGCCGGTGATCAACACGATGGGGGCCCTCGCCTGTCGGATCGCTTCGTTCCTGGCGGCGTTGGCGCCTCGATGGGGCAGCGCGAGGACGCGCAGAGCGAGCGGCGCCTTGAACTGTTGCAGCATCACGAGCGTGTCGTCGTCGGAGCCGTCATCGGCTACGATCACCTCGAATTCATCCGGCGCGAGGGTTTGCGCGGCAAAGGCCAAGAGTGTTTTCTTGAGAATGGCCCGGCGATTGTACGTGGGAATGACGACCGTGATCTGCGGCGTCGCCTTCCCTTCCCGGTTCGCGTGCTCGTGAGACGCGACCTCATGAGCCGCTTGCCGAGAAGCCGTTGCTGTGCTGACCGGCGCCGAGGCCGCTGCGGCCCGTAAGAGGGCGAGCGGCTCCTCCAAGCGATAGGCCCAGCGCAACAGTTGAGTGTACACGGCGCCGGCCATCGCCCCGACCGGCTGAGTTGCCCCTTCCGTTCGGCGGCGTTGAAGAATGGCGTAGCCTTCCTCGATCATCCGCTTGCCCGTGAGCAGGTCTTCGCGGGTCAGCGACGGAGTGTGCATCGGCACTTGGTGTCCGCCGTAGTCCTGCCAGTGCTCGGAATCGATCCAGCCTTCCCGCAACCCCTGCTCGTAGAGCGGAGTGCCGGGATAGGGGGTGATGATCGTGACGCCGATCGTGTCCGGTTGGTAGCGTTGGACCAGATCATACGTGTCGACGATCGATTCACGGGTTTCGTGGGGCAAGCCGACGATCAACAGAAAGTGAAGGCGGATGCCGAGCCGGCGGGTCCATTCACGGAGCTGGGCGATCTTCGGCACGGTGAGGCCCTTCTTGCCTTCGCGCAATTGCATCACGTGTTCGTCGCCCGTCTCGATCCCGACGAGGAGCCCGACACAGCCGGCATCCCGCATCTGTTCGAGGAGCCTCTCGTTCAGGCAATCCACCCTGGTTTCGCACACCCATTCCAGGCGCCAGCCGGCCTTCATGATCAGCTCACAGAGTCGCGCGACGCGCTCCTGGTTCAACGTAAACGTCGCGTCGCGAAAATAGATCTTGGTGATCCCAAACCGCTCGACGACATCCTTGAGCTCAGTCGCGATCCGTTCCGCACTTTGCGCCCGCCACTTGACCCCTTCCACCAGCGGATAGGGGCAGTAGTAGCCGCAAGGATAGGGGCAACCTCTGCTCGTCTGGAGCGCGGCGACCGGACCTCCCAGCAAGGGATAGACGTACCGGTCGTTGGGCAGCAGATCCCTCGCCGGCAGGGGCAGCCGATTCAGGTCGCCGACCGGTTCGCCGGCTTCGACCTTCAATGTCGGCGCATTGTCTGGCCCAGCCGGTTCCAGCCGGGCAGTGCCGCTTCTGGTTCGGCCCTGCAACAAGTCTTGGATGGTGAGATCGGCTTCGCCATAGATGACGAAGTGGGCCCCGCTTTTCCTCAGGAGCGCCTCGAGCACCCGATGGTCCTGAATCAGCGTTTTGGCCGCGATCGTCGCTCGGGGGTGCTGGCGGCGAAGTTCGGCCACGAACGAGGCGTCCTGCTCCAACGTCGGCAGGGACACGGTTGCGAGCAGCGCATCCCACGGTCCGCTCGACGCCAGTCGGTCGTGGACCGCGGCCTCGTCGAGCCGGAGGGGATCGGCGTCGATCAGATCGACGTGATCCCCGTGCTCGCGTAGCGTTGCGGCCATGAGGGCCAGGTCCAGCGGAGGCAGCAGCATGCCCTCGTGGCCGTCGAAGCCCAAGCCCCCGGCCATGCTTCGACTGACGGGCCGGCGCGCGAGCGACGGACTGTTGATCAGCGCCACGCGCATGCGCTCTCCAGCGGACGTGGGGGGGCTTGGCCCAAAGAGACGAGCTTCGCCTCGTCGGGCTCCTGCGAGGCGAGCGCGATGGCTTGCCGCAACCACTCGTAGTCGACGTCTTTGATCTTCCCTTGCGACGGGGTCCGGCACGATCCGTTGAACGGATCGACCATCGTCAATCCTTTTCGCTCCATCTCTTCGGCGACGGCGCTGCCCGGTGTCGGCGTGAAGAAGCTCGCGCTCAAGTGATCGGGCGCGATCTTCCATACCATTCGCACCGTCTCCATCACCTCTTCACGCGTCTCGGTCGGCGCGCCGAACATGATGTTGGCCCAGACCTTGACCCCGTTCTCTCTGCAGATGTCCGCTGCCCGTAGGTTTTCCTCGACCGTCGTCTCTTTCTCGAACAGATCGAGAATCCGCTGACTGCCGCTTTCGAACCCGATCATGGCCCAGGCCAGTCCCGTCTCCGCCATCAGCGCGACGACGTCCGGATAACGGCTCATCAGATCCGCACGCATCTGACAGATATAGGACTCCGTGAAACCGGCGGCGGCATATTGCGCGCAGAATTCGCGCGTCCACCGATGATTGATGAAGAAGAGATCGTCGTGGGCCATCCAGCTTCGGAATCGATACCGGTCTTTGAGCATGTGCAACTCCCCGATCACGTTCTGTTGGCTCCGCATTTTCACCCGATTGCCGAACACGGCGCGTTCCGCCGGTTGACAGAAGTTGCACTTGAACGGGCATCCGCGCCCGCCGTTCGTCGTGACGAACGGCGTCGGGAGACTCGGCACCATCGGGGTGACCAGCTCACCGCTCATATCGAAGAGATCGCGATCGACCCAGGGAATCTCGTCGAGGACCGGGGCCTCGCCGATGATGACCCGGTCCGGGTGCTCGCCCGCCGCCAGGCGATCGAGGAGTTTGACGAAGCTGATCTCGCCCTCCTGGGTGATGATGTGGTCGATGAGGTGATTGCTCACCACCTGTTGGAGTTGCACGGTCGCATGGACTCCACCCAGAACGATGACGGCCTCGTCCTTCTCCTCTTTCACGATCCGCATCGCCCGCACGACGTCGGGATAGTGCAGGCTCCAGGAGGTGAAGCCCCAGACCCGGCTGTGTCTCGTTCGGACTTCCTCGCGGAAATGTTGCCAGTCCCGAAGGGTCCGTAGGTCGATAAGATCGACCTCATGGCCATGGGCCTTCGCCGACGCGCTGATGGACGCCAACCCATGGTCGATGAAGTTGGCCTCGATCGAGGGCGTCTTCCGAAAGCTGTCGAACCCGGGAAGCGCGATGCCGGCGAAGATCAATGTGACGCGCATGGCATGGTCCCGTACCTTGCTCGGATCGCCTTCACGAGAGAAGGAAGCTTGCCGCTCGCGTGATACCACTGGAGCGTCGAGGCCACCCCTCTGGCTAAAGACCAACGGGTGTAGGGGCCGATCGCCGAGCGGAGCTTGCCGTTCTCGTATGATCGGTGGCAGCGTTCCGGGCCTCCCATGAGGAGATAGGCGAAGTCCGGGGCGATGCCGATCGCGGAAGAACTGGCGTGCGTGTGGGAGTCGAGTCTTCCGAAAGGATTGGATAATCCCGTGAGGGACGCGAGCGTCTCGAAATACTGATGGATCGTCACAGGCTCTTCCCCCGTGATGTTGTAGAGGCCGTTCAACTGTCGCGCGAGCGCTCGGACAATTCCCTCGACCAAGTCGGCTACGTACAAGGGCTGGACCATTCGGTGTCGGAGCTGTGGCCATACGGGGCCGAGGGAATTCGCGCCGAGAAGGACCAGGAGGGTCGGTTCGAACAACCAGACGCTCCCCGGACCGTAGATGTTGCCGATCCGAAGGATCAGCGCGCGCCGGCCTTCCCGCCTCCCCCACTCGGAGACCAGCCCTTCTGCCTGGCCTTTACTCCTCCCGTAGTCCGATTCCGGCCGGCAGGGCGCCGTCTCCTTGAGGGGGATCTCCTGTCTGGTGCCGAGCCCTTGCGCTTCGATGCTGCTGGCCAACACGAAGGTGGGACTGCGGAGCGCGTCGGCCAATTCCAACATCCGTCGGGTGCCGTCGACATTTGTCGTGTAGAGTCCCGGCCCGCTGACGGTCACGTCGGCAGCGAGGTGAATGAAGAGTTGAGCCGGCCTCACGTGTTCGGTCGGAGGGATTCCATCAGGGGAGGAGACGTCACAGGCCACAAGCTGAGCCCCCTGCTTCGCCAGGTGGACCGCCTGGGGCGCCTGCACATGTCGCGTGAGGATCGTCACCTGCGCTCCCAAGGAAAGGAGACGTGTGCTCAAGTGAAAGCCGATGAACCCGGCCCCTCCCGAGATGACGACGGCGGTCTTGGAGAAAAGCTGGCTGGAGGACATGGACGGTCTTTCTCAAACCGGATGCTCAGTCATAGTCCCGCTGGGATCAGGCGACACGTGGGAAAGCAAACGGTGAGCCAGCACGCTGTTGGTCTGAGAGATTCACGCCCCCGACGGAATCGTTCGATTTCATGCTCTCAGTGGACGACTAAAACGGAAGGAGGCTCGGCAAGAATTGCCCGGCGAGAGGCAGGTTCTTCCAAACCTCGCTTGCGCGTACCAAACCGAGCTTGCTCGACCGCGAGGCTATCCAAATGGTTTTCGCCGAGCGGATAGAAGCTTCACTCCACCGTTCCTGTGTGCGCCTCTTGGCGACCGGAGAGAGTCCTCAACCCACTGCCTGGCATGCCCGTCAGTCTTGCTGCCGCTCTATCAGCCGGTCTGTTTCTGCAGCACGCAGTGTTCGATCGCCCGCCGGACCGTCCCTCCCCAGCCGCGGAACTCGATATACTCCATGTTGTCGAACTGGAACTCGACGCCCAGTGACGTTGTCGAGCCGTCAACGGCCACATTTTTTACGACGCCCAGGAGATTCGTTACATGACCGAGTCCGATGAGCTCGAATTCGAGTCGCAGTTTGGCCCCTGGCACGAACGAGCCGGACATGTCGCGGAGGATGAGACGGCACCCCGCGACGCTCAGGTCCGTGAGGAGCGCTCCGGTGATGGGTTGAGGCATCCCATTCGTCGGTGCCTGATCCGCCTGGATGAGCAGGAGCGGCTCGCTGGCCGGGACTCGAATGTGGCGGCGGAGCGGGATCTCTTCGACCTGCTTTGGAAACCCGAGGTACAGGAGCGGGATCGGCAGGGACTGTCGGTCTCTGATTTCGGTCTGATACCCCACCAGTTTGCCGTCGGCGAAGTATTTCACGACGCAGTGGGCGCCGTTCTCGCAGTCGACGGCCTGTCCGAGCTGAAACGGCCATTCACAGATCAACCAGGCGCCGTCTTTCCAGCCCAGGAGCGTCGACCCGCATTGAGTCGTGCCATTCCCATGAACAAGGGTGAGCTGAAGCGGCTGCCCGACCTTCAGCAACGTAGACAGGGACGGACGGCCGGGGAAGCTCATGCGGCGACCTCCCCATCCAGGTAGTCGCTCGGCTGCCATCCGATGGCGGAGGGATCGATCACGCGGTCGACCGATCGTGACGGATGGGACCGGTCGGCGGAGAGGTCGACCTCGATCGGTTTGGACATGCGATGGCCGGTCTGGTCCCGGACGAGGAGGACGACCGGTTGAGCGGGATTCCGGCGATGCACCTTGGAGACGACGGCCACCTCGCCCGTCGTGAGCAGCAGACAGGAGCCGACGGGATAGACGCCGACGACCTGGATGAATCGTTGGACGAGGCTTCCGTCCAGGTGGCCGCGCTGTCCGAGGCCGTAGAGAAATTGCAGCGCCTCATGGGGCGTCATCGCCTTGTGATAGCAGCGATCGCTGGTGATCGCGTCATAGATATCCACGACCGCCGCGATCAGACCGAACTCGCTCAGTTGCTCCCCTCGTCGTTGGAAAGGGTAGCCGGTCCCGTCGACGCGCTCATGGTGCTCGAGGGCGGGGCGGAGACAGGTGTCTGTGAGACCGGTCGTTGCGGAGAGGATCTCGACTCCCCGCAGGACGTGCTGTTTCATGATTTCGAATTCATCGCTCTCGAGGCGTCCGGGTTTGTTGAGGATCTCGATGGGGATGCGGGTCTTGCCGATATCGTGAAGGAGAGTGCCGATGCCGACCTGCTGGAGGGAACCGCGGTCCCAGCGGAGGCTTCTTCCCAGGGCGACGGAGAGCACCGCCGTGTTCACAGAGTGATGGAAGGTGTATTCATCGAACTTTTTCAGCCGGGACAGGCTCGTCAGCGCGGCGACATTGCGGAAAATGCTCTCCGTGATGCCCGACACAACGCGATTGACGGCCTCCATGTCGATCGCGCGTCCCAGCCGGGCATCATGCATGGTATCCTGCACGATGCGCTTGGCCTCCTGATAGACGAGTCGCGCGCGCGGCAGCTCCTCTTCGAAGGGAACCTCGATGGAGTCCGGTTCTTCCGAGGGCGCATCGTGGCCAGTCGCGGGCGTGTGCCAAGGTACCGGGTTGAGTGGGGCGGCCGGCGAGATCGTCGCTTCTTGCGGGGTATCGTCCGCCTCGACGTCGACAAAACGGATGCCCTGGGCCTTTAACATCTCGATTTGCGCGGGTTGGCTGATGTCGATCCGGTGACGCCAGAACGGCGTCTCCAGCCAAGACCGGTCCATTCTCACGACGCGCATGCCCACGGTGAGCGCTTCAACGGGGATTCGTTTGACCACGCAGACAGCCCTCAACTCCCGAACGGAGCGGCAGCGGTGAGTCGGAAGCAACCGATCATGACGTTCCTTATCGGTCCGCATCGACTCATTCTTAACAACGGATCGTAGAAGGAAGACCGCCGCCGGCGTGCTCTTCTAACGCGACGTTGACGCTCCTTGTATCTCCTTGTGGCTGGTCCGTATCAAGTCGTCGGTCGTTCAAGCCGATAGTGGTTCAGATATCGAAGTTACTGGCGCCTGCCAGGGCCTGAGGATCCCGCATGAGCCGAATCAAAGAAATTCCCATCGAGCACTTGCGACCCGGGATGTATGTGGTCGACCTGGACCAGCCTTGGTACAAGACACCGTTTCTCTCGCATAAGCGGCTGATCAAGAGTCAGCAAGAGATCGTCCTGTTGAAGCAACTGGGAGTCCGAACGCTCTCCATCGATCCCACGAAGGGAGTGGACGTCGGAGGCCCGACGGACGAGCGGCCTTTGGCCGATTCGCCCGAAGAAGCGGCCCTTCCTCCGAAACCGGCGACGATCGAGGGAGACCGATCGGGACAATCGTCCGGCGAATCGGCCGACTCCCCCCCGTTGCCGGCCCCCGATGTCATCTTGACGGAGGCATCCGCCGCGGTTGAACGGATCTTCAACGGGATCGAACAAGGCGACGCGTGTTCTCCGCAGGCAGCGAAGCAGATCGTCGAGCCTGTGCTCCGTCGGATTCAGCGGGATCGACAATCGCTGCTGACGGAGCTGTTCCTCCGCCAGCTCCGCCGTTTCGACCGGAACTTGGCGGAGCATGCGATCGATGTGTCGGCCCTGGCCTTGATCTTCGCCGTGGAAGATGAGGCCGGCGACGAGCAGTGCGACGTCATCGGCCTGGGGGCGCTGCTGCATGACGTCGGGTACCTTCGGTTGCCTCGCAATCTCTATCGAAAGGGAGACAACCTGACGGCGCAAGAGCGAGAGTTGCAGCGACGACATGCCGAGCTGGGTCTCCTGGTCGTCCAAGCCAAGGAAGACGTTCCGGAACCCGTCCGAAGGATCATCGCAGACCATCATGAGCGGGCCGATGGGTCGGGATTTCCTCAAGGGCTCGACGGGTCGAAGTTGTCGCGCGCCACCCAGTTCGTCGCTCTGGCGGATGTATACGACAACCTCAGCGGCCGGCGGCCGGGCAGGCCGGCGCTGCTCCCGCACGAGGTGATCAGACAGTTGTTCCTTCTGGGGGAGCAACAACAGTTCGAGAAACACGTCATCGAGGTCGCCATCAGAAGTCTCGGCGTGTATCCGGTGGGCAGTTTAGTGAAGCTGAGCACCGGTGAAACCGGTGTTGTGGTGGCCGTCAACCCGCTGCAACGACTGAAGCCGGTCATCAAGCTCGTGTCCGGGCCCAAAGGAGAAATCCATGCCGACCCGGTGGTCCTCGATCTTGCCGCGGAATCTCCCGGACTTTCCAAGAGAGCCATCCTGCGGGTCCTCGATCCGCTGCAGGAACATGTCAACGTGGCGATGTACCTGAACACGGTGAAAGAGGCCGCATAGTGAGCAAGCCCTTGCGTGCGATCAGGCCGACCGACGCCGGCCGTGCCGCGCAGCCCCGGTTTCCGGCGGCCGACGTCTTGTGGGATGCGCTTCCCTTGGGGATCAGTTGGCTCGACGAACAAGGCCGGGTGCGAGCAGTGAACGCCGAAGCAGCACGACTGCTGGGCCGTCGAGTGGATGACTGTCTCGGTCAACCGATCCAGTGTCTCCTCGGTGTGAACGACCTCCTGGCGGTCGGCAGCACGGGCCCTGTGGCTCTCAGCGACGCGGTCCAGCAGCGGCAGCCTGCCTGGAATCCTCGGCAAGAACTCGTTCGGGCGGACGGCGTGCCGTGGGTGATCGAATGGACATGGATGCCTCTGCGCGGGGAGGCCGACGGAGGTCTGTTCAGCTTTCGCGATCTGACCACCGACCGTGAGTCGGAGCAGGATCGCGATCGCCTCGCGGCTCTTGCCGACGAGAGTCCCTATCCCGTCGTCGAATTAGACCAGGCCGGTCACCTGCTCTATGCCAATCCCGCCATGACGTCGTTGTGCATGGCCCATGGTCATGACAGCCAGGGCGTGTCGACCGTTCTGCCGCCGACCGTGGCGGACATCGTCACGAGTTGCTTGGAGAACGGTGGCACCGTCAAAGATTGGGAAGTGACCGTCCAAGGAGCGACGATCTCATGGACCTTCTGCCCCGTGCCCCGTCACCAGACCGTCCGAGGCTACGCCGTCGATCTGACGCAAGTGAGGCTCGCCCAGCGGCAATTGCAGACGACCAATCGGAAACTGGAGGAGACCAATCGGGAGTTGGATGCCGCGTTGAACCGCGCGAATGAGGCCGCACGGGCGAAATCGAACTTCCTCGCGACGATCAGTCATGAACTCCGGACACCGATGAACGGCGTCATCGGTATGATCGGCTTGCTCCAGGATACCCCGCTGACAGAGGAACAGCGGTCCTACGCGGACACGGTCAAGCAATGCGGGGAAGCGTTGCTCGCGATCATCAACGACATTTTGGATTGCACCAAGATCGAAGCCGGCAAGCTGGAGCTGGAAACGCTCGACTTCAACGTGCGGATCGCGGTGGAAGACGTGCTGGCCCAATTTGCCGAGCGGGCACAGACGAAAGGACTGGAAATCACCGGCCTTGTGCACGCCGCCGTGCCGAGCGGCGTGCGGGGCGACCCCGGTCGTCTGCGGCAGATCCTGACCAACTTCGTCGGGAACGCCATCAAGTTCACGAATCAGGGAGAAGTGACCTTGCAGGCGTTTCTCGAAGCGGAAGAGGACCGAGCCGTGGTGGTGCGGTTCGAAGTCACCGATACCGGCATCGGAATCACCCCCGAGGTGCAAGCGCGGCTCTTCACGCCGTTCGTCCAAGCGGACAGCTCGACGACCAGACGATATGGCGGCACGGGGTTGGGACTCGCCATCTGCAAGCAGTTGGCCGAACTGATGGGCGGGGGCGTCGGTGTTCGAAGCGAGCCTGGTCGCGGCAGCACCTTCTGGTGCATCGTCCGGCTGGGAAAGCAAACTCACCCGATTCCTGCGATCGCGCCTTCCGTTGATCTCAAAGGGCGGCGCATCTTGATCGTCGACGACAACGAATCGAATCGCACGATTCTGCACCATCTCGCCTCAGGCTGGGGCATGGAGGATGCGGTGGCGGAGGATGCGGCGACCGCCCTGGCGCTGGTCGAACGGAAGGCGGCCGAAGGGTCACGTTACGACGTCGCGGTTCTGGATATGATGATGCCGGGCAAAGACGGACTGGAGCTCGCGCGAGAGCTCAGGGCACATCCGGCTGGAGCCGACGTGCCGCTGGTTTTGTTGACTTCCTTGGTCCAGCCAGGACATGCGGAACAGGCGAGACAAGCCGGCATCACGGCGTACTTGCCCAAACCGGTGCGGCATGATCAGTTGCAGCAATGCCTGCGAACGGTCTTGGGATTGCGCACCGAGCCTTCCGGGCTTCGGGAGGAGATGGACGGGTCGGCCGTCCCCTCGGTGTCGTTCATCACGCGGCACACCCTGCCCGAAGGGGGGCCGAGACTGCGGATCCTCGTCGCGGAGGATAATCTCATCAACCAAAAACTCGCGGTCCGGATGGTCGAGCGGTTGGGGTATCAGGCCGATGTCGTCGAAAACGGATCGCAAGCGATCGAAGCACTTCGCCGGACCTCCTATGCCGCGATCCTAATGGATTGCCAAATGCCCGGTATGGACGGGTACGAAGCGACGCGGCGGATTCGGGAATGGGAAGAGAGTCACCGGTCACTGGTCAGTGGTCAATCGCTACAAGAACTGCCGACATCTCCTGACTCTTTACCAATGACCAATGACGAATCACCAATGACCCGCCATCATATTCCCATCATCGCCGTGACCGCCAATGCGATGCAGGGCGATCGCGAACGATGCCTCGCAGCCGGCATGGATGACTATCTGGCGAAACCGGTCAAAAGCCAGGAGCTGGAAACCGTCCTGCGGCGCTGGTTGCCGACTTCGGATTCGGCCATGGACGTTGTCGCTCCGGCGTCGCCCATGGAGCCCCTTGCCGCAAGTGGAGGCGGCGGCGCTGGCGAGGATATTTTCAATCCCGCAAAGCTCCTCCGCAACGTCGGTGGCGATGAACGCTTGGTGAGGCAACTGGTGGAGTTGTTTCAAGAGCGAGGATCGCTCATGATGGAAAAGATCACAGATGCCGTCGAGCAGGACGACGCCAAGCGGCTGGAGCAGGCCGCCCATCTCCTCAAAGGCACGGCCGGTAACCTCTGCGCTCGCGAAGTGGTGCTGGCGGCCAGCAGGCTGGAGGCCTACGGTCGCCTCGGATCGCTCAGTGAAGCGCCTGTGGTGCTCGAGCGTCTCAAGACAGCCATGACCCGCCTGATGAGCAGTCTCGAGACCTATCGCGCCCACGCGAGGACAGGGCGCTCTTAGCCCGCGAGCCCACCTCACCCACCCGCCTCTGCCGTAAACGCTGTGGTTCCGCAACAGGCTGAACGGTCTCTGGCGTCACTCGTGACTGAGGGCTGAGACCTGCGGACTTATGGCCTCATGCTCTCAGGTGGAGCGAGATCACCCTTTTAAGGTCAGAGGCATCACAGGCTGGCGACGGGTTGCCACTGTCGACGGTTCGGCTCTGCATGAATGGGGGTGAGGGCAGAGAAGAGCGGATAGCGCGTGGGAACATCGTCGGGCAGCACGAGCTGCTTGCCCAGTCGCGTCCGATGACTGATCACCAGCGGGCCGCGGAGGTTGGCGGTGATCGTCGAGGGATCCTCGGAGGGAATGGTCAGAATGACAACCAGTCCCAGATCCTCCGGGGCGGAGCTTTGGATTTCCCCGAGCGCATCCGGCGGAACGGAGAGTCGGTAGTCCGGCTTGAAAAGCGCCGGATCCATGATGACGAACGCGAGATCGGGCTCGTCGAGGCATTGGAGCCATTTGAACGGGGCTTCCGTGTGATGTTCAAGGACGACATAGCGGGTCCAGTCGGGGAATCCCAGGATTCCGCCGGGGAACGTCAGGATCATGTGATCCGCGATGTCGAGCGCTCCGAAGCGTGTTGAGCGGATGTTCACGGCGCTCCTAAAGGGCTCATCCGACGAGGCGTCGGGCCAATCGGTGAAATGCGTCGACCGGAACGACGCGAGGACACGCAGCGACGCGGTTCTCGTCTTGAATTCGCGCGTAGACCTCGTCGCGATGGACTTCAATCGACGGTGAAGCTTCGATTCCCAGGCGTACCTGTCCTCCTTTGACGTCCAGGATCACCACCCGAATATCAGGGCCGAGGGCAACGCCTTCACCGCGACGCCTGGTCAACACGAGCATGATCACCTGCCTTAGCGCGCATTATTCATGAACGCTTCTACTGCAATCGCGCATTCGCTACTGCGACAAGCTGGCATGCGGGCTTCGCGGCATGCCGGCGGGCGGGCTCGCCGCTCGGTCGGTCAACATACTGTTTCAAGTATGCCTCCCTTCCTCGCGGCTCCACGCGCCCGTCTCGTCACGCGAGTGCGCGATTTCGTCACGAACCGTCATGAATAATGCGCGTTAGCCGGGTTAATTCATAAGAGCTTGGCTTTCATGAATTAACCGGGCTAGCTCCAAACCGTTTTCTTAGAACTTGTCGGTTCGCCGAGGAGAAACTTGAGGGGATGCGCTTACCGAAGGAATGGGAGCAGAGACAGGTTGAGGATGCGGCCGATGGCTTCGCTCGTCGCCTCGAAGGCGACCTGATAGCGTTGGAGATCCGACACGGCTTTTGCGAGGTCCGCATCGCCCTGTTCGGAGAGGATGCGCTGCGTGACTTCGACCGTTGCCAACAAAGTTTCGTGGCTGGCCTGAAGTCGGCTCGCAAACGCCCCGATCTGTCCGTGCGCGGCGCTGACCTGCGTGAGCGCGAGATCGATAGTTGCGATACCTGCGGCAATGCCGGATCCATTGTTGGTTTCGAGCGCCGCCAGGAGATCTCTCAATCCATCGAACACGTTGGTGTTGGGTCCGGCGAATACTTGGTCGCCCGGAATGGTCACCTGGACGAGTTGCCCCGGTTCCACTTCGACCGATTGCGTTTCGCCGTTGCCTTGATAGACGACGGTGTCGCCCACCGTAATGACGAACGGGGACACGTCGGTGCGGGTGCCGGCAAACACGGTTTGGCCGTTGACCTCCGTGTTGGCGATGCCGACAAGTTGACGGTGGATTTGCCGAACCTCCTGCGCGATCGCTGCGCGCTCCGCCGCCGTATTCGTGTCGCTTCTGGCGCGGACGGCCAGTTCCTTCGCGCGAGCGAGGAGGTTGCCGGCTTGACTCAAGGCGTTGTCGGCGACGTCCAGCCTGGCGGTGGAGAACTGGATGTTCCGGATCGCCTGCTGGGTCTTCGAGAGGGAGGCTTTGTGACGAACCACTTCCCCGAAGGCGCTGGGATCGTCGGAGGGCTTGCGGACTCGCAGCCCCGATGACACCTGCTCTTGGGCGCCGAGAATGCGGCCGCGCGTGTGTTGCAAATCGCTGAACAGGGAGCTGTAGAATTGTTGATCGGCGACTCTCACCATCTACCCCGTTTCCGTTCTCTCGACACCACTCACCGTTTCATATCCAGCAAGGTTCGCAAGAGCTCGTCGGCCGTCACGATCAGCCGTGAAGCCGCTTCGAATCCCCGCTGGTATTTCAGGATATTGACCAGCTCCTCATCAGACGACACGCCGGAAACGGCGGCTCGATGGGCTTCCAATTGATCGTGCAGAATGTCCTGAGCCGCCGCATCGCGTTGCGCGGTTTGGGTCGCGGCGCCCAGGTTCGATGCGAGGGAGCCGTAATACCCGGAGAACGTCTGAGTCCCCAGCGCGGCAAAGGTCGTGTCCTGCAACGCCCTGAGCAGGAGCGCGTTCGCATTGTTCCCCGGGATCCCCGCGGCGGTGGACGAGGCGGCGATGCGGCGTGGGTCCGTGATCGCCACGGCCATCGTGTTGGCCGCGGTTCCGGTCGGCGAAAAGAAATCGACGCCCGTCGAGCCGTCCAATCCGAAGCCGACACGGTGTTGAAGGTTTACGCGGGCGACGATTTCGGACGCCAGTGTATCCAGGGACGTCAACAGCGGAGCGATCGTCTGGTCGCGCGCTTCGAGAAGACCTCTGAGTCGCCCACCTGAGATGAGGGACGTGATGCTGATCAACGACCCCCCGCCCGGATCGTAGCGGACATCGACCACCCCGGAACCCGCCGTGGCGAGGCCGACGAGCTTGTAGGAGTGGTGCTGTTCCACAAGAAGCTGGCCGCGTCCCGTGAACAGTGTCAGTTGCCCGTCTTCGTTCTGAAGCGACGTGACGTCGATGAGCGCTCCAAGGGCATTGACCAGCCGACCCCGTTCGTCGAGCAGATCGTTCGGGTTTTGCCCGGATAATTGCACGTCGCGAATGCGCGCGTTGAGCGCGGCGATCTGAGAGGTGAGGTCGTTGATCTCGGCGATGCTCTGGCTAATGTGGCGATCGACGGCCTGTCGCTGTTCGATCAGCACGGCCGACGCCTGGTTGAAACGGCCCGCCAGCGTCCCGGATCGAGACAGCAGAACCGTCCGAGCGGTAACGTCCGCCGGGTTCGTGGCGACATCCTGAACGGCGGCGAAGAAGTCGTTTAATGCGGTGCCGATCCCATAGTCGCCGGCGTCGCCGAACAGGGATTGGATCTGGGACAGGACCGTTTGCGCGGCCCCGAATCGGCCCCGCTGTTCGTGGGAGGCCAGCAATTGGTCCTCCAGAAACTTGTCGATCGGGCGTCGAATGGAGCCGACGCGCACACCGGTTCCCACTTGTCCGGGATTGCCGTCGACGGGGGGACGTTCACTGAAGACGGCCTCTTGCCGCGAAAAGCCCGGAGTGTGGACGTTCGCCAAATTATGTCCGGTCACGGTCAGGGCGCGCTGGAATGCGGCGAGCGCGCCCGTTCCTATGTCCAAGAGTTGGGAGATGCCGGACATGGATTATCCCTGCCGCTCGAGGAGCGGGCGACCGGCTTGGGTGAGGGTCCCGTCCATGGCATAGAGCGGAGGTGCATCGGTGGCTCTCCATGCCTGGACGCCGGCGTGGAGCAGGGCAAGCGAGCGATGGAGGATGGCGGCGGTGAATTGACTCTCCTCCCGTACCGCGTCGATCATTCGGACCAGTTTCGCCTGCTGGTCTCGCAAGCTTCGGCCTGGTTCCCCGCCCGCTCTCGACGCAATCTCGGTGAGCGATGGCGCCACGTCGCTCATTCCCAAACCGCGGGCGATCCCGGTCATGAGATCGGCTCGTTGCTGATTGAGGGAAGTGATCTCGGCCAGCGCCGCCGTTTTCTCTTGCATCACCTGGGTGAGATCGTGGATGGCGAGGGTCCTGACGGCGGCTCGCTCACGGGCGGCCAGGCGCGAGAGTCCGTCCAATCGGCCCAGCAGAACGTTCAGAACCTCGCGGAGTCGGGCAAGTTCGGTGAACACCTGTCCATGGGGATCGGGCATCGGTTAACCTGCATCGATGTTGGCGACACTGCGGCAAGAAGCCGGCCGCGGGACTCATAACACGGAGTCTGTCAGCACGTACCGAATCAGCGCATCGCCCACTGCGCGACCGTTGACGTTGTAGGTTCCCGCGTCGATCGTCTGACGCAAGCGCTCGACCCGCTCCGCCCGTGCCTCGTCCGGTTCCTGAGCGAGAGCCTTGATGCGCTGGATCTCCTTCGCCTGGTGCGATATCTGAACGCGGTCTCCATCGAAGGCGTTGGAGCGTCCCCGCGGCGCGGACGAACGCTCCGCCTCCTGGACCCCCAGCAATAGCTTGGCGAGATCGATCGGCCTTCCATGCCCCCTGATTTCCATCACGCTGCTCCTCTCCTCGGAGACTCTTTCTTGTCAGAAGCGTCGGTCATAGCTTCCTATACTTTGCCCCTCGTCGGCTCTCTTATCGGTCGGGAGAGGAGGAAACTTGAGGGGAAAAGCCGAAGTGGTCGCTGACTGGGGCTCCAACCCCCTCTCGATCATGGCGGCAAGGCCGATCCCTCCCACTTCCGCCGCGCGCCTCGCAAGCTCTTGGTCGTAGAAGGAATAGAACATCTGGCCGGCCTTGTTCTCAAGCAGGCCGGTCGGAACCGTCTCCCTCATGGTCTTGAAAAGGTACGAGAGGAAGTACGCCTCAAACTCTTGCGCTGCTTCACGGAGGTGACGCGGAGCCGCAGTGTAGGCTTTCTCCACGGACGCGGGGTTGACTGTTTGCGCCGGTAGGACCTGGATTGTATCAAGCATTGAAAGCATGCAATCACCTATGGATGCATCATATGATCTCAAGGTTCGCTTGAAGTGCTCCGGCGGATCGGAGGGCTGACAGAATTGCAACCAGGTCACGAGGCGTAACCCCGACGGCATTGAGGGCTCGGACGACTTCTCCCAGGGTCACCGTTTCATCGACCACCATCAATCGCGCCTCTTGCTCCTTCACTTCGGTCTGCACGTCCGGAGTGACCACCGTTTGACCGCCCGTGGATCCCACGATCGGAGCGGGCGGCTGGGATACGTTCAGGGTGTTCTTGATGGAGATCGTCAGGTTGCCGTGTGAGATGGCGCAGGTCGAAATACGCACGTGCTCCCCCAACACAACAGTCCCGGTTCGTTCATTGACGACAACCTTCGCCGGGATGTCGACCGCTACTTCGAGTCCTTCGATCGTCGCGATGTACTCGACCACGCGGCCCCGGTAGGACGACGGAATCGTGGTCTTCACAAGGCCTCCATTGACCGGTGTCGCCACCCCGGGCCCGAACACCCCATCGACCGCTTCGGCGGTCCGGATGGCGGTCGTAAAGTCCGGCTGGCGAAGCAGGATCGAGATGGACTCCCATTGCTCGATATCGACGGCCACTTCCTTTTCGACGATGGCGCCTCCGGGAACGACCCCGGCGGCCTGGTGATTCTTGGAGACGGTGGCCCCTCCGGCCCCGCCCGTGCCCCCTAAGAAGCCGCCGATGGAGATCGGACCCTGCGCGACGGCAAAGACTTGCTGAGTCGACGCCTTCAAGGGAGTCAACAGTAGCGTGCCTCCCTGGAGACTCTTCGCGTTGGCCATCGAAGACACGACCGCATCCACGGTCATCCCGGGTTTCGCGAAGGGAGGCAGCTTGGCCGTCACGATCACGGAGGCGATGTTTCTCGTCAGGAGCTGAATGGGATCGATCACCAGGTTGATGCCCATCTTGTTCAACATGGACATCATGGCTTGGATCGTGAACTGACCGCCGATGACTTGATCGCCGGTCCGGTCCAGGCCCACCACCAGACCGTACCCGATCAGTTGGTTCTCGCGCACGCCTTCGATCGTACCCATGTCTTTAATGCGAATGGCCTCTGCAGAATTCGGGAGCAGGCTTATCGCGAATCCGATGATGGCCGTCGCCCGGAACCATGAAGCAAGTCTTGAGCGGAACACGTTCACGTTATCTCCTTTGGTAGTGGCCCGCTCCGGAAAGAGACCCTGGTCGCAACTGAGTAAGGAGCCTCCCGATCCATCGCCAGGACACGCCCACGACCATTGCCTGATTTCGGGGTGACATCGCGAGCCGTTGGATCGGAACGTCCGTCGCCGGAAGCGGATGAACGGGATCGGTTTTCCGCACCACGCCGTTCATCACCAGGAGAGCGACCGCTTCAGCCGTGAGCCGCGTCGGCGAGAACTTCCTCCGACGGTCGTTCCGGCGAGAGGTCAGGGTCTGGTTCATCAGGCTTGCTCCTTAGAAGGGATAGATCCAATCCAAAATACGCACAAGCCATCCCGGTCGCTGCACGTCATCCACCACGCCGAGACCGGTGTAGCTGATCTTGGCATCCGCAATCGCGGTGGAGGCAACCGTGTTCTTGGTATCGACGTCCACTCGGCGCACCACTCCGCTCAAGGTCATCAGCTGGCGCTCGCCGTTGACCGTGACTTCGCGACGCCCCTCGATCCGCAAGTCTCCATTCGGAAAGACTTCCGTGACGATCGCGGAGATGGTGCCGGTCAAGGTATCCTCGCGGCTCGTCGCTCCTTTTCCGCCGAACTTTCCTTTGGCGGAGGCGTCGACGCCCAATCCCTTTCTGGCTTCATCGCCGAGGCGCAGGCCGGGCAGGCCGATGTACCCGATACCGGACCCGCTCAGACTGTTCTCCAGCGTGGACTCCCGTTCCGCCTTGGTATCCGCCGACTTCGATCCTTTGTGCTTTTCGACGATCTTGATCGTCAAGATGTCTCCCACACGCATGGCGCGGAGATCCTCATAGAGATAGGCCCGACCGTTCTCTTCTTGCCACAGCGAGCCGGTCGTTTTGGGCGGAGGAAGCGGCGGCACGACGAGGCCCGAGTGAACGGGGGAGGACGATTGACAGCCGATCAGTCCGGCGGCACCCCACAGGAAGCCGACCAGGATCATGCGAAATGCAAGACGCTTAGTATTCAACGCGAACGACTCCCGGACCGACGATCTTGGCAACAATTTCCTTTCCCGAATCCACGTTCGCCACCGTGACCATTTCGCCGAGATGGCCGGGTGATTTGGTCACCCCCGTGGCTTGCACGGCGAGCCTCCCGTGCCTGGCCTCGATGGTCACGCGATCCCCTTTTCGTACCGCGTAGGGTTTCTTGAGGAGCGACAGCCTGATGGGCGTCATCGCCTGGAGCGGCCGCGTAGCGCTCTTCCCCGCGACCTCATCAGGCCGAGCGGCAAACATGTGGTGGAAGTTGTGAACCTTCACCTTCGAGAGCGTCAGGTCCTCCGCTTGGATGACTTCGTCGGAGAGGATGAGCCTCGCGGGCACCACCAACTCGAGATAGGCGGCCACGTCGGCTGTGACCTCCACGGTACGAACAAGACGCCGATGGACGAGGATATCGAGAGCGAAGCTCCGACGGCCGAGCGTCCCCTCCCCGCCCCGCGCATGGACCTCGAGTTCCACGGATCCGGCCGGGACCACCACAGGATCTTGGAGATCGATCAGCGTGACGTCGAGATCCGCCATCTTGCCGGCCAACTCGGTAAAGAGCAGCCGTCGGATCTGTTCGTAAACGATGTGGGCGGGAAGGAGTTGATCGCGGTGACTACCCTGTGCCGGGGACGACACCGATCGCACGGCCGACCTGCTATCGCTCGTTGGAAGGAAGGGCAAACGACCTTGTTGTGCGAGTAAAGAATGGGGCAAAAGCGCGAGGACGACTCCTATGGGGAGGGCAAGCCTCCAGGCGGATCGACGTATCATACCGGCCGTCATATCAGCTCCTACCGTCTGAGATTGTTGGCGATGGCCATCATCTCGTCCGAGGCTTGAATCGTTTTGGAGTTAATCTCGTAGCTTCGCTGTGCGATGATCATGTTGACCATTTCTTCCGCCAGGTTGACGTTCGAGCTTTCCAAGAACCCTTGTTGGATCACACCGAAGCCGGTCGAGAAGCCGCCGGTACCCTGGAGCGGAGGGCCGGAGGCAAAGCTGTCGAGAAAGAGGTTGTTTCCCACCGCGACGAGGCCTGAAGGATTGTCGAACCGCACGAGCTGGACTTGTCCGACTTGAGAGGCTTGCGTGACGCCGGGCAGGAGCACCGAGACGGTTCCGTCTTGGCCGATGTCGATCTTCAGCGCCCCGGATGGGATGGTAATGACCGGGGTGAGGAGATCCCCGTCCCCCGTCACCAAGTTCCCGACGTTATCTCTCTTGAAAGAACCGGCCCTCGTATACATGATGGTGCCGTCCGGCCTGGCGACTTGGAAGAATCCCGGACCGTCGATGGCAAGATCCAGCTCGTTGTTGGTCTGCCGCATGTTGCCCTGGACCCATTCCTTCGCTACCGTCACGGCCCGCACACCGGCTCCAATCTGGACACCCACGGGAAACACGCCGACGTTGGACGCGTTCGTCCCGGGCAGACGCTGAATCTGGTACAGCAAGTCGGCGAACTCCGCGCGACTGCGCTTGAACGAGTTGGTGTTCACGTTCGCCAGATTGTGGGCGATCGTATCGACGTTGATCTGCTGGGCCGTCATGCCGGTGGCGGCCGTCCACATCGCGCGAATCATTGCTTTTCTCCTATGCTGGCAGCGAGTAGCTCGCAGCGAACAGCCGATAGCCACAGACAGGCGGCCCGGAGCTTCACAGGTCTAAGCTATTCGCTATCAGCTATTCGCCGCTCGCTATTTCATAACACTCGCCCCACGTCTTGAATCGTCACTTCGGTCATCCGGTCGAAAGCCTGGATCAGCTTCTGTGCGGACTCATAGCTCCGCATGCCTTGAATGAGCTTCACCATCTCGCCCAACGCGTTCACGTTCGATTCTTCGAGATGTCCGGACTGAATGCCGGGATTCGCGACCGGCTTGCCCCGCTCGCCGGCGAAGTACCCTTCCGATTGCTTGGTCGGCATGGCCTGATCCGGAAAATCGACGACCTTGATGGTCGCCACGGTCTTGCCGTCCACCAGAATCTCCCCCTGGCCGTTCACCTGGATGACACCCGAGGGCACCTTGATTTCGCCCGTCGTGCCGAGAACCGGGTGCCCTTGATTGGTGACCAGGCGCCTCTGGCTGTCGAGCGAGAAGGTGCCATTGCGGGTATAGCGGATCCCCTGTGGGGTCTTGATCTCGAAGAACCCGCCGCCCTGGAGCGCCAAATCCAACGGATTCCCGGTGATTCTGATCCGGCCTGCTTCAAACGTCGTTCGGAGCCCGTGGGGAGCGACGAAGACGCGTCCCGCCGCGCCGGCAGGGGCGGTCGATAAGTGTTGCGCCAATCCGACGGTGCGGATGATTCCCTGCGCAGTACGAGCGGCTCGTGCCATGACGGCCTGAAAGGTCTGGTCGTCCTGCTTGAATCCGGCTGTGTTCACGTTGGCCATATTGTTCGCGAACACCTGCATGCGTCGCTCTTGAGCCACGGCGCCGGAGAGAATGGGATAGATACCTCGATCCATACGTGTGTGAACGGCCGAGCAACATGTGTGCCATTCGGTTCGTCGCAACTGCAGAACAGCGGGTAGCGGGCAGCGAATCGCTTTCGAACAGGAGCGAATAGCCGGCGGCGAACAGCCAGTGGCTGATAGCCAATAACGAGTAGTTGGAACCAGACGGCGGCAGCTCTTTGTTTCTAGCTACCTGCTGTTCGCTATTGGCTGTCAGCTACTCTCTGGTTGCTATTGCCGTGGGAAAAGTCTTCCGAGCGCGGCAGCGGGGATTTCCGATCGCCGGCAATTCGTGCCGGTGGCGAACAATCAGTGAGTGGACAGAGAGGGAACCGGCGGCGGGCTCTCTCCCGCCGGTACCTGAGCGGGGGCCGAGGCGCAGACCACGGCCTGACCGCTCGTGGAGGCCCGCCCCAGCGCTTCTGTGGCTTGCTCCAGGATGCGCTCGCGATCCGCGCCGTCGTCCGGATACAAGGCCACGCCCACATGGCAGGTCAGCAGGAAATCGGTGCCTTCGAGGCAGAGCGGCAGGGTCAGCACCTCCTGCATCTTTTTCCCGATACGGACGACATCGGACGCGTCCCTGATGTTCTCGACGATCGCGGCGAGGGTGTCGGGAGCGATGCGCGCCACCGTGTCGGAGCTGCGGATAGCTCCTTTGATGCGCGCGGCGATCACGCGCGAGAGCATATGCGAGCGCAGAGAGGCTTGCGATGGATCGGACAAGGTAAGCTCTTTCGTTCGGACAAGCAGCAGGGCTCCTCGGTTTTGCGTCTTGACGGACCGGCTCACGGCCTGACCCAGCAGCGCCCGAAATAAGCGGTCCGTGGGCAGACCGGTGATGGGGTCATAGGTCGAGGGGAAGGCTGCAGATGAGCCCTGGCGAACGGTCTTCCGAGATCGATGGCGGCTCGTGGCCCAAAAGACTCCGAGCACGAGACACAGGATGACACCGGCCGAGGCCAATGCGGCCCAGAGCGGCATCCAAGCCCCGATGATGGTCAGTGCGGGGTCCTGCAGGATACTGAGCATCGACGCCGTAGAACCCATCGTGGAGCGATGCAATAGAAGTCGGTCACGTGCGGCACCCTTGCGCACTATGTTGTCGGTTGATCGAGGCGAGAACTGAAGTCGATCCTGCGGCAGGAGGCGGCCCGTTCGTGATCAGCAACAGGAAGCAACGGCGAGGAACGCGCCTTCGCCCGGCGGCGGTCACGGGCTTCGGCGCCGGATCGGCCTTATTGGTAGGCTTGGAGCTTCGCTTTCAGGTGCAGAATGGCTTTGCTGTGGATCTGACACACGCGTGATTCGGTGACACGGAGAATCTGGCCGATTTCCTTCATCGTGAGCTCTTCGAAGTAATACAGCGTGAGCACGAGCCGTTCCTTTTCCGGAAGCTCGTTGATCGCGCCGGCGAGCAGCTCCCGCTGGCGATCGTTGATGACGCTGGCCAGGGGATCCAGGTTTTGGGTGTCCGCCAAGACCTTGACGACTGTGTGCCCGTCGGGCTCCTGCAGGCCGAGATCGTCGAGGCTGACCAAGACAGCGCCGCGCGCGCGGGAGAGAAAATCGTCCAGCGCGTCGACCGACATGTTCAATTCCGCCGCGATCTCCGCATCCGTCGGCGGGCGGCCGTACCGGTTCAACAACTCGGTGTTGGTCTTTTGGAGCAACGTCACGCGCTCGTGGACCGACCGTGGGATCCAATCCATCGAGCGAATCTCGTCCAGCATGGCCCCTCGAATCCTGAACTCGGCGTAGGTCTTGAACTTGGCCTCACGGGTCGGGTCGTACTTCGTCATCGCGTCCATGAGCCCGATGACGCCGGCGGATACGAGGTCCTCTGCGTCAAGATAGGCCGGGAGCCGGAAGGCCAACCGGTGCGCCATCGCTTTGATGACGTGCGCGAACTCGCGGATGAGCCGCTCGCGGTCCGCCTCTTCCGGAGAAGCCGCGCATCCCGGTGGTTGCGGCGACGCTTTTTTCACAGGGTCGAGCCTCATGAGAGCGTCTCAGTGGACCCGGACCTGCGGGAAGAGCGCGTGTTGCCAGAAGAACTGCACGGTGCTCTTCGGGATGGCGTCGATCTTCCACCGGGCGATCTGTTGAGCCAGCCGGACGAATGCACGGCTCGACGGCGCCTGCGGATAACGGTCCAGGACCGCGCGCTGTTGCGAGACGGCTAACGGCACGTAGTCGTCGATGGGGATCCACCCCACATAGTCGACGGAGACGGTAAGGAAGCGATCCGCGGCGACGTCGAGTTTTCGAAACACATGGACCGCTTCGGCGGCGTGGCGCGCCATGTTGACCAAGACGCGGAATCGTCGTTCCCGATGCTGCGTGGAAAGGATCTTGATGAGCGCATAGGCATCCGTCAGCGAGGCGGGGTCCGACGAGATCACGACGAGAATTTCTTGCGCCGCCGCGGCGAAGAACGTGACGTTCGAGGAGATGCCCGCCGCGGTGTCGATGAGCAGCACGTCCATGGATCCAGCCAGAGGTTCCATCGCTGTGTGGAGCGCCAAGCGTTGGTCACCGCTCAGCCGCGTCAGGGACGGGATGCCTGAACCGGCGGGGATGATGCGGATTCCGGCCGGCCCTTCCAACATGATCTCGGAGAGCGTTTTTGCGCCGGACAGGACATGCTGGAGAGTCCAGCGTGGAACAAGACCGAGCAGGACGTCGAGATTGCCCAGGCCCAAATCGGCATCGAGGACCACCACGCGGCGACCGGCTTGAGCCAACGCAACGGCGAGATTCGCCACGACGGTGGTTTTTCCGACCCCGCCTTTCCCGCTCGAGACGGAGAGCACTTGAATGCGGGTGGGAGAATCGAGCGATCTCTCCACTCCTTCTTGTTCAGGAACCCAAACCGGTTTCATTGTCGAGTCCTCCTCATGCCGTGAGCGATGCTACGGGAATCTCGTCTGGCGCCAGGATGTTGCGGGTGAGTGCTTCACACCGAGCGTCAGACGCGGGTTCACGCGCTCCCACTAACAGGTTTGCGACCCGGAGCGGGGATGGGCGTGCCAGGTCCCCCGGAACCTGCGGGCCATTGCACCAGTAGGATAGCGGCAACCCGGTGCGACGATGCACCTCGTACATCGTGCCGAACTGCTGTGCCTCGTCGAGCTTGGTCCACAGGAGCCGTGTCAGACGGACACGCGACAAGCAGGCGAAGGTCGCGAGGAGTTCCGGCTCGCGCGTCGCGGGCGAAGCCACCCAATGGGTTTCGCTTTCCGGGGCGCCTTCTTTCAAGACCGCCAGCTCGGTGAGCAATCGTCCGTCGGCCGGCGACACTCCGGGGGTATCGATCAGCACGAGCGGAGCCGCGGCATAGCGTTTGAGGAGGTCGAGCAACTGTCGACCGGATGTTCCGACCGCAAACGGGAGTCCCAGCACCTTCGCGTAGTGACGGAGTTGCTCTACGGCGACCGGGCGGTAGCCGTGGAGCGACAGAAGCACCGCCGATCGTTTCTCGTACACTCGGTACTGAGTCGCGAGCTTTGCGATCGTCGTCGTCTTACCGACCCCGCTCGTGCCCACCAAGAGCATGACCTTCCTGATGCGGGTCGCGGGCCACGGGAGCTCATCGACGGTGACCTGCTTCGTCAGTGTCTGGCGCACCAAGCTGCGGGCAGCTTCGACGGTGTGCACGTCGCGGGACAACGGGTCGGCAACGAGCGGACGCACAAGGTCCTCGACCGTCGATGCGGACAGACCTTGTCCGATGAGGGATCGGACGATCGAACTCCATGGAAAGGGCCAGACGGTCTTGACGGGACGCTCTCCCGGGGAATCTTGCTCGAGCGTGTCGTACAACGAGTGAAGTTCCCTTCGGACACGAGCCAGATGCCTCTGTCGCGCTCCGATGGCGGACCCTCTGGCCGCCGTCGGCGTCGGAGGGATGCCGAGGCGTTGGTCCAAGAGATGCTGAAAGGTGGGCCGGGGAGCTGGGGCGGGGCGAAACGGCTCGGGTGGCGCCGGTTCGCTCGTTTCATCGACGGCCGCCGTCACCTCGATGATCGGCGGTTCGGAGCGATTGAACCAAGACCGCCGGCGGCGGAGTTCCTTCGTCGAAAGAATGACGGCCTCGCTTCCGAGATCGCGCTTGATGGCCTCGATGGCTTCCCGCATGCTGGCGACCTGGTAAGTTTTGATCTTCATGACTCACCCCGCGCGCTAGGCGCGCTCTCCTTCCAACCGCACGGTTTCCAACGCGTAGAGTCGCGCCCCGGCGTCGATCTCGTTCAACCCGATCACGGGCACCGACTGGAGGGTCCGCTCGGTCAATCGACGTAGCGGACGCCGGACGGCGGGAGAACACAGGATGATGGGTTGGTGACCGCGCGAGACGACTCGATCGGCGGCCTGGCGCAAGGAGACGAGCAACTGCTGCCCGAGCGACGGATCGATGAGCCCCCCGGAACCGGCGCCGGAGGCGCCTTGCTCGACCAGGAGCCGTTCAAGACGGGGGTCGAGACTGATGACCGGCAGAGCCCCGTCCGGACCGAGGTACTGCTTCGTGATCGTGCGCGCGAGAGCCTGCCTGGCCGCATCGCTCAACGTATCGGGATCCTTCGTCACGCTCGCCTGATCGGCGACCGCCTCCAAGATCGTCCGAAGATCGCGAATCGGTACCCCCTCCCGCAACAAGTTCGCGAGAACCCGCACGATCGTGCCGAGGGAGACGGTCGACGGCACCAATTCCTCGACGAGCTTGGGGTGTCCCTTGGCCACTTCATCCAGCAGCGCTTGGACCTCCTGGCGTCCCAACAACTCGTGGGCGTGGCGCTTGATGATCTCGGACAGATGCGTCGCGATGGCCGACGTCGCGTCGACGACCGTGAATCCTGCGATCTGCGCTTGCTCCCGTGCCTGGTCCTGCACCCAGAGGGCCGGCAACCCGAAAACCGGTTCCTTGGTCGCGATTCCCTGGACAATCCCCTTCTGCGCCGTACCCGGGTCGATCGCGAGCACGTGTCCCGGCAGGACGTCCGCTTTGGCGATCTCGACGCCTTTCAACAGGATGGCGTACTCGTTGGAGCGCAGTTGCAGGTTGTCGCGGATGTGAATGGGAGGAATGATGATCCCCATGCTCTCGGCGAACTGTCGCCTCAGCGCTTTGATCCGATCGAGCAGGGTGGTGCCGACGGCCCCTTCCACGAGCGAGATGAGCCCATAGCCCACTTGCACTTCCATGACATCGAGCGGCGCGACATGGGGCGTCGCCTCTTCGGTCTTCACCGGGGTGACGGAGGGGGCCGACATCGCGTCCCCTCCCCGTTCCTGCTGGAACAATCGGTAGGCCAGCCATGCGACTCCTCCGCCGAAGCTCAGAAAGGCGAGGTGCGGGAGGCCCGGCACGAGTCCCAAGGCCAGCACGAGGCCGGCCGCGGTTCCGACCGCCTTGGGCGCGATCAACACTTGTCGCGTAATCTCGACCCCGAGGTCCGCTTCCGACGCGGCGCGAGTGACGACGATACCGGCCGCGGTCGACACGATGAGCGCGGGCACTTGCGCGACGAGGCCTTCGCCCACCGTCAGCAGCGTGTAGGTCTGGGCGGCGACGCTCAGCGACAGTCCCTGCTGTAACACGCCGATGGCCAATCCGCCGACGATGTTGACGAGGATGATGATGACGGCGGCCACCGCATCGCCGCGCACGAACTTGCTGGCGCCGTCCATGGCTCCGTAGAAGTCGGCCTCCTCCGCGATCTGCTTGCGGCGCCGCCGCGCCTCGCTCTCATTGATCAGGCCGGCGTTGAGATCGGCGTCGATGCTCATCTGCTTGCCGGGCATCGCGTCCAGGGTGAACCGGGCGGCGACCTCCGCGACGCGCCCGGCGCCTTTGGTCACGACGACGAAATTGATGATCACCAGAATGGTGAAGACGACCAATCCGACGGTGTAATTGCCGCCGACGACGAAGCTGCCGAACGCCCGGATCACCTCGCCGGCCGCGGCGGCGCCCTCGTTCCCGTGCAGGAGAATCAGGCGGGTCGATGCGATGTTGAGCGAGAGGCGGAGCAGCGTGATCATCAGCAGCACCGACGGGAACACAGAAAATTCTAAGGGCTTTCGGACCTGCATCCCGACGAGGAGGATGATGATGGAGAGCGTGATGTTGAAGCTCAGGAGCACGTCGAGCACGAAGCGGGGCAGCGGGAGCAGCATGATCATCAGGATGCCCACGACCCCGGCGGACATCATGACGTCCGGGTGCTTGACGATCGGAAAGGGCGGGGTGGTGGACGGGTTTGCGGCGGCCATGGTCCTCGGCTCCGATACCTACCGGCTCGGTGTCAGTCCTTTCGCGCGATACACGAAGGCCAGGATCTCGGCCACGGCCCGATAGAGGTCCGTCGGGATTTCACGGCCGATCTCGACGAGACGATAGAGCGTGCGCGCGACGAACTTGTTTTCGACGATCAGGATGCCGTGACGGCGGGCGATGTCCTTGATCTTCTCCGCGACGTACCCCGCCCCTTTGGCGACGACCACCGGAGCGGACATGCGCGCGGGGTCGTAGCGGAGGGCCACGGCCAGGTGGAGCGGGTTGGTCACGACGACGTCGGCCTTGGGCACGGCCGCCATCATCCGCTTCTTCACCATCTGACGTTGCACGCTGCGGACCCGAGATCGAATCAGCGGGTCGCCTTCCGTCTCCTTGTGTTCCTCCTTGACCTCCTGCCGAGTCATCCGCAATCCGCGGGCCCATTCATGCCGTTGATAGAGATAATCGACGGCGGCGACGGCGGCGACCGCGAGGCCGATGGCGGCGCCGGCACGCAACCCCAGCGAGCCGACCACATCCAGGATGCCGCCGAGGTCGTATTGCACGAGCTGCGGAAGGATCGGCATGTCGCCTGCAGCCACGAGAAAGGCCGCGGCTCCGATGATCGCCACTTTCAGCCCGGATTTGACCAGTTCCGCAAGCGGTCGGAGCGATAGCAATCGCTTCAAGCCGGCCATCGGGCTGAGCCGGCCGATGTCGAAGGACAGGATGTCGGTGCGCCAGACCCATCCGGTTTGGGCGACCGAGGCGGCGACGCCGATCAGGGTCAAGCCCGCCATGAACGGAAGCAGCGAGACCATCAACTCTGCGCCGATTTGACTGAACCGGGCGTGCAAATGAGCCACCGTCAGTTCCCCGTGCAGCGGCGTATCGCCGAGCGAGGAGAGCTCGCGCCGCATGAGCGCCGTCAATCGAAGGATCGTCGAGTTCGCCGTGAGCGCCATGAGGCCGAACCCCCCGAGCAATACCGCGGTGGCCGTCAGGTCTCGACTGACGGCCACTTGTCCGCGACGGCGGGCTTCGGATTTGCGCCGGGGCGTCGCTTGTTCCGTCCGATTCGATTCCTGCTCAGCCACGCGCCAAGCCCTTCATGAAATCGAGCACGTGACGATGGAGCGACACAAACTCCTCCTGGTACAGCGACACGGTCAGCGGCAGCGACAGTCCGATCACGGCCAATCCGCAGGCGATGGTCAGGGGGAAGCTCATGATGAAGACGTTGATCTGGGGAATCGCGCGCCCGAGGACTGCCATCGCGAGGTTGACGAGCATGATCATGGCCAGCACCGGGGCCGCGATCTTCAAGGCCGTAAGGAACATGTGCTGGGCGAGGCGGAGCACCGCGTCGGCCAGCTCGGTCGAGAGGCCGATGCCCATCGGCGGCAGCACCTCATAACTGGACGCGATGGCCTGGACGAGCAGCATGTGCGCGTTCATCGACAGAAAGACCAGAGACGCCAACAGGACATGAAGCTGCCCGATGACCGGAACTTGGTGAGACGACAGCGGATCGAACAGGTGGAGCACGCTGAACCCCATCTGCGTGCCGATCAGTTCTCCGGCCAGCTCGAACGCGGAGAACAGCAGGCGGACCACGAGACCGAGGACGAACCCGAGCAGAAACTCCAGCGCGGCCCCCGCCCCCATCAGCACTGGATCGGTCGGGATCGGTCCAAACCGCAGGATGGGCGTGAGCACGAGACTCAAGGCCAGCGCCAAGGCGAGCTTGACGGCGGGCGGGACCGCGCGTCCGCCGAGGATCGGCAAGGCGGCCAGGACCCCGACCATCCGGAACAACAGCACCAAGAAGGTTTGGAACTGCGGGAGTCCCAAATGTACGGCCTGTGCGGTCGCATCCATCGTCGGCCTGCTCAATGCGCGTAGAGGGGAATGTTCGTGAGCAATGACGTGGTGAAACTGATCAACACGCCGAGCATCCACGGAAAAAACAGCAACGACGCGACGAAGATCCCGAGGATCTTGGGCACGAAGGTGAGCGTCGCTTCGTTGATTTGGGTCATGGCTTGAATGATGCTCACCAGCAGGCCGATGACGAGACTCAGACCGAGCATCGGGGCCGAGACCAGCAGCGTGGTCTCGACCGCTTGGCGTCCCAATTCCGTCACGAGTTCCGGAGTCATACGCGTTCAGGCGAAGCTCCTCACCATGGAGCCGACGACCAGGTACCAGCCGTCAGCCAAGACGAAGAGGATGAGCTTGAAGGGGAGCGAAAACATGACCGGCGGCAGCAGCATCATCCCCATGGACATGAGGACGCTCGCGACCACCATATCGACGATCAAGAAGGGGATGTAGATGAGGAACCCGATCTGGAACGCGATGCGCAACTCGCTCAGCATGAACGCGGGAATGATGACGTGCGTCGGGATCGCCTCCGCATCCTTGGGCTTCGGCAGTTTGGCCAACTCGATGAAGAGCTCAAGATCCTTCTCCCGCAGTTGCCGCAGCATGAAGGCTCGAACGGGCTGGATGCCGCGATTCCAGGCTTCTTCCGACTCGATCTGTTCGGCCAGGAGCGGTCTGAGGGAATCCGCGTACACGGCCTGTCCGACCGGAGCCATGACGAACATGGTGAGGAACAGCGCCAAGCTGACCAGGACTTGGTTCGGGGGCACTTGCTGCGTTCCGATCGCTTGCCGGAGGAACGACAGCACGATCACGATCCGCGTAAAGGACGTCACCATGATGAACAACGCCGGTGCGAGCGAGAGGACCGTCAGCAACGCCAGAATCTGGATGACCGTCGCGGTCGGTTTCGTTCCCCCCTGCCCCAAATCGAGAGTCAGCGTGGGACCCGCAGTCCAGCCAGGGTCGGGTGCCCCCAGTACGAACGCCAGCGTCGCCAGGGCGCATACGGCAGCCGGCTCGCCGCGCCTCCCGATCAGCGTCGCCCATGCGGATTGAAGAGGGTTACGCCGCGCCACGCTCGCTCCTTTCACCATCAGAGCGCGTCTGGACATCGAAAGGCGGAGAAAGCGGTGCGGTTGCAACTTGGGAGGACGCCGGTCTCGACGGTTCGGCCGAAGCATCCTGGTTGTTCGCGTGCGCGCGGCGCGGGAGACGCCCGAGCGGCACGACATCCGTCGCCGTCGTGCCGACGACGAGCAGCTCCCCGGCCACGGAGACGAGCGTGATGGTCTTTCGAGGACCGATGTAGCTGCTGCCGAGGACCCGCACGAGTTGGCCGCCGGAGGTGTTGAACATCCGACCGGCGCCGATCCGCCTGGCGAGCGCGACCAGGATGAACATCAGCGCCAGCACGACGGCCAACGCCGAAGCCATTCTGATCATGCTGTCCCATAGCTCCATCTCGCGCTCTCCCGTAATCAGCTCAGCCCGTTCCTTCATCCGAGCTGTTGGACGCGTTCGGCCGTGCTCACGACGTCGGTCAGTCGCACGCCGAATTTCTCGTTCACGACGACGACTTCCCCCTTGGCGACAAGCTTGTTGTTGACCAGGACTTCCATCGGCTCACCGGCAAGCTTGTCGAGCTCGACGACCGAGCCTTGGCCGAGCTGGAGCAGTTCGCGGATCAACATCCGCGTCGAGCCCACCTGAACCGAGACCACCATCGGAATATCCAAGATGAAGTCGAGATTCTTGTTGGCAGGATTGACGCTGCCTTGGTCCATCGGGGGAAACTGGGTCGGCGGTGGAACGGTCGCCGTTGCGCTCGCGGCGCCGGTCTCCGTCCCGGCCGCGTGCTGCGTGGAGTCCGTCGATTGTGGTGTGAGGTCGCTGTTCGCCATCTGGTCCTCGTGCTGGAGTGCGCCGGCGCTATGAGAGGAACGTGGTCACCCGACAAGCATGGTTGCCTTTGAACACCCCCGGACTGCCCAGGAACTTAGGGCGTCCCTCGACAGAGCCTTCAAGCGGGTCGCCCGGCCGCTGGTCAAGGATCAGGACGTCGCCGGGCGCGAAGTTCAAGATGTCCCGCAATGAGACCGTGGCCGTGCCGAGGCGCACGGTGACGGCCACGGGACAATCCTGCAACCGGTCCTTGAACCGGCTCGTCCAATTGCCGTCCTGATCGACTTGATCGGAGAGGAGCCCGGAATAAAGTTTTTCTTTGATCGGCTCGATCATGGCATAGGGGTACACCACGAAGAAATCGCGGGTGGCGTCGCCGAGCTGGACCTGGAGCGTAACCACCAACACGATTTCGGATGCGGACACGACCATCGCGAACTGCGGGTTATTCTCCGAGCGAAGGTGCTGGAGCCTCACGTTGAGGACGGCCGCCCAGGCCTTCTGGAGATCCGCCAACGCCTGCTCGACCAAGATCTTGATGATGCGCAGTTGCACGGCGGTGAAATCGCGCCCTTCCGGTTTGACGTGCGTCTGCCCCTTGCCGCCGAACAAATAATCGACGATGAGATAGACCAGTGACGCGTCCATCACGAACAACCCTTTGCCGCGCAACGGCTCCATATTGAACACGTTCAAGGACGCCGGCATCGGGAGGTTTTTGAGGAACTCGCCGAACTTGATGATTTGCGTACCGACCGCCAGCACTTCGATGTTTTCCCGCAGAAGCCCCGTCCATGAAGCCGATTGGGACTTGGTGAAGCGATCGTTGATGATTTCCAGCGTGGGCATCCGCCCGCGGATGATCCGTTCCTGGTTCAAGAGATCATAGGCCTTGGTGCCGCCCGGCTCCGGCTGCGGCTCGGTGGGCGCCGTGTTCACTTCACCCGACACCACCCCTTTGAGCAGCGCGTCGACTTCCTCTTGCGACAGGATCTTGTCCATCGGGACGATGCCCGGTACGGCGCTACTGAATGACAAACTCGGTGAAATACGCGGAGCGCACGAGCGGCCGTGGGAGCAATGCGTTGATTCGCTGCGTCATTTCCTCGCGCAGTTGAAATTTGCCGTGGGGCGTGCGGAGGGTGGCTGAATCTTTTCCGGTCAGCAAGACGAGGACGGCATCGCGGATCGGAGGCAGGCGGCTGGTGAGCTCCGACGCCGCGTCGGCTTTGTCCAGCTCGAGCTTGACGGTGACCTTCAAATAGCGGATCTCCGGCGTGTCAGCCAGGTTGACGATGAAGGGCTCCATGTCGAAGATCGCTCCGGGCGTCCCCGCCGATGCGGCCTCGGACTTGGCGTGCTCTGCGGGAGCCTCCGCTTTCGCCGCGACCGGTTCCTCCGTGTGACCTTCGGCCTTGTGGCCGCCGCTCGTCAGTTTCATGAGGCCAAAGGTGACCCCCGCTCCGACCAGCAAAGTGCCGAGCCCGATCAGGAGCACGAGTTTGATCGGGATTCCGGGGGCGACCGGTATGACCGCTTTGGTTTCTTCTGCCGCTGCTTCTGCCATCGTGTCCTCCCAGAACGTGATGTGACGGGCGCTTCAGTGAGTGCAATGCATATGCCATTGGCTCGACGACTGGCGCCGAGAGCGCCCGTGCGAAATTGCCGAAGAATTCGGTGAATCCGTTCGATCATGGAGAGCCGTGATCGGTGCCCCAGCCCTCACCGCTTGCCAGAACCTTGACGACGTCAGAAAGCTGACGCCGACTTCCTTTGCTCGTGAAGGAAATATGACAGCGGAGAACACGGAATGGCGACGGAATGATTCCTGTCGCGAAGCGACCCCACTTCATGGGCCAAGACCTTCATGGCCCTCTGGTACGGCTGGCGCGCCATGGCCCCGGGGTGAATGAACCGGCGGCTTCTGTCGCGCCAAGAACAAGAGGGAGGGGAGTTGGTTTGGGCCCCCTCCCGTGTCGAGCGCCGCTCGACCTCTGGGCGAGGAGCCGGCTTCGTAGGCCGACTCCACGCTCCTGGTAGGTTTACCGCTTGAGATTCACGAGCTCTTGAAGCAGCTCATCCGATGTGGTGATCACTCGCGAATTAGCCTGGAAGCCCCGCTGCGCGGCGATCATGTCGATGAAGCTCTCTCCAAGATCGACGTTGGACAATTCGACGGTGCTCGCCAGGATCCGGCCGAGTCCCGCGCTGTCGGGCGTGCCGTTGACCGGCTGTCCTGAAGATCCCGAGGCGGCGAAGGTGTTCTTGCCGGTTCGGATCAAGCCGATCGGATCGGGGAAGCGCGCCAAGACGACCTGGGCAAGGGCCCGCAGTTGGCCGTTGGAAAACCGTCCGCTGACGATTCCGTCACTGCCGATCGAGAACGATTGCAAGGTCCCGGCGGCGTAGCCGTCCTGGGTTTGCTGAACCACCGCCGACTGGGAGCCGAACTGGGTTGTTCCGTCCAACCCTGTACCGCCTTCACCGGTCACACTGGTGCCGAAATTGTAGCTGATCAGTTGGTCGGGCGTCGCCGCCGCGAAGTCGATCTGTAACTGTCCCGGAGCCCCGGTATAAGCGCCGGCCGCAGTGCCGGTATCGAATCGCAAGGTCGGGCTCTCGCGATCCAACGTGCCGTCGGTACCGAATGTGAGGGTGCCGGCTCCCACGCGCACGATGCCCAAGGTCGTATTGACGTTGCTGGTGTGGTAATTGCCCGTGACCACGTCGCTCGTGCCGGCGACCATGTTGTAGTTCCACGTGTTGCTGCCGACCTTGGTGAAGTAGGTCGTCAAGAGATGGCCGACGCCGAGGGAGTCGTACACCGTGACGGCGGTGGAGAAGTTCGAGGTCCCGGTAGGATCGGAAATGAGGAAATCCGTGCCCGCAGTGGAGGTGCCGGTGAGCAAGTTCAGGTTCGCGGCGAGTGTATCCCCGCCGTTCGCCGTCACGACGACCGTGTTCGTCATCGTGGCCGCGTTGTTCGTCGTACCGGTGAGGCCGGACGAGAGGGTGAACACGCCGGTACTGCTCACGCTCGCGGTAAACCCGGAATAGGCGGCGGCCAAGAACGGGTTGACGGGTGCGAGAGCTCGGACGGCCGATTGGATCGCGGTCGCCAGCGCTTGCCCCGTGAGCCCGTTGGCGACCGTGACGGTTCGGACGCCGTCCCCGTTGAGGTTGATGTTGAACGAGTTGTTGCCGGCCGCCGAGGTCGTGACCGAAGGGGCGGAACCGGCGACGCTGGCCCTGGCGCCGGTTTGGGCGGAGGTCGCGTTGAGATTGGCCGCGAGCAAGGCGGACGTCGTGGCGCGCGGGGCACCGGTCGTCGTCGGCAATGATATGTTCCCTAACGTTCCGGTGATGACGCCGCTCGAGTTGGCGACAAATCCCTGGAGCAGGAATCCGTTCGGGTCGACCACGTTGTCGTTCTCGTTGAGATGGAATTGCCCCGCTCTTGTGTAAAAGGTCGCGCCTGCGGAGTCGTTCACGATGAAGAATCCGTTGCCGTCGATGGCCAGGTCGAGCGCATTCGTAGTCGTCGCCAGCGAACCCTGCGAAAAATTGCCCTGGACCGAGGTCAACGCGACGCCGAGACCCGTTTGAATCGCCCCGGACCCGCCGCCGAGAGACGAGCTGATGAGGTCGGCGAAGGTCGCGCGGCTGGACTTGAATCCGACCGTGCTCAGATTCGCGATGTTGTTGCCGATGACGGACAACGCGTTGCCGTTGGCGTTCAGCCCGCTGACCCCGGTAAACAACGAGGACAAAATACCCATGGTCTGTACCTCCTCTTGGTGATTCCTGCGACGTTCAGTAAAACTCGATGACTTGACTGGGATCCAGCACCTGATCTCCGACGAGCAGCATCGGATGGCCGTTCTCCATTCGGACGCCGGACACGCGTAGTCGCGATGTCACCGTGCCGTTCACCCGATCGCCTTGCGTGTTCAGCGCCGCGACGGTGAAGCGGTACAGACCCGGAGCGGCCGGCGAGCCGCTTTGCGTCGCGCCGTCCCAATCAACCTCATGGCTGCCTGCCTCTTGCGGGCCGAGGGCCAAGGTCCTGACGGTACGGTTTGACAGGTCCGAAACGGTGATGGTCACCGCGGCGGCCGGGTCATCGAGGCTGTAACCCAACTGCACAGAATCCTGCGCAAGCTCGACGACCCCACCGTGGAAGCGGATTTCTCGCCCGACGAGGGGGAGCATCGAGAACTGCAGGTTCGCGGATTGCGTCTCGATGCTCTGCTCGAGCAACCTGACTTGCTTCGCGCTCTGTTCCAATTGGCTGAATTGAGCAAGCTCGGCCACGAAGGCGGCATTGTCGATCGGTTTCAACGGGTCTTGATGCTTGAGCTGCGTGACGAGCAAGCGAAGGAAGTCATCTTGCCCCAGCTCGCGCGGTCCCGTCGTGCCGGTGCCGCTGGGCCGTGTCGTATTGAGCGCTTCGGTAATCGTGGCCATGACGTGCGTCGCTCCTGTTAGACGAAGAGGTTCAGTCGTCCCATCTCATGAGGCCACGACCGCATAACTTCCTGCTCATGCGTCGCCGTGCGGTCATCGGGTTGTTCGAACGAGACAGGCTGATGATAGCCGGTCGTTCGATCGTAACCGTGGTGGCTACTCCCCTGACGGTCGATGTGGACTCGAAATGCGCCCAGTTCCAACCCGGAGGACTGGAGCGCTGACTGGAGCTGGTCCTGCCGATTCAATAGGGCTTCGCCCATCTCGGCCCGCTGGGTGACCAGGTGCATATGGACGGTCTGTTGGCTCAGAGCGACCCGGATCCGGAGATCTCCGAATTCTCCGTGATGGAGATCGACCCGAACGCTTTGCCGGCCGATCGCCTCAAGGGAGTGGCCCGTTGCGTCTTGTGTCGGCATGGTCCTGCCCGCGGGCGAAGAAGGAGGCTCAGGCTGGTCCGAAGTCCGACCGGTCTCAGGGGTCTGAGGGTGAGAGGGAACACCCCAGTCGGCGATGGTCTTTCCGGTCTGCGTCGGCGTGACCGATTGCTGTTCACTGTCGGCTCGCTCTTGGCGTGCCGCCTGCTCGTGGAAGACGTCTTGGTCTTCTTGGTTCGGAGATTCTGAATGATTGATCTCCCTCTCTCCGCCGCCGTGGATCATTGACGTGGCATCAGCGAACGGTCGATCAAGGTCCGCGTGTTCGATCGCCATCTCCCGGTCAAGCTGGGTCACTGCTGAGCCGGCAGGGCGATCAACAAGCTCGCCGCTGTTCGTACCTTTCGGCGAGGATGTGAGGCGGGCAACGCCGGATTCGGTCGCTTCACGGGCGACAGATAGCATGCTGACGGCCGCCAAATTATCCGGACTTTGGCCATGAGCGGTCGGACCCAGTGCCGGTTCGGGTCTCCGCTGGGGCGAAGTGTCCTGCGCCGATGATCCACCGGGAGGAGCCTGCCGCGTGGCCTCTTCCAAGAGCGGGTGGTCAGCCGTGGGGGGGCCATCCGTTTGCGGCGTGGCTGTGCTCATCGCGGTGAAGGACTCGCTCGACTCTGATTGACCTGTACCCGCATCGAGAACGCCCTCAGCCGATTGGGTTTCAGCCGGTATCGTGTTCGGTGCCGACTCAAGAGCAAGTGGTAACCCGAGAGGCGTACTCGACACTGCAGGCCAAGACACGACTCCCTGTGGATGGAAATCGCTCGCCGGGTCCTGGATTGAAGAAAGGGATCCAGAGGCAGGCTGGGGTGGTGACCAAGACAACGAGCCGCTCGGCCAGGTGGACGCGATGGTGATGAGAGGGAGGAGAGTCGTTGCGTCCGCCTGGCCGGTGGAGACAGAGCCTGTGAGAGATTCATCGCAAGAAAGGGGTGCTCCATGCGGATCGGTGCAGCTCCGCAACACGGTCGAGAAGCCTGCGCCGGTCGAAGCCGTATCGTTTTGAGGGGAAGGGGGCGCGCTCGACAAGGTACCTGCTCCCGATCCACCGATTCCGTCTATGAGTGCGGCTTCAGCTTGCACGTGAGCTCCGGCGATCGTGTCGGCCCCCGGTTCGAATCGTTTCCACGTTTTTCAAGCGGCATGCCATGCGCGAACCGCACGCCGATGATGGAATCCATCGGATTTTGCGCCGAACTGAACTGACCCCCAGCCAGCAGGGCGGAAGAATTTGCAGCGTAACGGCAAGAAGTGCAGTGGGAGAAAACGAAGCTGCCGTTTACGGAGTGGTCAACAGTTGCTCGGTCAGACGGGCCGCGCGGTCCGCTTTCACGGCGGAGAGAATGGCCCCCGCCGTCTTTCCTTTGAGCAACCGGAGGAGTTCGACGGCTTTCCGGTCGGGCATTTTCTCGAGACGGGCGGCCGCCTCTTCGGGCGGCATTGCTTCGTAGATCTTCACGAGCTGGGCTTGATTGATGTTCTTAGGATCGGCGGCCTTGGTGTCAGGGCCTGTCCGTGTGGTATTCGCCTTGATTTGCTTGTCCTTGGCCTCTTTTCGGCGCTTTTCCGTCGCCTCGACCAGTTTCTCGTACTGGGTGAGGATCTGTTCCAACTCCGCCTTTAACGTCAGGAGGCGTCCTTCTGCCACCCGAACTTCCTGCTCCCGGCGATCCAGGTCTCGCTTGCGCTGATCGAGCATGTGAAGAATTTCCCGCGGAGACTCGATAGCCGGCCCCTGTCCGGCCGGTCGGCCGATACGGTGTGACTCGTCCACCTGGTCCAGCAGTTCTACCGTGGTTTCAGCGGATGGTGCGGGGGGTGGAGGACTGACGGTGGATCCAACGGCTGGAGCCGTCGTCTTCCGGACATCCGATGAGGCTTCCAAAAGACGCGCCGGGCCGTCACTCATGATCAACGAGAGGGCGACAAAGACCAGGACGGCGAGGGCCGTGTGGAGAGTCCCCCCGGACAGCGTCGACATTAGGACGGTCGCGAGGGCGCCTGTCCGAGAGGAATGAGGCCGGGGAGATCTCACGTTCTGATTCATTGTCCGGCTCATGCGGTTAACGACATCGGCGCTGCGCCGCTTCGTCTTGCGCGAGCTGTTCCGCTTGTGCAAGCCTCGTCCGCCGTTCTTGTTGCGCACGTTCGACCAGCTTGACCATCCGCTTTCGCTCTCGAGAAGCTTCCCCCAGCTCTTCCCGCTTGCCGTCCTGGGCGTCTCGCAGGGCGCCGAGCGCCTTCGTCGCCAGCTTGCGCGCCGACGCGACCGCTTCCAGCGCAGCGTAATGAGCCTGGGCCTGTTCGACCGTCATGCCGCTGTGTGCATCACGTAGATACGCGAGTGCGATCGCATCGAATTGCGACTGCAACGACGCCAGTTCGCCTTCCGCCTGTGCGATGTCTTGGGTCAAACGCACAAGCTCCTGCCGCAGCGCCTCTTCGAGTCGTTCACGATAACGGGTGAGCGCGCGTCCGTTCATCCGACAGCCTCCGCCAGGGTGATCAGCGATCGGACCGAGGCGGCAAACTCGACCGGTTCATCGATGTTTTGCCGGAGAAAGGCCTCGATCCGGTCATGGGCCGCCACGGCTTTATCGAGCCGGGGATTGGCGCCCGGTTTATAGGCTCCGATCGCGATCAGGTCCTCCGACTGGCGATACGTGGCCGTCAGATCGACGATCGTGCGGGCGGCTGCTTGGTGAGCCGGGGAAACCAAATCCCGCATCACTCGGCTGGTGCTCTGCAGGAGATCGATCGCGGGGTAGTGATTGCGCGCGGCCAAGTCGCGCGAGAGGACGATGTGCCCGTCCAGGATCGATCGCGCCGTTTCGCCGATGGGATCAGCCGCGTCGTCCGGGTCTACGAGCACGGTGTAGAGGCCTGTGATGGAGCCGGGTCCTGCGCTGGTTCCGACCCGTTCGAGGAGTTTCGGCAATAAGGCGAACACGGAGGGGGGATAGCCGCGCGTGGTCGGGGGCTCCCCGACCGCCAAGCCGATCTCCCTCTGACTGTATGCGAGCCGACTCAACGAATCCATCATGAGCAGCACGTGGCGTCCCCGATCCCGGAAGTACTCCGCGATCGCGGTGGCTAGGAGCGCTCCTCGAATGCGAACGAGCGGCGGTTGATCAGAAGTCGCGACGATGACGACTGATCGTCCTAAAGCCTCGGGACCGAGATCGCGGTCGAGGAATTCTCTCACCTCTCGACCCCGTTCGCCGACGAGCGCGATGACGTTCACATCCGCCCGTGTATAACGGCTGATCATGCCCAAGAGGACGCTCTTGCCGACGCCTGAACTGGCAAAGATGCCGACCTTTTGTCCACGGCCGCAGGTGAGCAGGGCGTTGAGCGCGCGCACGCCCAGGTCCAACGGCTGCGTGATTCTCGCGCGGGCCAAGGGGCTGGGGGGCGCGGCATGGAGGGGATAGGACGTCTCGCCCGCGATGACCGGATGGCCACCGTCGATGGGCCGGCCGAGGCCGTCGAGGATGCGCCCAAGCAACTGGGGGCCGACCGCCACTCGCGGAGCTTCTCCCATCATGGTCAGCTCACTGTGCGGGCCGATACCGGTCATGTCGCCGAGCGGCATCAACAACACGCGATCCCCTCGGAATCCGACGACCTCCGCCAGCAAAGGCTCCGACCCGTCCTCCCGGGTCACCGTGCACAGTTCTCCCACGGCCGTCATGGGGCCGTGGCCCTCGAGGACGATGCCCACGGCTTGTGCCACGCGTCCACGGACCGCGATGGGGTTGAGGGATCCGACCGATTCAGCAGCCGGCACGGTGCTTCCTTTTCCGGAGGGCTTCGCCGAGTCGCCACAATTGTGTTTCGAGCGTGGCGTCCACTACTCGGGTTTCCGTTTTGACGAGACATCCTCCCTGTGAGATCGTGGCGTCGCCGTGGAACTCGAACCGGACCGGGCCTTTGCGATCAGCGGCGATCGCTTCCCGCGCCGACTCCAGTAGTGGAAGGTCGAGGGGATGGACGACAATAGTGATGCCTCCTGCATCGGGCACGTGGGCGAGAGCGGTCTTGACCTGCTCGACCACGCGCTCCCGCCGTTCCTGGAACGATTCGCGCACGATTTGCTCGGCGAGCGACAGGGCGAGGGCCGCGACATCCTCTGCCATCCGCGAATGCAACGAGGCCCAGGTACTTTCCAAGCCACGAGCGATCTCGGTCAACAGCGTGACGGTCGCATGATGGGATGCCGCATGTCGTTCGGCGGCCCGGCGCTCCCCTTCCCGGACGCCACGCTCGAATTCCGTCCCCTTGTCGACATCGGGGCCGGCCCCACCCCGACTGAAATCCGCCAAGGCCGGCGGTTTCAACCGGATCCCGCCGGCGCCCACCGCGGCGCGCTTCAACACGGTGTTTTCGTGGCGCAGGCGATGCAGCTCGAACAGCCTGCCGACGCTCGCCAGAAGCAGATCGCGCTGAAGCGGTTTGGTAAGGAAATCGGAGGCGCCCAGCTTGAGCGCCTTGACCGCGAGATCGACGTCGCCATACCCGGTCATGATGATCACGAGGAGTTGGTGATCGAGCCGGGATGCCTGTTCCAGCAGCGACAGACCGTCTTGATCCGGCAGCTTGTAGTCCGTGAGCAGGACCAACGGTGCGGCTTCCAGCAGCCGTGCAAGTGCCTCTCGTGCCGTGCCGACGGCGATGACGGAGTGCCCGGCCTCGCGCAAGATCCGACTGACCACCTCCTGGGTCGCGGGGTCGTCGTCGACCACGAGAACGGAACTCCTGGGGGCGGTCTTCGTGTGAGGACGAATCGCGGGATGCGGCGAGGACGAGGCCACGGACATTTAGACCATCTCCTCTCCCTGCCCGGCGACCACGATGCGCCCTTCCTCTTCCAGTTTTCGGCAGAGCTTCAAGATGTTCTGCTGCGCTTTCTCCACGTCGGCGATCTTCACCGGGCCTCGTGTTTCCATGTCTTCTTTGAGCATCTCTGCGGCTCTGCTCGACATGTTCTTGAAGAACTTGTCCTTCACGTCCGGATTGGCGCCGCGCAACGCCACGGGCAGGTCCTCCTTGCTGATTTCTTTCATGAGCTCCTGAATGCCGCGATCGTCGAGCTTGATGAGATCGTCGAACACGAACATCAGGGCGCGGATGTTGTCGGCCAAGCTCTGGTCCCGCTCGCCTATCTTGGTCAGGATGCCGGCTTCGGTCGTCTTGTCGAGTCGCGTCAAGATGTCCGCGATGGCTTCGGCGCCGCCGACATGCGCGGCCTCGGAGCCGGAGCTGGACAGGAGCGTTTCCTGGAGGCTTTCGCTCAAGGTTTGCAACACGCCGGGCTGGACCTCGTTCATCGTGGCGATGCGGAGTGCGACGTCGGTCCGGCTCTGCTCGGGCAGCAAGCCCAGCACTTGACCGGCCTGTTCGGGCTCCATATGCGCGAGGATGACGGCGACGGTTTGAGGGTGTTCGTGCTTGAGGAGTTGAGCGACCGTCTTCACGTCGGCCCATTTGAGAGCCTCCAATCCGGGGTACGATCGTGCGGTCAAGGAGTCCAGGAGTCTGGTAGCCTTGTCGGCCCCCAGCGCCTTCGTGAGGACCGTCTTCATGAATTCCTGACCCTGGAATTCGACCGCTTGCGACGCGCTGGCCTTCGCGAATTCGTTCATCACGGCGGATTCTTCTTCGTGCGTGATGCTGGCCGTTTGACTCATGAGCTTGCCCAGCTTGCGGATGTCCCGCGGTTCCAGACACCTCATCACCTGGGCCGCCGCATCCTCGCCGATCGCCCGAAGCAAGATGATCGCCTTCTGTTCCCCGCTCAGCTCTTTGGGCACGGCGTCCTACGCTCCGCTTCCGCTCTTGAGCCATTGCTTGACGACCACGGCGGTCGTTTCCGGATTGCCTCGCGCCGCCTCGATCAGTTGAGCGCGAGGTCTTCCGACGAGCGGAGCCTCGGCTGCAGTGACGGTCGGCGGCAGCGCGGCGGGCGTCTGGCCCGCGCCGGGCGATCCCGAGGCGGCGGCCAACATGGTCAACAACGGTCTCACGACGAAAAACAGGAGGAGCCCGAACAGCGCCGCCCCCACTCCGTATCGGATGTATGGAGCCAATGCCCCTGTCCTCGCGGGCGCCGGCTCCGACTCACCCCCCTGCCCTTCGTCCGGGGCGACTTCGAACTGGACGTTGACGACTTGGACCTGATCCTGCCGTTCCTCGGAATACCCCATGGCTTTCTTGACGATCTCCTCGATGCGGCTCATATCTTCGGCGGTGCGCGGGATGTATTTCTTCGCCGCCGCCTCCCCCTCCGCGCCCTTCTGGTTCTCATAGGTGCCATCCACGAGGACCGCAACCGAGAGTTTCTTGACCGACCCGATCGGCTCAACGATGCGCGAGACCGTGCGGCTGATTTCGTAGTTGACCGTTTCGTTCTTGTTTTGACTGGTGGTGGAGCTGGTGAGGGGGGGTTCTCCTTCCGTGCCAGGCGGGACATTCGACTGAACGCCGGGGACGCCTCCGGACTGTCCGTTAACCCCGCTGGAGCGTTCCTGCTCGCGCTGCTCGCTGCGGACAACCTGCCCGTTGGGATCGAAGCGCTCTTCAGTGGTTTCTACTTTTCGGAAATCGATCACGCTCGAGACGCGCACGACGGCCTTGTTCGTACCGACGATCCGCTCCAGCATGGTCTGGATGCGGGTTTCGATGTCTTTCTCCAGGGACCGTTGGTATTCGAGCTGGGAACTGGTCAGCAGGCCTCCCTCGTCGTTGCCGGTGCTCGACAAGAGGTTGCCATGTCCGTCCACGACGGTGACGTCCCGTGCCTGGAGGCCTTCAACGCTGCTGGCGACCAAGTGCACGATCCCTTGCACCTGCGTTTTCCCGAGCGTATGCGCGCGGCGGAGGGAGACTACGACGGAGGCGCGGGCGCGGTCTTGGTCGCTGCTGAACAGGCGGCGTTCCGGCAGTGCGAGATGCACGCGCGCCCGCTCGACCTCCGGCATCTGCGCGATGGTGCGGGCCAGCTCGCCCTGCAGAGCGCGCCGATAGTTGAGTTTTTGCACGAACTCCGACATGCCCAACGACGACCGGTCGAAGATCTCGAAACCGATGCCCCCTCCACGCGGCAGCCCCTGGGCCGCGAGCTGTAATCGCAGGTCGTGGACCTGCGCGCTGGGGACGAGAATCGTGCCCCCGCCCCCCGAAGTCTCGTACGCCACCTTGCCTTCTTTCAATTTGTCGATGATCACAGCCGCGTCGTCCGCTGCGAGATTGGAGAACAGAACCTGCATGTCCGGCTGTTGTGTCCAGAGCCCGACGGCGACGAGGCCGGCGATGGAGCCCGCCAAGGCGACCAGAATGATCAGGCGTTGGCTGATGGTGAATTGGCTCAAGTTAAGCGACACGGCTGCGGTCCAAACCGAATGCGACGCGGATGGAGGTTAGAGTTGCATCCGCTGGATTTCTTCGTACGCCATGACCAGCTTGTTTCGAACTTGCATCATGAGTTGAAACGAGATATCGGCCTGCTGGAGGGCGATCATCGTCTGATGAATGTTCTGTGTCTGTCCGGTCACGAGCGCGTCCACGGCCTGGCTCGCCTGGAGCTGGATATGGTTGACCTTTTCGATCGCCTCGTGGAGCAAGCCCCCGAAAGACGGCCCGCCGGCCGGTTGCCGGTCGATGCCGGGCAGCGAGGGCGATGCGCCTACATCGGAAACGGAAGGCAGCGAGCTTGTGAGAGAAGAAAGACGATCCATGGTCACTTCCCGATCTCCAACGCCCGATTCCACATCGCGCGCGTCGCGTTGATCGCCTGCACGTTGGCTTCATAGGCGCGCGACGCGCTGATCATGTTCACCATTTCCTCCATGAGATTGACGTTGGGCAGCCGCACGAACCCTTTCGGGTCGGCATCCGGATGTCTCGGGTCATACAGTACCTGCCCGGGCTTCGGGTCTTCGATGATGCGGGCCACCTTCACGCCCTCCAAGGCGTGCGGACCGGAACCGAGCGCCACCTGACGCAAGGCCCGATGGAACGGCCGAGCCGTCGGCGCGGACTGAAAGACGACATCGCGACGTCTATAGGGGCCGCCGGTCGCCGTGCGCGTCGACTGTGCGTTGGCGAGGTTGCTGGCGATGACGTTGAGCCGATGACGCTGCGCATCCAGGGCTGTGACCGACACCGCGATACTGTCCGTCATGTCCATAAAGGTCCTCCTTGATGAGCGAATAGCCGGCAGCAAATAGCTGGAAGCAAGAGTTCTCTTACGCTATTGGCTGTTCGCTATCCGCTGTTTGCTATCTGCTTCACTCACCGCGCGTCCCGGATAGCCCCCAATAGTTGGCGTAAGCGAACGGCCATGATGGTCGCGGCACTGTTGTAGTGCATCGCGTTGTCCGCCAGTTTGGCCATCTCGATTTCAAGGTTCACCGTGTTGGCATCGAGGGGGAGATCACCGGCAGGGACCTCCCGTATGCGTCCCACGACCTGGCGGAATCCGCCTCGCGAGGGACCCACATGTCGATCGTGGGTCGTCGCCAAGACGACCGGAAACTTTCCCTTCGCGGCGGACGCCAGGGCATCTTGGAAGTGGAGATCCGTGGCTCGATAGCCTGGAGTTTCTTCGTTCGCGACGTTGGACGCGATCAGCCGTTGGCGGGCGCTTCGAAGATCGAGCGCCCGTTCGATGAGGCCCATTGTCTTATCGAAGATCGTCATCGCTCCTCCTTCCCATCCTTGCCCATCTCGGTGGACAATCCGCCCGCAGACCGGAAAAATCTTCCTTCCGGGCTTAGGGTTGAGGCGGTGCCAGCTCCTGTCCCACGGCACGGTATTCGCGCAATTTGTTTCGCAGCGTCCGCACGCTGATGCCCAGTTCGCGGGCCGCATGCGTCCGGTTGTCTTTCGTTCTGGCCAGGGTCTTGAAGATCAAATCCCGTTCCATTTCCCAGAGCGATCCCCGCCCTAGGTCGCCACCGACCCCGGGGACGGGGGGGGAGGCAGGCGTCGGCGCCGCGCTCTCGCTGAAGAGGAGATCGGCGCGAACCGTCCCGCCCTCGCTGAGGAGCGTCGCGCGCTCGATGACGTTTTCGAGCTCCCGTACGTTTCCTTTCCAAGGATGCCCAAGGAGTGCCTGCACGGTGGCCTCGGTGACTGCAGGCGCCGGGACGCCGTTCCGTGCGGCCGCGCACTTGACGAAGTGTCTGACGAGCAAGGGGATGTCGGTCGGCCGTTCCCGCAGCGGAGGGATGCTGAGCGGAAGGACGTTCAACCGATAGAACAAGTCTTCACGGAAGCGCCCCTGCTCCACCTCGCGCACCAACGCCCGATTCGTCGTGGCGATGACCCGCACGTCGATGGGGATGGGCTCTCGGCCGCCGATGCGATCCACCTCCCGTTCCTGGAGGACCCGGAGCAGCTTCGCTTGGAGCCCCAGGTTCATTTCACTGATCTCGTCCAGAAGCAGGGTCCCTTGATGGGCCATTTCAAATTTGCCCTGCTTGCGGCCGAGCGCGCCGGTGAACGCCCCCCGCTCGTGGCCGAACAGCTCGCTCTCGAGCAGTCCTTCGGGCAAGGCGGCGCAATTCACCGCCACGAATGGACGATGCGCCCGCGGGCTTCGACTATGAACGAATCGAGCGAGCAGCTCCTTGCCCGTGCCGCTTTCGCCGGTGATGAGCACCGTCGCCTGACTCGCGGCGACGCTCTCCGCCGTGCTCAGGAGCCGGATCATCCCAGGGTCCTGCGTGAGGATGGGGCGTTGTGGCGTCCGCGCCCCATCCGTATCTGAGGGATCGGCGTCGGACCCTAGAAGACTTGTCAGGATACGTTCCAGTAAGTCCGCGGAAAATGGCTTGAGGAGGTAGTCCGACGCGCCGACCTTCATGGCTTCCACGGCCGTTTCCACCGTGCCGTACGCCGTCATGAGGACGATCGTCGTATCGGGCAGCCGTTTCTTCAGCTCTCGCACAAAGGGGATGCCGCCGAGGCGCGGCATCTTGAGATCGCTCAGGACGAGCCAGGGTTTGAGCACCAAGGCACGTTCCAGCGCTTCGTGGCCGTCGGACGCCAGATGCACGTCATAACCGAGTCGGCGGACGGACTCGCTCAAGGCCGCCTGCATCGTCGAATCGTCGTCGGCGATCAAGATGGACCGATTGCTCGCCGGAGCGGTGTTGTCCCCGTGGTGATCCTCTCTCATCATGCCGGTATCCACTCCTGGTGCGTTAGCAGCCGCGGTTCTCGTGGTTCCCGAAGCTGTTCGATGCCAGCGTTCTTGTCACAGGAACCGGGCTGACATCCCGGCCCTCCGGGAAAACGGAAGGTAAAAGTCGTTCCCTGCCCGACGGCACTCTCGACTGTGATCCGGCCTCCGTGGCCTTCGACGATCGCGTGGACGATGGCAAGGCCCAGGCCGCTGCCGTCTTCACGGGTCGTAAAAAAAGGATCGAAGATGCGGGAGAGATGGCTTGCAGGGATGCCGACGCCGGTGTCCGAGACCGTGAGGGTGATCGCCAGAAGGCGGCCCTCCGCATCGATCTCCGCGTTGGACCTGATCGTCATCCGCCCTCCTTGCGGCATAGCCTGTACGGCGTTCAGGATCACGTTGAGCAACACCTGTCTCATCTGATCGGCGTCGCACCACAGCCGTGTCGCCGGAGAACCGATGTTTAATTGAATATCCACGCGACATCGCGCGATCGCCGAGGCGGCAAGGGCGAGCGCGTCGAGAACGATCGGCTCGAGCATGTGCCATCTCGCGCGAGAGCAATCCGGCTTGGTGTACAGGAGCAGGTTGCCGAGCAGGCGATCGAGCATGTGGACGGCGGTGGAGATCTGTTCGGCGTACTGCTTCAGGGTCGGCGAAGATTTGAGATCACGCTGAAGCAGCGAGGCGAAAAGCTCGATGCTGCCGAGCGGGTTCCGTATTTCGTGGGCGATATGGCCGACCATTTCACCCATGGCGGCCAGACGATCGCGCCGATGCAGTTGCTCTTCCAGACGGCGGATCGGGGTCACGTCCTGCAGGAGAATAATGCGCCCCAGGATGTCTCCCTGGGCGTTAGTGAGCGGTGAGTCCGTCGCCGTGACGACCACGCCGTTGGACAAGCTGAAGGGGTAGGAGCCGATCAGCAGCCCTATCTGGTCGGAGACCTCCTGCCATGTTCGGCCTTCGAGCTCCGTATTGACCACCCCCAAAAGCAGCGAGGCGGCACGATTCACTCGTTCGATCTCGCCGGACGTCCCGATCACGATGACCCCTGTCGTGAGTGATTCGAGAATGGCCGACAAGTATGCCCGCATCGTCTCGTTCTCACGGAGTTTTTGGCGGAGGGCCTGGTTGCGCTCAGCCAGCTCCACGTCGAGCTGATCGAGCCGGGCGGTCAGGGCAGCGTAGGATTTTTGGAGCTGATCCGCGGCGTGGTCGAACGTCCGAAAGGCGTGTTGTAGAAGGTCCGTCTCCTTCGTCGGGGTCGCCTGGATGGTCATGAGGTCGAGTCTCCTTTGTGTTGGCGAGCCAGCCGCGCATTGGTCGTGAAAACCGAAGAGATTCGTTGCATCAACGGATCCTTGATGTCGTGGATAGCCTGGGTGGCGGGCGGTGCGTTAGCCGCTCGACCGTCGAGGGTCATGGTGCGGATAAGCCTGAGCCTCGCCCACTCGGCTTCTTCCGGAGTGGGCCGTGAGCGCAAGACTTGCTCATAGATGGCCGCGGCCCGTTGAAGGTTCCCTTGTCGGAGGAGCACGTCCGCGTACCCGATGCGCGAGGAATTGGATGCGGGTGCATGGCTTCCGATGGCCTCCTCGTAGGTACGGAGGGCTTCGCGGTCGTTGCGAACGATGGCGAAGGTTTCCGCCAAGCGCAGAAGCATCTGGGGACGATGATCGTCTCGTGGATGGGACTTCACCCATTGCTGGAGCATACGTATCGCTCCCGCGCGATCTCCTTCAAGCTCAAGGGCGGCCAGATGCAGCTCGATCGCTTCTCTCGCGTAGTGGCCCGTGGGGAACTGCAGGCGGTACCGTTCGATAACTTTCCGGGCCGCTTGCGGATCACTCTGATCAAGGTAGACGCGACACAGACCGACCAGCGCGGGCTCGAGAAATCTGGCGCCCTGCGGATGGCGGATCAGGTGCTGATACAGGCGGCCGGCTTCTGCCGAGAGCCCCAGGCGACGATGAGCCTCGGCTACGAAGAGCAGCGTCGAGGTTCCCGCGTACGCGTTGACTGCGGAAGCTCCGTGCCGATGAAACAGGGTCACAGCAGACAGGTCGTCCTCCGCCCGAACTGCCGCTTCCAACCAAGGACCCAATAATCGAACGAGTTCTGCTCCCGCCGCTTCCGGCCAGGGATCTTCCGGGTAGCGTCCCACGCGTGCGCTCGCTTCCTGATATGCCTGGAGCGCTTCGGTCCACTCGCCTCGCGAGTCGTAATGTCGTCCAAGCCGATAGAGCGCTTCGCTGCCGACTGCGTTGTCAGCGTAGTTCGCGGCATAGGAACGAAGCAGGCTTTCCTGATCGTCCGGTTGCGTCACCCGCACCGGAACGCTTCTCAATTGAGCGTGAACGGCTCGGGGAACCAGGTGTCTGAGACTTTGTGATGGGCCTGATTCGCGATAGAGTTGAAGCAACCGCATGTGCGCCATCGTCTCGGCAGGGGTTCCCGCGTGTGAAGCGGATACGGCCGCATAGAACAGCTCTGCACAAGACTGGGCGCCTGTGGCGCTGCAGGCGTCCCCTACGTAGAGCCAAGCCAACGGTGCTTCCGGGGCATCGGGGTAGAGGTTATGAAACAGCAGATACACCTCGCGCGCCTGTTCCCAACGATGCAGTGATCGCAGGATGCCCCCGTAAGCAAGGAGGGCATCGGAGTCGTGTTTAAAGGAATCGAACCAGCGATGGTAGGCGATCTCAAAGTGAGGGAGCGCTTCCTGAGGACGGTTCAGGCGAGCAAGCACGAGCGCCGTCTCGATGGTCGCTCGCATCAGGAGAGTTTCACTGGTCGTCCGGCTCCGGACCGAGTCCAACAACCGGCCGGCCTCTTGCCACTTGCCCAGGCCTTGTAGCGCCAGCGCGAGGCCCAACTGCGAACGATCAGTGTCGTACCCCGGGGGCGTGAGGGTTAACGCGTGCGTATAGGCTCCCCGAGCTTCGTGATACCACCCCTGGGCGAGATAGAGATCCCCGATCCGCCAGGCGGCGCGACTACTATTAGGTGAGCGTGGATAGTCACGAATGATAGTCCGGTAAGCCGCGATCGTCTGAGCCCAACCGGCCGAGTTCCCCTCCTTGGAAGAAGGCAGCTCCGCGAGGAAGGCGGCGGCGGCCCCGGCCAACGTGCTCTGAGGCATTGTCGCGATAAGTTTCTGGAAAGCGGCCCGCGCCTGGCCCATTTCTCCCAATCGATAGGCAGAAAAGCCGCCCTGAAAAATCAACGAATCGATTCCTTGACCGGAGAGATCATAGCGGGGTCCATCGTCGGGAAGGCGATCAATGAGACTCGTGGGCCTTCCGGAGGAGCTCCTGGATTCGTGAGCCGCAGGACCTGCCGACCGCGATGTGGCTGGAAACGCGCTGGTCGCGGCTTGAGCCGACAGTAAGCCTGAGAGAACCGATCCGAGCCCTGCGATCCAGACAGCGGTCCTATAAATGTGATCCACGCCGTGACACGGCAGCAAGTGTCGTGCCCTAGACGGAGAGGTGAAAACTTTGCCGCTTGGCGTGGAAAAAAACCGCATAAGCGCCGGCGTAAGCCGAGGACGGCGTCAGGTTTCCCGTCATCAGCGAAATGAAAGGGTCAAGAGATTGACGGAAGAGCGAAGGAGAGAATAAAAATCGCTAACTCGGCAGGGGTTCGCTGTGAGCCTTAGGATCAAATCCTTTGCGTTTGAGTTTTTCGACCAATGTCGTCCGGTTGAGCTGGAGGAGCTGCGCGGCCTTGCTCGTAATGCCGTTGGCTTGGCGCAGGGCTTCAACAATCAGGCGATTCTCATATCGCTCGACCTCCCGGGCAAGATCGATTCCCTGATCGGAAAAGCGAATGAATTGCTCCCTGGGTTCTTCCGTTCCGGCGGGTCGGACGCACACCTTCTCGGGTAAGTCTTCCAACGTCAACGTGCCGGCTTTCTTCAACACAAGGAGACGTTCAATCATATTTTCAAGTTCCCGAATATTTCCCGGCCAGCCGTAGGCGGCGAGAGCATCCAAAGCTTCCGTGGTAATCCCGGTGACTTCCGTACGTTTCGCCTGGTTGAACTTCCCGATGAAATGATGCACTAAGAGCGGGATATCGCTCCGCCGTTCCCGAAGAGGAGGGAGCGTGAGTGGGATGACGTTCAAACGGTAAAAGAGATCCTCCCGAAAACGTTTATCCTTGACGGCTTGCTCGAGGTCTTGGTTGGTGGCGGCGATGACTCTGACGTCCACTGTGATGGTTCGATTTCCCCCGACCCGTTCAAACGAGCGTTCCTGTAACACCCGCAAGAGCTTGACCTGCAACGGAAGGCTCATCTCCGCGACCTCGTCGAGGAAGATCGTGCCGCCGTGCGCCAGTTCGAACCGTCCGAGCCGCGTGTGGGCCGCCCCGGTGAAGGCCCCTTTTTCATGGCCGAAGAGCTCCGATTCGAGGAGATTTTCGGGGATCGCTCCACAATTGACCGGCACGAGCGGACGGTCTCTGCGAAAGCTGTTGAAGTGCAGCATGCGGGCCACCAATTCTTTCCCGGTGCCGCTTTCCCCCTGAATCAAGATCGTGCTGTCGCTGTCGGCGACTTTTTGGACGAACTCCAGGATGCGCTGCATCGGTTTGCTCTGCCCGATCAGATGGTCGAGTCGATATTGGTCCCGCACGGCTTTGCGGAGGAGGTGGTTTTCTTGGCGAAGCTGTTGGAATTCGATCGCCTTCTTCACGACGACTGCAACGGTGTCCGGATCGAAGGGTTTGGTGATGAAGTCGAAAGCCCCCGCCTTCATCGTCCTCACGGCGTAGTCGATCGTTCCGAATCCGGTCATGACGATCGTCACGATCTTGGAATCGATCCTCGTGACGCGGTTCAAGACTTCAAGGCCGTCAAAACCCGGCAATTGCAAATCCGTAATCACCACCTGGGCGGGGGTATCCTTGACGACTTGCACGCCTGACGGTCCGTCCTCGACGGCTGTCACCAGCAAGCCCTCCCCGCTTAATGTCTCGGACAGCACTTCCCGTATGGCGGGATCGTCATCGATAATGACGATGTGTGGCTGACTCATCGGAAATTCTCAGAAGATTCCTTCCGTCGCGTTGAGCTGAATTGAACCGTCTCGGTTGGAAGGCTCTCGTCAGGTGTGATCCTAAGAATGCTTTATACGGCGAAATCCGTTTCGATGCAAGGATGAGCTGGATTGTTATGCAAGTGTGCCGCAACGCTCGGCCGGCTTGACAGGTTGGGAGTGCTTTTGTAGGGTTCCGGTCGGGGCTTCATTTCCAGAGACCGGTTGTTTCGAGCGTGGGCGAGGGCTGGCGTAGCTCAATCGGCAGAGCAGTGGTTTTGTAAACCACCGGTTGGAGGTTCGATTCCTCTCGCCAGCTCCAAACCTCGCTTGCGCGACCGGCGGCTCCTCATCGTTCCACCGAATTGCGCCGCCGGATAAACACCGCCAGTGTTTCTTCACATTTGCTCGACCCGGAGCCCTTCAAATGGCTCTTGGCGACGGAATAAACGCCTTGAGGTCTCCTCTATCTATTCCCACTTGCGCGACCGCGAGAGCGTCTGTATCGGCTTCTTGTCAGTGGGGCGAGTGGAGAGATCCCTTGCTGTCATTTCTGGGTACGCAGGATCAGCTCCGCACGCTCGCTTCCCCAACCGACGACTCATCTTCGATCTGTGGCATTCCTCCGCAGGCTGTAGCGCAGCTATGCTTCTTCACATCTCTTCAGGCTGGGCTCCCACCGGATCTTGGCTCCCGGAAGTACTCATCCAGCTCTTCGCATGTCTTCCCCGGGTTCTCGTGTTCTGCTTGAAGAGTGTGAAGTCTCCGAAGTGGAGACAGTAGTTAGATCCCTCCCCAATCTATCAATTTAGGCCTAGGACGGCGCCGTTCTTAGACTCCCCTCTTGCCCCGCGAAAGGACAGTCTCGTTCCCTGCTAAAGGTGGATACACGATCAATCTCGATGGAGCCATAATCAGGCCACGAACGGAACAGTGTTCCTTCTGGCGCCGCTTAACAACATTATGACTGGGGAGGCACGCTATGGAACTCTGGTTTTCACAGGATGTACGGGCCGGGATATTCGTCGTGTTCATGGCCGTGCTCACGTGGATAGCCGCGATTACCATACTTTCTTCGGTCATGGCTCGGAGCGTCGGTACCATCGTGGCGTATCTCCTCAATTAGCTCTGGAACCCGCGGTGTCCGAAGATTCTCGACGAAGGCCTACAGGCGGTTCCTAGTGATGTGCCGGAACGATTCAGCTCTTTACGATGAGGGGCGGCCCCGACAGCAGCGGTCTCAGAGGTAGCGGCTTCATACCACTTTCAAAGTAGCATTGACAGGTGAGTGATATCATTAAGGTATGACAGCGGGTCATATAACAGGCGACTGATCCAGAGGGAGGGACTTATTGTGCTCTGGTTTCAGCACAACCTGCGCGGCGGAGTACTGATCATTGCGGCCTTCACGTTTCTGGCGGTGATTTGTGCGATCGCGGCTTTGTCCGTCCTAATGCGCCCCGACCGCTGGTGTGATCGCCATGATCCCCAAGCGCTACGAGGCTAAACGGCCCAGCTTCCGATCGTCGGTGCACCTGCGCGAGGCCGTCCTGTGTCTCCCGATTCGCTGAGGAGATGAAGCCGCTCAGATTCCTGCCGTACTTCTTCTGAGAGAGTTTCCGGGCGCCAAAGAACGTCCTCATACTTCTTGCTCGCTGGACGAAGAGGTATGCTGCGGCCTGCACGCGGTGGAGAGAAACGAGCCTGTCGTAGTTGCCGGCAGCTACGCTTCCTTGAGATCGTGGCTGCCTGTCAGTTCGTCGTATTCGAGGTCGGGCTTGGTTCTTGTCCCGGAAGGATGTAAGCCATACTTCCGTAACATCTTATAGAAATCGGCTCGATAGCGCCCGGCAAATTGGGCTGCACGCGAAATGTTTCCCCCTGTGAGCTGCAATACATTCCTGAGGTAGGATCGCTCGAAATCCTCCTTCGCTTCGGTCAACGGTTTGAGGACGACTTCGTTGGATTGTGCGGGCGCAGGCAGCAAATCCGGAGTGATCATGTCCTGCCGGGACATGACGACTGCCTTTTCGACGGCGTTCTCCAGCTCCCGCACGTTTCCAGGCCAGAGGTGGACCATCATGCGCTGCACGGCAGCTGGTGTAAACCCCCGAATGTCCTTGTTGAGGCGCTTCGCGCTCTGCTTCAAGAAATGTTGCGCGAGCAAGGGGATGTCGTCCCGGCGGTCACGCAGGGGCGGAATCACCAAAGGAAGCACGGAAATCCGATAATACAGGTCACTGCGGAACGCGCCGTTTTTGACCGCATCGTTCAAGTCACGATTGGTTGCGGCAATGATGCGAACGTCCACCTTTGTTGATAAGTCCGCTCCAACCTCCCTGACCTCTCTTTCCTGCACTGCGCGCAGCAGTTTCACCTGCATGGACAGGGGCATTTCTCCGATCTCATCGAGGAACAGCGTCCCGCTATTGGCGCTCTGAAAGAGCCCCTTCTTGGGGCCATGAGCACTCGTAAAGGCGCCCCGAACGTGCCCGAAGAGTTCGCTTTCAAACAGGGTTTCTGGAATTGCCGCGCAGTTCAAAGCGACAAACGGCCCCTTCGCGCGCCTGCTGTTCGTGTGAATCACCCGCGCAAGCACCTCTTTGCCGGTCCCGGTTTCCCCGGAGAGGAGGATCGTCGCGTCGGAATCCGCTACCTGGGCAACCTGCTGGAAGAGGCGTTGCATGGCGGGGCTCCTCGCCACCACATTCTCGATCCCGTAGAGTTCCTTGACGAGAGATTTGAGTCGTTGGATCTCTCGCGACATTCTTTGCTGGGAGAGGGCTTTTTCGATCGTGGCTTTCAACTCTGCATCATCGAACGGCTTGGTCAGGTACCCGTAGGCCCCTCGCTGCATGGCCTCCACGGCATTCGGGATCGATCCATGAGCCGTAAGGATGAGCACGGGCAAGCCGGGATGGATGCGCAAGAGTTCTTCTGCGACATCCAGGCCGTTTTCGCCCCGCAGCCGAAGGTCGGTGATCGCGAGGTCGTACACGCGCTGCCGAGCCGACGCCAAGGCTTCCTGACCGCTGGTACAGGGGGTCACCTGAAAGCCCATGGCAGCCAGGCGCATGTTGATTAGGTGTAAAAGCCCTTCGTCATCGTCAACGACGAGAATCCGTTCGCCTTCCATATGAACTCCCTACTATTTTGAGTCTCCCGTGGGGGGCGGGAGGAGGATTTTGGGCGCGACTTGACGGCCTGGTTTGGTCTTCTCTCTCATTTCCTGATCGATGCGCTTGAGGGCTTCCAACTTGCTGGTTAATTCATCGATCTTCTTATCGCGCTCGACGATCTCGCGTTGAAGCGCCTGGACCGCGGTCGGGTCACGTTTTACGGTCAAGGCCTCGATCTTCTTATCCCGTTCTTGCAATTCACGCTGCAGCGCCTCCACCGAAACGGTGCTCGAGCCTTCAAGCCCCTTAAGCTGTTGAATGGTCAATTCCGATTCAAGCAAGTCCCGCGCCAGTTGAGCGGTCGCCTGACTGAGTCGTGCATTGTCACGGGCGACAGCCGGTCCGGCAAACATGGCCTCCAACCAGGATGATCGCGCCGTACCGGGAGACTCCCGGAGAATTTGGAGCCACAGGGCGCTGGACGCGGCCAGTCGACTCTTGGGGGCGGTCGTAATGACCCGTTCGAAATACGCCGCCGCCGTGTCCCGATTTTCATAAAGGGCCAGTAGCCCCCTCGTGAAGTTGGCATGGTCGCATGAGGTGGTCTCCTGACAGGCCGCAAGCATCGCGTCCTGTTTCTGGCTTAAGGAACGGAGCACCTTCACATCACTGGGGTTGGGCACGAAGAAGGGTGTGCCGGGGCTAGGTGGCTGGAGAGAAGCACAGCCGACTCCGACAAACAGCAGCAATCCCGCCAAGAGTTTGGGCTTGAGAAAAGACCGGATCATGCCTGTCCTTGATGGCGCGCCAGTCGCAATGTAAATCGCACCATCGTCCCCTTCCCTACTTCACTCTCAATCCAAATGCGCCCTCCATGCGCTTCCACGACCTTCTTGGCCAACGCCAATCCTAACCCACTGCCCGCGGATTTCTGCTTTGCCTTGGCGCGCCCTTGATAGAAACGCTCAAACAGGTGCGGGAGTTCGTCGCGAGGTACACCGGGACCTGCATCGATGACCGAAATACGCAACACGCCGCTTTTTTGGTCCGGTTCCATCACCAGTCTGACGACGGAGCCGTCCGGGCCGAACTTGAGCGCATTTGAGAGTAAATTGTCAAGCACTTGTTCAATGCGCTGGGCGTCGGCTCGAACCCACAGTCGCTCCATCGGCCCATCCGTCACTAATTTGATCTGCTTGGCGTCAGCCAGCAGCTTCACTTTATTCAAACAGACACTCACGATCCGGCTCAGCTCAGTCGGTACGATCCGGTACTCCATCATGCCGGCTTCCATCTTGGAGAGATCGAGAATGGTGGAGATCAGATGCATCAACCGTTGGCTGCTGTCTGCAATGATCCTCAAGGTCGTCCGTTGTTCCTGCGTCAGCTTGCCGGGAATCTCATCCAGCAGCAGATGGGTTCCTTCCAGGATGGAGGCCATGGGAGTCCGCAATTCGTGAGAGACGTGGGCCAGAAAGTCGGATTTCATGTCATCCAACTGCCGTAGTTTGCGGCCCATCGAATTGACGGTTTCCACGAGATCCCGAAGCTCACTGGGCGCTCGAATGTCCAGCGACGTGCCGAAGTTGCCGCGACCAATCTCCTCAATGTGGCTCTGAAGCTGGTGCAGGGGGCGCAAGATGCTATAGCTCGAGAAGGCGACGATCAATCCGATCAATAGCGAGACCACGACAAATTGTCGTGTGACGTCTTCGGCCTTGGCTGCATTTGCGAGGGATTGATTGACTCCCGCGCTGATCCGCCCCTCGTGAAACATGATGTATTCCTGGAGCGTTGAAGTGATCTGGTCGGTCAGCCCGTCGCGTCGTTCTTCGTATCCAGACGGTGGCCACACGGCTCCCGGCGTCGACCGTCGGATCGTCTTGTCGAACAGTGTCAGCCGGTCGTGCTGAAGCTTGTCGACGTCTTTCAGGAGCTTCTCGCTATGGAGCGGGGGTTCCTGCATGAGCAGCAAGCGGAGGGTCTTACGAAATTCTTCAGCTTCTTCGTCGAATGTATGGATAAATGAAGGGTCTCGAACCGCCAGGAACTTCTTCTCGCTTTGAAGTTGGCCATACAACGACGTCTGGAGGCGTTTGGCGTATTCGATGGCGGGGTAATGTTGGGAGACCATGGCCGTGTTGAGCACAATGAGCTGCCGGAGTTGATGGAGAGCGTAATAGGTCACCCCGACCATCATGAGGATGATCAGCATTGAGGTGAGGACCAAGCGCCAAAAGATCGACATGAAGACCTGGCTAACAAATCCCAGGGGTGAGGATCAAGCTTCCTAATGTCGTAGGCGTATGAAAATCCATACACCATTTTGCCGAGCCCCGCAAGATTCCATGGAAAATCTGTTTTCCTCGTGGTGGCATTTCCATTCACTTTTGGAGGTTGAGCGCCGGGAAGCGATGACACGCTCCCGATTCTATTTCGCTGCGAGATTTCTCGATCCTGAAAGTAATCGTCGGACAGGCGAACGGACCATCAAGCGCGGGTTGAAGACTCGCGCAAGGGGCGATGAGCTACCGCTGGTCTCTAAGGCCGTGCTGGAAAAGCCGCTGCCGGCGAGAGGAGCCTTGCAGGGCGGCGAACAGATGCCCTCGGAAGAACATCATGAGCAGCACAGCGGGAGGTGTCAGCAAAAACACCACCAGCGCACTTACCCCCTCAGACAACCCTACTTGCGCCAACCACCCAGAGAGCAAAAGGAATGGCAACGAGAGTAGCTCAAGCAAGTTGAGTCCGGCTCCCCCGCCAAATCGGTGCGAGAGGGTGAAAAAGAATGTCAGGCCGAGAGGCGCCAATACGATGGCAAGTGGCAGAAACCACTCAATCCAGTTCTCAAGGACGAACTCATAACTCGTCTTCAACACATCGAGGGGGGAGTCATGGCGAACCTGATAGATGACTTCCGGCGCCGGGTTCAACAGGATGAAGAGGAGCAGCAAGACTGCTGCCGCCAAGAAACCGGTTTCTGGACTCCTTGTGGCTGCTTTGTCCAACACGAGCAGAGGGACCCACAAGATGAATCCCACGCTTATGACATCCCAAAAGTAGTGGCCCATGCTTTCGATCAAATCCCGGCCTGTCAGGGAACGAGCTCCCTTGACCGCTTGTTCGATGAGAGACAACAGGGCCCCGACGAACAGCGCATTCGCTGCGCCCAGAATGAAACCGCCGGCGATACCGAGAGGCGCTGCTAGTTGCATGGCAAGGAGCATCGCGCCGGCGAACCCGACGACCGCGACGATGGCCAGCCACCCGCGCCGGAACGAGCGGACCGTAGCATGAAGCACTTCTCGGTACAGATGAAGAGTTGAGAGGATGAATTCGATCACTGTCGGTGGCAAAGCAAAACGGAAGCAGTGGTCTTGAGATGACGGCCGAGCCCACAATAGTCTCGTTTCCAGGTTCAGGTCAAGGTGGTGAAGCCTGGCAATCGACAGCCGAGGTCGTTCGGAGTACAGTGGCCCATCAGCTCTCCTCAAGTGTGCCGCGAAAGACCATGAGCATCGCCATGGGACTGTGGTCGGTCGATTCCGCATTTGCCGGACATGCGGATGACTCAATCCTGCCATCGCTGATGCCGCATGAAATGGCGAGTCTGATGGTCGGACTGGTCGTTGGCCTTGGACTCCTCGCAGAGCTGTCGGTCTTCGTGTTGTGGCGGCTCAGGAGGCTGGAGCAACGAATCAACCGATTGGAAACCGAGCAGAAGGGGCGGTGGAGCCGGCCGTGAGGGCAAAGAGACGTTAGCACATGCTATCGATATGGCGGCGGCTCGGTGTTGACTTCGGAGGAGAGGTGATTATCGAGCACCAGAGAGGACGTGTGCGTCCCTAATCAGGAGCGTTCTATGGATATGAATCGAATGACCGTCAAGCTTCAAGAGGCCTTGCAAGCGGCCTCGGCCCAAGCCATGCGGCGAGGGCACCAAGGAATCGACGCGGAGCACGTGCTGTCGGCCCTCCTTGAGCAGGAAGGCGGGCTTACCCGCCCGCTGCTCGAAGGAGCGGGTGTCTCTCTGTCTGCCGTCCAACAGGCAGTCGAGCAAGCCCTTGGCAAGATTCCGCAGGTGCAAGGTCCTGGAGCCGGTCCGGGGCAGATTCATGTCACCCCTCGCCTGGCAAAGATCCTGACGCTCGCCGAGAACGAGATGAAATCGCTCAAGGACGAGTTCATCAGCGTCGAGCATGTCCTCCTCGCGATGGCCGAAGAGGGAGGCGTCTTTAAGAAGTTAGGGTTGACTCGCGACAAACTGCTGCCCGCCCTCCAGCAGGTGCGCGGCCATCAGCGGGTGACGACTCAAGACCCGGAAGGTACCTACCAGGCGCTGGAAAAATACGGGCGCGACCTCACCCGACTAGCCAGTCATGGCAAATTAGACCCAGTCATCGGCCGCGACGACGAGATCCGGCGTGTCGTGCAAATTCTCTCGCGGCGAACCAAGAACAATCCCGTCCTTATCGGAGAACCAGGCGTCGGGAAGACCGCTATCGTCGAGGGTCTCGCCCAACGGATCATCAAGGGTGACGTGCCCGAAGGGCTGAAACACAAGCGCCTGATCGTCCTGGATATGGGCGCCTTGATCGCCGGCGCCAAGTATCGCGGGGAGTTCGAGGAACGCTTGAAGGCGGTCTTGAAGGAAGTCCAAGCGGCGCAGGGCGAGATTCTTTTATTCGTCGACGAGCTTCATACCGTCGTCGGGGCTGGAGCCGCCGAAGGCGCGATGGATGCCGCGAATCTGTTGAAGCCGATGCTCGCTCGGGGCGAGCTCCACATGATCGGCGCCACCACGCTCAACGAATATCGCAAGCATGTCGAAAAAGATGCCGCGCTGGAACGACGATTCCAGACCGTCCTGGTCGACCAGCCCACCGTCGAGGACACCATCTCGATCCTCAGAGGGTTGAAAGAGCGTTACGAAGTGCATCACGGCGTGCGGATCAAGGATGCGGCCTTGGTCGCTGCGGCCCGGCTGTCGCACCGCTACATCTCCGATCGGTTCCTGCCGGACAAGGCGATCGATCTCGTTGATGAAGCCGCCGCCCGGCTCCGAACGGAAATCGACAGCCTGCCGGCTGAATTGGACGAAGTTTCGAGAAAGGTAATGCAGTTGGAGATTGAGCGGGAGGCGCTGCGCAAAGAAAGCGATCCGGGCAGCAAGGCCAGGTTGGCCACGTTAGAAGAAGAATTGGCGGAAAAGAACACGCAGCTTCACAGCCTCAGAGCTCGATGGGAAGCAGAGAAAGCCTCGGTCGGGCGATTGCACAAGCTTCGCCAGCAGATCGAGGAAGCCAAACTTGCCATCGAGCGCGCCGAGCGGGCGTACGACCTCAACCGCGTGGCCGAGCTCCGGTACGGAGAGCTGCCGCGGTTGGAACGGGAGCTTCACCAGGAAGAGGAGCGTCTGTCGAAGAGCCAGGGCGAGAGTCGGCTCCTCAAAGAAGAAGTGGACGAGGACGACATCGCCGGCGTAGTCAGCCGGTGGACCGGCATTCCAGTGAGCCGGCTGATGGAAGGCGAGATGGAAAAGCTCCTCCGACTGGAGGAATTGATCCACGAGCGGGTGGTCGGTCAAGACGAGGCGGTCCGTGCGGTCGCCGATGCCGTGCTTCGCGCGCGGTCTGGAATCAAAGATCCCAACCGGCCGATCGGGTCGTTCATGTTCTTGGGCCCGACCGGCGTGGGCAAGACCGAGCTGGCTCGATCCTTGGCGGCGACGCTGTTCGACGACGAAGCCAACATGGTTCGCATCGACATGTCGGAGTACATGGAGAAACACACAGTGGCGCGCCTGATCGGGGCGCCTCCCGGGTACGTCGGCTACGAGGAAGGTGGGCAACTGACCGAAGCCGTGCGCCGGCGTCCCTTCTCGGTCTTACTGTTCGATGAGATCGAGAAGGCCCACAACGACGTCTTCAACATCCTGCTGCAAGTGTTGGACGACGGACGGCTGACGGATTCGCATGGTCGGACGGTGGATTTCAAGAACACTGTGCTGATCATGACCTCGAATATCGGGAGCCAGCATATCTTGGAAGCCCAGCAATCCGGAGCGTCTTATGAGCAGATGCGCTCCATGGTCATGATGGAACTCCGCAAGCAGTTCCGACCGGAATTCCTCAACCGGGTCGATGAAGTGGTGGTCTTCCACGCGCTTGCCGACGACCATCTTGCGCGTATCGTGGAGATCCAGCTCGAGCGGTTGCGCAAGCGCCTGAGCGAACGAAGGATCGGGCTGGCCGTCACTCCACAGGCGCTGTCCACCTTAGCGCGATGGGGCTACGACCCGGTCTATGGCGCCCGGCCGTTGAAGCGCCTGATCCAGCAGGAGATCGAGACCCCGATGGCGCGGCAACTCATCAAAGGAGAACTGCGAGACGGCGACACGGCCACGATCGACATACGCGGCGAGAAAATCGTCATCGTGCCGACGGTGTAGGAGTGCTGAGTTATGAGTCCTGAGTTTTCGAACAAGCCTTCAGAAGAGACACTTCGAGAAACCGCTGTGGTATCGTCTTCCCAGTCAGCTTTATTTCTTCGGGCGTTACCCTGGGCCCTACCCGGCGCGTGATCGTCGCACGCGTCTCAGTGAAGCGAATGGTTAGCTCAACATCCCATTGGAAGAGCATCCCCGCGACCAGGTTACCTTCGGATGCCGATCGTGAGGAGGTAGTCGCGTGGCATGGCGATACCAAGCTCGGTCTTGAAGCGCTCATGGTAGGCGATAAAATCGTGTTTCAACTTTTCCCGACGCTCAGGGTCGAGACTCACGGCCGACGATTTCGTCGGGCCATAGCCACCCACGAACAACTCCCAGACCGCAGCGCCACTGGTCTTGCGGAGCACGGTCGTGCCGGTCTCAAAGCGCAGATCGAAGGCCGAGCCGAGGAGTTGTCTCACAGTCTCCCGGCTTCCCCACTCAAAAGGCGACGGCGGCGGTGGAGCGGGGAACTCCAGCGCGTAGGGTTTCATGACCTTGAAGAGGCCGGCGATGGTTCCGTCGGCAGGCCAGGTCGTCAGCCCGAGCCGGCCGCCCTTTCGACACACCCGCGCCAGCTCGCCGGCCGCCGCCTTCGGATCCCCTACGAACATGACCCCGCAGGTCGAGATGACCACGTCGAAGCTCTCATCATTGAAGGGCAACTTCTCAGCGTCGCCGATGCGAAAGTCGATAGCCAACCGGGCGTCAGAGGCGAATGCCCTGGCCGCCTCGATGAGATCAGCGCCTAGCGCGCATTTTTCATGACGGTTCGTGACGAAATCGCGCACTCGCGTGACGAGACGGGCGCGTGGAGCCGCGAGGAAGGGAGGCATACTTGAAACAGTATGTTGACCGACCGAGCGGCGAGCCCGCCCGCCGGCATGCCGCGAAGCCCGCATGCCAGCTTGTCGCAGTAGCGAATGCGCGATTGCAGTAGAAGCGTTCATGAATAATGCGCGCTAGATCGACGCCGACGACAGTGGCGCCTCGGGTGGCCACACGGCGCGCGGCCCAGCCCGTCCCGGTCCCTACGTCAAGAACCCGCTCGCCGGACCGTGGGGCGAGACGAATGACACAATGCTCGATCGAGTCCGCGATGGTTTGGCTGATTCGATCGTAGTCCTGCCCGCCGGCGTTCCAGGTAGCGGCTGCTTTGATATTCTGCGGCTGGATAGCTTCTGAAGGCATATCGCTCTCCTTTGCACGTGGCCTAACGGATAGCCGCTTAACGGCGGCAGCGCATGAGGTTAAAGCGAGTTGCACCCGGGAAAGGCAACAGAGGCACCGAAGCTGGCGGCCATCACCTTGAGGGACGTGTGAACCGGGCAAACCACTGGGCGAGTCTTGAACCAGGGAGGGCACGATCGACATCGGCCATGACGGCGTCCCGGACACGCGCTGCGGATTCGTTGAGCTGAGTACGAAGCGCACGATGCTCGCGCAACACGGTGCCTATACCTCCAAGAATTTCACTGGATGTCGCACCTGCGCGGACAGCGTCGATAAGCAGATCAGCCACGGCAGGCCGCTCGCTGCGCCGCAATTCCACGACGACGGTTCTGAGCCCCGGCCCCCACACTTGCAGTTCGGCTTCCGTCACGAATACGTTTCGCCAATGACGATTTGCGAGATTCGCCTCGCAATTCACGCACCTCAGAGCTAGCCGCCGATCACCACCGCGCCGCCTTTGGCATCGGTGGTGGTGCCCGTCTTTTTCTGCTTATCGAGCCGCCAGTCCGTGGCCGAGACTTCGAAGAGATGGCCCTTGACCGTCCGGAACTCGGCCTTCTTGAGAGCCACGAGGTCGGGCGCTTTGACTTCCACCTGCAGCACGATCTTGCCGGTTTCTGCGTGCTTGAGCGTGAGGCCCGAGGGAATCTTCGTCAGCTCATAGGCCCGCCGCTCGTTGAACGCCAGGGTGCTGTCCACCAGCTTGGCCAGCATCCGTCCGTTTTCATCAAATAACGCAAAGTTCACGGCCGGCGCGCCAGCCGACGCACGGATACCAAGCTGCAGTTGCGGTACCCCTTCGATCTCGATCGTGCCGTCGGTATTCTGATAGAGATTCGATCCTACTTCGACGTCCATCGCTCGCCCGACCTCCCCCGATTAGGCTATGGCTTCTTGATGCGAGCCAGAATGAGTGCGATGCAGCCGCCCAACAACCCACCGCCGAAGACCGCCGTGAGCAACTCCACCAGCTTCACTTCCCACAAGGAGCCTTGCGCTTGCATCACTTCGCGGATGCCCCCCTGGAGCATGATGACCGCCAGGGCCATGGTCGCGCCGATGAGGAACCACCAGGCGAACAACTTGACCGACTGATACATGATGAATGACCTACGCCCCGATCGGTCGATCCAGGCTGCGATACTGCACGGCTTCGGCCACGTGCTGCGACAGAATCGGCTCGCTGCCGGCCAGGTCAGCGATGGTGCGAGCGACCCGCAAGATGCGGCCGTGCGCGCGTGCGGACAACCCCAGCCGGGACATCACGTGTTCCAAGAGAGTACGTCCCGCGGCATCGAGCGCGCAATACTTTTTGAGTTGCCTGGGCTTGAGTTGCGCATTCGTATAGATGCCGGCGTGCTTGTACCGCTCTCGCTGGCGGGCACGGGCCGCTCCCACGCGCGCGCGCATCGAGCTCGATGTCTCGGCGGATGGACGTCCCTCGTGCAGTTCACTCACCGGTACCGGCGGAACCTCGACATGGAGATCGATTCGATCCAATAGCGGACCGGACAGACGACTCCGATAGCGACGAATCTGCTGAGGCGTGCAGAGACAGTCGCGTCGCCGGTCGCCGTAGTACCCGCAGGGGCAGGGATTCATCGCCGCCACGAGCATGACCCGGGCCGGATATCGAAGCGAACCGCTGACCCGCGTCACGACGACACTCCCCTCCTCCAGCGGTTGTCGCAAGCCATCCAACACCGGACGTTTGAACTCCAGAATTTCATCCAAGAACAGCACACCGTTGTGAGCCAGCGAGACCTCTCCCGGTCTAGGAATCACTCCGCCGCCGACGAGGCCGGCATCCGAGATGCTGTGGTGTGGAGACCGAAAAGGCCGTTTGCTTGCGAGCGCCGTGGTTTCTTCCAAAAGCCCCGCCACGCTCAGGATACGAGTAGTTTCCAGCGCTTCTTCCGGTTCCAACGGAGGCAAGATGGTCGGCAGTCTCCTGGCCAGCATCGTCTTGCCGGAGCCCGGCGGTCCGATCATGAGAACATTGTGGCCTCCGGCGGCGGCGATCTCCAGAGCACGCTTGGCCTGGTCCTGTCCCCCGACATCGGCGAAATCCTCGTCATCCGGCGAGAGGTCCTTGCTCGATTCGCTCGGCTGGTGAAGCACCACGGCAAGCGATTGCCTCCCTTGGAGAAACTCCACCGCCTGGGGCAAAGTGCCGATCGGGTAGGCCTCCAGTCCGTCAACAACGGCGGCCTCACTGGTATTCCCCACGGGGAGCAACAGCCGATGGGCGGACCGACAAGCCATGCCCACCGAGAGAGCGCCGGCGACGGGCCTGACTCGTCCGTCGAGTGAGAGCTCACCGATGAGCACATGGCCATTGACTGCATCCTGGCTCAAGACGCCGTCGGCGATGAGAATGCCGATCGCGATGGGAAAATCCAGCGCGGCTCCCTCCTTCTTCACGCCGGCGGGAGCCAGGTTCACGGTGATTTTCTTGATCGGAAAGTTGAAGCCGGTGTTTTTGAGCGCGGCCCTGACGCGATCGCGGCTTTCCCGAACGGTCGCATCCGGGAGCCCCACGACCGTAAATTGAGGGAGTCCTCCGCTGATGTCGACCTCGACGTCGATCAAATGCGCATCCAAACCGACAAGAGCGGCGCTTCTGACTTTTGCCAGCATCTATTCACCGGTTGTTGTGAAAAACCCTTGCGAGCGGTCGCGGGGGATTATAGGGAGCCCCCTGAGGGGTTTTCAACAGAAGGTTCGCACCATGAATAACGCGCGCTAGCTTGGCTCCTACGGCTTAGGTATAATTCGCGGCACGCGTCCTAGACCTGGTCCTTCAGGTGCCCTGTGCTCATTGTAGAGCCTCCCAAACGAGACCACTCCCCATTCCTCAGTCACGTCTGGATCTCGGGCATAACGGTGATGGTGTTGTTCGGCTCCACCGTCTACTCAATTGCGGAAGTGCAGCCGGTGCAAGGCGATCCCACACTCGGGACGTGGCGTCAGGCTGCTTCGGCTCCCATAGAACGAACGGAAGTCACCGCGACAGCGCTCGACGGGAAGATTTACGTGGTCGGCGGCCTCGTCCCTCAGAAGCTGGCCGAGGTGTTCACGCTGCCGCCGGGGGTGACGGATGTTGTCGAAGAGTATGATACGGCGACCGACCGATGGACGACGAAACCTCCCCTGCCAAGGGGGCTGCACCATACCGCGGCCGTTGCCGTGGGTGGACGCGTGTATGTGTTGGGAGGATACACGCATTCTCTCCTGTCCACTTGGGAACCGGTGGCGTCTCTCTATGTGTTCGATCCTTCCACCGACCGATGGACGGAAGGCCCGCCGATGCCTACCCCTCGCGGCGCCCTCGCGGCGGCGGAGCTCAATGGCAAGATTGTGGCCGTCGGCGGATACGATCGCCGAACGAACGTCGCGGCGGTCGAGGCCTTCGATCCCTCAACCGGTCGTTGGACGAGTCTCCCTCCTCTCCCCACGCCTCGCGACCATCTCGCGGTGGTTTCTGCCGAAGGTCGTCTGTATGCCCTGGGCGGGCGCGTAAACGGAGATTATGGCCACAATCTCTCGGTGGTCGAAGTTTATGATTCCGGAAGTAATCGATGGGATCGCATTGAAGACCTGCCACTCGCCAGGAGCGGTATCACCGCCGGCGTCATCAACCGCGTCATTTTTGTGTTGGGCGGGGAAAGTCCCAGCGGAACGTTCCGTGAGAATCACGCCTACTCGCTCGAGACCAAGCGATGGACCGAGCAGGCTCCGATGCCGACGCCCAGACACGGTCTTGGATCCGCCGTCGTGCAGGGACGCCTGTACACCGTGAGCGGTGGGCCCAAGCCTGGCGCCCGGTACAGCAATGTGGTCGAGGTGTTTACACCTCCCCTTGCCAAGCCAACCGGGTACGTTCCTACCGGGTACCCGTTGCGCGGGGCGCCCGTTGCTCTGCCAACCGCAATGGGCCCAGGCAATGGGCGTATCGCCTCGAAGCATGAAGTCGGAGCGGCCATGGCGGTGCTTGCGACATTGGAAGACGCCGGCGTGCTACCTCCGGAAGGGACTCCCCAGGCGAATCGCATCATCAGGGCCGTGATCCAGTTCCAATCGCTGTTCATGAAGAGCTCGAATCCTGCGGTCGATCAATTTCTCCGACGGGCGGTCGAGGCCAAGGTGGGACCGACCGGTGTTACGGTCATCACGGAATTTCGCGAACGAGGATGGAACTCACAGGTATTGGAGGCGGTCCTCGATTGGGACCGGAGGCAAGAGGCTGGTGATCAGCAGGAGTTGGAAGCGGCGTTCCGAGACTTCAACGTGCAGCGCTCCGATCTTGACCTCCTTGCTCAGTTGTACGACTCCGCACGCGAACGGTTCAGCGCACAGGGTAAGAACATCCACCAAGTATTCGCCGCTCGGCGGCGAGCGATGCCCGGCGCTTCGACGGAATCAGAACGCGAACGTCCCCCCATTCCCCCACAGAAAGGAGCGTGAGTATGGCGACGAAAGCCTACATTTTGATCAAAGTCAAAGCCGGTCGTACCAAGGACGTGCTCCAGGCCTTGAAGAAGATCCAGGGCGTCGAACAGGCCCACCCGTGCTTTGGTCAACCCGACATCTTCGTCTTCATCAATGTGCCGGATGAGCGGGCCCTCTCTGACGTGGTGATTACGAAGGTCCATACGATTGAGGGTGTGGAAGAAACGGACACGCACATCGTGGCCGAAACGTAGTCACACCACGAGGTCATTTGTCACCAGTCATCGGTCATTGGGGGGCAGCGGGAGAGTCATGAGTCATCAGTTACTGAAGAGGGAAAGAGGTCACGGGTCATTGGTCATCAGTCATTGTCGGAGAGAAGAAGTCATGAGTCCTCGGTCATGGTCATTGCAAAGCGAATATGATCATCGTTCCTTCCAATGACAAATGACTAATGACAAGTGACTTTTCCTGTCTCCAGCGACCGTTGACCAGTGACCAATGACGTCTTCTGCTGCCGTCGCCCAATGACCATTAACGAGTGACCAGTGACCGACTTCAGCCATATTGCACTGTGACGGTCCGGCCGCTCGCAGCGGATTCATAGCACGCGTCGGCACTCGCGACGGCCCGATATCCATCACGGCCGGTGACGGGAACGGGGCGCTTATCGATGACGGCTTGTAGGAAGGCGCGGGTGGCCGCAACCAGCGTCTGCTTCGGCTCGATCGGCCACTCGGTCGCTTGACCGGCCGATTGGAGGTGAGTCAGGCGGTGCCTGATCCAATCGGCCTGGAGCTGCCCGCGGTCGCCGATCCATTCGATTCGGCCGACGCGGGCCGCCGACATCCGCGAGACCTCCACGAGGCAGGGTTGTCCCTTCGAGAGAGTCAATTCCGCAGCCAGCCAAATATCGATCGAGGAGGACGGGATCGCTCGCATGGTGGCTCTCACCGATTCCACCTCATCGCCCGTTAGGAAGCGAATCGCGTCGAGCAGATGCACGCCGACTTCCAATAGGACACCCCGTCCGCCGTAATCCCCGGCGTCTCTTCGCTCGGTTTGGCGCGGTTCTACTCTCGTGACCAGCGACAAGGACCGCAATTCGCCTACCGACGGCAATCGGGACTTGAGCGCCTGGATCACCGCCTCGTAGCGAAGCGTCTGAGCGGTCATGAGGGGAACGCCTTCCGCCTCGGCTGCGCGGACGATGTCGGCGGCATGCCGACCCGAGATGGCGAGGGGCTTCTCGACAAGCAGAGGTTTCCGTGCCGCAACGGCAGCCAGACAGATCTCCGGGTTCAGCGAAGGGGGTGTCGCAATGATGATGGCCTCCACCGTCGGATCGGCGATGAGGCGGCGATAGTCGTCGTAGAGTACCACCGGCTCCGGGGTGTCCAAGCCGAGACCCAAGGCGGAGTTGCGACGACAGGCTGCGACCCAATGAGCTTCGGGGATATCCGTTACCAGGTGACGGGCGTACCGTTGGCCGTGCCGTCCCAGCCCGATCAAGCCGACGCCGAGCCTGCGTGCGTGATTACGAGAGTGGGCTTCCATTTGTCTGCCGGTTCCGTTGACAAGGAGAAAATGCGACCGCTATAGTACGCGCCGCTCGAACGGATTGTACGCGTAGATGATTCAGAGGCGCCGCCAAGGCGACATGTGAGACCCAACGAATGACTGACCGGCAACCTCCCTTCACCTTGCAACAGATTGGCACAGGGACCGCCAGGTTTCCAAGCGGTGTCGCGATTCCCACCATGACGGACGCTGCGGTGGATCCCTACATCAAGACACGCATTCCGAAGGAAGTCCAGGTCGAATGTCTGCAATTCTGGCCACAAGAGAAAGGGACCTACCCAGGCATCGTTCTGCTGCACGATTGGTGGGGATTGAACGTGCAGATCAAGGATCTCGGCAATCGCTTGGCGTGCGAAGGATACGGAGTCATCATCCCGAACCTCTACGGTCGTCAAGGGGGCATGGTGACCGCCAATTTAGAGGTTGCCCACACGTTGATGGAACGCATGAACCAAGAGGGGGTTCTCCAGGACATCAATTCCTGCTGCGAGTTCCTCAATACGATGGACTACATTAAGCGAAACATCCACGCCGCCGTCGGGTTCGGAATGGGAGGTTCCTTGGGGCTCCGCTTCGCTTGCCAACGGAAGCGGCTCCGCGCGGCAGTGGTGTTCTATGGCAAGGTTCCGGCGACGACACCATTCAAAGATCTGCACTGCCCCGTCCTGTACCACCAAGCAGGGAAGGACGACTGGGCTCTCGAGGAGGACGCCGCCCGCCTTCGCGCAGCCGGCGCCGATTACGGGAAGAAGACCCAAATCGAGGTCTATCCCGATGCCAGTCATGCCTTTTTCGATGACACGCGGCCGACCTATCACCCACGGGCGGCGGTTCAAGCCTGGGAAACGACTATCGAGTTTCTTCGCACCTGCTTCAGCGGCACATAACCCCGCTTCTCACAAGCTTTCTAGCTTGATAGCACCTTACATTTGTTAGAATACCGATCACTCGTCAGGAGACCCGGTGCGGGTGGTCTCTTGCCGAAGGCTATAGCTCTGATTGCATGGATGCCCACCTGTGAATCTAGTCATCATCAACTTACTGCTGTTTCTTCTCGCCTCGCCAACCTGGCCTGCTGAGGCTGCGCAGCAGGAGCCGCTCGGCGCGAGTGTCGCCGCCGCAGACGTGCCATCCTTCGGACAACTGGTTCAAGAGCAGCGTTCGTTATTGGGCTCAATCCGGTCGGATGACACGGCTGTTGACTTCTTCGCCAAGGCGGTAGGGCCTCGCCTCGGCATGGCGGACCTTGCTGCCGTGCTTAAAACGAAAGGACTGCCGCCCAAGCTCGCCAAGGAATTGATGCTGGAGGATACGACAGAAGTCACGCGTCGTTTCATGCGCGGATTAGCGGTGTGGCAGTTGGCGCACGAAGCACAGACCGCGTTGGCATCATCGGACGAAGCGAGGCTTTCCCTGCTCCGAAACGTGGCAGCAACAGAAACTGGATGGCTTGAGGCGGAGCAGAATTATCAGCGAGGTATCCAGTCTCTGAGGAAACTGGTCGAGGTCCTGGCGTCGGGGCGTGCGGGAGAGCCGGCCCCAGCCCAGCCTCCATCCTGGTACGCAGACTATGGGGCGAAGGTCGATGCTCGATCGCTTGCGAACGGAGAACTGCCGGATTCATGGGTGACGGTGATCGAAGAAAAAGGTTCGAAAGCTCTGTGGGACCTCCTCGCCGGCTTCGCTCCGCAGGAAGCGGGCGAGCAGGACCGTGTCTCCGCTGCCCGGCAGTACTTCAACACCAGGATAGTGCCTCTCTTACTCCGGGAAGCTGTGGCGACGGCTCTCCGACTCGAGCGCGATGCAGCGGTCGCCGCTCATACCAATTGGGCGCGGCTACGCTCGTGGAAGGATCGAGTCCGGACCGCCCGCGGATACCCCCGTCTCTGCGGTACCTGGCATTGGACCGTGCACAATCATCAGAATCACCATGAGCAAAAAACCCTTGTGACCTTCGGAGCCAATGGACCGGGTCCTACCACGCCGAATTTGGCGGAGGCCGTCGTGCTAGGCGATGTGGTCTATCTTCGTTGGGAAATGGACGGTCGTATCCAGGAAGACAGCCTCTTGTTCACGAAAGAGGACCAGCGGCTCGAAGGCACCTTCGTCAATTCGATGGGTGGTTGGGGATCGGTCAGCGGAAAGCGGACCGGCTCGTGCCGACCGTAGCCTTCGTTATCTTGGAGTCCTGCGTGCGCGCCACACGATCCATCCAAAGCTCCCCCACCCACCGAGAAACGCGACACCGCCGAGAGGCGTGATCGCGCCCATCCAGCGCACGCCCGAGAGAGCCAGCACGTACAGACTTCCTGAAAACAGTACGATGCCGGCCGCGAACAACCATCCGGACAGGTGCAATCCGGCGGTCGGGAAACGGAAGCCGGCCAAGCCGACCAAGACCAGCGCTATCGAGTGGTAAATTTGATAACGAACGGCCGTTTCGAACACGGTCAACATCTCCGGATCGAGTCGTCCCTTGAGGCTATGGGCACCGAACGCGCCGGCGGCGACCCCAAGGAAGGCAAAAATGCATCCGAGCCCCAAGAACAGTTCGTGACGGGTGGCAGCCATGATCGACGGTCCTCATCCCCCCTCTCCTTCATCCCGGGGGAGAGGACCGGGGTGAGGGAGCATTTTCCAATGCAGTGAAAATCTGAAGGCATCACCGTAGCACTGAACCTCTATGTCTGTCGAATGCCCTCAATGTCATAAGCTCAATTCCGATTCCGCCGTAACCTGCCCCTGTGGGTACGACCTGCACCCTCGCCTGCGTGGGTCGCTCTACGGCAGAACGATTCAGAGCTCCACGCATCTCGCGAAAATGTGGGTGGAGGGGATGTCCTATGGACGGTTCGCCCTAGGCGTGGGTGCGACGTGGCTCGTGCTGATCCTCGGCGAATGGGTCTGGTTGCGTCTGACGTCCCGTCGCAACTCGGTGAAGATCCTGTGGGAGAGCCTGCAGTTCGCCACAACTGACCTGATCGGCGCCGTGATGGTGGGCGCTGTCAGTTGGGTGGTCGTCTGGGTGCTGCTCGCCTACGAGGGAGCGGGCTGGCGGCTTTGTCCGAAGCGGATTACGCTGATCACGACGATGATCGCCGCGGTGTTCTTCTCTCTCGTGCGATGGGGCAACCCGTTCGTCATCGCCGAATCGGTGACCGGTCTGATGATGCTGGCAGTGGCGATCGCGGCCTACTACGCCGGATCCCGCGGCTGGCTCGGGCGGTGGTAGGTACTTCCAGAATCAGGAAGCGCCAGCGGATGTTCAAATAGCGGCCACGTCTACTATAGTTGTGTCGGAGGTCGGAATTAATCAGGCACAGGCTTTGTGGACTCGAGAGATTTGAATCGCAGCGAACAAGATTCCTTCCACTTTGTGCAGTCCTGCAGATTGCCCTGCCACCGGCATGTAAGCTCACGCTTCCGTCCTGAAGAACTCTAGCGCGCATTATTCATGAACGCTTCTGCTGCAATCGCGGATTCGCCGCTGC
>JBBIJI010000006.1:0-140366 GCA_037446055.1 Nitrospiraceae bacterium
GCTCGACTTCTGGATGACTTCGGAAGATCTGCCCGATCCCAACAACCGTGTGCTGATCGGGAAGGACGGCAACATTGCGCTGCACTATACGGAGAACAACCTCGAAGCCCATCGCCGGTTGGCCGCCAAGCTCAAGAGCATGCTGAACCACATCGGCTGTGAGGACCATCTGCTGCCGACGCATCTCTATCTTGGCAAGAAGATTCCCATCGCGGGCACAGCGCACCAATGCGGGACGGTGCGGTTCGGTCACGATCCGAAAACGTCAGTCCTCGACGTGAACTGCAAGGCGCACGACCTGGACAACCTCTATGTCGTCGATGCGAGTTTCTTCGTCTCCAGCAGCGCGGTGAATCCCTCGCTGACGATCATTGCGAATGCCTTGAGAGTAGGGGATCACCTACTCTCAAGGCTCGCGTGAAGCGTCGTTCGTGAAGCGTGAAGCGCAAACAATGAGGAGCGATGTGACGATAGCAGGATGGCTCCGGAACTGGGTTCTTGTCAGCCTGGCACTTGTTATTTGCAACTTGTCACTCGCGGCGGCAGAGCCGCTCGTTGCCGTTCAATCCGTCTCCGCGGTCGGTTTTACCGTTTCCGACCTGGATCGTTCGGTCGCGTTTTACCGGAACGTGCTCACGTTCAAGCCGGTCAGCGACGTGGAAGTGGATGGGCCGGCGTACGATCGCCTCTGGGGTGTCTTCGGTGTGCGGGCGCGAGTCGTGCGGATGCAGCTAGGCGAGCAGCAGATCGAACTGACGCAGTTCCTTTCTCCTCCCGATGTCAGGCCCATCCCAGTCCCTTCGTATAGTAACGATCTGTGGTTCCAACATTTCGCGATTGTCGTGCGTGACATGGAGGCGGCTTGGGAGCATCTGCGCAAGCACCGTGTTCGGCAGATTTCGCCGCGGCCACAGACTATTCCCGTTTCCAATCCGGCTGCAGCCGGCATCAAGGCCATCAAGTTCCGCGATCCGGATGGACATAATCTAGAGCTGCTGTGGTTCCCGGAGGGCAAGGGCAATCCTGTTTGGAAAAGAGCGGGTGCGGAGCTGTTTCTCGGCATCGACCACACGGCCATGACCGTCCGCAGCACGGAGAACAGCATCAAGTTCTATCGCGACCTGCTCGGCCTGACGGTGGCGGGCGGTACGCTGAATATGGGAACGGAGCAGGAACATCTCGACAGTTTGCCGGGCGCCCGTGCGCGCGTCACCGGCCTGGCTCCCAAGACGGGTCCGCCCGGTGTGGAGTTTCTCGAATACGAATTGCCGACAGCAGGCCGACCTATCCCGTCTGATTCGCACCCGACCGATCTCTGGCACTGGCAGACGACGCTGGTCGTGGCGGATGTCGATGCTGCCGCGGCCATTTTGCAAAGAACGGCACCGTTGGTTTCGTCTGGAGTTGTGTCGATGCCTGATGGCGCATTGGGGTTCAGCAAAGGGTTTCTAGTTCGCGATCCGGACGGCCATGTGATGCAGGTTGTATCTGAATGATAAAAGGCAGATGGCTCAGACATACGAGATCATGGCTGGATGGCTCAAGATCGTACTGCTGATTGTTGTCGTCGGAGGCTCGCTCGTCCTCGGCTGGCAAGTCGACTTCGAGCGCATATTGAACCCAGGTCATTTGGCGGGGCTGCTCCAATCGTTAGGCCTCTGGGGACCGCTGGTCCTAATCGGGTCGATGGCTACGGCCGTCGTGATTCCGCCCATTCCCAGCCTGCCGTTGGATCTGGCCTCGGGCGCAGCCTTCGGCCCGTTGTTCGGCACGCTCTATGCCGTCATCGGAGCAGCCATTGGCGCCAACCTTAGCTTTCTGATCGGGCGGGCGTTAGGACGCGAGGGCATTTCTCGACTATTGAAAGTGGATGCGGTCTTCTGTGAGAAGTGTTCGGACCACCATATCGGCCTGCTGGTTTTTTTCGCCCGACTCCTTCCGATCGTCTCGTTCGATGTGGTCAGTTATGGAGCCGGCTTCACGACGATTTCGTTGCGGAATTATTCGCTCGCGACCATCGCCGGCATGATTCCGCCGACTTTCGCCTTCGCCTATCTCGGGAGCAGTGTCGCGTCCGCGCAGTGGGTGCTCATCGGGGCGAGTTTGCTTTTGGTCGCGGTGATCGTCCTGTTGCCGAAGTGGCTGCAACGGAACCGTTCGTCCAAGCTTGCTCAGCTCTTCTTCGGGCCGGTGCCGCCCGCGATATCCGTACCCGATCGCGCGATCAGTCCTCCGGTCTGTCCGGCCTGCGGGGGGAGCGTCTCGCCGTTGATCCTGCCGACGAAACCGGCCACTGCCGCGCCGAGCGTTCTTCCTCTGTATTGAGCGGCGACAGAGCAGCCTCCCGTTCAATTAAAGCGTATTTGAAGCCTTTCCCGTGCGGTTCCTCTTCTTCTTCCCGCATCGGCCCCCCCTAGGCCGAGGTGAATTGCGGCGGCTTTGTATGGCCAGCCGTGGACGCACGTTCAGCTCATAGGCGCCGGACTCCCCTGGTGAGCTGAAATCCTTTACCCGACTGCGGAGGGTGCGCGGTGGAATTCCTCGATCACCGGAAACACGAGCGCGGCGAAGTCCCAGTACCGCATGCGGATCGCTTCCGAATGGCTTCCGGCTTGGAACACGATGTATTCATCCTCCGTCAACGAGCGATCGACATACACGGGGAGCCCATAGAGGATGCCGAACGGCGGCATGGCGCCCAATTCGCAGTCCGGGAAGAGGTCTTTGAACTCCTGTTCCGTGGCCAGTCGCACGTGGTTGGTCATGAAGACGTCTCTGAGGCGGTGGAGATCCACGTTTAAGCCCGCGGGGAGGACGGTCATGACGAAACGATCATCGACTTTGAGGATCACGACCTTCGCGATCTCTTTCGCCGGGGTTTGGAGCACTTCGGCGATCACCATGGACCGGTAGGCTTCCCGGTGGGGTAAGACGTCGTAGTGAACGTGTTCACGGTCGAGATAGTCCTTGAGTGTGCGTGAGATGGACATGGCTGCGCCTCCTGGGATGAGCGACCTTCCGGAGAAGACCGAGTTGAGGGTGGCTGAAGTGGATGAGAGGGACGGCCGATCGCGAAATCGGGACGTGAGTTCGATGCGCAGTGAGTCCCACGGTCGCGACTCCACGTTGATGCCGGCAAGGTCCAGCGGCGACTCAGTATACTCCATCGACCAACTTAAGTCTTGAGGAAAATCCAGCGGAAAATAGCGCGCAATTCAGGCGATTTCGCGACGAACCGTCATGAATAAGGCGCGTTAAAGGGTGGTCCGATCGCGGCTTGTCGGCCGACCGCGTCATTGCAAGCGCACAAAACACGATGCTAGACTAGAACTTCTTGTCCCTCCCATTTCTCGCCAAGGAGTAACACCTAGCGGCGATCGACGGAAAGGGCTGAGATGGCTGAGCCTGTGACCGTGCTGGACGATCCGAACCGGCTGGAAGCCCTGCGATCGTACCAGATTCTGGATACTCCGCCGGAGCCGGCCTTCGACCGGCTGGCCAAGCTCGCCGCTCAGGTTTGCGGGACTCCCTGCGCAGCCATCGCCTTTCTCGACGAGAGCCGACAGTTTTTCAAAGCCAAAGTCGGGTTTGCCGATGCCGAAGCGACGCATGAGTCGGGGTTCTGCAGCCAGACGGTTCGTCAATCGGACCTCTTGGTCGTTCCGGACGCCGCTCAAGACCACCACTTCGCGACCGACCCGCTCGTGACGCAAGGCCTGCGCATTCGCTTCTACGCCGGTGCGCCGCTGGTGACAGCCGATGGCTATGTGCTGGGTACCCTCTGCGTGCTCGATCGGGTGCCGCGGCAACTCAGCAAGGAACAGGCGGACGCGCTCGCTGTGTTGAGCAGCGAGGTCGTCAGCGAGCTGGAATTGCGTCGAACACGCCGTGATCTCGCTCAGGGCACGTACCGACAGGATTCATTCATCCTCGCTCGACATAAGGCCGGCGAGTTCCTCCGCTCGCTCGTCGAGGGCACCATCAGCTCGACCGGCAGCGACTTCCTCCGCGAGTTGGTCCGGCATGTCGCGGCGGCATTGGGCATTCGCTACGCATTCGTCGGCTACCTCATCCCCGATGATCGCATTCGAACACTCGCCTTCTGGAAGGGCGACGGTTACATGGATCAGATGGAGTACGAATTGGAGGGAACGCCTTGCACGAGGGTCATCGCGGGCGAGACCTGCCTCTATGCGCAAGATGTCCAGAAGCTCTTCCCGCGCGACCAGGACCTGGTGAGGTTGGGGGTCGCCAGTTATCTGGCCGTGCCGCTGAAAGATCCGAAGGGCAAAGTGCTGGGGCATCTCGTCGCGATGGACGTGAAGCCGATGAAATTGACAACGGAAGAAATCGAGGTGTTCAAGCTTTTCGGCGAGCGGGCCGGCGTTGAGATCTATCGTCAGGTCATCGAGTGGTCTCTCAAGGAAAGCGAAGCGACGCTGCGCGCCATCTCGGAAGGAACCGCGCCGGTCGTGGGCGGTCAGTTCTTCCATTCGCTCGTAAAGAATCTGGCCACGGCCCTGAACGTGACGTATGCCTTCGTCTCCGAGTTTTGCGTCGATCGGACGAAGGTGCGTACGTTGGCCTTCTGGGCCGGGGATCATTTCAATGACAATTTCGAGTACGCCATCGCCGGGACGCCGTGCGAAAAGGTGTTGGTCGGCGAACTGTACCACTGCCCGGACAAGGTGGCCGACCGGTTTCCTCTGCATAGACAGGAATTGCTCGATCTAGGCGTCGAGAGCTATTTGGCGATCCCGGTGAGGAACGCGAGCGGGGAGGTGTTGGGGCATCTGGCGGTGATGGACACCGAACGTTTGGACCTCGATCATCTGGATCTCTCCGTCTTCAAGATCTTCGGAGCGCGCGCCGGCGCCGAATTGGAACGCACGCACATGGAAGCGCGATTGAACGAAAGCGCGCAGGAGCTCAGAGAGCTGTTCGATGAGGCGCCGATCGCCTACGTGCACGAAGGGGTGGACACCCGGTTTATCCGAGCCAACCGGACGGCGATGAGAACGTTGGGCATCACCCCGGATCAGATCGAAGGCACCTATGGCAAGACCTTCATACCCGACACCCCCGAGGCCCAGCGCCGTCTGAAGGAGGCGCTCGAGTCCATCGGCCGCGGCACCGATACCAGCGGCGTCGTGCTTGAACTGCGCCGGAAGGACGACGGCCGGCCGCTCTGGATCCAATGGTGGTCAAGGCCCGATCCGAGTGGCACATACACTCGCACGATGTTCATCGACATCACCGAGAAAGTCCTGTTGGAGCAGGAAAAGGCCAGGCTGGAGGCGCAAAACGTCTACCTGCAGGAAGAAATCCGTGTCGAACACAACTTCGAGGAGATCGTCGGCACATCCAAGAGCATCAAGAAAGTATTCAAAGCGATCGAGACGGCGGCGCCGACCGATTCGACCATCTTGATTACCGGTGAAACCGGCACCGGCAAGGAATTGGTCGCCCGCGCCATTCACCAACTCAGCAAGCGGAACCAGGGCGTCCTGGTGAAGGTCAATTGCGCCGCGATTCCTGCCGGGCTCATCGAAAGCGAGTTGTTCGGCCATGAAAAGGGGGCGTTCACGGGCGCGCTGACCCGCAAGATCGGGCGCTTCGAGCTGGCTGATGGAGCGACGATCTTTCTGGACGAGGTCGGCGAATTGCCGCTGGACTTGCAGCCCAAGCTGCTTCGGGTGCTCCAAGAAGGCGAGTTCGAGCGGTTGGGCCATGCGAGGACGATCAAGGTCAACGTCCGAGTGATTGCAGCGACGAACCGCGATCTGCAAAAGATGGTGGAGGAGGGACGGTTCAGAGCCGACCTCTTCTATCGGCTCAATGTCTTTCCCATCGCCATGCCGGCCTTGCGCGACCGGATAGAAGATATTCCGCTCCTCGTCAGGTATTTTGTTCAGCGCCATGCGGGGAAGCTCGGCAAGAAGATCGACTCGATTCCCAAGGAGGCGATGCTTGCGTTGCAAAGCTATTCGTGGCCGGGGAACGTGCGCGAATTGGAGAACGTTATCGAGCGGGCTGTAATTCTGACCCAAGGGTCTGAGTTCTCCCTCGGAGACTGGTCGCCGAAACCGATGGAGACTCCGGCGTCCCCGTCGGTCACGACATTGGAAGAGGTGGAACGGTCCCACATCATGACCGTGTTGAAGTTCACCAATTGGAAAGTCAGCGGCGAGAAAGGGGCGGCCGCCTTGCTGGGCCTGAAGCCCACCACACTCGAAGCCCGCCTGAAGAAGCTCGGCATCCAAAGACCGTCATGAGGGGCACCAGGGACCCGTGACTCGTTGAACATGCGCTTTACCATCCTTCTCCCGTCACCCGCCGTCAGCGATTAGCTCTTTTCTGCCTCCCAACATTTCGTGAGGGTCCCATTATATTGGGAATTCGGATTGGGAGACGGCGAAACCGTTCTCTTGCAGTCGCTAGTGAACCTGCTGGGAACTGCATGCCGGATCAATGACTTGCGAGGCATCCTCGGCTCCATGCACAAGTGGCACGCCGGTTGCCATTTATCCCTCGCATCAGGCCATTACGACGGAGAGGCACCGACGATGCTGAAGATCACGAGGGTTCAGGAGAACGGAGTGGAAGTGCTCCTCAGGCTGGAAGGCAAGATCACGGAGCAGTGGGCGTCCCTCCTCGACGGAGAGTGCCGATCGTTCCTTCGACATAAGAAAGCCGTGTACCTGGACTGTTCGCGTGTCGATTTCATAGACGACAGAGGGGTTGCGGTCCTGAAAAACCTCCCCCACAAGCAAGTCACTTTGATGAGCGCTCCCGGTTTCGTGACGGAGATGCTGCGCAGATAGAGCGAGGAGGCTAGTCATGACGACCGTTGCCACGACATATACCGAGCCCTTCGAGCAGAGGCGCCGTGACCGCCCGGTTCGGGCAGAAGGGAAGGTCGCCTCGGGGACAAAGGAGGAGCACCGGCTGGTTGCCCGGCTCCGCATGGGCGATGAAGTGGCATTTGATCAACTCGTCAATGCACACCATGGCGCGCTCATTCGCATGGCGATGGGTTACGTCGCCGACCGGGAAGTGGCCGAAGAAGTCGTACAGGACACCTGGGTGGCCGTCATCGAAAGCCTCGATCGCTTCGAAGGGCGATCGTCGCTGAAGACCTGGATTGTCGGGATTCTGATCCATAAGGCCAAAGATCGAGGTGTTCGCGAAAAACGCCACACTACCTTCTCTGACTTTGAGTCGCGAGATGATGACGGCGAAGAGGCGGTGGATCCGGCACGGTTTCATCAGTCCGGAGAGCTGGCGGGACACTGGGCCTTCCCGCCCCAACCCTGGGATGACCGGACACCGGAGAAACTCTTGGCCTCCCAGCAGGCGATCGATGCGCTCTACAAGGCAATCGATGAACTCCCTGGCACCCTTCGCGAAGTCTTGGTGCTTCGAGACGTGGAAGGCTTCGAATCGAAGGAGATTTGCGACGTGCTGCAGATCACTGAAAACAATCTCTATGTCCGACTCCACCGGGCGCGGGAGCGGGTCAGGCTGGCTGTAGAAGCTTACCTGGAGGGTGGCCAGAAGGCAGTGTAAGGATTTGAGACGATTAGCCCACTCATCCCCTGGGGGCCGAGGAACCCATGGGGTACGATGACCATTTTGTTTGAGCCTTTACCGCTTCGCAGGTTGTCCTGTGAGCACGCGAGCGAGCTCACCACCCGTAGTCTGGATGGGGCCCTTCCATTCATCGAAAACAGTCGGTACCAGATCCATCTCGCCCTATGCCCGGGCTGCCGCGCACGCCATGCCCAATTGAAGCAGATCGGCTACCTTCTTCGCCGCCTGCCGAAAGAACGGGTCCGCCCGGCGAGTCGCCGAATTCTCTTGGAGGCCTTCCGAGCCCGCATCGCTCACTCCTGCTGAGCCTCGGCTCTCTTTGACCATGATCCGGTGCGAGCGGAAACGGCCGGTGTACTTCATCCGAATGTGACTGATCGAAGAGGGTTGAGAAGGCGAGAGTGGATCACCGATGGAGGTACCGCTCGACCACGGCAATCTTGATCAGTTGTCCCTCGTGGAGTCGCACCTCAAACGGCAGCCCATTGGCAATCGCGACCTCCTCGGCTTTCCAGATCGAGTGGCTGCGTGTGAGGAGTGCTCAGAGGGTCTCCGCCTCGCGCGCCCGGACCCGTCTCAGGCGTCTTTCCGTAATTTCGTCCCGATCGGCAGATGAGAGCGGCCGGAAGCTCTGTGCCACTTCGTCGAAGATGGGCTGCAGTGTCTTGATTTCCTCGAAAGGGGCGAGGCTGGTGAGCTGATAAATGAGATCCTCGTGTGCGATCCAGGTGAAGTCGACGGCTAAGCGGCCTTGTCGCGTCTCTGCTTGAAGTTGTAGCGTAGCCGCGGGCAAGCCGTTGATGAACAACCGCTGCGCTTTGGACGCCATAGAGGTCTTGTTCTCTCTTTCCAATCGTCGGACACCCTCCATTGGATCATTTCCTTCCGCGACCGCTTGTAAGATCACCGCCGCTTCGCAGTCCGGTGCGAGCGCGGCAGCCTGTTGAGGCGAGTTGCTGACCTTCCAGTTCGCGGGAAACTGGAGCGTGAAGTTCAGGTCTGGATGAAGAAACCGCTCGCCTTGAAGCACCCCGTGGGCCGCCGCCGGTCCGACAACAAGCCCGTCGAATCGCTTCAGGAATTCATCATGCGACCGACTGAGTGGGTCTCGGTGAATGTGTGTCAGCTCCCTGGCGTGAGCGGCCGTCTGCATGACCCGCTCCGGAGTTGCCGGATGGGAATCGAAAAAGCTTCCGTGCCGTCGCCCCATGAGACGACGTTCGTCCTCACGCTCGAGGGTATGGAGGAACGTGGACAGAGCTGCGGGGTCCCAGCCGGCTCTGGCCGTGATCTCTTGGCCGACGCGATCGGCCGCGTTCTTGCTCGCGGCTGTACGGGGCGAAGACCAGACCGGTCGCCAGTTCGCCGATCCCGCCGACAATCCGGCCGGCCAGGGGCACAACCAGCCCCGTGACGCCGGCCACGACGTTGCTGAGAGCGGTGAAGGGACCTTGCGTTGAAATCTTCTGCACACTGTGTCTCGCCGCCACATGGCCGATCTCATGCCCGACCACACCGGCCAGTTCATCTTCGGAGTTGACGAGGCGAGCAGCCCACGCGTCACGTAGATGTACCCGCCGGGCAGGGCGAAGGCGTTGGGCTCGGCAGTGTCGACGAGATGGAATTCGTAGGTCACGTCCCTGCGCGGCGACTGCTCAGCCAGCCGCTGTCCGAGACGGGTGAGATAGTCGCTGAGGGCCGCGTCGTTCACGAGGCCGACGTGCTGCTCGATTCGCCTGGCTTCCTCCTGGCCGATTGCCTTCTCCGTCTCCTGGGACACCAGCGTTACTTCAGGCAAACCGCTGACCGGGTTGACTGAACAGCCGTAGCCCGTCGCGAGGATGAGCAAACCTAGCGAGACGAGAGGCAGCGTGCTGACCAGGATCGCAAGAGAAATCGAGCGCCGATCCTGCATCAGCTCACACGTCGAGGCCGCGCTGCTCTTCTCCTTGCCGTTTCCCGTTGACTTGCCGGGACGGGAGTTGACCAGAGAGCGAGACTTGAGCAGCCAAGGTCCAAGTTGGATAATTTTATTATCAAAACGCGGCATGATAGCCGATGTCCACCGTCGAAGCGGCTGGAAATGTTTCATGTGAGGGGGACCATGTCCATCAGCACAGTCTGCCGGGCGGTTCAAACCTTTCTCTGCCTGCCAGATGCCCCTCATCAATGGACAGAAGACGCATCTCTCATGTATACGGTGCCCTCATGAATCGGGGTTCTTCACGCTTGCTTCCGCTCATGATTCTGACGCTGACCGGCTGTCCCGCCGTCATTGCGCTCGACTATGTGCCGTCCAACAGCTTAAAAGGTCAGGGCCCGGTCCAGGTCGATACCTTTCGATACGAGTATCGTGGTCCCAAACCAGGCCCGGCGCGGTTTCGATCGGAAGAGGTCGAGTCCAGCACGGAGGACATAGAACGATTGTATCTTTCCCAAGACATCGGCCAGTTTTTCGCCAAGGCATTGAAGAGCGAGCTGACTCACTCCGGGTATCAGGTCGTCGATTCCCATGAGCTCAAAATATTCGGCGTGGTCGATCGCTTTGCGTTTGACTGGAGGCAAGTCGAAGATCAGACGTTCGAGATTCAAGTGACGTACCGCGTCACGCGCGATCAGGCCTCCGTGTATGATCACATCTGCCGGTCCCAACAACGGAAGTCGGTCACCCTCTGGGCCGGCGGCGTCTTGATCAAAGCCGGCGTCAAGGATTGCATCGAGCAATTCATCCGAGGCGCGCAAGACGCCAAGGTCCTGTAATTCAGCGGGAGTTCCCTTCCCCATCTGGAAGGGTGGGGGGTGAGAGCAGGGAGCCGCGAAGCGGCTCATGCGAAGCATGAAACAACAGTGACCACGGCTGTCCCTCGTGGTCTTCATTTACTCGTTGCGGTGCAAGGAGGAGGGGATGAGAGAAGAGAAATCGATGCTACAGATCCGACGGCGCCTAGCGGTCGCATTCAGCGGAGGAGCGGTGCTGCTTCTCGGATATATGTGCGCGACGGCTTTGGCTGATGAATTGCCGCGCGAGGCCGTGCTGCCGCTGACGATGGCCACGAAAGCGGCCTCCGCGGCTTTGGACAAGTGTACGAAGGATGGGTATCGCGTCAGTGTCACAGTTGTGGATCGCGCGGGAGTCCTGAGGGCGATGATGCGGGCTGATGGAGCGGGAGTTCATACGGTCGACAGCAGTCGAAAGAAAGCCTATACCGCCGCCAGCTTGCGACGGCCGACGTCGGAGTTTGCTGAGCTGATCGTCAAGAATCCGGCATTGCAGGGATTACGCGATATGAACGACAACATCCTCATGCTGGGAGGCGGCCTTCCGATCGAAATCAGCGGGGAAGTGGTGGGCGCGATCGGCGTGGGCGGTGCCCCCGGTGCGCACCTCGATGACGCGTGCGCGCAGGCCGGGCTCGACGCGATAGGGGCGGCACAGAAGATTCCGGCGCCGAAGTGAACGGGCTGAGAAAGGATGCTCCACCCTGTGAGAACGGGGGCGTCACCAAAGAAGAATATCGGGCAAAGCACGAGCAGCTTCCCGTGTGAGTGCAAGGGTCACCCGCCACAGTGGGGCGATGATGAAAGCTGGACAGCGGACACTGCAACAGCAGTCGTGGTTCTGGAGTACCGCCGTGTGTGGGCTTATTATTTGGATCGGGTCTGGCTGTAGCCCGTTGCCCTCCCGGTATCTGAAGCAAGCAGAGCCTGGCGTGACCTTGACGCGGTTGGCTGATACGCCGCAGCAATATCACGACAAGGTGGTGATCTTAGGAGGCGTTTTGGTTGAAGAGCGGCAGGAGGGGGGGCGGCTCTGGTTAAGATTGAAGAATCGGCCGTTGGATGAGAACTATCATCCCCGCCGGCCTGTGGCGCCCGAAGGTCCTGAAGCGGGTCATTTCTGGGTTACGGCAGCGAACCACGAGCAGTTGCCCGCACGGTATCGGAAATGGGCACGCATGACCGTGGTGGGACGCGTGGTGGGGGCGACACGCGGCGAACCGGTGTTGATGTTGATGTATGTTCGGGGCTGGGGACTGTCCAGCACCCATGATGATGTGTGGGAAGAATCCCTCGACCCCGGTTATATCCCGACGATCCCCGTAGGTCTCCATGGGGAATTCCAATCGCAATAGGACCCTGCAAGTGACTTCATTTTTGACGAAACAAACGAACGTGGAGGCGATGTCGCTTGGAATGGTGTTTGGCTTTCTTCTCCTCTCAATGCCTGGATGTGCCGCTGGTCCGCAACCTGGTGTGCTTGGTCCGTACAATAGCTGGGACGATGTGATCAGCAAATGGATCGGAGCCAAAAGAGTCGACCTCTACTATGAGCTGGGACCGCCGAACCTGCATCCCCACGAACTCGACAATGGCATGACCGAGTTGGTCCGGGACCTGTCGATCGATCGCATGCCGGGACAGGCGGATGAGTACGGGACGCTGCCGCTGTCACGTGGCTATGGATGTCGCTTAATGTTCATCGCCGATTCCGAGGGTATTGTGCGGTCCGGGCGCCGCTTCGGATGTGATTAAGTGGTGGGGACGCCCGAGATGCGGCTCGAATCACCTCCTGATCTTGCGGATGGGTTCGAGATCGAGTCCAGGCGAGAACCTGAACGAGTGGTGTGTGTCAGTCCGCTCCGAACGGATGATCCACGGCGAACCGCCATTCGCCGGTCGGTTGTTGACGCGCCACTTCGACGCTTTGCCCGATCATGGTGACGGGCTGGCCGTCCGGACCGGTTCCGGTGAGCTTCCACTGGCCTCTTAACAGGGCCACGCCGGGACCGTGGATCACGAAGACGCTTTTCACCTGCATGGTCCCTTTGAGCGCCAGGAACTGCTGGAGCGCATACCGGATGGCCGCATGTCCGCGCGTGACCTGTCCCGGTTGCGGGATAAGGGCGGCTTCAGGCTCGTAGAGTGCCATGACGGCGTCGATGTCCCCTGCGTTGAACGCGGTGGTGAAGAGATTGTGAAGCTCTTCCGGCTTCTGGGCGATCATGATCGACTCCCTCCGTCACATGATGAGTTCTGCCAGGCCGTAAATCGGCCATGTGTTGCCGTCATAGGTCAGTGAGCCGGAGACGACGCTCATTGCAAAGCCGCCGACGGCCCAATTACCGATCCTCTTCCGGCTCCTTGTTGTCAGCGACAGGCTCGCGGGACCCTTGCTGTCGCTCCATGAGATCTTCCATGTCGTCGGCCAGCGGTAGAACCCGAGCGTGAACGTGTAGTCCTAGACCTCGACTTGCATATCGCTCAGGGAATGAGTCTGTTCTTTGAAAACCGAGAAGCCGACGAGCGTTCCGATCAGAGGCGCGATCCAATCGCTCTGCTGTGTGTGTAAGTAGACGTCATTGTCCTGTCCGGCCAGCAAATAGAGGCCTTGGAACTCTTTCCAGAGGCCCCAATACGTTCGTGTCAGCCGGTTAAAATCCGGCATCACGAGATACTCATAGATGACCCGACCGGTAATGGTCCGGGCGTCCCAAGTCAGGACAGCCGGTGCCGTGCCCATCCACACTGCGCCTTTTCCATCTGAGCGGAGAGTCCGTTGTGAAAAGGGAGCAATCTTAAGCGTAAGTCGATTCCTGGGGCTCGTGATCGTGAGACCGGTCTCAGGCGAGCTTGTGAACTGAAAGAAGGGCGAGTCAGGGATGGTTTTGAGTACTTTCTTACTGTTCTCATATGAGCCGTTGCCTAGTACATCGATCCAGCCTTTCTTCTCATCATGCAAGATCACGAAGTGCTCCGCTTGATAGGCGTCCCCATCCCGGCCGCGATTATTATCCAGCGCAAATGCGACATGCCCCTGAGCGTCCGCGCCGACAAAGGAGAAGTAGTCGGAAACGTAGACGAGGGAGGAGGTAGCGAAATCTCCGATCAACTGTGGTGAAAGAGACGCAGAACTGGACTCAGGCCCAAGATTGACGGAAGGGGCGATCCAGAGCCAAAGATATGCGCAGATCACTATCCTTTTCAGGCGCAATTTGAACATTGAGCAGGCCTAGAACGCACGGTGTTCCGCATACTATAGTGTGATTGGATGTGGGAAGGAAGAGCACGCAGATGATCCGTTGGCTCCCTGAGAGGGATGGTCCGTCATCAGAATCAGTGCTGAGACGCAGGCTGGAGCATCTCGGCTACAGCGTTACTCGTTATGTGTATCCCCCTGGCACCTACTTCCCGGATCACCATCACGAGACGGACAAAATGGATGCGGTTGTGTCGGGCCGGCTCCGGATCACGATGGACGGGAAGGAATACATCCTTGAAGCAGGAGATATGATCGCAGTGCCCCGCGCTGTTACGCACTCGGCAGAAGTCATTGGCGATAAGCCTGTGATCAGCCTGGATGGGGTCAGGGAGTGAGATGCCTCTTAGGCTGCGATTTGGTGTCATTCACGGCGCGATCCTACTGACCGCCGTGGCCTGTTCGTTCGGTCAGACGGATGAAGCGCGCTATGCCTCCTATACCGAAGCGGAGCAAGCAGGGGTGCTGTATGGCGGAGGGTATCTGCCGATGCTGCTCCCTAAGTCGGCCATTAGGATTGTGGAGGAACATAATGCCTCAACCTATCGACAACTGGTAACGTTCGTTTTTGACGAGACGGACCGCGCCGCGATGACGAACGGGTGTCGATCGTTGAGCATGGGCCAGGTCAAACCACCTGCCGTATCCTCGACCTGGTGGCCTAAGGATCTCGCTGTAGTACCTCTCTCAAGCAGCTCCAACGACTATTTCTATTGCCCGATCGACGAGGGGTATCTTGCACTCACGAAGGACACCGCGTTTTTCTGGCGAGGATGAGATTCAGCAGCTTCGCATAAGCTCCAAGCTAAGGACTTCCTATCTCTGATACCGTTTAGTCCGCCCCATTCTTACCCCAGAATTCTGGTCGAATCTCCGTCGAGTTTTCGTGAGTTCGTTGACAGTGCGTGACTGTCTGATAGGCTGCTCCAGTACCTTTATTTTCGTTCGAACAATTCACGAGGACGGGTGTGTTTCGGAGAGTTTTGGTGAGGGTTCGATTCAGACCCCGCAGTTGCGCTGTTTGCACTGTATTGGCTTCGAGTCCTGCTTGGTGGCGCATCCTCCCAGCCTTCGGATTGAGCTTTCTTGTGAGTGGAGCCGCCTCTGTCACTCTGGCGCAAGCTTCGCCACAAGGCAAACGTGTGGCCCAGATAGGCTCTGCGGCCGAGAACGGCGATTCAGGCGACTCTTCGGATCTCTCCGGCCACGTGTTCCCCATCGAAACGGAGCCAGGATCCACGGACGAACCGCCTGCCTCGCCGGAGGCTCCATCAGGGGGCGAGCTGCCTGGAGAGAAACCGATTCAGCCCAAGACTGAAACGTATGATTACAGCATGACGAAGGGGCTCGTACTGTTCGGCAAGGGACGGTATGAGGAAGCTGAAAAGCTCTTTCAGCGGGCAGCGGACGCCGTTCCCGGGGATCTGGACTCCCTGGACTACTTGGGGCAGACCCAGCTACGCCTCAAGAAATATGAGGCGGCGGAGAAGACGTTTGAAAAGTCCCTGGCGGTAAAGCCTTTTGAAGGACGGGCACTGTTGGGTCTCGGAATCGCCCAGGCCAGCCTCGGCAAATATCGAGAGGCTGATGAGAGTCTCAAGGCCGCCGAGATCGCCACGCCGGACAATCCGCTCATCTACTACTACCAGGGGCTCGTGGCGCAGAATCTCAAGGCCTATGATCGATCTCCGGCGTTGTTTTCTCGCGCTATGGCACTCAGCCCAGACCTGACCCCCGCTGCGCGCTATTACACGGGTATCTCACATTATCAGCGGGGGCTGCTGGATGAAGCTCAGAAGGAATTTGAAGCCGCGATTGCAGGAGGCGAGCCGGAATCGGAGCTCGCACGGTCGGCCAGGGAGTTCTTACGGCAACAACGCGTGGTACCCAAAGGTCCTCGGCCCTGGGATCTCAGCATCAGCGTGAGCGGGCAATATGATTCCAACGTCGTATTGCTGCCGGGAGGAACCCAGCCACCGAACGAAGTGGGGATTTCGCGCAAACATGATTATGTGGCGGCTTTCTATATTCGCGGGGAGTACCGGCCGATCCAGACCAACCTGTGGACGGCCGGAGTGACGTACGGATTCTATCAGAGCCTGCACAACAAGCTGACTCTGTTCAACGTGCAAGATCATTCACCCGCGCTTTTTGTTCAACGACAAGTTGGACCCGTATCCTTCCGTATGCAGTATGTGTTCGACTATACCAAAGTTGGGAACTTGCCGTATCTCGTGTCGAATGCTATCCAGCCGATTATCACCATTGCGGAAGAGGGGAACACGTTTACCCAGGTGCAGCTCCGTTACCAAAACAAAGACTTCAAGGATGACCTCTTCCTCGAGAATTCCGCCCGAGACGCGAGAAACTGGTTGGTCGGCTTGACCCAAATTTTTAGCTCCGCGGACGGTGCAAGCAATTTCCGCGTCGGATACACTTTTGATATGGATCGAACAGGTGGTGGTCGGGTCTCAGTGGCAACACCGGGCGTGCAGACGAACGCTGATTGGGCTTATCGAGGTCACCGTCTGTCCATCGGGACCACCGGACGGGCTGTGCTAGGCGTGACGCCGAGTCTGGAATTCGACTACTACCTTCAAAATTACGACAATGCCAACTCGTTTTCTCCGGATGGGACTACACGCCGTCGAGATCGGATTATATTCTTCACCGGAGCATTGAGCCGAGACCTCACCGATTCGTTGACGCTCTCACTCGAATACAACTACACTCGCGATCAGTCGAACGTTTCCGTCTTTGACTATAACCGCAGCATCTACTCCATAACCCTTAGCGGCCATTTTTAGCTACCTCATTCAGGATGCCCGGCAAGAGGGAGCCCGACCATCACGCGGCTCATCCCTGTCCTTGCACCTTCAGATCCTGACAAGGCGGATCTTAAGAATTAAGAATCGGGCCTGCTGGCAGATGTGTCTCGGCTGCGGTCAGGCCGAGAATGCGCAGCATCCTGAAAACCACGCCGTTTATTGTCTGGCCGTGCCGCAATTATTCGTCTGCTGTCCCTCAGAAGTCTGCTAGTTGCGCCTCAAACACTTTCGAGGGGGAATCCTCGTTCATCGCGCGTTGTCAACGGCTTGTGGCGCTGCGCAAGAAGTCGTGCGAAAGCCCTCCTACAGCCATGCCTTGGTACGCTTCATGCCATGGTGGCGGTGACTGATGAAAGGAGCTATGGCTCACATAATGACGCGATTTGGCATCACCATGTCACAGGCCAAGAGGTGGAACATGCGATTCATGTACAGACAGGCATCCATAAGAGTTGCTTTTTTGGGGTTTGTCCTGTGCGGGGGCTTGGGCCAGGCACGTGCTGAGGACGGCATCGGAATGTTTACGACAGTCGAGGGCAAAGTTACGGTGACCCATCTTGCTGAGTCTCAGATGCAAGAAGTCAAAATCAACGATGAAGTCTTTTTCCGTGACGTGATCGAGACCGGCAAGGAATCCCGAACGAAGGCCTTTCTTGAGGACGAGAGCATTCTTTCGGTTGGGGAGAATAGCCGGGTGGAGGTCTCCGAATACGTCTACCACCCTGAACAGAATATGCGCAGTGCGGTGATCAAGCTCCTGGACGGAAAGCTGCGAGCTCTGGTGGCCAAAGCCTTTAAGGGGCCTGGCTCAAGGTTTGAAATCCATACGCCAACCGCCGTGGCTGCCGCACGCGGGACCTACTTTGTAGTCTGGTCAGAGCACGGAGCGAGCGGGATTGTGAATATCGGTGAAACCGGGAGAGTAGACTTTACAGCGCAGGGTAAAACGGTGCCCGTTGATCCAGGTCATTATTCGGTCGCTCTTCCGGGTCAGGCTCCCATCCCTCCAGCGGTCTATGTGAGACCCGAAAAGGGCATGATGGCTTCAAACGTCCAGGGAAATCCCAACGAAGCCTTGGCCAACGAGCAGAAATCCAGCCGGACGCTCCCGCATGAGGATGCGATTAACAACAAGGTGGTCTCGGCTTCCGAAGAACATCTTGGAGAAATCGTACATCGCAAGTCCATGAGGGTAGTTGAAGAGACGGTGATGAGAGATCGTCTAAAGACTGAGGCTCCGAAAGACTCAGTTCGCGCCGTTCGCATGGCAATGGCTCCCTCGCCTCTAGAGCAGGCTATGAGCCGGAAGGCGCCCGTTGTTCAAGGGGGAGGGCAGCCCTTTGGACAATCTGATGAGAACCAAGGCAACAAGAGAGGTCGTTCCGGTGGAGTAAAGGAGAACAGTGGGAAGGGGCTCGTGGATGAGCATAATGAGGCAATCACTGCAGTTGTCGTCCCGGGTGGCGTCGAAGGAGTCCATGTTCAGGCCCCTGTCCAAGAGTCCCACGTAACGTCAGTCCCCGTGTACCAAGGACATTCGGGAGTGGGGAGCGTTCACGCCTCAGCGGTGACTGCTCTGACCCCTCCAGCGGGCACGACAGGAGTTGCCGACTCATTAATCAGCGGATCTGGAAACAGCGGAACCGGTTCCGTGAACAGCGGGTCGAACTCTTTGAACAGCGGATCGTGGAATAAGAAGCCAAAAATTCGAATTCGAAGGTAGCAGACTTTTCTTCTCGGATAGATCTCAGGGCACATAATGACCGGTCCGAAAAACGACGGAAAGTTTCTGGCAGACAGTCGTCGCCCTGGCTCACATCTCATGAATCTCAACCATAGAACCCCCGTGGGATAATTCCACGGGGGATCTGCTCTTCTTCTCGGTAAAAGCGTCCATTCCTCAACAGAAATTCCACGTGCGCGGCCGCCCTTTCTGCTGTGTGGAAATTCCTTGTGGAGAGGGCGGAAGCATGCCATATGTGATCCAGGAAAAGATTGCGCCCCGCAAGCCATGATCACGCGCTGATTTTGTAACATTATGGCTGAATTCAAGAGAGCCGATACGAGCTTCATCGCTCGGCTGGGCATAGCCTTAGGTATCGGAATCACCTTTGCGATGGTAGTCCTCACCTGGCTGGGTCCGAGTTGGCTAGCAAGACTAAGTAATACACTTCTTGATTTTCAATTCACACTTCGGGGCGCGCGGGATGTCGGGGCGGAAATCATCCTTGTGTTGGTCGACGAAAAAAGCCTCAATGAACTCGGACGGTGGCCGTGGCCTCGTGATACGCAGTCGCAATTAATAGATCGGATTACGGCGGATCATCCTCGGGTCATTGGGCTCGATATCATCTACGCGGAAGCCGAGGAGTCCGAATCCGCCCGAGGGCTGAAAAGTTTGCTTGCCAAGGCCCGGTCGTTACCATCATTGCCTGCCGCATTGAAAGCCAAACTCAACGAGACAATAGAAGCGACCGACACAGATAAGGTTTTCGCGCGGAGTCTCCAGTCTGCCGGTAATATCGTCTTGGCAGTTCCGCTCTTTGTTCCAGAAATCCAGGGTAGTAAGCACGAAGTGCAAGTGAGAACTCCTCAACGCGAGTCCCTGACACGAAGCGAGTTCATGCTCGTGAAACAGGCTAAGGGCGGGGAGGATATGGAACCGTTTGAAGCCACTGCCGCATTGCCGCCGTTAAAACAGTTGTCGATCTCATCCGCTGCTCTCGGCCATGTCTATCGCCAGCCCGATGAGGATGGCATCACTCGGAGAGAGTACTTGGCCCTGCGCTACCGAGACGCCTATTATCCCTCTTTCGCGTTGGAGCTTGCGCGCGTGTACTTGAACGTTCCTAGGGAGCGAATGGCCCTTCTGCTGGGGCAGGGGGTTCAGCTTGGGACGATCCTCCTGCCTTCTGATCAGAAAGCCAGGATGCTCATCAATTATGCGGGAGGCGAGCGAAGTTTCTCCTGGGTATCTGCGACCGATGTCATTCACCGACGGATACCGTCAGGACTCTTCAAGGACAAGGCCGTGCTTGTGGGAACCTCCGCCTTAGGCACCTATGATCAACTTACGACCCCTTTCTCGGCGAATTTTCCCGGAGTGGAAAAAAACGCAACCGTTGTTGAGAACATCATTCACCGCCAGTTTCTTCATGCCGGTCTGTGGATGGGACCGCTCGAAATCGGATTGATCCTCCTTGTCGGGCTGACCTTGACCTACAGTCTGCCGCGGCTCCGTGCCTTATACGGCACCATGCTCACAGGGTTTGTGGTCGCGGGATATGCGGGCACGGCTCATGCTTTCTTCGCACTGTCCGACATCTGTGTTCCTATTCTCACTCCGTTGTTGACGATCGTTTCCGTGTTTACGGTGACGACCGTCTTGAGTTACATCATGCGAGAGAATCAAGCCAAGCATTTGCACGATATGTTTTCCAGCTATGTCAGTCCCAAGATTGTCGAAGAGCTGATCAAATCGCCGTGGAAAGCGAAGCTGGGAGGGGAGAGGAAAGAGTTGACGATGCTGTTTGCGGACCTGTCCGGCTTTACGGCGTTCAGCGAAAAGCGTCCGGCAGAAGAAGTGGTGGCGCAGCTCAACGAATATCTCGTCGCGATGACAGAGGTTGTGTTCCGGTGGCACGGCACATTGGATAAGTTCGTTGGCGACGAAATAGTCGTGTTCTGGGGTGCCCCTCTTGACCAGCCGGATCACGTCGAGTTGGCCGTCAAATGTGCGCTGCATATGCGAGACCGGCTTGCGCAACTCCATGTGAAGTGGACGGCCGAAGGCAAGCCGTTGCTCGACAACGGGATCGGCATCAATACTGGCATGGCGGTTGTGGGGAATATCGGGGCAGAGGGGAAGAAGATCGACTACACCATGATCGGGGACCAGGTGAACCTTGCGTCGCGATTCCAGAAGCTGACGCGAAAAGCAGGATGCCCTATCCTCATCACGGAGCATACGGCTGAAAGGCTGAAGCAGCTCATTACCGCTGAGGATCGAGGCGACAACAAGGGACGACTGGGACACATCTGCTTGACCAAGTTAGGAGCGGTCAAACTGAAAGGGAAGGAACAACTTGTCGGAGCCTATTCGATTCAGTCGCTGTCACGGGAAGAGCAGTCGAGAGTTGACGAGGATGCGAACGTGGTCGCGTTTGAGGTGACGGATAAATTGGAGGTCACGGAGAGAGACGCGGCGGCTTGATGCAGTGCATCTTTGCGAAGGATGCCACGAGGCGGTCGAGGTCCACCTTTGGTTGGGTGGCCTAGGCGGCACGAGATGTTCTTATGGGCTGTTGGGTGACTTGGTAAACCTTTGCGTCGACAAAGAGATCCAATAGCGCACTGTCAATATGCCCCTCCGAGGCTTTTTCTTTCAGGATTCCGAGCGCAACCTGGCAGGGTACCGCCGATTTGTAGGGCCGGTCCGATGCCGCGAGGGCATCGTAGATATCGCAAATCGCCATCATGCGAGACTGCACAGGGATGCTTTCACCGGCCAGGCCGCGTGGATAGCCGCTTCCGTCGAGCCGCTCGTGATGGGCAAACGCGATAGCGGGTACCTGTTGGAGAGACTCCATCCAGGGAATCTTCGAAAGAAACTCGTAAGTGTGAGTGACATGACTCTCGATCTCGTGCCGCTCCTCCGGGGTCAGCGTGCCCTCCGGAAGAGAGAGCGCAATCACTTCCTCCTCCGTCAGGTATGGTTGGGATCCGTCAAATGACTCGTAGGCGAAGCTGGCGATTTCACGCAGACGGTCAGCCGCACCGAGCAGTTTTCCACCCGGCTGGTTGCATCGTACAAGGAAGCCGTACATCTCGTTCAATTCCTTAGTACGTTTGGCCAGCTCCTGGTCAAGCGCCGTAAGCTGCGCCATCGCATCCGCGTTCTTTCCCGAAAGCAGAATGTCGACTTTCCGTCTGAGAGTCTGTACTTCAACCGTCCGTTTTATGAAATCGAAACGAGAGGTGACAAGCGCTTGTTGAGCCGGATGCAGTTTTTGCGCTTTGACCAGCACATGTTCGCGGACGCCGACCTTGCCGAAGTCATGTAGCAATGCAGCATAGCGGATTTCTTTCATCTGGTCGTTGGTGAAGTGCAGCGAGGCGTAAGGCCCCTGCTTTGCGCCATCCACAACCTCCGCCAGCCGACAGGTAAGCAGGGCCACCCGACCACTGTGGCCACTTGTCGTGGGATCTCGGCTTTCAATGGCCTGCACGCTGGCTGAAATGAACCCCTCGAAGAGACGACGGATTTCTTGGTAGAGGTTCGCATTTTCGATGGCGATTCCGACCTGGTGCGCCAAGGCGACGAAATTCTCCAGATCTTCCTGATCAAACTGCCCGCTGTCTTTCCGGTTGATGGCCTGCAGCACGCCCAGCAGCTTACCCCGGGCGTTCACGGGGACGCACACCATATTCCTGGTGACAAATCCGCTTTTGTGGTCCGCAGAGCGAAAAAAGCGGGGGTCATGCTGGACATCGTTGACAATGACGGATTCGCCTGTTTGGGCCACATAGCCGGCAATCCCTTGGCCCACCTTGAGCCGGATCTCACGGACCGCCTCCCCCTTTTCGCCGTGGGCGACCTCGAAATAGAGCTCATTCGCTGTTTCATCAAGCAGCAGTAGGGAGCCGGCCTCTGCATCCATCAGTACCGTGGCGGCAGCGATGGCCCGTTTGCGGATCTCCACTTCCTCGAGCGTGGAGTTCAGCAAGGCGCTTATCTCTTGGAATTTCTTGAGGGCGGAATCTGGCATGACACTGCTACCGGTTTGGAAGCCACTCGACCGCTCCGCTTCATCAGGTCGGAGCAATCATGCCGGGAATTGAGAGCGTCCCGGATAACCCTAGCCAAATCTAGCACAGGCCCGCGATTTTGCACGCGAAACTGTATATTTTCCCGACTGGACCGGACGGAGCATTCGTGCTGCGAGTAAAACGAACCGGACCAAATCAGGGAAAGGGTCTCAAGGAAACGCAGATCGCCGACTACCAAGTCGATGAACAGGGCAGTTGGGTGGCGTTGTGGAGATGGACAGTAGATCCGGCATCGCTCTCCGTGGATGAACCGTCCGAGGAGCTCTATTCGATGGAGATGACCATCGCTGGTGGCTGGGTCGAGAGGCCTAGGCCTGCGTCAGTCCAGGGCTGGAGCCGAGGTCCCTTGTACTGGTACCCGCCATTGATCGGATCGTGAGCCAGCAGCAGGGGAGTGTCAAGATCGAGCACGTCGAATCCGCCGAGCCCGAGGACGAGGCTGAATGAACACCCCATCGCGATGCGAGTTTCGACCATGCCGCCGATCATAAGCTTCAAACCAGATGCGAGAGTCAACTCGGCGATTTCCAACGCCTCGGCCACACCGGTTTTCATGATCTTGATGTTGATATAGTCGGCAGCGCCTAGGCGGGCAACTTCACGTGCGTCGTCCAGAGAACGGACTGACTCGTCGGCGGCGACCGGGATCCCGGTGGAGCGACGCAGGGCTGCTAGACTCTCGAGGTCCGTTCGCGCGACCGGTTGTTCGAGCAAGGCCAGCCTTCCCCCAAAGGCGACCACACCCTTCACGAACGCTTCGCATTCCGCTCGTTCATAGCCTTGATTGGCGTCGCCGATGAATGTCACGTCCGGCAGAGCCCGATGCACCGCTTCTAATCGCCGCACGTCTTCATCGACGTCCAGGCCGACTTTCATCTTGAACTGCCGAAACCCCTTCGCATGCCAACCTTGCGCGAGTGCCACCGTCTTGTCTTGGTCCGCGATCGGAATCGTGATGTCCGTCTCTCGCTCCCGCACATCGGGCTGGCCCCAGAGTTTCCACAGCGGGATCGCCGACATTCTGCAATAGGCATCGAGCACTGCAGTCTCCAGCCCACAACGGGCGGCGGGGTTGGTCGGTTCCAGTTGGTGAAGGTGCCCTGCGAGCGATTTCCAGTCAGCGCTCGATTGTCCCAGCAAGGCTTGCGCGAGACGAGTGGCCGCCGCCATGCACGCTTCCCGATCTTCCCCTCCGACTTCAGGAAACGGCGCGGCTTCACCGTAGCCTTGATCGCCGCTCGCCAAGGTGACGCGAACGAAGATATTCTGCGCAATCACACGAGCGCCGGTTGCGACGACAAAAGGGTCGGTAATAGGAACGTCGACGGGCCAGAGCTCGACTTTCGTGATGACGAACGGTCGGGTCGCAGCCATGCATGCGGAGAATAGGGAGAAGCAAGCGAGGCGTCAAGGAGGAGATGGGCAGCGAAGGATCGGGTGCCGCGAAAAAATTCTCCAAGGCCTCAAGCATAGGGAAATTGCTACAGCCTGCAGACTCGCCGATGACGGATGAATCATACAATTCCTACACCGCATCGAAAAACTTCGCGAGCGAACTGATTGATTTCACGCGCATGCGACAAGGTACTCATCTTGCGTGATCGGGTTGAGCGAAAGGAGGAGGATTTCAATAGAGGTGCTTCCCACCGAATCAATCCGATGACGACACACCACCGCGTTGGCCTGCTGTTCTATTAGATCGCCTCGCTCATCTACTGCTGTGTGATTCACCGCACCACGCCTCTGAGGCACCTCATACAGAGTAACTCTCACAAAGGAGGAAGGGCACAGATGAACGCACGGATGATTCAGGCGATGATCTTGGGGAGCCTCGTGGCGATGCTCGTGGGCTGTGGAGCGGGGCCGGAGGGGACGACCGGTGGCATGCCGACCAACGATGTCTCTACTGCCTCGGTGACGTTGACGTGGGATCCGAACACCGAGGGTGATCTGGCGGGGTATAGGGTCTATCAGGGAACAGCCCCAGGTGAGTATGGCTTGCCCATCGCCACGCTCCCGGCGACGCTCACCAGCTTCCTGGTTGAACACCTTCAAGTGAACATGACCCATTTCTTTGCGGTTACGGCGTTCGATACGTCCGGCAATGAAAGCGGGTTGTCGAATGAAGTGGCCGCCAGCCCCGGTTCCGCCGCCTCGTGATGTCCTTATTTCCCAATAGACCGGTGACGATCCGGACGGGATCATAGGCGCTCAAGATCAGAATTGAGAGCGGAGATACCCAGTACACCGGCTTCATTCCCTCCGCCGCAGCGCCAGTTCGGCATCGACCGGTGACATCATCGCTGGCCAGAGCCGCGCAACGAGCACTTGAGCTTCGCCGAACTACGGCGCGCCGGAATGAGCTTGCGGTTGGTGAGGTCGCCGCTCGCGCCGCAAATCACCATGATACAGGGGGCGGCGCAGCGCAAGGGCGCGTGCAGCGTTTCGGCCAGAGACAATCTTCTGGTCTGGACTCACCCGCCGCTCGGCCGTTCTACGTGGCCGCCGAACTCAAAGCGCATGGCGGAGAGCACTTTCGTGGCAAAGTCGTCTTCCCCGCGCGACGTGAAGCGTTGGTAGAGCGAGGCGCTCAACACGGGGGCCGGGGCGCCCTCGTCGATGGCCGCCGCGATGGTCCAGCGGCCTTCTCCGGAATCTGACACGCGGCCGGAGAAGGTGGCGAGATCCGGCTGTTTCAACAGAGCCAGGGCCGTCAGATCCAGGAGCCACGAGGCCACGACGCTCCCTCGCCGCCAAAGCTCCGCGATGTCCGGCAGATTGAAGTCGTACTGATAATGTTCGGGGTTCCGGAGGGGTGTGGTCTCGGCGTCGATGGTGCGCCCCTTTTTCCCGACATTCGCGTGCTTCAATATGTTGAAGCCCTCGGCGTAGGCCGCCATGAGCCCATACTCGATGCCGTTATGAATCATCTTGACGAAGTGGCCGGCGCCGTTCGGCCCACAATGCAGATACCCCTCCTCCGCCGTCCCTCCGACTTTTTCGCGACCCGCCGTACGTGGAACCGACCCACGGCCGGGGGCCAACGACTTGAAGATCGGGTCGAGGCGCTTCACCGCCGCGTCCGGCCCGCCGATCATGAGACAGTAGCCGCGCTCCAACCCCCAGACACCGCCGCTCGTGCCGACATCCAGATAATGGATGCCTCGGGCTTGGAGCTCCTGCGACCGCCGGATATCGTCGATGTAGTACGAGTTGCCCCCATCGATGACGATGTCGTCCTTGTGGAGGCGCACCGCCAGCTCCTTGAGCGAGCTGTCCACCACGGCGGCGGGAACCATGAGCCAGACGGCCCGGGGCATCGTAAGCTTTGCGACGAAATCGTCCAAAGTCGAGGTGCCCGTGGCCCCTTCTTTCGCCAATGCCTGAACCGATTCCTGATTTCGATCGTAGACCACGCACCGATGGCCCGCTTTCATCAAGCGACGGACCATGTTGGCGCCCATGCGCCCGAGACCGATCATTCCGAGTTGCATGTGAAAAGGTCCTTTCGTTAGGGGTCGTTCGCGGCGCCGGCACGACCTCGTGCCGTGCCCGTCCGTCGCGGCCCGCTCAAGAGGTCAACGCTTGTGTGATCGCCGCATTCAGCTTCGCCAGGCCTGCCGCGACATCCTTGCCGAGATGGACGCGGAGCGCACGGCGATTCCGCTCCGCCAAGACTTGGAAATCTCCTCTGGCCTGGGCGGCCTTGACCACGCCGAAGGTGTAATTCTGTCCCGGTACCGGCAGGTCTGTCGCGTCCTCGCACGTGATCTGCAGGAAGACGCCGCTGTTGGGTCCTCCTTTGTAGGCCTGACCGGTCGAATGGAGGAACCGAGGGCCGAATCCCAAACACGTGGCTACGCGCTTCTTGTCGCGCACGGCGTGCCGCAAGGTCTGGAGCGCGCGTTCGTGTGCGTCATTCATCTCGATGTAGCCCAGCACTGCGAAATAATCGCCCGCTCTCAGTCGATCGAGATGCGCTTTCACATAGCCTGCCAATGTGGGACGGGCTCCCAAAGCGGCCTTCAGCGCAATCGCATTCTTCTCGTCCGTAAACAGGGCCAGGTCTCCTTCGGAGTGCAACGGTGTCTCCTTCGGCAGAGAGCCGGTCTGCTCGTACTCGGACGTCAGCTTGCGGGTGGCGATTTTGCTCGCCTCCACGTCCGGCTGGTTGAAGGCATTGATCCCCAGGATCGAACCGGCCACTGCGGTCGCAATTTCCCAGCGGAAAAATTCTTCCCCGATATCGAAAACTTCGTCGACCGCGATCCTGACTACCGGATGACCGGCTTTTTCGAGGGCCTTGACGGCCTCATCCTGGCTCTTATCTGGCCCTGACTCGAGTCGGATATACGCGAACAGGCGGTCGTGTCCGTAGACATCCGGCTTCCCGAGCCGCTCGCGGTCGACCGGAATGATGCCCTTCCCGAGCTTTCCTGTGGACTCGGCAATCAACTGCTCCAGCCAGGCGCCGAGATCGTCGATGCCGGGTGACGTGATGATGGTCAGTTTGTCCCGTCCGAACTTGGCCGCGGCCACTCCCAAGATGGCACCCAACACGACGCCTGGATTCTGATCCGCCGGCACAGTGGCGGCGCAGGCCTGGACCATTTCCCCCGTGCGATCGAGGAACTTGGCGACGTCCACGCCCATAACGGCAGACGGCACCATGCCGAAATCCGAAAGGGCTGAGTAGCGACCACCAATGCTCGGCCATCCGAAGAAGATGTGCCGGAACCGGTCCGCTTCCGCCACCTGCTGCATCTTCGAGCCTGGGTCGGTGATCGCGATAAAGCGGTCGCCTACTTCCTTCTCGCCCACGACTTGTTTGGCTCGTTCGAAGAAATATTGCTTGAAGATGTTCGGTTCCAGGGTGCCGCCCGACTTGCTTGAGACGATGAAGAGGGTCTTGGCCAGATTCACTTTGTTCTTGAACGTCAGGACCTGCGCCGGGTCGGTCGAATCCAGCACATGCAATTCCGGATACCCGGCAATCCTGCCGAAGGTCTTGGCCATCACTTCCGGGCAAAGGCTCGACCCCCCCATCCCCAACAGCAAGGTGTGGGTGAAGCCCGCGGTTTTCACCTCCTCGGCCACTTTCTTGAGGTGGTCAATATGAGCGAGTTGGTCGTCCGCGATCCCGAGCCAGCCGAGCCACTGACTCTCGTCCTCTCCGGTCCAGAGCGAGGCATCCCTCGCCCAGAGCCTCTGCACCTTCTTGTTCTTTTTCCAGTCCTGGAGCGATGCCTTCACGCCAGCCGCCAGCTTGGGGGGGAGTTTCCATGTCTGCCGGTTGATCTTCGCAGCGCCTGGCCCTTTGTCTCGGCTATCGACGGCCTTGAGCAATTTCACGAAGGCATCCTCGAACAGCTTGACACCGTCGTCGAGCAGCTTGTCCGTCGCGGCTTTCATCGAAATGCCGGCCCGTTCGAGCGACTCCATCGTGTCGAGCGCTTCGTCGAGGCGTTCCGTCAGACTCTGCCGGAGCTGACCGTGCTCGCGGAACGCATCGAAGGTAGCCGGCGGTAAGGTGTTGACCGTGTCGGCGCCGATGAGCTCCTCGACATAGATGGTGTCCCGGTAATTCGGGTTCTTGGTGCTCGTGCTGGCCCAAAGAACCCGTTGGGTCTGGGCTCCTTTCTTGGTCAAGGCTTGCCATCGCGGTCCGCTGAAGAGGTCACGGTACTTTTGGTACGTCAATTTGGCGTTGGCGATGGCGACCTTGCCCATGAGACTCCGGAGCAGCCCCTGCTCCCGAGGATCCGTAGAGGCTTTCAACCTGTCGCTCAGCATCGAATCGATCAAGGTGTCGATCCGGCTGATGAAAAAGCTGGCCACGCTGGCGACCCCGTCGAGCGCGGCTTTCTTCTGCGCGCGCGCTTCCAGCCCCTGGATATAGGCTTCCGCCACTTGTTCGTAAGCGGACTGCGCAAACAGCAGTGTCACGTTGACGTTGATCCCCTCGCTGATTAACTGCCGGATAGCCGGGATGCCCTCAGGCGTAGCGGGGACCTTGATCATGACGTTTGGGCAGTTGACCGCTTTCCACAAGCGGCGCGCCTCCTTGAGTGTGCCCTTCGTGTCGCGCGCCAGCGACGGCGAGACCTCGAGGCTCACGTATCCGTCCCGCTTTTTGGATTCCTTATAGACCGCTCGCAGCGCGTCCGCCGCCTCTCGAATGTCCCGGACGGCGATCTTTTCGTAGAGAGTCTTGGCGTCGAGTTTTTTCGAGCCGGAAGCGGTCAGGAGGTCCTTGTAGTCCGTGCTGCCCGCGATCGCCTTCTCGAAGATGGCCGGGTTCGACGTCAGGCCCCGCAAGCCATCCTCTTGGATGAGGCGCTTCAACTCGCCGGAGGTGATCAGATTGCGGCGAATGTAATCCAGCCAGACCGACTGCCCGTAGTCGAGCAGTCCTCTCAATGGGTTTTGTGTCGGACTCTTCATGATGCCTGCCTCGCTTTCTCGACTTGCGCCTTAGCTGCCGCCACGACGTTGTCCGTCGTGAACCCGAATTTCTTCTGGAGCTCCTTGAGGGGAGCGGACGCGCCGAACGTCTTCATGCCGATAATCTCTCCCGTGAGGCCCGCATACCTGGCCCATCCGAAGGTCGAGGCCTGCTCCACGCACACCCGCGCCGTGACCGTCGGTGGAATCACGCTGTCGCGATAGTCCTGCGGCTGATGCTCGAACAGTTCCCACGAGGGCATGCTCACGACACGAGCTTTGATGCCCTCCGCCTTCAACTTCTCGGCCGCCTCGATGCAAAGCGACACTTCGCTCCCGCTTGCCAGCAACAACACGTCCGGCTTCCCTCCGGGCGCGTCCACGAGAACGTAGGCTCCCTTCGCCACCCCGGATGCGGCCGCATATTTGGACCGGTCGATGGTTGGCAGGGCCTGCCGGGTCAGAATCAATGCCACCGGCTCATGCTGTAACTGCATGATCACCCGCCAAGCTTCGGAGACCTCGTTCGCATCGGCGGGACGGAGGACGATCAGGTTCGGGATGGCCCTCAGCGAAGCCAAGTGCTCGATCGGCTGGTGCGTTGGCCCATCCTCGCCGACGCCGATCGAATCGTGGGTAAAAATATGGATGACCGGGATCTCCATCAACGCGCTTAAACGGATCGCGCCGCGGCTGTAATCGCTGAAAATCAGGAAGCCCGAACCGTAAGGGCGAACTTTGGAGAGCGAGAGCCCGTTCAAGACCGAGCCCATCGCATGTTCCCGGATGCCGAAATGCAGGTTGCGGCCGCCGCGGTTCGTCGCGGTGAAATCGCCGGCCCCTTCGAAGGTCAATCGAGTCTTGGTCGACGGCGCGAGGTCCGCGGATCCTCCCAACAACCAAGGGACGTTTCTTGCCAGCACGTTGAAGACCTTGCTGGAGGCATCGCGACCGGCGACTCCCTTGGCATCCGGCGGGAAGACCGGGAGATCCTTGTCCCACCCGTCAGGGAGGCGGCGGTGCTGCATTCGATAGAGGTGGTCGGCGAGCTCGGGGAATTGTCGCTTGTACTCCTCAAACTTCGCCATCCACGCCGTGCGCGCCTGGTGCCCCCGCTTGCCCATGCCTTGCCGGAAATGCTCAGGGACGCCCGCCGGAATCAGGAACTTTGCGTCCTCAGGCCAGCCGTAGTTACGTTTCGTCAATCGGATTTCTTCATCGCCCAGCGGTTCGCCGTGCGCCGCGTGGGTGTCCTGCTTGTTGGGCGAGCCATAGGCGATATGACTATCGACAATGATCAGAGTGGGGCGATCGGGTTCCCGTTTGAACGTGGCAAACGCCCGTTCCAGCATCTCAAGATCATTGGCGTCGCCGACCCTTGTGACGTTCCACCCGTAGCCGATGAAGCGGGTGGCGACGTCTTCGCTGAAGGCCCACTCCGTGTGCCCCTCGATCGTGATTTTGTTGTTGTCGTAGATCCAGCAGAGGTTGGACAGCTTCAAATGAGCGGCCAGGGAGGCGGCTTCCGCCGCCACTCCCTCCATCATGCAGCCGTCGCCGCAGAGTGCGTAGACGTCGTAGTTGAACATGTCGAAGCCCGGGCGATTGAAGTACTGAGCTTGCCACTGGGCGGCGATGGCCATCCCGACACTGGTCGCGACGCCCTGGCCGAGCGGACCGGTCGTGGTCTCCACGCCGGAGGTCCAGCGATATTCAGGATGACCGGCGCACTTGCTGTCGAGCTGGCGAAACCGTTTGATGTCGTGGAGCTGGACGGAGAGCTCGCCGAGCCGTTCGTACATGGGGTTGACGGCTTTCACGCCGGTCAGATGCAGCATTGAATAAAGCAGCATGGAGGCATGGCCCATGGACAGAACAAACCGATCGCGGTTGGGCCAGATGGGATCATCCGGATCGAACCGCAGCATCCGTTGCCAGAGACAATAGGCGACCGGCGCCATGGCCATCGGCGTGCCGGGGTGGCCGGAATTCGCCTGCTGTACGGCGTCCATCGACAGGGTACGGATCGTGTTGATGCAAAGCCGATCGAGTTCCGTCGTCGTCATGACTCGTCCCGAACTGCGAACTGACTCCCCTCCCGCTTGTTCTTGGCGCGGCAGCAGCCGCCGGTTCATTCACCCCGGGGCCATGGCGCGCCAGCCGTACCACAGGGCCATGAAGGTCTTGGCCCATGAAGTGGGGTCGCTTCGCGACGGGAGTCATTCCATCGTCATACAGTCAAGCTGCGCTCGACACGGGAGGGGGCCCGAACCAATTCCCCTCCCGTACCCACTAGCACTGATACCCCAATCCCCAAGATAAGGGAAGAGGGGATTCTCAGACGCTCTGCCTTTCGAATAAAGTCGGGTTTAAGCCGCCTTCACGATCCGGCCGGTCCTACCCGTCGTGTGGTATTGGCCGAACTCACGAGCTCTTCAAGAAGAATTCGGCAGAGGAGGGGCAATCCTAAAGAGGAAATCCGGGGGGACCTTCTTGGGCTGAGGCGAAACCTGCGAGTCCTTGGGAATGCGCGGCTCGTCCAGCCGGGTCTCCGTAGAGCAGAAGGGGAAGATAGAGCCGATTCAGCCATACCGTTCGTTGTCCCAGGGCAGGGCAGTATTTGAGTAGCCGCGCACTTCCCAAAAGCCCTTCACGTCGCGGTCGGAAAACGTGATCTCTTTTACCCACTTGGCTCCCTTCCAAGCGTAGCGTTTGGGGACGATCATTCGCACCGGCCCGCCGTGTTCTTTCGTGAGTGGCTTCCCGTTCCACGAGTGGGCTAGCAGCACGTCGTCGTCGTCACAGGCTTCGAGCGGAAGGTTGGTGGTGTAATCGTCATAGGACTTGAACAGCACAAACTTGGCGAGCGAGAGCGGCTGCACGAGCGAGATGAGATGTTTGAAGCTCACCCCCTCCCATTGATTATCGAACCGGCTCCAGGAAGTGACGCAGTGAAAGTCCGACCGGTCCTTGAACGGTGGCTGCGCAAGGAAGTCCTCCCAGGACCAGGTTATCGGATGGGCGATAAAGCCACCGATGGTCAGCTTCCACTCCGAGAGCGGGATGTCGGGCCTGAAACCGAGATCGAGCACCGGCCAGGTTTCGACCAAGTGCTGTCCGGGCGGGAGCCGGGTATCGCCCTCCTCGAAGACTTCACGTTCTTCCCCGCCTCGTCGAGCTTTCGCCCACGCTTCTTTCGCCTTGATCAATCGCTCGTTTGAGTCCATGCTTGGCCTCCGCGACTACAGCGTAGGGCGAGAAAGGCGATCCTTACAAGCCTACAGGAAGATCGTTGGACCGTTCTGTAAGGGGCCTTACCCAGGCTCGACCCAAGTGAGGGACGCAGAGGCTCTCCTCTGTCTCGATCCGTCTGAGCGGAGGTGTCATGACAAGCGCACTGTTCTACGACCGCCTGCAATTCGCTGTGACCGCCACCTTTCATTATCTCTTTCCCCAGCTTACGATGGGACTGGCGCTGCTGCTGGTCTACCTAAGAGGCCGTGCGCTCCAGACCGGCCATGAACATTACCATGAGGTCGCCCGCTTCTGGACGAAGATCTTCGCCTTGAGCTTTGCCTTCGGCGTCGTCACCGGCATTCCGCTGGAGTTTCAGTTCGGTACTAATTGGGCCAAGTTTTCCAATTTCGCCGGCGGCGTCATCGGACAGACCTTGGCGATGGAGGGGATGTTCGCGTTCTTCTTGGAATCGTCGTTCCTCGGCATCTTGCTCTATGGCGAGAAGCGGTTCAGCAGGCGCGTGCAGTGGTTCGCCTCGTTGATGCTCTTTCTCGGTTCCTGGCTCTCAGGCTATTTCATCCTAGCGACCAACGCATGGATGCAGCATCCGGTCGCCTACACGATTGCGCCGGACGGACGCCTGTTCGTCGACAGTCTCTCCGGCCTGCTCACCAATCCCTGGCTGGTCTGGCAGTATACCCACAATATGACGGCGGCGGTTGTGACGGCTGCATTCGTCATGGCTGCTATTGGCGCCTTCTATCTGCTCGCGGGTCAGCACGTCGCGCACGCCAAAACCTTCGTTCGGACCGGGGTCGTGGCCGGCGCGGTCGCGACCGCGTTGATGGGCTTTCCGACGGGTCACGGGAACGCGAAACAAGTCTTCGAGCATCAACCGGTCAAGGGCGCCGCCTTCGAAGGGCTCTTCAAGACCGAGCGCGGCGCGGGACTGCTGCTGGTCGGTCAGCCGAACGTGGAGACGATGACGATCGACAATCCCTTAGTCGTGCCAGAAGCGCTCAGCTTTCTCGTCTACGATGAACTCTATGCCGAGGTCAAAGGGCTCGATGCCTTCCCGCGCGAGGACTGGCCGGACAATCTGCCGTTGCTCTATTACGCCTATCATGTGATGGTCGGCTTGGGAACGATTCTCATGTCCATCATGGGATTAGCGTTGCTCTTGCTGTGGCGCGGACGACTGTTTAGGACGAGCTGGCTCCTTTGGATCTTGATGTTATCCGCGCCATTTCCCTACATCGCCACGACCGCCGGCTGGATGACGGCCGAGCTGGGGCGCCAGCCCTGGCTCGTGTATGGCCTGCTGCGTACTTCCGAAGGCGCGGCGCCCTTGGTTCACTCTGGAAACGCGCTCTTCACGCTGCTCGGCTTTCTCGGCATCTACATGCTACTTGGCATTCTCTTCCTGTTCATGATCGTTGAAACGATCCGCCATGGGCCGGGACCGAGCGATGTGCAAGTGACGGCTCATCCTGTTGGAGAAGCTGCATAACGCAGAAGCGGGACTTTCATGGAAACATTTTGGTATGCGGTCGTCACGCTGATGCTAGCGGTCTATGTTGTCCTGGACGGATTCGACTTCGGCGTGGGCATCGTCTATCCCCTCGTTGCGAAAACCGAAGCGGACCGGCGCGCCGCTCTGACTTCGATCGGGCCGGTTTGGAACGGCAATGAAGTGTGGCTGATCGCGGCGGGTGGGCTGCTGTTCTTCGCCTTTCCCAAAGCCTACGCGGCGGGGTTCAGCGGGTTCTATCTGGCGCTGATCATCGTCCTGTGGCTGTTGATCGCCCGTGGGCTGGCATTGGAGTTACGGTCGCATGTGGATCATCCGCTGTGGCGGCAATTCTGGGACGTGGCCTTCATCGCCTCCAGCCTGTTGCTGGCCTTGGTCTTCGGCACTGCGCTTGGGAATCTGATCCGCGGTGTGCCCTTGAATCCGGATGGCTTTTTTTTCGTCCCGCTCTGGACCGACTTCATGACGGGGCCGGAACCCGGAATTCTCGACTGGTACACGATCCTTATGGGATTCACGAGCGCCGCGATCCTCGCCCTTCATGGCGCCAATTATCTCGCGATGAAGACCGACGGCGAGTTGCGCGCCCGTGCTGCGGGTGTCTCGAGGCTGAGCCGGTTCGCCGTGGTCGGACTCGTAACGCTGACGCTGGTCGCGATCCCCTTCGTGCAACCGGCTTTCCGCCACAACTACGCCGCCCATCCGATCGGTTACCTCTTTCCATTGCTTGGCGTGATGGCCTTGGGAGCCGCGTTCGAAGCACGGCGGCGTCATTGGGACTCCGCTGCGTTCGGCGCATCGAGCCTCTTCATCCTGGCCATGCTCGCCAGCACGGCGTGGGGCTCCTATCCCAACATTCTGATCGCCACCACCGGTCCGGCCAATAGTCTGACGATCACCAATGCGACCGCCGGTTCCTACGGCATGCAGGTCGGTCTGTGGTGGTTCTTAGCCGGCTTCGGTCTGATCATCGCCTATCAAGTCTATGCGCACCGAGCGTTTTGGGGCAAGGTGCGGCTCGGGCCCCACTGATTCGTTTCCTGCCTCGACGTAAGGATCACCTGGATCCTCCGACTTACACGCAGACCCTCCCGGCCTGTAGATTGCAGAGTTCGTTCAACAAGAGGAGATCGACTATGAAAGCCGTTGGCGTCATTCCCGGAAAGCCGAACTCGATTCATCTGGCGGAACTCTCCAAGCCCTCAGTCAGCGATATCCCGAGCGGGCGAGGGGTGCTCGTCCAGGTTCTCCGCGTAGGGGTCGACGGCACGGACAAAGAAATCAACGCCGCCGAGTACGGCCAGGCGCCCCCCGGCTACGACTTTCTCGTGATCGGCCACGAATGTTTCGGACGCGTCGTGGAAGTGGGTGCCCAGGTCTGGGAGCTCAAACCCGGGGACTACGTGGTGCCCACCGTGCGCCGGCCGGGCAGGAGCTTCTACGACAAAATCGGCCAATACGACATGACGACCGATGACGTCTACTACGAGCGGGGCATCAACCTCAGGCACGGCTATCTAACGGAATACTTTGTGGATGAGCCGGAGTATATCGTCAAGGTGCCGAAGGGGTTGAAGCATGTCGCCGTGTTGCTCGAGCCGACCTCGGTGATCGAAAAGGGGATCATCCAGGCCTACGAAGCCCAACGCCGTCTCAAAGTCTGGCGGCCGAAGCGGGCCGCTGTGCTGGGCGCGGGCACGATCGGCATGCTGGCCGCCATGTCGCTGCGCATGCGCGGGCTCGAGGTGGTGAGTTTCGGCCGAAACCTGGCTCCCTATCGGAACTCGGAGCTGCTCGCCGAGATCGGTGTCCGCTATGTCTCGACGCAGGAATTATCCATCAAGGATGCGGCGGCCAAATACAGACCGTTCGATGTGATGTTCGAGGCCACCGGCTTTGCGCCGATCGTGTTCGAAGCCATGGAGCATCTGGGGAAGAACGGGGTCCTGATCCTTTCCAGCGTCACCGGCGGCGGCCGAAACGTGCAAGTGCCGGCCGACATGATCAATCTGGGATTCGTCCTCGGCAACAAAGTGATGGTGGGGACCGTCAACGCCAATCGGGAGTATTTCGAAGCGGGCGTGTACGATCTCTCACGGGCCGAGCTCGAATTTCCCGGCTGGCTCTCGAAGTTCCTCACGCATCCGGTGGAAGGCCTCGACAATTACCGGGACATGATGCGGCTGCTGACGCAGGAGAAGGGCGCCATCAAGGTGTTCGTCAACGTGGTCAAGGAGTGACGTGGAGAGGGATGCGCTGGCCCCCCTCCCTTGCCCTCCCCCTATGAACATGGGGGTAGTGCTGCGCCAAATCTGACATGGGTTATGAAGGGACTATATGACGAACCGACTCGTGATAGTCGTCATCCTTGTGTTCTGCTGGGTGTCGCCGCTCTCAGCCGGCGAGTTCTACGAAAAGAACGGCGTGGCGCTCAAAGGATATGACCCGGTCGCGTATTTCCAAGTTCACAGGCCTGTGGCTGGATCAGCGCAGTACACGGCAACCTATCAAGGGTCACGGTTCAAATTTGCCTCCGCAGCCAACCGTGACCGATTTGTGGCTGAGCCCCAGCGCTATGCGCCGCAGTACGCCGGCTTCTGCGCCTTCGGCATGGCCAAGGGGTACAAAGCGTCGATCGATCCTGAGGCTTTCACCATCGTCGAGGGCAAGCTTTACTTGAACTACAGTCCCGCCGTGCGCGTTCTCTGGCAGCAAGACATTCCCGGCAACATCGCCAAGGCCGACCAGAACTGGCCGCAGGTGCGGCACTCGACGAAGGTTACTGACTGACTCGGCAGCGAGCTCTTCGACATTCTCACAAAGCCAGTCACCATACCTGTCCGATAATCCTCAAATGTGTGATTGCAAGACCTAACCCACATTATTCGTGAACGCTTCTACTGCAACCGCCGATACGCCGCTGCGACAAGCCAGCATGCTATCTTGTGGCATGCTGGCGGGCGGGCTCGCCCCTCGCGGCCTCAACATACTGTTTCAAGTATGCCTCGGCCTCTCGGGCCTCCGCGCGCCCGTCTCGCTTGGCGTCTCGCCGGTTTCGTCACGAACCGTCATGAATAATGTGGGCTAAGGTGGCCTTAACTCTGAGGGGAGCAGGATAGTGTAATGCTCCCCGGGACCCATTGCTCCAAGAATGCAATGGGTGCCCGCCTCCGTTCCAGCCGAGACGAGAGGCGGCTAAAGATGTCCGGCCCTGGCAAATCCTACCCGCGATCCTGGGACGGATTGTTTCCTTTCACACTCGAGCCTAAAATGGACTCGTGTATTTTGAGATTGTCGGTGAGATCGAAGGGATCGAGACAATAGCGGTCGGTGGCCGGATCAGGGATATCATGCGGCCCCGGCGCAAGTTTGGCCCGGGGCGTTGGAGAAAGTTAAAAGGCCAGGCACGGGTGAGGCTGCCAAGCGGGACCACCAGATTAGCGGAGGTTCATTGGTATGAGGCGCACGGAATCGGTCGGAAGAAAATGAAAATCAAGCGATTCCTGGACTGAGGGGTAAACATGCGTCGCAAACGATCAGTCAGAAAGTTTGCCCTGTGTATCAAGAACAACGATTGTGATGACCTTGAAAAGCGTAAGGTGTACCGCGTGCTCTCCGATGAGAAAGCAGAGAAAGACGGGTACGTTCGCGTGATCGACGAATCGGGGGAAGATTACCTCTACCCTGCCTCCTACTTCGTTCGGGTTCGGTTACCGCAAGAGGCTGAACAAGCGATGGTTGCGGCCGGGTAGCTCAATATGCCGGCTCGGCTGACGAACGGCGCGCGCAGGGACTGGCCCGCTGTTCAAGCCGCTCGTCCCTTTGCTGCACGCCTGCCGGAACGAGTGATCGAGCGCGGCCCGCGACCGTGAGGAACTTGGGCATGCAGCTTCAACCCCAACGCACCGATCACCTTGAGGATGGTGTCAAAACCGGGGCTCCGCTCGCCGGAAAGAGCCTTATACAAGCTTTCACGAGACAGCCCGGAATCCCGTGCCACTTGCGCCATCCCCTTTGCGCGAGCGATATCTCCGAGAGCCTTCGCTATAAACGCGGCGTCATCACCAGCTTCTTCCAAACAGGCTTCCAGATACGCGGCCATTTCTTCAGGGCTCCGAAGATGTTCAGCCACGTCATACCGTGTCGTCACGGTTCTTCCCATATAAAGTCTCTTAGGGATTGAGCACGATTCTTGCGCGTGTTCGTGCACTTGTCAACGCCCGCTTGTGGGCATCCAGGCCAGCGCCCATGATTGGTTCGACTGCGCGCATCAAGCGAGCACGGCCCATAACTGAACATCTGATCGCCCTGCGTGCGCGCTTGGCGAGCAAGGAACCAACATGGGCGCCAGGCCACCTAAGATTTGGCAATTCCAGCTAAAAGGAATGTCTATCTCGCCCCATATCCTCCTGTGAAGGGAGGGGAACATGGGGCAAACCAACGCCGAGGCCCAACCAGACCAAGCAGGTAGCAGGTTAGATCCCAGACTGTACCAGATCGCGAGCCTCTCCGCCCTCCTCCTCTTCGGCCTCCTCTGGCTAAACTTCGAAGTGTCAGGTTGGCAGATCGCTGTCACGATGGGGACGGCCCTCCTGACCCAATATGCCGGCGCGCGCTTGTACAACCTGCCTTCGTTCGATCCCCGCAGCCCACTGATCTCTTCTCTCTCCCTCTGCCTGCTGCTCCGCACGAATGATCTCCCCGTCGCTGCATTGGCATCGTTCATCGCTATTGGCAGCAAGTTTGTCATCCGTTGGAAAGACAAGCACATCTTCAACCCAACGAACCTCGCACTCGTCGTTGTGCTAGCCAGCAGCCTTGGCTGGATCTCGCCTGGGCAATGGGGCCAGGTCGCCTGGTTCGGGTTTCTGATCGCTTGCCTTGGCAGCCTGGTTGTTACCCGCGCCGCACGAGCTGACGTCACCCTCGCTTTCCTCGTCTCCTATGTGGGTCTCCTCTTCGCGCGGGCGCTCTGGCTCGGCGATCCGCTGACCATCCCGTTCCATCAAATCGAGAGCGGCGCGCTGCTCATCTTCGCCTTCTTCATGATCTCGGACCCGAAGACGACACCCGATTCCAGAACGGGCCGAATCGTCTTTGCGCTGATCGTCGCGTTGGCCGCCCTCTATGTACAGTTCGGATTCTTCAAGCCCAACGGTCCGTTGTGGGGTTTGATCGCTTGTTCTCCACTGGTGCCATTGATTGATCGGCTATCGCCAGGTCTCCGCTACGACTGGTCCAAGCCTTCAATCGGCAAATCGTCGGTCATGAACCCCGTGTTTGGTTCCCCTGTTCATGTCTTAACCAAGGAGGTTATATGAATCGGTCGGTTGAGGACTCTATTCGACGCCATCAATTCCAATGCGACGAGGATGATGCACCGGGAAGCGCAAGGAACTTCGTTGAGAAGAGGAACTATCTGAGGCACTTATCCGCTCGCCAAGAGAAAGCGAAGAAGGACCAGGGAGTGAAGCTTCTATCCGCTCGACAAGAACAATTCTGTGGCCTCACGGTCGGGGCAAGCAGGGTATGCTCGCGGTCGAGCAAGCTTAGTTTGGAGGTTCTCATGAGACGCGTACTCGTCCCCACGTTCACGTTCTTGATCGGCCTGCTCATGTGGAGCGCTGACGCCTCGGCCTTCTGCGGCTTCTACGTCGCCAAGGCCGACACGAAACTCTTCAACAAGGCTTCGGAGGTCGCCATCGTCCGTCACGAGGACAAGACCGTGATCACGATGGCCAACGACTTCAAAGGCGACGTGAAAGAATTCGCGATGGTCGTGCCGGTGCCTACTGTGCTGAAGAAAGAGCAGATCCACATCGGCGATACGGCGGTGCTGAAACACCTGGCCGACTATTCGGCGCCGCGCCTGGTCGAATACTTCGATCAGAATCCCTGCCTGCGATACGGCCTCATGGAAGACCGGCTGGGCGCCGAGAAGAGCATGGCGCCGGCTTCGCCCGAGGCCACACGCGAGCGGGACCGCGCCTTGGGCGTGACTATCGAAGCCCAATACACCGTCGGCGAGTACGACATCTTGATCCTCTCGGCGAAAGAGAGCGCCGGACTGGAGACGTGGCTCACAGAGAACGGGTATCGCATTCCCAACGGCGCCTCATCCGTCCTGCACAGCTATCTGAAACAAGGCATGAAGTTCTTCGTGGCGAAGGTGAACCTGACCGAGCAAGGCAAGCTGGGCTTTTCCCACATACGGCCGCTCCAGATCGCCTTCGAGTCCCCGAAGTTCATGCTCCCGATCCGCCTCGGCACCGTGAACGCGGATGGCGCGCAGGAGCTGTTTATCTACTTCCTGACGAAGCAGGGCCGCGTCGAAACGACGAACTACCGCACCGTCCGTCTGCCGGAAGCGCAGGAGATTCCGCTCTATGTGAAGGACAAATTCGGCGACTTCTATCGCGACATGTTCGCGCAGCAGGTGAAGCGAGAGAGCGAGCGCGGGGTGTTCCTGGAATATGCCTGGGACATGAACTGGTGCGATCCCTGCGCGGCTAATCCGCTCTCCGCTGAGGAGTTGAGAAGCCTCGGTGTGTTCTGGCAGGAGCCGACCGGCCGAATGGGAAAGATGACGCCCATGGCCCAGAACGTGTTCCTGACCCGCCTGCACGTCCGCTACGACGCAACTCACTTTCCCGAAGACCTGATGTTCCAGGAAACGTCCGATCGATCGAACTTTCAAGCCCGCTATATCCTTCGCCATGCCTGGACCGGTACCGACGAATGTCCCGCAGCCACCGCCTATCGGCAGCATCTCCGCGAGCGCTATGAGAAGGAGGCCCAGACTCTGGCCAATCTCACGGGCTGGAGCATCACAGACATCCGCCAGAAGATGCAGGTGGCGGGAGATTGGTTCCCTGTCCGGGAGAAGAAGTGGTACGAGAAGCTCTGGAATGACTAGCTGATCATGGCGAGGCTTGTGGGGCGGGCCTTCGATTCCAAGATCTTGTGTGCCATTCGTCTGTTGCCTGCTACACTTGAATCAGGTAACCGCGAGGCGCAGCCATGGCTCAGAGCGATTCAATTGTGCGGATCATCGGATTCTCGGGACTCATGGGGTTGCTCGCGGCGGGAGGCGTCCTGCCATACCCAGGAGCGCTTCTGGCGCACCGCGCGCAGCCTTCGATCGCCAGCCGTCCGAGTCTTTTCCCAAGACTGGAGGGTCAAACCATCCCGCCGCAGGACCAAGCCCTTGCTCAGTTACTGCCGGTCGACAGCCGCAGCGCCAGGGATCGGTTGCTGAAACGGCACCGCAAGAAGAACACTCCCCCTCCCGTGACCAAGAAACCGGACAAGCAATTCATGGCCATCGAGAAGCGTCGACGGGCAGTTCTCGAACGTCTGGACGGCTATTCCCATCAGATGGATCAGAACCGCGACGGCTTCGTCGATCCTCTCGAACGCGAATTGGCTCGGGAGCGTCTGCGAGAGCTCGATCGGAACCGTGACGGAGGGATCGATCCGATGGAACGAGCGCTGGGCCGTGTCGACCTCCAGCATGATGCGCCAACTCGACCCCGGGACTGATGCTTCTCTCCCTCTTCTGGACTCAGACCTCGCAATATTCGGTGCTCCACGCTAGCAGCCAATAGCCAGCAGCGACTAGCCGAGAGCCAATGGCGAACAGAGCAAATGGCGCCGAGGAGCGAATTTCCGAGCTGTTAACTGTTTGCTGCTAGCTGTTCGCTTCCGTTGCGGGCTATTGATTCGCTACCAGCTCATCCTCCTGTAAGGATTCTTCCAACTCCGCGACCAATTGAGTGAACGGTCTCGAGGAAACCAATGCTCTGTTCCCACCGCAGATGAAGATTGACAGTTCAAGGAGGAGCCACCATGATAACGGACCGTGCAGCCATGACAGAGTCCATATCAACCTCAGCCCCGGAGAGCAGATCGAGTTCAGGCAAACTTCTCGTGGCCGCGGTGATAGGGGTCGCCATCGGGGCCTTCTTCTACTTCGATCTCGGTCATTATCTGACGCTCGAGGCCTTGAAAGAGAATCGGGATCGATTGCTGGCGTTCACCGAAGCCAACTACGGATCGGCCGCCGCGCTCTTCGTCGTTACGTACTGCGTCGTCACGGGGTTGTCTCTTCCCGGTGCTGCCATTTTGACGCTGGCTGGAGGGTTCCTCTTCGGGAGCATCCTGGGCACGGTCTTTGTGAACCTTGGTGCCACGAGCGGGGCGACGCTGGCCTTCCTTGCAGCCAGGTATCTGTTGCGAGACTGGGTGGAGCACAAGTTCGGCAGTAAGCTCGGACCGATTCAAGAAGGATTCGCGACCAACGCGTTCAGCTACCTGATGACGCTCCGGCTGATCCCGCTCTTCCCATTCTTTCTCGTGAACATGGTCTCCGGGTTGACGCGCGTGAGCGTGGGCACCTACGTTGCCGCCACAGCCCTCGGCATCATCCCGGGCAGCTTTGTGTATGCCTACGCCGGCCGCCAGCTTGGCACGATCAATTCGCTGAAAGAAATCGCGTCGCCGAACGTGCTGCTGGCCTTCACCCTCCTGGGCCTGCTCGCGCTTGTCCCAATCATCTATAAAAAAGTTGCGGCGAGGCCTGCATGAACATGTTGCATCACTTCATGAAGGGCTTTAGAGGAGGACATCACGATGGCGACGGACACCCAAGAAAGGGCGATGGCGATGACGAGTCATGACCCCGGCCTGGTGCTTCCGGACGATGAACACAACCGTCGGCTGGTGGAAAATGTGCATCCCTCGAATTGGGTCAACCCTGAAACGAGGGAGCGGTACAACATCGTTGTGATCGGGGCGGGAACGGCCGGGTTGGTGACGGCGGTGATCGCCGCGGGCGTCGGGGCCAAGGTGGCCCTGATCGAACGGCATCTGATGGGCGGCGATTGTCTCAACGTGGGTTGTGTGCCGTCCAAGGGGGTCATTCGCGCCGCGCGGGTCTGGGCGGACCTCAAGAACACGGAGGAGTTTGGGCTCCACATTCCACCCGGCGTCAAGTACGACTTCGGCCAGGCGATGGCGCGCATGAGAAAACTGCGCGCGCGCATCAGCCATACCGACTCAGCCCATCGGTACAAGAGCCTCGGCGTCGACGTGTACATCGGCAATGCTCGTTTCACGGGTCATGATACGGTGACGGTGGAGGGTCCAGGGGGCAATCGAACATTGAAGTTTGTGAAGGCCGCGATTTGCACGGGTGCGAGGGCAGCCGCGCCACCGACGCCTGGGCTGCAAGAGGCCGGGTATCTCACCAACGAAACGGTGTTTTGGCTGACCGAACTCCCGCAGCAGGTCGGGGTCATCGGTGCCGGTCCGATCGGCTGCGAGTTGGCACAAGCATTCGCCCGCTTCGGCAGCCGGGTGTATCTGGTTGAAGCCCTACACGGCATCCTACCGAAGGAAGATCGGGACGCGGCCGAAATCGTTCACGCATCCATGGTCCGTGATGGCATCAAGCTCCTCTGCTGCGGCAAGGACCTGAAGATCAGCAAGACGGACGGCGGCAAGCGGATGTCCGTCGATTCGCATGGCCAGCATTATGATGTCACGGTCGACGAAATCCTTGTGGGCGTCGGCCGCTCGCCGAATGTGGAGGGGCTCGGACTGGAAACCGTCGGCGTCGAATATGACAAGACCGGCGTGAAAGTGAATGACCGACTGCAGACGACGAACCCTCGCATCTACGCCGCAGGCGACATCTGCTCCAAGTACCAGTTCACGCACGCCGCGGACGCGATGGCGCAGATCGTCATACAGAACGCCCTGTTCCCCCATCCATTCGGATTGGGCTATGCCAGCGCGGACTCGTTGATCATGCCCTGGTGTACATTCACCGAACCGGAAATCGCCCACGTGGGCATGTATGAGGCGGATGCGAAAACCAAGGGGCTGGAGGTCGAAACCTACACGTACAAGCTCGACGAGGTCGACCGCGCGATCCTCGATGGGGAGGATCAAGGCTTCGCGCGCGTCCATATCCAGAAAGGGACCGATAAGATCCTCGGCGCCACGATCGTGGCGGCCCACGCGGGTGATATGATCAGCGAGTTCTCGGTCTTGATGAAAGCCGGTCTGGGCGCGAAGGCGGTTGCGGCGACGATCCACCCGTATCCCACGCAGGCCGAAGTCAACAAGAAGGTCGTGAACCTCTGGCGGAAAGCCCACTTTACCGAAGGACAGAAGAAGATTCTGAGGAAGTGGTTCTCGTGGACAAGGAAGTAACATGGTGCTCGGTGGACGCGCGCACGTTAGGGAGGACCCACCCAACCTCTGTGTTGGTGGGGAGAAAGAGGCCCGTTTGATGCGCGTAGTCGGAGCTGTCCTCATTGCTGTGTGGTTAAGTCTCGCGCACTCGACCGCTTCCTTTGGGGAAACCGGCGCGGTCTTGGAGGTGGGCAAATTCTCAGCCGGCGCGGCGGGACAGGCCCTTCCGGACGGATGGAAGCCGCTGACCTTCAAGAAGGTCGAGCGGCACACGAAGTACGAACTCGTGAAGGATGGGGAGACCTCGGTAGTCAAAGCCATGAGCGAAGCCGCTGCCTCCGGGCTCACGAGAGAGATCAGAATCGATCCGCGAGAGTATCCGGTCGTGCAATGGCGGTGGAAGGTGGACAACCTCCTCAAGGCGAGCGATGTGAGCCGTAAGGAAGGCGATGACTATCCGGCGCGCCTCTACATCACGTTCGAGTACGATCCGGATAAGGTGAGCTTTTCCAAGAAAGCCAAGTACAAGGCGGGGCGCCTCGTCTTCGGCGATATCCCAATCGGGGCGCTGAACTATATCTGGGACACCAAGACCCCGGCCGGAACCATCGTCGATAATGCTTTCACCGATTTCGCCAAGATGATCGTGGTCGAGAGCGGCCCGCAGCGAGTCGGCACGTGGGTCGAGGAAGAACGGAACGTGTACGAGGATTACAAGAAAGCGTTCGGGGAAGAGCCACCCTTCATCAACGGCGTGGCTATCATGTCGGACACGGATAATACCAAAGAATCGGCCGTGGCCTACTACGGGGACATTGTGTTCAAGAAGGCGAAGTAGTGAACGGTCAACAGAAGGTCAAGGTCTACGCGCATGCGGAATCTCGGCAAAGGTGTGGTCAAGTGCCTACTTGTAACCTCCACCGCGACCTGCCTGGCCGCCCTCACCGGATGTCTCTCTCCGATCGCGATGCATCGGGCGGTGATTGAGTATGACCGCACCGTCAGTTACGTCGAAGCCGATCTGCTCCTCCTAAACATCGCCAGAGCGCGACATCATCGCCCGGTTCACTTCACTGCAGTGTCAAGTGTGGCGGCCACGTTCGACTTTCGCGTGAACGCCGGCGTATCCGGGTCGATCGGTCGAGCGGTCGATCCGGATCAGCGTCCGGTGACGCTCGACTACTCGACCAGCGTGGCCGAAAATCCCACGATCACCATCGTGCCGATCACGGGGGAGGAATTCACCAAGCGCGTCCTCCGGCCGCTCGATGAGACGAAGTTCGAGTTTCTCGTCCATCAGGGCTACGGCATCAACATGCTGTTGCGATTGATGGCCCGAGGGATCGCCATCGACGGGGAGGAGCACCCCACGGTGCTCTGGAACTCGCCTTCGCAAGGGGAAGGTTATGAAGAGTTTCGGAGACGGGTGTTGCACCTGGCTGCGCTCGATACGGAACGCAAGCTTTTCATCGGCCCGATCATGTACGAAGAGAACCTCGTCGTGCGGACAAACCGTCCGCCGAATCCCGATGAAGTGGTCGGCGCTCTCGAAAAAGGCTACCGTTGGTCCGGCCGAGACGGGGATACGTCCCTGGTCTTGCGGCGGAAAGAAGTCGGCCGGCTGCTGATCTCGAACTACGACCCGAACCGGCTTTCGAACGAAGAGCGGCGCCGACTCCAGGAAGAAGCTCTGCGTTATCCCACCGATTACATGCTCGTCGACATCCGGTCCGGTTATCCGGGCGGGGACTATCCCTTGTACGGCACCATCCAGTTGCGCAGCATGAATGCGATCATCGGCTTCGTCGCCAGGAGCATCGCTGAAGAACCGGAGTTCCATGTGGATCCTGATCCAAGAACGAAAACGCCCGTCCGGAATCCGGCCCGCACGCTGGAAATCTTGGAGTCCGACAGCAAGCCGGCGGACTTTGAGTTCTCGGTCCAATTCGACCAGCGGCACTACTCGATCAGCAAGTTTCCGATCAGCCGGGGCATGTCGGCCAATTGGAATCAGGAGGCTTTTGCGGTGCTCTCGAACCTGTTCCAGATGACCGTAACGGACCTTACGCGGTTCCCGACCCCGGCCATCGCGATCGCCAAGTGAAATTGTGGGGAGGTGGGCGATGAAGAAACGATGGAGGAGCGCCGGCCTAGCCGCCGTCTGCAGTCTGTTTGGGCTCTGGTTGCATGCTGACGCGGCGGTCGGGATGAAAGCGCCTGAGATTGCCAATGAAAGCTGGCTGAATAGCGCTCCTCTCCGTCTCGCCGATCTCCGTGGAAAGGTGGTGATGGTCGAGTTCTGGACGTTCGGTTGTTACAACTGCCGCAATGTCGAGCCCTACGTCAAAGAGTGGTACCGCAAGTACATGGATCAAGGATTCGTCGTGATCGGCGTCCATTCACCGGAGTTTCGCTACGAGCACGATGTCGAGAGCGTGAGGCGCTATCTGGCGGAGCATTACATCCGGTATCCCGTCCCTATCGACAACGATTTCTCAACGTGGAATCGGTACGGCAACAGGTACTGGCCCGCCATGTACCTGATCGACAAGCGCGGCACGATTCGCTACGTGCGAATCGGCGAGGGCGGATACGAGGAAATGGAGCGGTTGATCCAGTCCTTGTTGGCGGAGAAGGTGTGAGGATGGACCAGGAGGATCCGCGATGTTACGGCGCGAATTTTTAAAAGCGGCCGGAATGGTGGCCCTGATGGCCGGCCTGCCCGGGTCATCCTCAGCGGGGTTGTTCGACCGATTTCTCGCCGCGCCCGCCACAAGCCCACGCCTCCGATTACTCCGAACGACGAATTCTACGTCACGTCGTACCGGAGTCCCCCTACGGTTCGGCTGGACGCGTGGCAATTGACCGTGAAGGGCCTTGTCCAGCGGCCGTTCACATTCCGCTATCGCGACTTGGTTGCGCGACCGCTCCTGTCGGAAATCGTGACGCTGGAATGTGTGGGCAACACGGTGGGAGGAGAGTTCATCAGCACAGGAAAATGGGAAGGGCCGTCGCTCAAAGCCCTGCTCGAAGAGGCCGGAGTCGATCCAAACGCGATTGACGTCGTCTTTCGCGCCGCCGATGGGTATTCGGACAGTCTTCCCATCAAGCGGGTCATGCAAGGAGACGTGCTCATCGCCCACCGCATGAATGGTGTGCCGTTGCCGCCGGGGCACGGATTTCCAGCCCGGATCATCGCTCCCGGCCATTATGGGATGAAGAGCGTCCAATGGCTGACCGAGATCGAGGTCGTGCCCGAGGATTATCAAGGCTACTATCAGCAGAAGGGGTGGACGGAGGAGGCGATCGTCAAGACCATGTCGAAGATCGACGTGCCGCAACACGGGGAGACCCTGAAAGGGTTGCACCACAGGGTCCACGGCCTGGCCTTTGCCGGTACGCGGGGCATCCAAGGCGTGGAAGTAAGCGTTGATGAAGGTCTGTCGTGGCAGCGTGCTTCCCTGACCGAACCCTTGTCTCCATTCGCCTGGCGATTCTGGACTCTGGACTGGCATGTATCACGTCCGGGACGGTACACGTTGGCTGTACGGGCCGTTGATGGTTTGGGCGGGGTTCAGACGTCAGTCGAACAGGAGCCGGCTCCGGATGGGGCGGCCGGCCTGCATCAGATCACTGTAACGGTTGAGGCGTGAACGATGGGAGCGGGGATGGTTCGTGAAAACAGGAAGGGGCTGGCCTGTACAGGGCCAGCCCCTCCGGGGACGCCTCCGCGGCAAGGCGGGTGCGCGAATTCGAGAGGGCTACTGAATGGAATTCGCGAAGCCACCCCGGGTCACTTCCGCACGGACGGTGTCCCCAACCTTCTTGGGGCCGCGCAGCTTCTTCGTCTCTTTGCCGACGACCAGCCGGATCTGGTTGCCGTTGTAGTCTTCGACGGTATAAACATCGCCGTCGATCTTCTGGACCTTCCCGTCGATCGTCTGGAACGCCGGGCCAGGCTTGGAATCCATCTGGTGAGATTTTTGACCTTGCTTGCTGCCCGCCATGGCCAAGCTCACGCCGAATATGGTGGCTATCGCGGCAGCGACCACCACGCCGGTCTTTTTCTTCCCCTTCTTCTTCATCGAAAACCTCCTTCTGCGAAGAACGGAAGGGCGAACCACCTTCTCCCTTCCTCGTTGATTAAAAATTGTTGCCGGTTGTGAGCAAGGCTCGTGCCTTGTTAGGTTAGGAAATCAATCGGCTAAAAAACTCAATTGCTTAGACCGTGGCCAAGCGGGGCAAATCCGTCTGGAGGTGCACGAGTGGAAAAAAAGGGCCTGATGCCTGTGCATTTCTGCTCAGCAACCCTTCTCCAAGTTCCTTACCGGTGCGGGTCCCCGGCTGAGGTTAATGCCGATGATCCGTGAAATGAATGTGATCGGACCAGGTTTGGGAAGCCGTCCCACTAGGGCAAAAGCGCTCTGGGGTGGGGTGCGGAGCCTGATGCTCCGGAGACCTATTCTGGCCATCTTCCAGGTCAACCTCCGCTGCAACTCGTCCTGCGGGTATTGCAACCTGCCCTTGAACCTCGGCCGTTATGAAATGTCCCGGGAAGAGATTCGCAAGGTTTTCGCCGGACTTTATGAAGAGGGATTGCGCTTTGTCTTTGTGCAGGGGGGAGAACCCTTGCTACGCCGGGACTTGCCGGCAGTCCTGGCAGACCTGGCAGCGATCGGCTTCCATCTGACCTTGATCACGAACGGCACCAGGCTGACGAAAGACCTGGTGCAGTGGCTGGATGATCTCTCGGTGACAATTTCTGTCAGCCTCGACACCCTCGATCGAGAGCGCTACAAGCAGATCCGGGGCGCCGATCAACTCGATCAGGTCCTCGCCGGCATCGACCACCTTGAGGCCTATTCGCCTCCGAAGTTCATCACCTGTATCGTCACGGCCGTCAATCGCGGCGATGTCGGTGACGTCGTGGAGTTCGCTCGCCGGAGAGGGTTCCTGCCGGTGGATGGGGCTTACCATTGGAACAGCGGTCTGTACGGAAAGCAGGACTCCACGCTCATGTACGAGCGGCAGAATGCGAGCTTGGTATTCGAGCGCCTGCTCCGGGCTGACGCGATTCCCCCGGGGTACTTCCGGCAATACGTCAAGGATAACGTGACCTGGCTCCAGGGGCGCGCACTCGAGCCCTGTGACGCGGGTCGCTACAGCGTCGCGATCGATGCCTCGGGGAATGTCGCGCCCTGCTTGGCGATGCCCGCGGTCGGCAAGTTGCTTCAGTCCTCGCTCAGTGACATATTGGCGCGGTTGGATCGACAACATATTCAGAACTGCTCCGACGGGTCGACTTGTAACCGCCTGGACGGTCGGGTCGTCGGGTCGGTCTTGCGCCATCCGATCACGGCGCTTCGGACGGTAATCGCGCGGTGAGCAAGGAGAGGAAGATGATGCGGTGGCTGATGATTGTACTAGTGGGGTTGGGGCTAGCGGGCTGTGCGACCGTCCCCAGCACATTCGTGCCTGCCGATCCAATCCCCTTGAAGGAGTTTTCGCACGAGACCTTCAACGAGCTGCTCAAGGCACATGTGCATGAGGGGGTGGTGAATTATCCCGGGATCCAAGCGGACGGAAGATTAGAAGGATACCTGGCGCAGTTGGATCGCGTGGACCCCAACGGGTTTGCGGGCCGGGAAGATCGCTTGACTTTTTGGATCAATGCGTACAACGCATTTGCGATCAAGGGCATCCTCGATCACTACTCGCCGATGACGCTGGTGGGGCGATACCGGTACTTTATCAGCCGTGACTATGGAGTGGGCGGGAGAACAATCAATCTCTATGATCTGGAGCGGAAGGTGATCATCCCGCTTTTTCATGAGCCGCGCATCCACTTTGCCATCGTGTGTGCGTCGGCTTCCTGCCCCCGCCTACAGCCCTGGGCCTATCGCGGGGAGGACCTCGACGAGCAACTGGACTCCGTCGCGCGCGCCTTCATCAACGATCCGAGAAGGAATCGGTTCGATCGAGAGAACAAGGTCGCGTATCTCTCCAAGATCTTCGATTGGTACTCGGAGGATTTCGAAGCGCATTCCGGCTCAGTCCTGGACTACGTCCGTCGTTATGTCGCGGACCCACAGTTGGCTCAAGACCTTGCCGTTTCCTCCTATACGATCAAGTTTCTGGAGTACGACTGGAGCCTGAACGGCATCCCGCCCGAGGAGGTGATGCATGCTCGTCCGTCCTGATGAACGCGTGCCGATCGCGCGGCTTTTGACCTTCCTCGAGCATGGCGAGCGGATGGCCCATGATTGTGCGAAGGCCCAAGCGGCCCTGGCGTGGGATCTCAGGTCGCGCCGGTTTCTCTTGAGCCAAGCTCGGCAAGAAGGCGGCCATGCGATGGTCTTCCGAGCGGCCGTTGCCTGGCTCGCGCCGGCCCATCTGGGCGATTCACCGTTTCTGCCCGCGCTGGAAGAATACCGACGGATCCTCTTTGCTGCGCTCGGCCGAAACGATCTCGTGGAAACGTTCCTTGCCGAACAGGTGATCCTGGAAGGATTGGGCGAGGCGATACTCACGCGGATCGAACTGGGGCTGGCGAAACGGAACGCTCCCTTCGGCCGGCTCAGGCGCATCCTGCTTCGACAAGAAGAAGCGCATCATGGGTTCGGCCGGCGCACGCTCGAACGGGCGATGGCGGAGGGGCGGGTCGATGCGGCGGAGCTCCGCCGCATCGCCCGGCACTACCTGACCTTGACGGAATCAATGCTGGCGGCGCTGGCAGAGCTGTTCGACTCGATCGATGAAGATCCCTCGGCCTGGGCGGCCGATGTCCAAAAGTTTTTGCCGGACTGGCTGATAAAGAGCCGATGGCTGATAGCAGATGGCACATAGCGGATGAAGGACGATGATCTCGGTCGTCATTCCTACGTACAACGAGGAGAAGGCGCTTCCGAATACAATGCGCCAACTGCTGTTACAGCCGGGCGACTACGAAGTCATCGTCGTCGACGGCGGCAGCACGGACGGCACGCTCGAACTCGCGAAAGCGATAGTGGGCGATGGGCGATGGGCGATAGGCGATGGGTCGCCAAAGGTTGATCTCAAAACCGATCGGAGCGTTTCCAATAGCCCATCGCCCATGGCCTATAGCCTCCGCCACTGGGTCGTTCTCTCGGCGACAAAAGGCCGCGCGTCCCAGATGAACACCGGCGCAAAATACGCGACCGGGGAGTGGTTGCTCTTTCTGCACGGCGATACGATCTTGCCGCCCGGCGCCATTCAACGGCTCAATGCGTTGGAAGCGGATCACACTGTCCGGGCCGGAGGCTTCTTGCACCAGTTCTCCGGGAACGATTGGCGCCTGAGACTCATTTCTTTTCTGGACAACTTTCGCTGTGCCCGCAGCCGGATCATCTATGGTGATCAAGCGCTCTTCGTCCGGCGGCGCTTGTTTTGGCAACTCGGCGGGTTTCCCGCTCAACCGATTCTTGAAGACGTGGTCTTTTGTGAACGGCTCATCAAGGTCACGTCCCCTCTTCTTCTCTCCCCACCTGTCGTCACCGACTCCCGCAAGTTCGTCCAAATGGGCATCTGGCGGAGTTTCGGCCGCGTGCTGGCGATCATCCTCCACGTCGAATGGGGCCTGCCGATATTGCCCCACACCTTCTTTCAAGACATCCGCTAACTGGTGGGAATCCGACCCGTCAGCTTCAGACCAGCCGACCGTTTACTAACGCCGTCCCTCCGCGTCTAAGGGAGCAGAAGGGTGATTACGAGGAGGAGCGATGTCTACCGTGACTCGCGTTCATTCGTTCATGAGGAGCTTCGCCATCCGCGCGACAAGGTATGGGGTGGGAATACTCGGGTCCATCCTCTTGCTGACATCCTGTGGCGACGGCGGGGCGAATTCCCCGATACCAGCCGGTGGGGAAGTTGGAAGTCCCCCCGCGGCGATAAACGAAGGGACGAGGGGCGAGTGGAAGGGCTCCGTCGAATTGACAACTGAGGCCGATGGTGTCGGCAGTCTAGCGGTGGCGCAGGAACAGGCGGAGCCGCTCCAGGGCAATCTGCTGGTCGAAGAGACACGCAATCAGCGAGAAGACACAAGCCAGGGAGTCACACAATGAACACACCACGTTGGATCTTTGTCATCGGCATCGTCAGCGCCGTCTTTTGGTCGACGGGGATCAGTCCAAACTATGCCATCGCTCAGGTCTCGATGGAGGCAGAGGAAGTGGTGATCCGGGGCGACCTCCCGCGAACGCCTGCGGGAGCCGTGGACATTACGAAGATCAAGGAGACTGTGACTGCTCAGTTTGCCAAAGGCGGCGTGACGGAGGTGCACTTCCGCAACTTCACCCTGACGACTGAGGAAAGTCGCGCGTTGTTTCTTGCAACTGATCCGGAGAAGAACCTGCTCCGGCAGGTGGGCACGGTGATTCCCTCGGCAGGAATTGAGGAGCGTCAGGTCACCTTCCGTGGTCAGGCCGCAACGGCCGAGTTCCGTGGTCGTGTGCAGCGGGAGGAAGGACAGTTGCGCGCTCGACTGGAGGGAATCGATCTCACCCGCCTCAGCGATGCCGAGCGCGAGCGATTGCAACAGAGCCTTCGGGCCCAATTCGATCGAGTTCGCCTTGAGGGAGCACGAGATCGAGGGGGCTTCCGTGCAGACAATCGTGGCCCTGGTTCTGACAACAGCGGCCCTGGCTCAGGAAATAGCGGTCCCGGATCGGCGAACATCGGGCCTGGCCGGAGTGGAGACGGCAGGGGGCGGGGTGGGGACGACGATCGACGAGTCGCACAGGCTGGTGATGTGCGGCAGGACGACCGCCGCGACGATCGCCGCATGGATCGGCGCGAGGATCGGAGAGATGATCGACAAATGGATCGCCGAGCCGATCGCCGTGAGGACAGGCAGCTTGATCGCCGAGAAGACCGGAGAGTCGACCGTCAAGTTGATCGCCAGCTCGATCGCGTGGCACGCATGGAGCGTCCTGAACGCATCCAACGGCCGGAGCGTCTTGAACGGCCGCAGCGGCCCGAACGGCCTGAGCGACCAGAGCGATCTGGCCGGAACTGAGATCAAGTTTGTTGAGTCCGCATAGGAGCGGCGTCGGAAACTCTCGGCCCTGCCTTATTCTGCCGGATGTGTCCTCGCATGAATCGTTGAGGTGGAAGATTGAAGCCGGCTGGTCAACTCCGGTAGGGTGAGGGACATTTTTGGGGCGAATGGACAGCTTTCCGGAGGCATTCATGATGTTGCGGATATGGGTCCTCATTGTCGGTTTCATGGTCCCGTGCTTCGCAGGATCTGTCTGGGCGCAGTTCGTTCCTCCCGCGTCGGACGAAGTCATGCTCCGGTTGACACAACAGGAACTGGATGAAGATGCCGCTGGCCGTGTCCCTAAAGCCCATGCTGAGTCGCTGGCAAAACAATTCAATGTACCGGTCAAGACGGTGGAGGAATTGCGCGCCTCGAAACAAGGGTGGGGTGAGATCGCCATTCGTCTCAGCATCGCGCGAGAACTGACGAAAACTGATCCCAAGAGCTATCCGAGCATGACTGAGGCGATCCAGCGGGTTGGTGAGCTTCGCGCTCAGGGAACGGGCTGGGGCGAGATAGCGAAACAATTGGGATTCACACTCGGCCCGGTCGTCAGCGACGTCCGCAGGGCTCGGGAGCAAATTAGGGCCGAGGCGAAAAAATCCGCGACAGGCGGCGTAGTCGCACCACAGCCGGTAGGTGAACGATCGGCTGGGAAACAAGATACCAAAGTCGAACGAGGTCAACGGACTGAACGAGCCGAGCGGCCGGCTCGTCCGGAACGACCGGAACGTCCTCAGCGTCCGGAACGGCCGGAGCGGGCTGGACGCCAATGAACCATCTTTCATAGCCTCACGAGACAAGTCGGTCTTTGCTTTGAAAGGGAACCTCAGGACCTGTGATTCAGCGTTGGTGGGTAGGGTTCTGTTCAGCGTCGGGCTTCTGATCGGGCTCGGACAAGCGAGCAAGACTCTCGCGGTTGATGAGAAGGCGCAGGGACTGGCAGCACCGGATTACAACTGGCAGGTGAGCCTCGCGCCCAACTACAGCAGCGGGAACTTCGGGACGACGACGACCAACTTTCTCTATGTTCCGCTTGTCGTGAAGCGTTACTTCGCCGATGGCGATGTGTCCTTCGTGGCACCGACCGTCTGCGTCAGCGGCAACGGCACGGTCACGCTGTTGGGTGGCCAAGCTAACCGGATCGATGACCGGCGTGGCAGCAATTCCGGTCCCGGTGGCGGTGGGGGCAGTGCCAGCCTCAGAGGCGCGGGCGGCAGTATCGCAGCCAGTGGACCAGGGGGCGGTGGCAATAGCGGCTCCGGCAGCAGCAACAGTGGAAGAAAGAACGAGCAAGGCGAAGATATCGCGCCCTTGACAGGCCAGCTCCTCACGCAAAGGAGAACTGATTGCGGCATCGGCGACCTCCTGTTGAAGGGTCGTTACTATCTGGTCGAAGAGCGAGACTGGGTGCCCTTGGTTGCCGTGACCGGTCGGATCAAGATACCGACCGCCGATGCGGACCGGGGGCTCGGCACCGGCAAGTCGGACGAAGGAGCAGGCTTGGAACTCTCCAAGCGGTTCGGTGACCAGTGGATCACGTTTCTGGACGGGGGATTTACCATCATCGGACGCCCCCAATTCGTGACTTTCCGCAACCAATGGTGGTATGACATCGGCCTCGGGTACTATTTCACTAAATCGCTCATCGGGAGCCTGTACTACGAAGAATACCGTTCGATCGTCTCAGGCTTGCAGAACATCCGCGATGCCCTGTTCACCCTCGACTATAAAGCGTCGGATGAATGGCGGCTCAACGGTTCCCTCCAGCTCGGGGTGTCGAACGGGGCGCCGGATTATGGCCTCACCCTCGGGGTTGGTCGTCGCTTCTAATTCCTGGGCTGATAGCCCGTTCCTCCGGGATTTACCTTTCCTGCACTCGGACCGTCCAATAGATTCGAGCGTGGCCGCGGAGCGGCAACGGCTTCGCCGCCGTGGGCTGTGACTGTGTGATGGGATTCATACGCAGCAGCTCACCCGACGAAGCCGAACTCGTCGCCCGCAGTCGTCAGCAGGATGCCGAGGCGTTCGGACTGCTCATGCAGCGACATGCGGCGGAGATTCTCAATCTGGCTGCTCGAATGGTCGGGGATCGTGCGGAGGCGGAAGATATCGTCCAAGAAACGTTCCTGTCGGCCTTCAAGGCCTTGCCGACATTCCGTTCGGATGCCCGGTTCTCAACCTGGCTGTACCGCATCGCGGTCAACAAGTGCAAAGATTGGCTGCGGGCAAAACGGCCTGTGGAGATCGCAGGGAATTCAGATGGGGACGACGCTTCGACTCCGGAAGGCATCGAGGAACAGACGCCTGAACGGGTGCTCTCGCAACGGCAGGTCGCTGAACAGTTGGAGCGGGCCATTCAACGGTTACCACCCCTGTATCGAGAGGCGTTCGTGCTCAAGCATGTCGAAGGATTGAGCTATGAGGAGATGGAAGACATCCTTGGAGTGAACGGGGATACACTCAAGATGCGCGTGTACAAGGGACGGATCCTGTTATGCCGCGAGCTGGCCGAGTGGAAAGACTGATTGTCGAAGTTCAGAGAGCAACGCCATGAATGAACAGGAGCTCTTGGTTCAACGGTTCGTCGACAACGAGCTGACGGATGAAGAACGACTACAGTTCTTCACAGCTTTGGACGAAAATCCCGCCTTGCGGCGTCAACTCGTCAATGCCCAATTGCTAATCGCCGAAGCAGCGAAGCTGCCAAGGCTCGCCCCATCCGCCAGGCTCGTCGAACAGGTAACGAGCCGGCTGGCTCAGGCGAAGCCCGGCCTGCTCGGCGGCTTCTGGGCATGGTGGACCGTCCCTCGCACCCTCCAATGGAGTATGACCGGCGTGGCTGTGGCGGCGGTCGCGGGTCTGCTGTTCGCGTGGCTGGTCCAACTCGTGATTCCACGGTTGCAGCCGGTGCCTCTGGCGCGTCAGGTGCAAGGGGAACCGACCGTTCTGGTGCGGCTGATACTCTTGCAGCCAGAGGCCCAATCCGTCGCGGTGGCCGGAGATTTCAACGGATGGAATCCAAGTCGGACGCCTCTCCAGAGGAGCGGGACTCTCTGGACCGTCACCCTCCCGCTGAAACCCGGGCGCTATCAATACATGTTCGTGGTGGACGGCAAACAGTGGGTCACGGATCCACTGGCGTCGGACGAGAGCTTCGACGGATTCGGCGCGAAGAATGCGGTGCTGGATGTCGAATCATTATAGGGAAACGCCGACTCAGCTTGAAATCGGTGTTAGACCTGGGATACGCTCTCGCGAACTGTTCTTGGGAGCGAACCAGGCGTGAGAGCATTCAAACGGTCGACGGGGGTGTTGCTCACGGCGGCATTCCTGTGGAGCTGTGCCACGAACCACGTTCCAAAGCCACCCCAGGCTGTGGCAGAAGGCGTGCGATTTATCCTTTCGGTGCCGGGAGCGAACCAGGCGTCGTTGGCAGGGTCGTTCAATGGCTGGTCGCCGACGACCCATCCGATGAAAGCCGACGGGGACGGACGATGGATGCTGGTGGTGCCGCTGCCACCGGGAGAGTACCAGTTTATGTATGTGATTAACGGGAAGCAGTGGCTGACTCCGCCGCTCGCAGAAGATTTTGTCGACGATGGCTTCGGCAATAGAAACGGAGTGGTGATTGTTCGGTGACGAGCAACTGAAGACGATGACGCGCATTATTTTGATACTGACTGCAGCCGTGACGATCGGAATCATGGGCCACCGCTCTGCCTCCGCCGAGGCGCTTTCGCTTCAGGATCGCGAGGAGATCACTCGGTTGAGCGCATCCAAGGGTTACTCCGGCAGCGACATCACTGCTCTGATCGATGAGGTGAACAAGGCCGGGGAACGGGGTGTCCCGCCCGAACCGCTTGCGAACAAGATCAAGGAAGGGCTGGCGAAAGGGGTCGAGCCGAAGCGTATCGAGCCGGTGATCCGCCAGATGGCCGGCCATTTTGAGAATGCCCAGGAGAGCCTCAAGGAAGCCGGGGCCAGAGGAATTGCCGACCTAACGACTGGCAATCGCCAGCGAGCATTGGAGGCTTTGGCGGAAGCCTTTGCTCGCGGCACAACGACAGAAGATGTCCGGGAAATCTCACGAGTGGTGCAGGAGTCCAAGCAGAAACCTCCGCAGGAAGCCTTTGCCTCTGGCGCCAAGAGCCTAGCCGTGATGAAAGAAGCGGGAATCTCCGTTAAGGACGGCTCAGCTCTCGTCGGTGAAGCGCTGCGGCAAGGATTTCGTGCCGGCGAGTTGGTCGATCTCGCCCGCGAGATCAGGAAACATGGTCGCGACGTCCAGGAAGGCCGAGTCAGCTTGCAATCGATTCGCGAATCAATCTCACGGGGCGATCGGGCTGACCGGATCTTCCGTGATAGTGATCGAGGTAGCCGAGGGGGCGGTGATCGCATCGACCGTGGTGGGGGGGCTGATCGGGGAGACCGGCCGCGAGATGAGCATGGTGGACGATCTGATCGCCCGGATCGATCCCATGGCGGACGTGACGGGCGCTGAGAGCGCGACACCAGCCCAAATCGTCCAGGGCCGTGGCGGCAAGGAGGAAAACACTTGAAAATTACTGTGATCCGTGAGACGAGTGAAACGTTGAAGTAAGTAGGTGTAGATAGTTCCACTTTACCCAGGAGGAGAGAATGAAAAGCATACTGCTGGTTGGTGCAGCAGCGGCGGTATTGACCGGGTCTCTGGCATTCGCTCAGAGCGCGGAGACACCAGGGATCGACCAGCGTCAGGCCAACCAGGAACGGAGAATCGATCAGGGTGTTGCAAGTGGGCAATTGACAGAACGGGAGGCCAACCGGTTAAACCGGCAACAGGAGCGGATCAATAAAATGGAGGATAGGGCCAAGTCGGATGGGGTCGTGACTGCGAAGGAACGGGCAAGAATCAATGCCGCTCAGAATCGCGCGTCAAGGAACATCGCGCGCGAGAAACATGATCGCCAGGGGAAAAGGCACCAGTAAGCCACAGCCATTCACGAGAGCCGAGAGGCGCTCATGACTGGGGTCGTGAGCGCCTCTTTTTTTTTCAGATCCGGAGAACGCGTCGCAGGCGTTCAGCGACCGCGTCCTCCACGATCCGCCCGCCGATCGGCCTGCCGGTCCGCTGGGCGATCAGCCTGTCGATCCTGCTGACGATCCATGTGGCGATCCTGTTGGCGATCCACTTGCCGGTCCTGTTGCCGATCGGCCTGGCGATCTTGCTGGCGGTCAGCCCGGCGGTCTTCCTGGCGAACATCAACCTGGCTGAAGGTCTGACTCGGGGTGTAAAAACCTGTGATGGGCACTGCTGTGGCGATGATCAAGCCGGCGATGCCCCCGACTTTATTGACTGAATCCTGACTCATCGTAGACCTCCTTAAATTGCGTGCGGTGAATAAGAAGTACTACCGGCTTTAACGGCCTGTCCCGTCGTCGTTAGGCGGATTGAGCGGAGAGAAGGTAAACGACGAACAGCCGAAGCCGAGGGGACGAGGCCGGTCCGGCTGGATGAACCAGCCGGACCGGCCTCGTCGCTTACCGCAACGCCCCTGCAAGGACCGCTTGGTTCGCTGCTGTACCGATGCTGATCACGTCGCCTCGTTTCAGAACGGGCACGACTTGGCCGTCATTTGTGTTGAGCTCCATCTCCCCGCACAGAAGGGTGGGAGCCAGCGGGCAAGCAGCCAGGGCAATGGTGCCAACCTGGCTCGATGCATTCACAAACACGCCAAGCGCTGACGGTGTAGTATTCGGTAGATCCTCAGCTTGGACATTCAAACGGCGTCGATTGCCTCGTTCCCGGTAATCGGCTTGGCCGGAAGCCGCGCCAGCGGTCATTGACGCCCGCAGGCGAATCTCATTACCACCGGCCCAAGTTGGCACCGTCGCGGTGGCCACCAACATGGCAGCCAGCGCACTGGCCATGGAAATTGCCATCATACTGGAGAGTCTCATCTTACTGCCTCCTGAAAAGGACCACTGCATGGGCTCCTGTGACTCAGGCGTCATGGTGTCCTCCACCACCGCTAGCCTGCTCAGGGAGAGTGGAGGCTCTCCCGAGGTGCTGTGCCAGCCCGTAGCGCACCACCTGGCCCTTTAGACGCGAAGCAGGTCGCCACGTAAATGAATCTGCGTGCTCTCCGTTTCGTCCCTGCGATGACCCTGGTACAATGCGCGCGTGGACCTCATTACGACCCACTTGAACGCGGACTTCGACGGCTTCGCCTCCATGGTCGCGGCCCGCAAGTTCTACCCGGGGTCGCATCTCGTTCTCCCAGCCGGAGCCCAGGAGGCGGTGCGTAGTTTCATGGCAGTCCATGATCTCGGCGTGGACCGCCTCAAAGATGTGGATCTGACCGCCGTGTCCCGGCTCATCTGTGTGGATACCCAAGATCCTGAGCGGATCGGGCCTCTTGCCGCTTGCTGGGCCGACCCCAAGGTGACGGTCCATGTCTACGATCATCACCCCGCAACTGAGGGAGGCGAACCTGCTTCGCCGGGCGCGGCTGTACGCAGACCGGATCTCGCCGTCGTCGAACCGGTGGGAGCGACGACGACGGTCATGGTTGAGCAATTACGTGCGCGTGATCTGGCGCTTTCTCCCTTCGAGGCGACGGTGCTGGCCCTCGGCCTGTACGAGGAGACGGGCTCGTTGGCCTTTTACTCCACGACACCGCGAGACCTGGAAGCCGGTGCATACTTGTTGCGGGCCGGGGCAGACCTGAACGTCGTGAACGACGCGCTGCGACGGCCGCTGAACCCGGCGATGATCGCGCTGCTCAACGATCTGTTGCGCGGAAGGGAAACGTTCTATGTGGAAGGCCGCAAAGTGCTGCTGGCCACGAGCACGGTCGGCAGCTTCGGCGGTGATCTCGCGGAGCTCGCGCACAAGCTCGCCGAGCTGGAGGGCGTGGATGCGGTCATCATCGCCTTGGCGATGGAAGGGAAGGTTGAGTTGATCGGACGCAGTCGTCGGACGGAAATCGACGTGGGCGCCCTCGCGCGGGAATTCGGAGGCGGGGGGCATGCGGAAGCCGCGGCGGCCTGCGTGAAGGGGCAGACCTTGGTCGAGGTCCGTCATCGGCTGGTGCAATGGCTGACCGAACGGTACCGGCCGACGCTGCTGGCCCGGGATGTGATGACGATCCCGGTGAAATCAGTCGAATCGGACGCCACGATTGCGGAAACCGAAACGCTCCTGACGAAGTATGGCGTGAACGTGCTGCCGGTTCTGGATCGGAAAGATCGCTATCTCGGTGTGGTGTCTCGCGAGACGGTCCAAAAGGCTCTGTTCCACAAACTGGGCGCTGCGGCGGTCGGCGACTTCGCCCGATCAGACCAATATATCGCCGCGCCGGATACGCCGTTCCGTGACATCGAGGCGCAGATGATCGAGCGCAACCAGCGGTTCGTGCCGATCCTCTCGGAATCAAAGGTCGTCGGGGTTATCACGCGGACCGATCTCCTGCGCACGCTGCATGACGACGTGCTCGCCGCGGCGCACGCGCGAAGCAAGAACCTCGCGCTTATCGAGACATGGCAACCGAGTCACGGCCGTAACCTGAAGCACACGCTCCGTGACCGGCTGCCGGCCTCCGTGTTTGCCTTGCTCAAGGAGGCGGGTGAGCTGGCGGACCGGCTCGGCGTGGGCTGCTATATCGTCGGCGGTTTTGTCCGTGATCTCTTGCTGGGGATTGAGAACCTGGACCTTGACCTGGTGGTGGAAGGCGACGGGATCGCCTTTGCGCGCGGGCTCGCCAAGCAAAGGGGCGGGCACGTCAAGGTGCATGATCGGTTTGGCACGGCGATCATCGTCCTGCCGGATAACGTGAGGCTGGATGTCGCAACCGCTCGCACCGAGTATTACGAATATCCCACGGCCTTACCGACCGTCGAGCGTAGTTCGATCAAGAAAGATCTCTACCGCCGGGATTTCACGATCAATACGCTGGCGATCCGACTGAATGCCGCGACGTTCGGCCGATTGATCGATTTCTACGGAGGCTATCGCGACCTGAAGGAACGGACGATCCGCGTGCTCCATAGCCTGAGCTTCGTCGAAGACCCCACGCGGGTGTTCCGTGCGATTCGATTCGAGCTCAGGTTTCGCTTCACCTTGGGCAAAGAAACGCTGGCGTTGATCCGTGGAGCGGCCAAGATGGATCTCTTCCATCGTCTCTCCGGTCACCGCTTGCTGGAAGAGCTCAGGCTGTTGTTCCTTGAGCGGGAGCCGCGCAGGGCTGTGCAGCGCCTGGGGGAGTTGGACCTCCTCCGTTTCATCCATCCCAAGCTGACGTGGTCCTCTCGCCTCGAATCCTTGTTGATCGCCGTCGAGGAAGCCCTCGACTGGTACCGATTGCTTTATCTTGATCGGAAGCTCGAGAGCTGGTTGGTGTATCTGCTCGCCTTGGCGGAGGCGGTGCCCGACGGCGGCATGACGGAATTCCTCAAGCGCTTCCCGTTCAGTGAACACGAACGGGAGACGCTGAAGTCGGCTCGCGAGGTATCCAATCGTCTGTATCGTCAGCTCAGCAAGCGGCCCGCGCCGACGCCGGCGGAGATCTATCGGCTCCTGACCGGTGTCGCGGATGAAGCGCTCGTCTTCTTAATGGCGAAGAGTCGGTCGGAAGCGGTGAAGCGCGAGGTCTCCGCTTTTCTCACCACCTACCAGCATGTCAAACCTTCGCTGACAGGAGAGGATCTGAAGGCCATGGGATTGAGGCCGGGTCCTTTGTTTAGGACCATCCTCGACCGCCTGCAGGACGCTCGCTTGAACAAGGAGGTGAAATCCGCGGATGACGAACGTCGGCTGGTCGAACAGCTTGTTGGGCGCGGCTAGAGGCGAGGCAATCGAGCGTCCGTCTCGAGTTTTGCGAAAAGATCATTCAGGGCCGCATGCACGGCTCGGTTGACCGGCTCCCGGTCATCCTCAGGACCGCTCCGTGAGACCTCGCCGGCCGCTCTCCCGAATCCGGAGTACTTGGCTCGGGTCAGCCTCGTCGGCGGTTTGCTCAGGTCGACTTCCGCGCGCGCGATGTAGACATAGTTATGTTGGAACACTGCGCCCGGGTCGACGAAGATCGTGATGCGCAGAGCGAGGTCCAAATCGCCCTGTCCTTCCTGGACCACCCGCGTGAATGTTTGGCGGGCATTGAGATACGCGAGGATTGAGTTCTGCCAATCTTGCTTCGCGAAGTCGACGCCCCGCGTGGCGCCGACGATATGGTTCTGCAGGTTGGGGTCGGCCAACAGGCTGGACCCGGGTTCGAGGTCATACGAAGCGACGTGGGTCAGATTGATGCTCGCCGAATATGGGAGCGGATGTCTCGTCGGGACGACCGGTGTCGGATCCAACGTCAACGTCGAACAGCCGGTCAACCCGGAGCAGACCACCAGCACCATCGAGAGGACGACTGCCGTACGCCGAGGACGGTCGCCAAAAAGTCTCATGTTCGTGACCTCCTTCTCAACTGGCCACCCCCACCTCGTTACGCTACACAAGAGAGCCTCGTTCATGCAAGCACCCGCCCCTGCCGCTCCAATGGAAGAGGCGCGTCTAGATCGGACTGAGACGCTATGGCATCCACGCTGACCCACGCTGTCGTCGCCGTCTCTCTCGGCTCGACCTGGACCGGTCGGGCCTGGCCCATGCGGTTCTGGCTCCTGACGGTGCTCTGTGCCGAGTTGCCGGATGTGGATGTGATCGGCCTCTGGTTGGGAGTTCCCTACGCACACCTTTTCGGTCATCGGGGGATGACCCATTCGATCGCGGCCGCAGCGCTCGTCGGGTGGCTGATCCCGTTCCTGGCGTTTCGAGAAGAGACGTGGCGGGGCCGCCGGCTCTGGTTGAGCGGCGTCTTTTTCGCCGTCACGCTCTCACACGGGCTGCTGGATGCTATGACGAACGGAGGACTCGGGGTCGCCTTCTTTGCGCCGTTCGACGACCGGCGGTATTTCTTCCCGATTCGTCCGTTGCAGGTCTCGCCGGTTGAGTGGTCGTCCTTCCTGGCCGGCGACTGGCTCGCCATTTATTGGAGCGAGATCCTCTGGGTCTGGATCCCCGCGGGCCTATGGGCCGGGCTGACGTTACGGCGAAAGCAGCGGGCGGAACAGGTCAGGACCGCGGAAGTTGCGCGTTGAGCTCTGCCCATCGCGTCCGGGCCAAGGCCACCGCGTCGCCGACTGTGGTCGTGGCGAAGCGAACAGGATCGCCGGGCATCAGTTGTGCCGCCGATGTCAAATCCACCGAGATCACGACCCCGATCATCGGATAGCCGCCGGTGGTTTGCCGTTCGGCCATGAGGAGCACCGGCTGTCGGTTGGGCAACACCTGCAAGGCCCCCATCGTCACGGCCGTCGAGATCCCTTCAGCGGCTCGATGATGAATCAGAGGCGGGCCTTGGAGCTGATACCCCATGCGGTTCGACTCAGGCATGACTCGATATGGGGCCGAACGGAGGGCTGCCATCGCCTCTGGATCGAATTCCTCGGCGTGCGGGCCTGCAATGAGACGCAGAGTCGGAGTCGGCGAGAGTATCGGGCGCAACGAGAGGGGACACACAAGCCCGACACACCGGGATACGCCGGAGGGAACATGTCCGCCCAGCAGAAGATCGTCCTTGGCAAGCGCGCGCCCTTCTAATCCTCCGAATCGACCGCGCAGGTCCGTGGCTCGGCTGCCTAAGACCAGTGGAACAGCAATCCCTCCCGCAACAGCAAGGTAGGTCCGGGCGCCGCTGCACCGCGGCCCAAACTGCAGGTGCTCGCCACGCCTGATCTGGGCGGAGGTCCACAAAGGCAGGGGTACCTGATCGACCGCGGCACTCAAGTCAGCGCCGGTCAGGGCGATCAAGGCGTCCGATTCGAACAGCAGTTCCGGTCCTTGCGCGGTCATCTCCAACCCAGCCGCGTGGTCCTGGTTCCCGACCAGTCGATTGGCGACAATCAAAGCGAAGCTGTCCATGGCGCCACTGGGTGAGACGCCGAACCGTTGATACCCGACACGACCGAGGTCCTGTACGGTGGTCAACAGGCCTGGCCGGAGGACACGGATGCGGGCTGGCTCAAGAAATGGCATGGGCGAGAGGAACGAGACGGACACCGTTCTGGGTGAGGGCCTCACGAATCAGGGCGGCCAGCCGGTCCGCGCCCGTCGTATCGCCGTGAAGACAGAGGGTATCGATCTGCAGAGGAAGCAGGCGGCCCTCGATCGTCTCGACGACCTGCTCCGTTGCGAGACGGACCACGCGCATGCGGATCATGGCTTCGTCGGTAATCACCGCGCCGGGTTGATGACGCGGGACGAGCTGTCCATCCGCCCGGTAGGCTCGATCGGCGAAAGCTTCGCTCGCGACGGAAAGGCCGACCTCACGACCGGCCCTCAGCAGCTCCGAACCGGCCAACCCGACCAGAATGAGTGTCTTGTCGACGGATGCGACGGCATGCGCGACGGCGAGCGCGATGTCTCGGTTCCGGGCCGCCATGTTGTAGAGCGCGCCATGCGGCTTCACGTGAGCCAATCGCGCGCCGGCCGAGTCGCAGATGCTCCGTAAGGCGGCGATCTGGTCGTGCACAAGCCTGCTTACATCCGCGGGAGTCGCCGCGATCTCACGCCGGCCCGCTCCTGAAGGATCGGGGAAGCCGGGATGGGCCCCGATACCGACGCCGTGTCGCGCGGCGAGGGTGACCGTCTTGCGCATGAGATCCTGACTGCCGGCATGAACCCCGCAAGCGATGTTCACGGAGGTGATGTGGGGGAACATGCGGGCCTCGAGCGCCTCCTGTTCCGGCGTCGCGGCTTCACCGAGATCACAATTGAGATCGATCGTGTTCAGGGGTTGAGTCATTGCAGCATTGGATCAGTGAATCATTGCACCATTGGACCATTGAATCGTTCGTCCATGGAACAATGAGCAAATCGTCAATGGCTCAATTCTGTGAGTCGATCGAATTCCTCCCGATCGACGGAAACGAATCTTACCCGATCACCTGGTTTCAGCAGGAACGGATCGGGTCGCTTGGGGTCGAACAGCTTCAACGGTGTGCGGCCGATCAGGCGCCAGCCGCCCGGGCTCTCTTGCGGATAGATGCCCGTCTGCTTGCCGGCAATCCCCACGGAGCCGGCCGGCACCTTCTGTCGGGGTCGGTCGAGCCTTGGGACGGCGATCTGATCCGGCACCGTCCCGAGGTACGGAAATCCCGGGCTGAACCCGAGCATGAAGACACGGTACAAGACCGACCTGTGGAGCTGGACCACTTGCGAAGGGGGGAGGCCGACTTGTCTCGAGAGCTCCTCCAGATCGGGTCCATCCTCGCCTCCATAGTGGACCGGGACAGAGACGGTTTGGGGAGGAGCCGATGCGTGAGAGGAAGCGGTGTGGATGGCCAAATCGAGGAGTCGGCGTTTCAGCTCTTCCGGATCAGTCTGAGTGGGATCAAAGTGCACGGTCACCGCATTGAAGGTCGGAACCACGTCGCGCACACCAATAATGGCGGCTTCGTCCACCGCGGCAGCCAGCGCCAAGACCCTGTCATTCGCGACGGGGTCGATGTCATCACCGGATTCCACGGTCAACGCGCTGTCACCCAGAGGGAGACAGCGAGGGGAGGTCGACATTCTTGAGCCTCAGTCGGGCAACGGTTTCCCTCTTGTCTCCGGCGCAAACGGGAGCACCAATAAGCCCAGCACGTAGATCAGCGCCACCGTGCTCGCGGCTTTTCCGAACGACCCGAGCGTGGCGACAAGCCAACCGGTGAGAAACGGCGAAACGGAGGCCAGCACACGCCCGGCGTTGAAACAGAACCCTGCGCCGGTGGCACGGAGGCGAGTCGGATAGAGTTCCGGCAGATAGATCGGAAACCCGCTGAAGATCCCGTTGTTGAAGAAACCAAGGATCGGCAGCAGCAGCAACACACCCGTATAGGTTTGGGGGATTAAGTACGTCATCGGGAGCATGAACAAACTTCCCGCGCACATGAGGCCGAAGATCATCCGGCGGCCGAATCGATCCGCCAGAGGCCCGAACCCAAGATAGCCGAACAGGGCGCCCGCATTCAGTGCCATGATGGCGTAGCTGACGTATTTCACGAGCGTTGCGGAATCGCTTCCGTTGAGATCCGGAAGGGTTCGAATCAAGGTGGGAGCCCAGTTGGTCGATCCCCACAGACCGAACACAGCCACAAAGGCCAGCGTTGAACCCACCAAGGTAGATCGGCGCAGGTCGCGACCGAACAACTCCGCGAGGTTCACGGCATGCCCTCGTCCGGTCTCGAGCTCGTGCGACCGGGCATAGACCCACCGTTCCGGTTCTTTGACCCACACGAATACCAAGATCGAGACGAACGCGGGCAGCACGCCGACCACGAAGAGCGCTCGCCAGCCATAGTCGCCGAGCAGCAGGTTAAAGGCTGCCGCAAGAAAGAACCCTGCGGCCCAGGCTGATTGGAGGAGTCCCGCCGCCTTCGCCCGCTTGTCCTCCGGCCATGTCTCCGCCACGATCGTCGCACCCGCGGCCCACTCTCCGCCGATGCCCAGGGCCGTGAGAAAGCGGTAGAGCCCCAAGTGCCACCAATCCTGAGCGAGCGCGGCCAACCCCGTGAAGATGGCATAGATGAGAATGGTGGCGATCAGGGTCTTGGTGCGACCGACATGATCGGCCACGATGCCGAAGACAATCCCCCCGATGGCCCAACCGATGAGAAAGATCGAAAAGATGATGCCGCCGTACCAGCCGATCTGTTCGGCGTTGCCCGGCCGTCCCGTGACCTGTAGCAGGTCCTCCAGCGCGGGATGGAGCACGATGGCATAGATCGTCGCGTCCATGGCGTCGAATACCCACCCGAGCCAGGCCACGAACAGCACGAGCCATTGGTAGGGTGTGACACCGTGGCGCCATGATTGTGTCGTCAAAGCCTTTTCCTTATATGCCTAGCGAGCAGCGAACAGCTGACAGCGAACGGCGGGTAGCGAATAGCTGATAGCCAATAGCGAATAGCGTCCGAATAGGAGCGAATAGCCCAGAGCCAATAGCGAATAGCCTCGAACCAGGGAGGGGCAGGCCCTTCATGTCTGGCTCCTCGCTACCCGCTGTTCTCTCTTCGCTCCTCCATCAGCTACTCGCTGCTCGCTCTGTGCTGTTCGCTTCATTGCTACCGGCTGTTCGCTGCCGGCTCTCGGCTCTTAGCTAAATCGGCGCCAGGAGTCAAGGTGAAGCAGACGAAGGCCGCATGCTATAGTCTCGGGTTACGATGGCGAGAGTGGACTATTACCGAGTGCTCGAGATCTCCCGCGATGCGTCTGATGACGACATCAAGAAAGCCTACCGGAAGCTGGTCTTCCGACACCATCCCGACCGCAATCCCGGCGACACACACGCCGAAGCCAAGATTCGCGAACTCAACGCGGCGTACGAGGTGCTCGGCGACAGCGAGAGCCGGCGCACCTACGACCGGCTCCGGTGGGGCGATGAGCCGCGGGGAGCAGAGGCCGGTCCGACCGAGATCTTGGAGGAAATGGAGGATCAGCTCTTCAATGAGGGTCGGAAAGAACTCTTCGCGTTGATCATCAAACAGGTCCAGCGGATCAAATCGGAGTTGGGGCTTATTCGCGAACGGACGGTCGCGTTTCAAGGGTACGACACGTTCAATCGATTCATCGTGGACGAGCGCGCGGCGGAAGTCATGGATGAGTTCCTCACGGCCGAGATGGAAGCGCGTAAGAAGCAACTTGTGGACGTGGCCACTGAGATGATGATCGCGCGGGGCGTCGTCAAACGCGGAGACGAAGGAGGAGTCCGGTCGCTCAGAGGCCGGTTGGAAGATGTCCTTCGACGCGGTCGCCATGTCGGGTACGCCGCCGCGCTGGAATTATTTTACGAGAGGAGATAGCGCGAGGGCGGCGAATTCTGAATGTTGAATTCTGAATTATTTGAAATTCATAATTCAAAACTCAGAATTCAGAATTCACTCGGAGAGCGGTCCCGCCACGAATCGACCCTTTTGCATCACGCCAAGGATCCGCTCGCGGTCGCGCAGCAGGGAGATGTTTTTGAGAGGGTTCCCATCGATCACCACCAAGTCGGCCAGCTTGCCCCGCGCGATGGCGCCTACCTCCCGCTCGATTCCCAAAAGTCGCGCCGCCGCTGAGGTCGACGCGATGATCGCGTCCATCGGGCTCATCCCCAACCGCACCATCCGCTCGAGCTCTTGCGCGTTCTCACCATGATAGTTGAACGGGGTGCCGGCGTCGGTGCCCATGGCGATAGGGATCCCGGCTTTGCGCGCCTGCTTAAAGCTCGCTTGGTGCCGTTTCGTCATGGCTTTCGCCTTTTCCAGTGCGCTCTCCGGCACTCCGCATCCGACACGGCATGCGGCAGTCGTGGCCAGCGCGGAAAGGGTCGGCACCATGAACACCCTGCGTTGCAGCATCAGCGCGCCGGCTTCCTCGTCCATGAGGGTCGCATGTTCAATCGAATGGACGCCGGCCCGAAGCGCGTTCTTCATGCCGGCGGCGCCATGCGCATGTGCCGCCACTTTCCGTCCGGCCTGTTGCGCTTCCGCCACGGCTGCCGCCAACTCCACCTCGGTCATCTGGGCCTGATCCGGGGATGTCCCCGGCGTCAAGACTCCGCCGGAGGCGATGACTTTGATCACCTCCGCGCCCGCCGCGATTTGTGCTCGTACCGCGGCGCTGACTTGCTCAGGTCCCTCGACTTCGCAGCCGATGAACCGGGCATGGCCGCCGATCATGCAGATCGCCAAGCCCGCGCCGAAGATTCGTGGTCCGGGGAGCACACCCGTGTCGATTGCGCGCTTCAGCGCGAAGATCGAATGGTCCCGCGCCCCGACGTCCCGCACGGTCGTCACCCCGGCCTCGATCGTCGCTCGGGCGGAACGGGATGCTTTGAGGAGCGTCAAAGCAGGTGATTCCTGCTCGATCGTGGCGACGACATCGGGCTCTCCGCCGAGACAGAGATGCACGTGGCAGTCGATCAACCCGGGCAGGATCGTCCAGCCGGCGGCGTTGATGATCCGAGCGTCCCGCGGCACGCGGATCTCGCGGACCGGCCCCAAGGCGGCGATCCTCTCGCTCCGCACGATGAGCGTGGCTCGATCGAGCGCGCCGCCTTGTCCATCGACGACGCGTGCGTTCCGCAAAGCGAGGACCATAGGGCCTAACTGCCGACGGGGATCGTGATGACGATGCCGCCCATCACGTCGTTGAGCTTGTAATCCCGCCGAGGGCTGTTGGGATGGTTGTTGTGACAGGTGACGCAGGATTGCGTCACGGCCTTGTCGGCATAGACGGCCTGAAAGAACCGCCCGGACTGATTCTTGGCAAATCCCGTGAAGGGCTTGTCCGGGTCCTTCGCGACGGCTTCCAGTGCCTTCCGTTCGAAGTCGGAGGTCGGTCCGTTCCAGACATAGATGGGTGTGAGACTGGCCAGGCGGAAGCTGAAGTTCAGCTCTTTTTGGGCGACCAATCGGCTGCTCTCCAACAGAAACTGGGCCGGGAGCGGGACGCCTTTTTCGTCACGCCAATGTTCCACCGCTTCCGCGATGCCGTGTCGGTTAAGGTTTTCCACAACGTTCTCCGTGTAGTTTTTGCGATTGGCCTCGAGGATCGCGTGCACGAATTCTGCAACCCTGTCCGGAGGGACCAGATCGGCCTTGCGCGAGTCCCCGATGGTGAGCTTGAGGATCCAATAGCCGACCACTGCGACGAAAGCGAACGAGGCACCGGCTAACATCCACACGAATGCGCGATTCATAGGGAACCTGGCTCCAATGATTGGGAAATGTAGACCTTCTGTGCGGCATGAGCCGCGCGGCCGGGCCCGTCCTTCGAAGAGGGACCGGGCGTGACAGCCTCGATTGCGTCGAGGACCGCCAGCACGTTCGCCTCCGTCGACGATTCACCCATCAGGCCGATGCGCCACACTTTTCCTTGCAGCGGGCCCAACCCTCCCCCGATTTCAATTCCATGGTCCTCGAGCAAGCGACCGCGCAGACCTTTCTCGTCCCACGAGGGAGGAAGGCTTATGCAATGGAGCGTCGGCAACCGGTAGGCCTCGGCGGGGAGCGGGGTCAGGCCGATTTCCTTCAACCCTGCGACCAACGCCCGACTGTTCAGCCGATGTCGGGCGAACCGAGCCGGCAACCCTTCTTCTTCGATCAGACAGAGGGCTTCGTGGAGCGCGTACAGCATGGAGATCGGCGCCGTGTGGTGATAGACGCGCTTGCCCTCGGCCCAATAGTCCGCGACCAAGGTCACGTCCAGGTACCAGCTCTGGCACGGTGTCCGTCGCTTCCGGATCGCAGAAAGCGCGCGTTCGCTCATAGTGAGGGGTGCCAGCCCCGGCGGGCAGCTCAAGCACTTCTGTGTGCCGCTGTAGCAGACGTCGATCTGCCAGGCATCCACTTCGACAGGCGCTCCGCCCAGAGAGGTCACCGCGTCCACCACAAACAGGGCGTCGTGCTCACGACAAAGCCGGCCGATCTCGGCCAATGGCTGCCAGGTTCCGGTGGAGGTCTCGGCATGGACGATCGCGACGGCCTTCACCGGTCCCGAGCGTTGCAGGACACCGTGAACCTGATCGGGATCGATGATCGTTCCCCACTCTGCCTCGATGCGGATCGGTTTCCCGCCGCATCGTTCCACCATCGTGGCGATCCGAGACCCGAACAGGCCGTTCACGCCGACGATCACGGCGTCGCCTGGTTCGACCAAATTCACCACGGCCGCTTCCATCCCTGCCGAACCCGTGCCGGACACCGCGATGGTGAACGTGTTTGTGGTTTGGAACAGCCGTCGAAGCTGCCGCTGAATGGTGGTCATCAGCATGAGAAAGGCGGGATCTAAGTGTCCGATCACCGGTGAAGCCATGGCCTGCAAGACACGTGGATGCACCATGCTCGGTCCGGGACCCAGGAGCAACCGGCGCGGCGGTATGAATGTAGGGGCGTTCTCAGCGGTCATACAGGATGCGCACCAAGGGTGCGTTAGTATAACGAAGTCACGTGGCGCCCGCCAGGGAACTAAGCGCGAGTATTGACGCTTTCTTCGGGTCACGAATCCTGTCGTCGGCCTCCAACCTGCGTGCTATACTGCGCGAGAATTCATGGAAGAGTCACCCTTTCACGACGCTCCGGCACCGGACGCAACCGAGCCCGCGCAAGAACCCAAACGTTGCACCCATTGCAACAAAGCGCAATGGGTACCCGGCGCGCCGCCGCCACCGGTCCCCTTCGATCCGGGCTTCTCACGGGTCATCTCGGTCTGTTGTGCAATCGTCCTTGTTCTGGCGGTCGGCTTTGTTCTCTGGTTGGGCGTGGCGGTGCCGAAGCTGGAACGAGTGCTGGCGCCGGAGCGGGCTCTGGAACTGACCGTGGGCCGGACTTTGGAAGTGGAGGAAGCGCTCAAGGAGGTCCCCTCGTGGGAGCGCAGGTTCTATAGCCTGGTGATGGGTGATGAGGTTCACGAGCAGAGCCAGACGATCGCGTGGTACGAGGAGTTGGCCGTCTTCTCCGACGATCCGCTGGTCGACCTGGACTTGGCGGTCCTCGAGGCCGAATTAGGGCGGTTGCCGCGGGTCGTCGCAAAGATCGCGGAATGGGAGGCGATGGGCGAGCCCTATGCGCTGTTTGCCGGGGCGCTCCGGGCCGCGTATGTGGCGCCTTCTTTGTCGCCGGATGCCGAGCAGGCTCTGCAGGCGCATCTGGCTGAGCTTCTCCCAGCCGGCTGGTTCTATGATCGATTGGCGCTCAAGCTGGCGACCAAGGCCGGCGATGAGGCGCTGCGAACCGGGATCGAGACGCTGGTTCAGGCCCGTGCCAGGGCGCTGCTGCTGCGATCCCGGCTCCTTACGGCCGTCGAGGGTCTCCTGTTTGTCCTCGGCGGCGCGGTGCTCGTGTGGATGTGGCGACACCGACGCGATGCGGACCGATTCCGCGTGAGCGGCGCCCACCTGCCGCCCCTCTGGCCCGGTGCCGTGGGGGCAGGGGTGTTAGTGCGGGGCGGAGCCTTGGGAGCGGGTCTCGTCATCCCGCTGGTGATCTTGCAAGGGACGGTGGGGGAGGAAAATCTCCTCATTCGGCTCAGCACGATTCCCCTCAGTAACCTGCCGTTGCTGCTGCTTGCCTACTTCTACCTCTTGAAGCCGCAAGGGATTCGGTTTGCCGATGGATTCGGACTGCGACTTCAGGCCGGTGTCGGCGTTCGCGTGGGGATGGCGGTGGCCGGAGCGGCCGCGCTGGGGCTTGCCGGGGAGTGGGCGATGGGGAAGGTTGCCGAGCCGCTCAATTTAACCAGCCATTGGACTGAGTGGTTCGACGCGGACCTCGTCTGGTCCTCGCCGCTCGTCATGACGGCCGGCCTGATCGAGTATGTGGTCTTCGCGCCGGCCTTCGAGGAGTTGGCGTTTCGGGGAGTGTTGTTCGGTGTGTTGCGGCGCCGCTACAGCCTGCCCGTGGCAGGAGTCTTCAGCGCCCTCATTTTCGCGACCGCGCACGGCTACGGGCTGGTGGGATTCGTCAGCGTGTTCTGGAGCGGTCTCGTCTGGGCATGGACTTATGAGAAAACCGGCAGTCTCCTGCCCGGCATGATCGCGCACGGGCTGAACAATCTCCTCGTCTGTCTGAGCGTCATCGCGCTGTTACGGTATTGAGTTGCCAACCTTCCGGCGTTCAAACCTGCGGCGGCTCTATCTCCTCGATGGCGGCGTACAGGTCCTTGCGCCGAACCTCATAGCCGAGTTCCTGTCGGAGTTTGGCCGTGAGAATGCGTTTCCCGGCGCGATCGTCTTTCTGCGCCTGGGGCGGGCGGATTCCCCATCGCGCACGCGCCGTCTCGCATATCTCCTCCCAGGTGCGCGGTGTCCCGTCGCTGACGTTGTAAACTTCTCCGGCTCTGCCTTTCTCCAATGCCTCAAGGCAGATCGCGGCCAAATCCTCCACGTGGATCAGGTTCACGTATTTCCGTGTCGGCCCGACGCGACCCTGCCTGATCCAGTCCAGGGGGTTTCTACCCGGCCCATAGATGCCCGCCACCCGCAACAGGATCGCGCCGTATTCCTTGCGCAGATATTCTTCGCCCTTGACGCGCGCTTTGGTGAAATCGACCGGCGCCGATTCATCGATCCACGCCGGCGGGTACTCTCTCATGTCTCCTGCCTCATAGGCCGACGTGCTGCCGAGGACGACAATTCGTCTCGGCGATCCCGCTAACGCCTTCATAAGAGCCCGCACCTTTTCGAGCGGCGCAGCGGGAAAACACCAGATAAGGTCAGCCTCGTGCGGAATATTCCTCCATGTTGCCGGCCGGGCGAGATCGAAATGAGTCCGATTGGGATGTGGGATATCTGTGAGGCGGCGATCCGGGTCCCGGCTGCCGGCCGGAACGAAGTAAACTTGTGAGGCCAGCTTGAACAGATAACGGCCTGTGTATCCGGTGCCCAGGAGGGCTAGCACTCGCTGTTCCTTCATGATTCGCTGCATGCTACCATACCGCGCGATGCCGCTTTCGGCGTTTCACCCCGTCATCGGTGAATGGTTTCGTAGCCGCCTCGGCGAGCCGACCGACGTCCAGGTCCGGGCTTGGCCGGTCATACAATCCGGCCAAGATGCCCTCATCGCCGCGCCGACGGGGTCAGGGAAGACCCTGGCGGCGTTCCTCTCCTGCATCGACGGTCTGTTCAAGCAGGCCCTCGCTTGCGAGCTGGAAGATCGCACTCAGATCCTTTATGTCTCCCCGCTGAAAGCCCTCAGCAACGATGTCCAGAAGAATCTCCGGCAGCCGCTGGCGGAGATCGGCAATGCCGCGCTCGCGGCCGGCCTGCTGATGCCCGAGCTCCGCGTGATGGTGAGAACCGGCGATACGCCGATGGTGGAACGTCAGCAAATGCTCCGCCGTCCACCGCACATTCTGATCACCACGCCTGAGTCCTTGTTCATTCTGCTCACGGCGCGAAAGAGCCGGGAACTTGTGCGGACGGTGCGCACCGTCATCGTCGATGAAATCCATGCGCTCGCCCCCAACAAACGCGGCGCGCATCTCGCCTTGTCGCTGGAACGGCTGGAAGCGCTGACGGCTGGAAAGGCGGTTCGCATCGGTCTCTCGGCTACTTCACGGCCGATCGAGACGGTCGCGCAGTTTCTTGTCGGGGAGCGCCCGCTGCCGCAGATCATCGATATAGGACACAAGCGGGAGATGGATCTGGCGGTCGAGGTGCCGAAGGACGAATTGAGCGCGGTGGCGACGAACGCTGTCTGGGCGGATATCTACGATCGCCTGGCGGAGCTCGTCCGCAGGCATCGCTCGACTTTGGTGTTCGTCAATACGAGACGTTTGGCTGAACGGGTGACGCACTACCTGGAGGAGCGGTTGCGCGACCTAGGGCCCGACGTGGTGGCCGCTCATCATGGGAGTCTTTCGCGCCACATTCGACTCGCCGCCGAGGAACATCTGAAGACCGGCAAGACGCGCGTGGTCGTGGCGACGGCCTCGCTTGAACTGGGCATCGATGTCGGGACGGTGGATTTGGTCTGCCAGATCGGTTCGCCTCGCGCGATCGCCACCTGTCTCCAGCGGATCGGGCGCGCCGGCCACTGGATCAAGGCGATTCCCAAAGGCCGCCTCTTTGCGACGACGCGCGATGAGCTGATCGAATGCGCCGCGCTGATTCGCGCGATCCGCGCCGGGGTGCTGGACCGCATCGAAGTCCCTCCGGAGCCGCTCGATATTCTCGCGCAGCAGATCGTCGCGGCTGCAGCGACCCAACCCTGGGGAGAAGAGGAGCTCTTCGCGCTGGTGCGCCGGGCGTTTCCCTATCGAACGTTGGAGCGGAGGACATTTGATGCGGTTCTGAGGATGCTGGCAGACGGGATTTCGGCCGTTCACCCGTTGCAACAGAAGAGCAACAGGTACCCGGGTCGAGGCCAGGCGTATCTGTACCATGACCGAATCAACCGTCGCCTCAAGGGTCGGCGAGGCGCGCGGTTGGCTGCGATCACCTCGGGCGGAGCGATCCCCGATACAGCCAACTATGCAGTGGTGGCGGAGCCGGATGGGACGGTGGTCGGATCTGTCGATGAGGACTTCGCAGTGGAAAGCCTGGCCGGCGACATCATGCTGCTGGGTAATACGTCCTGGCGCATCAAGGGTGTCGAGATGGGGAAGGTGCGGGTCGAAGATGCGCACGGCGCACCGCCGAACATTCCGTTCTGGCGGGGAGAAGCCCCGTCTCGCACGGCGGAGCTGTCGGCGGAGGTCGCGGCGTTGCGGCAAGAGGTCGCAAGCAGACTCGGTGCTCCCCCTCACCCCTCCCTCTCCCCTGAGGGGAGAGGGGCGGGAGAGGGGCGGAAAGCGGTTCAGTGGTTAAAACAGGAGTGCGCATTAGACCAGCGCGGAGCCGAACAGGCGGTGGCCTACGTCGCTGCGGGAATGGCGGTGCTGGGGGCGGTCCCGACGCAAGACTGCGTCGTGGCCGAGCGATTTTTCGATGAGAGCGGCGGGATGCAGTTGGTCATTCATGCGCCGTTCGGAGGACGAGTCAATAAAGCCTGGGGGCTCGCGCTCCGCAAGCGGTTCTGCGTGACCTTCGATTTCGAGTTGCAGGCGGCGGCGACGGATAACGGCATTGTGATCTCGCTGGGAGAGAAACACAGTTTTCCATTGGGGGCGGTGTTCCGGTTTCTCCAGAGCCAGACGGTGCCAGAGGTGGTCACCGCTGCGGTGCTCCAATCGCCTATGTTCATCACGCGGTGGCGGTGGAATGCGTCACGTGCGTTGCTATTGCTGCGGTTTGCGAACGGGAAGAAAGTGCCGCCGCCCATTCAGCGAATGCGCGCCGAGGATCTGCTGGCTGCCGTGTTTCCTGATGCGCTGGCCTGCCAGGACAATGTTCATGGGGACCGCACGCGCGTGATCCCCGATCACCCCTTGGTCCATGAAACCTTGCGCGATTGCTCGTCGGAGGCCATGGATGTGGAAGGGCTGACAAGGGTGCTCGATCAGATTGAGTCGGGGACCATCCGCTGCCACGCGGTGGAAACGCCGCTTCCCTCGCCCTTCTCGCATGAGATCTTGAACGCCAATCCCTATGCGTTCCTGGATGACGCACCGTTGGAAGAACGCCGCGCGCGGGCGGTCGAGATGCGGCGCACCTTGCCGACTGAACTGGCGGGCGAAGTCGGCGCACTCGACCCGGAGGCGATCGAGGAAGTCCAGCAGGAATCATGGCCGGTGGTCAGAGATCCGGATGAGCTGCACGATGCGTTGCTGACGTTGATCTGGGTGCCACGGGAGCAGGCACCGGCGTGGGAGGCACATCTGCCGGCATTGATAGAGTCCGGACGTGCCAGAGTCATCGAGGTTCCGCTCATCAATCCCTCTCCCCTGAGGGGAGAGGGTAAGGGTGAGGGGATGTCGGTCAAGGGATGGATGGCGACGGAGAATCACGCAACGGGCGAACGTATGTTCGTCGGTGGCGACCGGGCGGCGCTTGATGCGACGATCCTGGGTTGGATGGAAAGCGTCGGTCCGACAACAGCGGTGGAACTGGCTGAACGGCTGCACCTTCCTGTTGATGCAGTGACAGGCGCGCTGCTCAGGTTGGAATCTCAAGGCCAAGTCCTCCGCGGTCAGTTCCGACCAAGTCATACAATTCATAATTCACAATTCATAATTCACGATTCGGGCGCGGCCGGATCTGCCGCGCCGGAGTGGTGTCACCGCCGCCTATTGGCCCGCATCCATCGGTTGACGGTCGGCCGGCTGCGGAAAGAAGTCGAGCCGGTAACGGCCGCCGACTTTATGCGGTTCCTGATGCAGTGGCAGCACGTGACACCCGGCTCCCGCCGGCATGGCGAGGCTGGATTGCTGGAAGTGATCCGGCAACTCGCCGGCTACGAAGTGGCGGCCTCGGCGTGGGAGCCGTATCTCTTGCGGGCGCGCATGGCGAAGTACGAGCCGGAGCTGCTGGACCAGCTGTGTCTAAGCGGCACAGTGAGCTGGGGGCGATTGTCCCCGCATCCCCGACTGACCCAGAGCGATGAGCAGGAACGACCTCGTCGGATCGTGCCCAGGAGCGTGGCGCCGGTCAGTCTGTTTCCGCGGGAAGATGGCGAGTGGTTGATGGCGGCGTTCGGCGAGCCGAGTCCGGAACCGCGGAGTGACGTTGCGTCCGGGCTCTCATCGGTCGGCGAACGTCTGCACCGGTATTTGACGGAGCGAGGCGCCTGTTTCTTCACCGACCTGGTCAAAGGGACAGGGCATCTGCAGGCGGAGGTCGAAGAGGGATTGTGGGAATTAGTCGCGGCCGGTCTTGCGACGGCCGACGGCTTCGACAATCTGAGGGCGCTCATGGATCCGAAACGCCGGCGCGCGGAAGGCCGCGAGCGGCTGCGGCGGCCGCGTCACGCCGCCGGTCGCTGGTCGCTGCTGCGGGAAGCCAACAGCCAGCAGCGAATAGCGAGTAGCGAACAGCGAATAAACAGCGGCTCGGAGCTATCAGCCGGTGAAAAGTACGAAGTACGATCTGGTGATTTGGCGAACTCCTCAGAACGTCCCGACTTCACCAAATCACCCAATCACCAAATCAGACTTGAGCAGGTCGCTCGCCAGCTCCTCCATCGCTACGGCGTGGTCTTTCGCGATCTCCTCGCGCGGGAATCGCTGGCCCTTCCGTGGCGGGATCTGTTGATGCAGTACCGACGTCTGGAATTGAAAGGCGAGATTCGCGGCGGGCGATTCGTGTCCGGCTTCACCGGCGAGCAATTCGCGTTGCCGGAGGCGGTGGAAGCCTTACGTGCCCTACGCAAGCACGGGACTAGTCAATCGAGCCCGGAGGTCAGACTATCAGCCTGTGATCCATTGAATCTCGCCGGCATCATCTTGCCGGGCCCGCGGGTTCCCGCGGTTCCGACGAACTTCGTCGTTGTTCGCGACGGTCTCGTGGTGCAACGAGTCGAAGGTCGCGAGACGATCACGCTCGAAGCTCGTGGCCGTGCCCGCCCGGGTTTCTGATTGCGAGCTCTTACACCGGAATCGAGAGAACCGGACAGCGGGCTCCATGAAGGACACGTTCGGTCACGCTGCCGCGCAAGGAGTCTGAGAGACTGTTGTGTCCCTGCGTCGTCATGACGATGAGGTCCACGTCGAATTCCGCTCCGGAGGCCAGGATCCAATCGACCGGCGGTCCTGAGCCGACCACGCTGTTGGAGGTCCACCCGGGCCGCTGCGGGATCGCCGGCGTGGGGCAGTCCGCTTCGCTGCCGGCGTGGACGAAATGGAAGGCGACCTGCTTGCAGTCCAGCATCAAGGCGAGGGCCACCGCGGCATCAAGGGCCGGCTGTGGCGACGGCACGGGGGCGAGCGGAATCAGGACCTTCCGCAGCCGGGCCGTGCCGGAGTCCTTGGCGATGAAACCATCGACATGGGTGGGAACGAATAGGGTTTTGGCGGTGCCGGCGCGCGCCACGGTCTCGGCGACCAACTGGTGCGTCCATCGACTCATCCCGTCGTACTGGTGAGTTGAAAGCACGATGAGCTCGGTCGGATGGAGCGCTAGTCGATCCAATATGGCCTGAACGGGGTTATCGGAGAACGCCCGGATTTTCCTGACGGCTACGCCAAGCTCCGCGACGGCCTGCTTAGGGGCGTTGTCCGCCAACATCCCCCATCGGGCCAAGGTCGGACGCACCTTCGGGAAATCCTCGAAGTCTTTCCGTGTCACGGTAGGATCCACATGCATGATGCTGAACTCAGCCTGGGCGAGGAGCGCGAGTTTCAGCGCATGCACGAATGCGATGTGGCTGTCCTCCGTGAAGTCCGTGGGATGAAAAATTTTCTTGCACGAGAAGCCGGAGGCAACCGCGTTACTGCTCATGTTCCATCAGCCTGACTATCGTGACAGCCGGCGCACCATCTGCTCCGGCGTGGGAGTTTGGGATCCGTAGAGCGCGCTGTAGCGGCCCTGGGCATGGGCCATGAACAATGGCAAGGAATCTAAGGTGGCGCCCAGCAGGGTCCCGAGCGAGCCCACATATTCTCCCCCACCTCGGGCGATGTCTTGCTCCAGGTTGTCGGCGTTGACGGTGGCGAACGCGACGACCTTCTGCTCGGGGCGTAGCAGCCCGTCCTCCGTGAACCAGGTCCTTCCGGACGTAGTGCCGGTAATGTTCGATGTGGTGTCGGTCGTTTGCTTGAAGGTCGCTTTCAACGTGCAGGCAGACTGAAAGAGGGCGATAAGCGCGACAAGACTGACCAGGGGACTCAAGCGGCGCATGGTGTGTCCTCCTTGTGTGAACAGTGTCAGGGCGTGGTTTGAGAAGGAAGCGAAGCCACTATAACATAGGAGGCGGCCGACATCTCCGGAAACGAATAATCTTCGCTGGCCGGCCTGATCGGGAAAACACGCCGTTTCGTTCACCTGAACCTACCGAGTGGTGAGTGCAAGATCGACAACGACGCGAGCCGCTGGTGACGGATCGGCTGTCGCCACGTACACGGCCTGTTCCGCCGGCGCGGCCGGTTGGTTCGGACTGATCCGTTCGATGAGCAGCCCCACGTCCGGCTTGAGGGCCGTTGCCCTCGGATCTCGCTGAGGCAGACGTGTATAGAGGACGAGCATGCGTGGTCGGTGACTCTCAGCTTGTGGGTCTCCGAGACGGCCGAGCGGAATCCGGTACCTGTTGCGCGCAACGACCGGTTCGGGGACTGCTCGCCCTGCTTCCGGCGGAAAGATCAGTATCTGCTCGCCGGCCTGCAACTCTTTCCAGACGTAGAGATAGCCGGGTTGATTCGTTTCCACGGTCAGGATCGGTTCAGCGCCTTCCCCGAGCGGACTGTCCGGAGCCACCTCCAGCTCGGTCCCTCCGGGCCCCTGGATGAGAAGACTATAACGCAACGCGAGAGCGGGGAGCCGGGTCATTCGGCTCCCCTCGATGGCGCCGAACGGCTTCATCGCACGGTCCGCTCGTGTGGCCTCCTTCTGTTGAGGTTGCCCACGAAGGTCCGATTCCGGTTGAACAGGACCTTCGACCTGTCTGCGGGCTCGCGGGGCAGCTTCAGCAGGAATTTCATCGATCGCAGGATAGAACAGTGCTCGGGCTCCTGGGCCGGGGGCTGGAGCCGCCGGGCCTTCCATTTTCTTACTCGTCGTCGGTGGTGACGCCGGCTGGGCGGCGACGGTCTCTCCGCTCGAGAATGGCGGCTTTCCCTTGCCGGCCTCTTCTTCTACCGGCGCCTTGCGCATCGTCTGGAGTTCGTCCCTTGTTTGGGAGGGGGGTGGAGCGTCGCCGGCTGGAGCTTGTTCCCTTAAGGGCTCTTCGGCCGCAGGCGTCGGAGCCGATGGTGGTTCCTTTCGAATAGATCTTTGAGGGGCATCGGCCGACGGTCCGACGGGCTTGTCCCCAACGAGGTCGGTTTGCTTCCCTTCCGCTGTCGTGAGAGGAGACTCAGCAGGACGTGGTCCTGATTCGTGGGTCGGAGCAACACTCTCCTGACCAGACGGCTGTGCGCCTGGAGTTGCTTCCATACCGATCGTCTTCGACTGCGGTCTCAGATGTTCCTGATAGATGCGTTGTCCGAGCACGACGGCCAGCACAAGCGTGGCCACGCCGCCTGCCCAGGCGAGGTTGGCCGGTCGTCGGCCCCACTCGATGACGATCGTCCACCATGCCGGCGCGTCAGAAGCGCGCGTCGTTTGTAATGCGGCGAGAATCTGCCTCCGGGCGATCGAATCTTCCAGCAATTCCTTCAGCGCCTGTTCGTCCGCGAGAGCGTTAAACAGGGTCTGGTCCTGCAAAGCGGCTTGAAACAGTCGTTGCCGTTCGTCGGGGGTCAACGTCCCCGTCGCGTACCCACCCAGAAGTTTTTCGAGGTCGTAATCGGTCATTTGGAAAACGTCGCTCGTGCAGCGTATCTCGTCATGCACTCAGCACTCAGAACTTCTCCCTTCTCTACTCCCATTTGCCTCCCAGCAGCTCCAGCAACTGCTTGCGGCAGCGATAATCCCACGTGTAAATCGTGTTGATTGAGGTTTGATGCATCAGCTTCTGGATCTCTGGAAAGCTCCTGCCCTCCAGCTTGAGGCGAAAGAGCTCGCGGCACCGGTCACCTACTTGATCGAGCGCGACGAGCAAGCGCTCGACTTGCCGCTTTCGATCCAGTTGCGTCGGCGGATCGTCGGCGGGATCGGGCAGATTCAATGTTTCCACCGATTTCTGATTATACTCTCCGCGCCGCAGCGCCTTGCGATGGAGGTCGAGCATCTTGAAGCGCAGCACTTGAAACGCCAGTGGCACCAAGTCGTCGAGCGCTGCGACGTTCGAATACTTCTCGTGCAGCACGATCATAACCTCTTGGGCCAAGTCCTCGGCATGATCCCTCCATCCGCGTGATGTCGCGAAGGACACGATCCGTTCACGGAGCTGCAGGAGAATCTGTTCTCTCTGCATCACGGGTCAAGAAGATGCGGCGAGCAGTTGCCCGACGGAGCCGAAACGAACCCCCAGATGCCGGCAGACTTCGTACTGCCTGTCGAAACGGTTCTTTGTGCGGATGAGTTCCCTCAAGGCTCCAAAGTCGACCCGGCCCCACGTTGCGAAGCGAAAGACCGACAGCGGATAGTCGGTGCCGAACAGCAGGCGATCGTGTAGCTCCGGATGTCGGCGCAAGTGCAGCAACATCCTGAAGCGGTTGGGATGGGTCAGCGCAGAGATATCGGCATAGAAGTGGGCGTAGAGCCGAGCGAACTCTTGCAGCGTCGGCAAAAACTTCTCATAGACCATCAGGCCGTAACTGCAGGCGTGGGCCGCGATGACGGTCACGCCTTCCTCCAAAGCGACACGGAGCCGGATCGGATCGCCGAGCGACTGATCCTTGCCGTTCAAGCTGAACTCGTAGCCCACGTGACTCAACAGCGGTAACCGGCGCTCGGCCAACGCGCGATAGAAGGGTTTGTACTGTGGAGCGGCAGGGTCGAAGAGCTGCACGTTCGGCAACACCTTGACCAGCACGGCGCCGGCATCGGCGCAGCGATGGATCTCCTCCACCGCGTCCCGGCGCTGCGGGTTGATGGACACGCCGGCAAGAAACTCGTTCGGGTAGGTCTGTGCCGTCCGCAGGACATAATCGTTGCCTATCAAGAAGTCTGTGTGGGCATGGTCAAGGCGCCCGTCAACGTTGTACACGCCGTCCATCCCGAGCAGCACGGCCTTGTGGACGAAACGGGAGGCCCGCAGTTCCTGGAGTAGATCGTCGAGGTATTGTTGGTTCGCTCGTCTCGGATCAGCGACGGATAGATCGTGCTTCCACAAGAGTAAGCGAAATATCGGACTCCGCAAGATGCGACGTGAAATGTAACAGCCGTTGCCGGCATCCGGTAGCGCCGCCAGGTGCACGTGGCAGTCGATCAGCGATTTGTCGGCCATGCGTCAGGGGTCACTGGTCAGAAAGTATGAAGTACGATCTGGTGATCTGGTGAAGTGAGTGAGAATTTTGTGTAGTCTGAGTTCCCGGTTTGGTGAAGTGTTGGGTCAGAACAATCCGAAACTTCACCAAATCACCAATTCACCAAATCGTACTTTTCGAAGTCACCAAATCACACTTTCTGAGATCACCTCACCCATCACCCTTTACCCCTTGCGCCCTGTTGCGAGTCGTTCCATGGCAATCTGTTTCAACCGTCGCAGGTCGAGCTTGCCGCTTCCCAGCACGGGCAGGCTCTCCACCTTCACGAAGTTCGTCTTCGCGGGAAGGAACAAATTCGGCAGGCCGCTGGCGGCGGCTTTGTCCAGCACCTCCGGAATGCGTGATTCATCGCAGGTATACAGCGCGGCTAATTGTTCACCTTTGCGCTCGTCCGGAATCCCCGTCACGGCAAAGGTCGCGACCTCGCCCCCCGCTGCTTGGTTCAGCGCCTCCTCCACCTGTCCGTGCGGGACCATCTCCCCGCCGATCTTCGAGAAGCGCGAGAGCCGATCGGTAATTTTCAAGAACCCGTCTTCGTCCATGAGGGCGATGTCGCCGGTGACGTACCAGCCGTCCCGCATCGCCTGCGCGGTGAGGTCGTCCTGTCCCAGGTACCCTTGCATCACGTTGGGGCCTTTCACCAACAACATGCCGGGTGTGTCGGGAGGCAACGGCTCGAAACTGTCGGGATCGACGACGCGGACGGACACCCCGGGAAGCGGCTGCCCGACCGTGCCGCGGCGCGAGGCCGGTTGAAAGAAGCCGGCGGCGCGGAAGTCGGGACAGTTGACTGCCACCACCGGGGAGCACTCCGTCACGCCGTAGCCCTCGATGGGGCTGATGCCGAACCGATCCTGAAAACCCTGCGCCTGACGCTCCCGCAATTTTTCCGCTCCCGTCAGGACGACACGCAGCGAGCCGAACTGGTCGGGCGTGCAACGGCGTTGGTAGAGTTGCAAGAACGTCGGGGTGGTGACCAGGAAGGTAATCCGATACTTCTGCACCAGGTCGCCGATGGCGGCCGCATCCAACGGCGAGGGATGAAAGATCATGCCTGCGCCGTGGTGCATGACCAGCCAGAACACGAGATAGCCGAACGAATGAAAGAAAGGCAAAACGCCGAGGACCCGCTCATTCGGGTAGAGCGCTAAGACTTGAGCGGCGGCCTGGGCATTGGCATCGATGTTGAAGTGTGACAACATGATGCCCTTCGGCTTGCCCGTGCTGCCGCTGCTGAAGACGATGGTGGCGAGATCGTCCATGCTGACTCGTCTCGACTGGCCGCAAGCCTTTTCGATAAGGCGGACCGGCGCCAAGAGAGCCAACAGCATCGCGAGCATCTTCTGTGGCCCGCCTATGTGTCGGCGCAAGTCTTCCAAGAAAATAATCGCGGGGCCCTCGGGGACATCCAGCTTGGCCTTTTCCAGAAAGGTGCGACTCGTAACAAGTGTCCGTAGGCCGGCTTGTCTAGCCGCGGACTCTAACCCCGCGCGTCCTGTGGTGTAGTTGAGATTCACTGCCGTCTTCCCGCAGAGGGTGGCTGCCACGTTGACGAGCGCGCCCGCGACGCTGGGCGGAAGATACAAGCCTACATTCTGCTGGCCTTCCCAGTAAGGCCGCAGCGCGCGTGCCAGCGCGACGGCGCCGGTGAGGGCCTGAATACCGGACAGGGACGGACGGGTGGCATCGGCCATGATCATGCGGAAGGGATGCCGCCGCATCGCGCGAATGAAGCCGACATGCAGCGGAGTCCGATCCTGTTTGCGCAATCGCCATGCGGCTTCGCCGAGTTCTTGGACGGCAGACCGCAGTTGATAGGCGGGCGTGTCGGACGGGAGCGGCCGACCGAATGAGACGGTCACGGGATAGGGGAGCCGCTCCGGCCATTTCGTGAAGAACCGCCCTCGCGCATAACTGAAGATACTGCCCCACACACGGTCGAGATGAACGGGCACGACCGGCGTCGGCCGGCCTTTCACGATCCGTTCGAAGCCCCGCCGGAAGGGCAACATGGTCCCCGTCCGGGTAATTTGGCCTTCCGGAAAGATGCACACGAGCTCGCCTTCGTCCAGCGCCCTGCCCGCATCGCGCAATGCCCGAAGGATCACGCGCGGGGTGCCGCCCGGAGCGATGGCAATGACACGCAAGGCCCTCATAAGCGGGCGGAACAACGGGTTCTCCACGTATTGAGCATCCACCATGAAGCGAATCGGTCGATCCAGACTGGCCATCAGCAGGAGACCGTCGACGAATGACACATGATTCGGTACCAGCAGCGCCCCACCGTCTGTCGGCACATGGTCCTGTCCGAGCACGCGAATCCGATAGATGGTGTTCGTGAGCAGCACGAGCACCAGGCGCAGCAGGGCGTCCGGCAGCAACCACAAGGACCAGAGAAGTCCGCCGGCCGTCACAGCGGCTGTGGCGAGCAAGATGCCGGTGGTCGAGACCCCCGCATTCGCCAACGCTCCACCGCTGAGGGAACCGAGAAGCACGCCGGTAAACACGCAGGTGTTGGCGAGGGCGATGACCGCTCCTCGCCGGTCAGGCGGCGACTTCCACTGGATGATCGCGTTCAACGGAATGAAGATGAACGCGCCGGCCACGCCCAGCAGAGCCATGAAGATCAGCGTTCCGACAAAAGCCGGAGCGAGGAACCCCGTCAAGAACAGCATGGCCGCCGTACCCAGCGCTCCCAGCGGGATCAACCCATATTCCACGCGCGACCCTGACAGACGGCCGACCAGCAAGGCTCCTGCTCCGATGCCGATGGACAGCACAGCCATGGGCATGCCCGCTTGCCAGTCGGAGAGGCCGAGGACCGCTTTGGCGTAAACGAGGATGTCCTGCGCGAAGAGGCTGGCGATGGTCCAGAAAAAGATATCGCCCGCGATGGCTAATCGGAGCAGCCGTTCCTCTTGGAGGGCCGTCCATGCGCCGTGCCAGGTGGCGGTCAGTCCGCCTTCGGCTCTCGCAGCCGGTACTCGCGGCACTGTCCACGCCGCCCCGAATCCGATCATAGCCACACAGGCCAATACCAGCGGAGCCAACCATGTCGAAGGCGTAGTCGTATACAGCAACACGCCGCCTGCGGCCGTGCCTGTGAGAATGGCCGCGAAGGTCCAGGCTTCCAGCAAACCATTGCCGGCGGTGAGACGTTCATGCGGAACAAGTTCAGGAAGGATGCCGTACTTGGCGGGACTGAAGAGGGCGCTATGGACTCCCATGCCCCCCAAGACGATCAACGGCAAGAGGCCGCCGCTTGGGTTCAGGAACAGCGCAAGGGTGCCGAGCGACATGAGGCCTAGCTCGACCGTTTTCATCCCAATGATGACCGTGCGTTTGCTGACGCGGTCGGCCAGAACGCCGGCGACCAATGAGAAGAGCGCGAGCGGGAGTGTGAAGACCACAAACGCGATCGTCGTCTGGATTTGAGATGCGACCTCCAATTCGGGACCGGGCGCAGTCCGAGCGGTCACCTGGCCGATGCCCAGCAGGGCGACCATCAATTTCCATGCGTTGTCGTTGAACGCGCCGCAGAACTGGGCGATCAACAGGCCGCGAAGCGGATGTCGGGAGTCCGGCGTCATCGATGAGGTCGAAGCAATCCGCGTACGATCGGATAAATATGGAGGAAGCGGAGCAAAACGTCAAAGGAAACCGGTTAGGAAGGTGGTCCGGAACAGAAGGCCGCGGCGCTGACTGGTCACACGCCCCGTCGGAGGGTGGCCGGACTCCGATGCGCTAGGCATCGAGGGTATCGGAAAGGCGGTGAGCGTGCGCGGTGTCGATGGCCACCATGGCGGCGGCGGTGCGGTTCTCGACGCCGAGCTTGATGTAGATCCGTTCCAGGTGTTTCTTGACCGTACGTTGGCTGCATCCGAGGATGCGGCCGATTTCGTCGTTGGTTTGCCCCTGTCCGACCCACGCCAAGACTTCTGACTCCCGCTTGCTGAGCCCCAGAGCAGCGAGGTGTTCTGCCAGGATCGGGGAGGATACCTCCTCGATGACGATGGACCGGTGCGCGTCGTTTCGCAGCAGTCGCATGCGTACGCGAAACGAACCGCAGTCGAGTTCCAACGGCAAGGGCGGAGTCGGAAGCCCGGCGGGAGAACAGAATTGGCGATCCTCGCTCTCGATCCAGTTGAGGACCGGGGGAGGAAGCTGATTCGGTTGGCTCGGATTCCAGTCGGAGAGTCGCTGCGGAATCGCCAGGGCCCGAGGCATGGCCCATACAATCACGTTCTCGGAGGTCAGCGCGAGCACGCTCATCGATGAGTCTGCCAGGGCCTGGGCGAGGGCCGAGCATTGGGCTTCGAGCAGTGCGATGAGTTCGGTCTCGGCCACGGCTGGACGGATGAACGGACGGCCGACATCCATGCCGCCGCGATCACGGTGCGCTTGCGATGTCAGCCGTTCCTCGGACATCGACGTGGCAACCTTTCCCTTGTCGATCGAAGTCTCGCGCAGTTACCCGTACGCCGAAAGGCGTATCGTCTTATCACGGCGCGCGTGGTAAGGGCAACGACAAAAGATCCAGGCCTCTCGACATTTACTGCTAATTAGGCGGGAGCAAAAGTTGGGCCATTCGCTGATCGCCATAAAACTCGACAGGCTGACAATGCGGGAGCGGCAGGTGCTCGTCTCCCTGATCAACGGCAAGAGCAATAAGGAGTTGGCTCAGAAGTTAGGCATCAGCTCACGGACCGTACAAAAGCATTTGCAGGGAATTTACGCGAAGTTGCGCGTGCGAGGACGGACCGCCTCGGCTGTGGCCGCGGTGAGGACGTGGAACGTTCAACGCGTGAGCGGGCGCGATCAAGTGGGCTCGCAACCGAAGAAGTCAGGCCGGTAGCGCCAAGCTGAGCCAATGCTGGTATTCACAGAAGGTCAGAGACGTACACCGGATCGCGCACGACTGAAGCGAAACGACGAAAGAGCAAGGGGTTGTCGAAGATGCGCCCAGCACGGAATTTCCGGAAATAGAAGCATTCGGCTCTACTCGTTTGAGGGGGGGAATGGAACGTAACAAGAGAATGTCACGCATACATGCACCGATTAAGAAAGCGCGAGTGTGACAAACGGATGGAATACTTTTTGATCCACGGTGAATTGAAATCGATTCACTTAAAGGTTCCAGAGCTTGCATGAAGAAATCCTGGGCACATCGAGGAGTCGGCAGGTGAAGAGCGGGAAATGTAAGAAGCGCGAAGACGAGCACGCGGCAAAACGGCTTCCGGTTTGCGCTGGCCTAGCGTTTGCTCGTGCAGCGGCTGGGAATTCAATTTCATGGGGGCTGTCACACAAGGAGGGGGAACATCATGAAGGCAAGGATCATGCGGAAACGGTTCGTTGTCGCGCTGACTCTCATCGCTCTCTCGGCGGTATTGGTGGACGTAGTGCATGCTGAGATGTACATCGCGGGGCAGGTGGGATATGCAGCTCCGTCCGATCTCTCCGATATCACGGGGACGGGGGCCAATTCCGGGACAACATCAACCGATCTGGCGCTCAAGAGCGGGGTAGCTTATGGAGTGAAAATCGGCGGCTACTTTCCCGGCGCGGCCAACTGGCTGGGACTCGAATTCGACGGATTTTATAATCAGCCCGATATCAAGGCGCAGACTGCCACGAGCACACCGGGCGGGCCGCAGCAGATTGATGCTTCGAGGATGCGGGTGGCGCATTTTGCGATCAATGTGTTGGCTCGGTATCCGGGAGAAACCTTTCAGCCTTACATCGGAATCGGCGGCGGCGTAAACGTGGCCGAAATCGCCGAGACGCCCAACACCTTCTTCAGCGACTCCACGGTGGCGCCCAGTCTGAATGTTTTAGCTGGTGTGCGGGCATTTGTGACAGAGCGGATTGCGTTTTTCGGAGAATTCAAACATAACCGCTCCACGTTCAAGTTTTCGGAGAACGAGTTCGAGGCGCGCTATCGGACGAACATGTTCATGGGCGGGATTGCCTTCCACTTCAAATAAACCCGGCCGAGTCATGCCCTAGCCGGTCCGTAGGCTTGCAGCCATCGAACTGTGCCGTGTTTATCTGTGTTCTGGGTTGCTCTGCCTCGTTTCCGCGTCGATCGACGCACCGGTATTTCTTCCCCTTTCATGGTCCGCAAGACGTTGGTCGTCGGGCAGGGGGCAAGGAGGGAATCGTCTTTTTGACAGTGCTCCGTGCCTATGCCATCATATAGGCCATTCTATAGATTGATGGAGGGCTGTCATGGGGAGCGCGACCAGGCAGGCGAATTTTACGTTGCCCGAGGATCTGCTCGAAGAACTGAAACGAACCGTTCCGAAGGGGGAGCAGAGCAAGGTCGTAAGAGACGCCTTGCGCCATGAACTCAAGCGAATCCGGTTCAAGAAGGCGCTGCAGAACAGCTTTGCCGCTTGGAAGCAGGGCGCGCATCCGGAATTGGGCAAAGGCACTCGGCAGTTCGTCCGTGCGCTTCGTAAGTCGACCCGCTTGAGACGATTGGGCATCCGGTGACCAAGATCGTATTGGACACCGATGTCCTGATCGACGTGCTCAGAGGTCGGGAAGCAACCAAATCGTTCCTGCAAGACGTGGCGGAGCGTTTTGTTCCCTGCTGTTCGGTCATCTCGGTGGCGGAACTCTTTGTGGGGATGCGGCCGGAAGAGGAGACCGGAACCCGAACGTTGCTGGACGCGCTCGTCATTCTTCCCGTGACGGTCGCCATTGCCGAAACGGCTGGGCGTTTTAAGAAAAGGGCCACGAGTCGTCGCCTGGAGTTGGCCGATTGTCTGATTGCCGCCACCGCCTTCGTTGAAGGGGCTACCTTGGCGACCGGTAACGTCAAAGATTATCCCATGCCGGAGATCACTGTGTTGAAGGCAAGGGGATAGGTCGGTGTAGGGCATTCGTAATCAGGCAGGGTGGATTAAATCAGGCGAGACAGGATCTCTGCGGGCACTCGGCTGCGGAGCTGCGGATAGGCCTCGATCAGCCGAGCGATATCAGCCAAGTCTTTTTGCCGTTTACTGGCCCTGCGCGAAGGATCACCGGCTGCCCATATCTTCCCCTGCAGGACGTCTTCCAGGCTGGCAACGGGCAGGCGACGGCCCAGGACGTCTCGTTGGATTGCGCGCGTCACAAATGTCTCGTAGCGCGGGTCAAGTTGAATCTGGACGCGAAGGTCTGAACCGGGAGCGGAGATGTTCAGGCTACGAGCAAATTCTTCAACCTGAAACTCGCGACGCGCCCATTCCTCGACGCTGTGCCTCTGGTCTGTCGCAATCACCACATCGAGATCGAGGCTGACCACCGGATCGACATAGGCGTTGACGCCTTGCCCGCCGAGGACGCAAAAGCGAATGCCGCGCGCGGCAAGACCGTCGAGCAAACGATCGAGAAAATCAGTCCGGTCCGCCACGACGAGTTTCCAAAGTGTCTGGGCCAGCATGACCGCATGTCTCCTTCACGGCCCTATCCTAGCAGGGTTCGTTGCATCGGTAAATCGCGCCATCCGAAAAGCGACCAACTCGTCTCACGGCGACGGTGCGCCCTTCACCGGCAAGCCTTCCAATTCCATAATCCGCAGCGCGTTGGTGGTCGGACAAGGGCCTGGCCGCAGCTTGTAATCGAATTGCAAGGCGCCCGCCGCGACAGTTTCCTGGAAATGCGCGTTCCGCAGAGTGAGGATCGTTCGGTCGAGGTCGGTCAGCTCGAGATCGTGCGTAGTGATCAGGCCGAACGCGTTCCGTTGCGACAGGTCGTGGATGAAGGCGCGGCTGCCTGTGAGACGCTCGCGGTTGTTGGTGCCCTTGAAAATTTCATCGATCAAGAACAACACGGGCGGCGCGGCGCCGTCGCGCGCCGCGTCGAGCAGCGTGCGGAGCCGCTTCACTTCCGCGTAAAAGAACGATAAGCCGGAGGCGACCGAGTCATCCACGCGGATGCAGCAGACGAGCCGCACCCAGCTCCAGCGGAACCCGGCTGCGCACACGGGCGCGCCGGCCTGGGCCAAGCAGAGATTGACGCCGACGGTGCGGAGAAACGTGCTCTTCCCCGACATGTTCGAGCCGGTGATGAGCAGAATCTGCCCCAGGCCTTCGAGATGCAGATCGTTCCCTACGCGTTGAGCATGGGCGATGAGGGGATGGCCGAGGTCATGGGCCTTCAGGAACGCGACCTGGCCATCGGTCACTGACGGTTCCGTCGGCGCGACCGGCTCGGGCCAAGCATAATCGGGATGCAGATAGGCGAACGTGCCCAGTGCCGCGGTCGCCTCGAACTCGGCCAAGCAATCGAGCCAGGAGGGAATCAGTTCGCGCAGCCGTGCCTGGCTGTGGTACAGGCGGTAGGCCCAGTGGAGGTCCCAGGGACCCAGTGCATTGATAGCAAGGTGGACGAGTGGATGCGCCCTGACGCTGAGCCGGTGAAAGATTCCGGCTACCTCGCGCAGTGCCCGTGAAGGACTCCTCGGCGTGGTCAACAGCGGTCTGCATAGACGCTCGAGCGCCGGCAGCCCGTTGTAGCTGCGACCTTCGAGATAACGCAACGTTGCCGTGGCCTTTTCAAGCTCATGATGGATCGCCACGCTCTGCTCAAAGATTTCTTCGCTCCGTCCGCCGACTTTGAACAGATAGACGAAGGCATAGGCGGCGAACGAGAACATCCAGTAGCCGGGCACCCAATCGAGCCAATCCGCTACCAGCAGAAGCCAGGTCAGCCCCGCGAGACAGGCTTCTAACCAAAACCAGGGTAGAAGCGCCGGATATCCGACGGGCATCTGCACGGCCGCCAACAACCGTCCGCAATTGATCTCCCCCTCGTCTACCAGACGACTTTCCAACATCAGTCGATCGCGCAGGAGCGGGAGCCGCGCGGACTCGCGCACCGCCGCTTGCCGGTTTTTCCAACATTCTCGGGTCGGTGGTTGATCGAGCAACCAGGTCATCAGCCGCTCCCTCCCGGCCGACGAGACTGTGGTGTCGATGAGGCGGAGCAATGATTCCTTGCCCGTGATGTCGAGGTCGGCGGCGTACAAGTGGATGGATGACGAACCGACCTGATGCTGCGGCAGGCGGCGCCAGTCGAGGGTGACGCGTGCCAGATGGGTCTGCTTGATGTCGCGCCACAGCCGGAGTCGGTGCAAGCGGTCTTCGAGCCTGTTATGATACCAGGCCACCGTGATGAACACGCCGATCCAGAGCAGCAGCGCAGCGTTCCCGAGGTGGTACCAGGCCGACTTGTACGCTGTTACTGTGGAAAGCGCGCCGGCGAGAAAGATGATGAGGCGCCAGCGGGTGAACAGGCCGCTGAACTTCTCCCCGCGAGCGTTCAGGCAATCGAGCCTGGCGAGGGTGCGGGCCAGCAAGCCCGCTCGGCCCGTGCAGTGTGCGCGCTTCTGGGAACTCGCCGACATGGCGTGACGATACTGATTGATGGAACGAACGTCAACTTCACAACCGGCATGGGTCGATGTCTCGTTCGAAGCCGCGATCGATCCCAGCGAGTTGCTCAGCCGACTGGATGATCCTTCCGTGCTCGGTGTTTGGCAGGACGAGACCGTGCTCCACGTCTACTGGCCGGCGGAGCGATGGAGCGGGGAGACACTTGCTCGGCTCGAGCGGGCCCTCATCGGAACGGGACACGCTACGCTTCTCGGCAAGCTCCGTATCGACGAGATAGCGAATCGAGATTGGAATGCAGACTGGGCGAAATCGGTCGAGCCGGTCTATATCGGTAAGCGATGCCTCGTCCGACCAGGCTGGATCGCTCTCCCGTGCGGCGTCCGTGACGTCGAATTGGTCATCGATCCCAAGCAAGCCTTCGGAACCGGGCACCATGCGACGACGCAGTTGCTCATCGAATGGTTGGAGGAGCACTTGCATCGGGGCGCTTCTGTGCTCGATGTGGGGACCGGCACCGGAATTCTCGCGATGGCGGCCTTGCGCTTGGGGGCAAGCCGGGCGCTCGGCATCGATTGCGATCAGGGCGCCGTTGATTGTGCGAGGGAGTATGCGAAGGCAAACGGATTCGGGCCCGAACTCGAGCTGCTCGTTGGCTCGCTGGACACACTGAATCCGGCGGCCGACGGTCGCTTCGACGTGGTGTTGGCGAATCTAGATTTGAAGACCTTAGAGTCCACGGCGGGGCATGTCGGGGGGATGCTGCAAACCGGCGCGAGGGTTGTCGTGTCGGGGCTTTTGGCGGAGCAGCAGGACGAGATCGTTGATCGCTATGGGGAGATCGGCGGCTACGTACGATGGATTTGCCAACGGAACGGCTGGATCGCGCTCGAATTCTCGATGGCGGAGTCCTGTGAGGGGAGCGAGTAGATGGATCGTCCAGGTCGCCCTCCGTATCCTCATGTCCACCAGGTCAACGTCTCCGATGGCGGCGTGCCGAAGCATCCGGTGATGGAGGGGACCGTCACGCGAAACGGAATCATCGGCGACCGCCAGCGAAGCCTGAAGGTCCACGGCGGCCCGGATCGCGCCATCTGTCTGTTCTCTCTTGAACGCATCGAATCGTTGGAGGAGGAAGGGCATCCGATCGGGCCCGGGTCGGTGGGAGAAAATCTCACGATCGCAGGGCTGGACTGGGAGAAACTCAAGCCCGGCGACCACCTCCGTGTGGGGCCGCACGTAGAGTTGGAGGTGACGAGCTATACCGCGCCCTGTGAGGTGAACGCTCGCTGGTTTCGCGAGAGAAATTACAAACGCATCTCGCAGAAGAAGCATCCTGGGTGGAGCCGACTCTACGCGCGAGTGCTCCGAGAAGGGGTCGTGCGGCCGGGTGATCTCGTCGTGGTAAAGGGGGAGATGGCGAATGGCTGATGGGGAATGGTTAATGGACGATCAGCATCCTGGTTCGGACTCATACGCTATCACCCATTGGCCATAAACCATATTAGGTTGAGTAACGATGAAGCGCATCCTCGAACCGGAGATCATGGATGATCCGGAGCAGGCACTTGCCTATGCGCGCGCCGATTTCGAAAAGGAGAACCAGGGGTTTGTCGCTCGGTTCCGTGAATCATTCCCGGATTTCACTGAAGGCCATGTCGTCGATCTCGGTTGCGGACCGGCGGACATTCCGCTCCGGTTGGTTGAGGCGCTGCCATGCTGTCATGTCACGGCGGTGGACGCCTCAGACGCGATGTTACGACTGGCCCGCGAAGCGGTCGCAGCGGCCGGTCAGTCGGCGAGAATTACGCTCCGCCACGAACGGGTGCAGACGTTGGCGCTGGCTGAACGGGCGGACGCCGCGATCTCAAACAGCCTCCTCCATCACCTCCCGAACCCGCTTCGGTTCTGGTTCGCATTGAAACAAGTGGTCAAGCCGGGCTCGCCGGTCCTGGTGATGGATCTGCTGCGTCCTGAGTCGCCGGAAGCGGCGCAGGCCATCGTCGAGCAGTATGCCCCCGGCGCGCCGGCCATTCTCCGGCGTGACTTCTACAATTCGTTGCTGGCGGCCTTTACCGAGGATGAAGTGGCGGCCCAGCTCGCAGAGATGAATCTGAGCCGGCTGCTCGTGGACGTGATCGATGACCGGCATTGGATCGTGGGGGGGAGGGTGTACTGAGATGTAGGGGAGGGTCGAGGAGCAGGATGCATATGTTGTCGGAATGGAGGCGACCTGGCTTGTCTCAGTGCTCGTGCAGGCCTCACAAAAAGACTGTGCTCCCTGGACGCGCGCAGTGGAGACAAGCCAAGTCGCCTCAGCGCAGCAAACTGGTGAGGCTTTGCTTGATGAGCATCCTGCTCGTGGTGGATGTGGCGGTACTGGTTCAGGAAGCAGAGGGCCAGTTGGAGAGGCTGAAGAAATTCAAGAAGGGGGCGGAGGTCCAAGTCGTGGAGACCCCGATGGTGGATATTGCGGCAGGGCCGTTTTGGATGGGGCGGGACGGGACGGAGGCCTTGGAGGATGAGCGGCCTCGACATCAGGTCACGCTCGACGCTTATCGGATGGACGAGCATGAAGTGACGACGGCGCAGTATGCCAAGTTCCTGGCTGCAACGAACCGTGCGGCGCCGTGGCAGTGGGAACTGGTGGATCTCGCTCGCCATGGCGATCGGCCCGTCATCGGGGTCGATTGGTTCGATGCGGGGGCTTACTGCGACTGGGTCGGAAAGCGGCTGCCGACCGAGGCGGAATGGGAGAAGGCGGCGCGCGGAACGGATGAACGGCTCTATCCGTGGGGCAACGGGGCGCCCACGGCCAAGCTGGCTAACTTCGCGCTCGGCGCCCGGTTCAGCTATGACCAAGTCTTGATGCCGGTGGGGACGTATAAGCAGGCGGCCAGTCCCTACGGTCTCACCGAGATGGCCGGCAACGTCTGGGAGTGGGTGCAGGATTGGTACGCCGGGACCTACTACGAAAATGCTCCGCCACACAACCCGAAGGGACCGGAACAAGGCCAGTTCAAAGTGCTCCGCGGCGGCTCCTGGTCGGACCTGCCGAAGTATCTGCTTACGTATGGGCGGTTCAAACTTCCGCCGGGGACGCGCAATAGTTATACGGGCTTCCGGTGTGCAAAAAGCGTAAAGAGTGACCGGTGACGTGTGACAATTGTAAGAAGTGGATGGACGTGAGTGCGGGACGACCTCTCCTTACCTCACATGCCTCACCCCTCACGAGGAGCTTGCCAGCACGGCCGCAACCACCAACACGGTGAGGGCCACGATGAGGGCGAGGTAGACAATCACGCTTCGATCGCCGAGCCAAGCGGTTTGCCAACTTGCCGGGTAGAGGGTTTGGCCTTCCAGGAAAATCCCTTCTTCGTATAATCCCAGCGCGCGCTCGATGTCGATCAAGGCTTGCTTGGCCATGCGATGCCGCTCACGTTGTTGCAGGATTAGATAGCCGAACAATCCGGCGAAACCGACTACACCGACGCTGGCGAGCACCTTCACGGTAAGGTGCCGGATCGGTTGGTCCGGTGTGATCAGCAACATGAACAACAGCAGCAGCAGGAATGAGCAGGCAAACGCGGTAAGCCGCATCATCTGCTCGCGTCGGCGGAAGACTTCCTCCTTGTACCAAGGATAGAGAGTGTTGAGCACCGTGAGCCGCTCGTTCACTGGGAGATCGGGTTGGTCTTTCATGGTAGCCCTTTGCGTCGACTCTCAGCGAAGATGATCGCTGAGCCACTCCGCGATCAGGGTCGTCATGCGGTAAAAGTCATCGGCCTTTGTAAACTGGTGGTCGGCCTCTGGAAGCATTTCAAACCGCTTCGGTGCCTGGAGCATGTCATAAAGGCGCCGGCTCTGGTGGAGGGGCACGAATTCATCCTTGGCTCCTTGCACGATTAACGTAGGAGCCGTGATGGTCTTGGCAGGCTCATAGGCGATCTGCTCGAGGCAGTCTTCGTAGAAGCCGAAGTGAAGGTTCACCCGATGGGATCCGCCCATGATGTCGGGAATGGTATCGGTCGCTTTCCATGTGGCCATCCCTTCAACGGCGAACTCCAGCCTGAGTTCTTCCGCGAAGTCCACAACCGGACATTTCAACGTCAGGCAGGCGATGTCCGATCGCCTGGAGGCGGCGTGGATCGCCACTAAACCGCCGAAGCTCGAGCCCATCAACCCGATCCGGCGGTACCCTTCGGCGGCCATGAGATCGAGTGCGCCCATGGCTTGGCGGATGGCCATCGTCGTGGTGATCCGTTCGAACGGTCCTTCACTCTCGCCGTGCCCGAAGAAGTCGAACCGAAAGGCGGCGATCCGCCGCTCGTTCAAGAGCCGGGTGAGCGTTTTGTTCGTGGTGCTGTTCTTGGAAGACAGAAATCCGTGGCACAGCACGGCGATGCGGTCGCTCGGTGTATCAGGTGTCGCCAGGACCCCGGCGACCCGATGGCCTGCGGCGTCCTTGAAGGAAACGGGTCTTTCCACAGAACGGCATTGTAGCAGACTTCCGAGAGGAGATCATGCGGAGGCTGCAAGAATGTCTGTGCGGGGTCTGAGGTGAATGGGGAGGAGACTAGATCTTGTTCGCGCGGACGCGAAAATCGACGTTGTCGCGGAGCCATCGCCAGAACTTGGTTTGCTGCGTCAGATCGACGCCGGGCTGCATCTGATCCTTCCAACCCTTCATCACCTCGGCGTCCACGGTCCAAAGGCGGACCCGTTGCCGGGGCACGTGCGCGCGCCACTGTTCCCCGACTTTCGGACTTACGTAGGCCAAGCGGAGCGTGACGTTGCGTGACAGGTACTCGATCGGCTTGAGGTCGATCTGTTCGTAAAGTTCGCGCGCGCCGGCTTTCACCCCCGTGACGGAGGAGTCCGGGACCCCGTCGGTGATGATCACGAGGTTGATCGGGGCCAGCACCAGGTTGCGCTCCTTCGTGATGCGGGACACTTGGTGAAAGAAGGGATTGAAGTCCGTCACGGTGTCGCTGGGCGGAAACCACTTGCGCAGCTCTTCTTCAATTTGTCCCACCGTTTTGCCTTCGAACTCGTGGATGGGGTGGAAGCTTTTGGGTTCGCGCATGCTCTTGCCGCCGACGCTCGCGACGAACATGGTTTGGGGTCTATCGAGCCCTTCGAGTTCGTTCAAATGCCCGTAGATATAGTGGGCCAGGAACGAGAGCGCGTGGTCGTAGTGGCCCGAGTCGCGGAACGACCCGCTCGCGTCCACACCGATGAACAGGGTGGACTTGGGTTTCCGCAGCTCGTCGGATTGGCCGGTGCAGCCCGCTACAGAAGTCAGCGCGAGTGCACTGCCAAGCACAGCGAGGACGATCGACGCGGTCAGGCGACTCATGGCATCACCTTCTTGGGTTGCCATCGGATGTTGGGAAAAAGTTCGCGCATGTCCACCACCTCTTTCAGGCTCTCGAACGGAAGGGTGAACACCGGGCGGGCCGTGACCAGGATCATCGCGAAGTTGAGGAACGCCGCGGCCACCTGGAGGACTGGCATCATGAGGAATTCGAGCAGCTCGTTCGCTTTGTCGTGCAGCCAATCGATGTCCCGCTTGAACTCATCCATTGGGGCACGCCACCAACTGGGCATCTCCATATGTAAAGGGCTCACTCCTTCCTCTGCCACCGGCTGGTGGAGCGGCCGGCGGGAGATGAAGGCGAGCAGTGGCGGCGTGCCGTATTGCCCGAAGAGGAACCAGGTCATCCCGCGAACGCCTATCCACCCGAAGGTCGCCAACGACAGCGTGAAGCCTAGACCGGGACGCAGCTGCTCCCCGGTCTGCTGCGCGAGCCAGGGCGTGATCGCATCCACGAGCTCTCGGTACAGGAACATCACCTCGAAGACCATCACGAAGATTTCCACCAACATCATCTGCACCAGGTATCGGTATTCGTTGTTCTTGATTGCATCGGCCAGCACCTGGATGCAGGCGAAGCTGCCCATGATCAGCAAGAAGAGGAAGAAGTAGAGGATCGTGCTCGTCATGATCGAGGTCTCGTGCCCGGTGATACCGGCCATGACCTCGGAGACCGTCGGCATCAAGGTGTACGTAAAGATCGTGGCCTCCAGGAGGCACCAGAAAATCAGGAGGAGGAACCCGATCCACGGCACACCAGGCTGGAAGTAGCTCTGCGTCATCTGGCCGGTCATCTTAAAGGGTAAGATCACAAGCTGCTTGAGCGATTCGGCCAGGAGCCTCAGGGCCAGCCGTCCCAGCGTGAACAACCAGCCGGCGCCGACCATCACGAATCGTGCGAGGCCGGCCCAGTACATCCAGATCGAAAACGCGCTATCCCACCAGGCCAGCAAGAGCATTTTCAGCAACTCGATGCGGCCGGAACGAAAGGGAAGTGTATACATCGTCAGATGCGTGCACCACACTCCTCCGATCCACAGCAAGACTGGAAAGAGAAGCAGGAGCAGATACAGCCCGGCCAGCCATCCCGTCGCTGAGGTCAAGACAAAGGCCATCAAGGCCTCCTGCATCTCGGGAATCCACGCCAAAGGGATAGCCAGGACATCCAGCAAACTCTGCCAGGGTTCGGGAATCATGTCGGAGAGGTGGTCGCTCATAGTCCGGTCCTCCTGAGTATTACGCTCGGGAAAGGAGGAGCAACTTTGCTACCAGGGGCGAAAGAGCAAGAACCGTAGCATGTGGGCGGAGAGGATGATTCCAAGGATTTCTCAGGGGTTCGGGACCAGGCGGTGCCGGTCCGCCAGCGGTCAGATGTAGGAAAGGGAGTACAGGAAGGAACGGGGCAAAACGAAGCCCCAGGCGGAGCTATTCCGTCGGGTGAGTCATGCAGGCGAGGGAGAGCTTGACCGAGAAGAGCGTCAGGCTCACGAGAAGAAGCACGGAGGTGAGCCAAGCAGTCGCCTGCAGCGAAGCCGACGCAAGGGGAACCTGCCAGGCCAGCGCGGCGACGATGGCGAGACCCAAGGTGCCCATACTGAGTGCTCCAACTTGGGCCCATCGCCAGCGGTTCATGATTCCCTCGAGCACGGCGACGTACGCACCGCGCTTCTTCTGGCTTTGCACTCGTGCCTGGGCCAAGGATACGGGAAGCAGGTATGACAGCGAGCCGAACACGAGATTGACAAAACCTCCGATCAGCGCTGCATGGGTATAAGCCGTCAGATGGAGCATCCCGTAGGAAACCTTGGGTTGGCCCGAGAAATAATTGGCACTGATCAACGTTCCTGTGGCGACCGCCAACACGAGGAAGAACAACGAGACCAAGAGGTGAGCGGTTGCAGCATTGTCGACCTGGCCGGCCTGAAACCAGGTTCGGAACAAGTTGTAGGCCATGAGGCATCCTGCCGCGATCAGAACCAGCCCGCCGGCGAATTCTACCGACACCGAGGACAGACTGAAGCCGACCAGCACCACGACTACACCAACGGGGAAGAGGAGGAACGTGACACTGGCCAGGCGCGTGCTGTACACCTTCTCCTGGAGGAGACGAACCACCAGGGTGTGAATCACGGCGACTGCTCCCAATGACAGGCCGCCGATCAGCAGGGATTGAATGTGCATCAAACGGATGAGTCCATAGTGTTGCGGAATCACCCCAAGCGCGAGGCCTTCCCCAAGCAGAATGCCGGCCAGAACGGCGAGCAGCGCCAACCTATAATTCCACTTGTGGATCGCGCCGAGTTGCCCCGCCGCTTCGCTTAGACGAAGCGCGTCCGGCCCGACCGCCAACAGCGCACCAAGCGCGAGGAAGCCCGCCGCTCCGACAAGGAAGACGTTGCCCGTCGCAAAGCCGAACAGGATACCGATCGTGCCGACGTTGATGGCGAGATAGAGCAGAGGATGAGAGTCGGACGGGGTTCGGCCCTTCGCCGAGATGCTCGGGAGATAGAAAAGGATCACTCCCAACACGAGCTGCATCAGCCCCCCGACGAGCGCGGCATGTGCGTGGATCAGTCGAAGCCAGGTCGGGAGCGGCGTGCTGTGAACCATCCCGATGAACAGTGCCAATCCGACCAGGGAGGCGAGCACGAGCCAGATCAGACTGGTCAGCACGAATGCGAGAGGGCGCACCCGCCGGTTGGCCATCGGTCAATGAGGTTCCAAAAAGTAGAAATGATTCGTCGGGCCCTTGCCGTGGCCGATCGCGAGGGAATGGCGGATGGCCTCGGTGACGTAGGTCTTCGCGGCCTGCACGGCGTCCGCCATGGACTTCCCACGCGCGAGCTGGGCCGCGATGGCCGAGGCGTAGGTGCAACCGGTGCCGTGCGTGTGCGGTGTGTCGATGAACTCGCCCTTGAACACATTGAAGAAGCGCCCGTCATACAGGAGGTCGGTCCCCCGCTCGGCCAGCAGGTGTCCCCCCTTCACGAGGACGTAGCGGCAGCCGAAGCCATGGATGATTTTCGCGGCCCGGCGCGCGTCCGCCAGCGTCTTGATCTCAATGCCGGACAACTGCTGCGTCTCATGGATGTTGGGGGTCACGACCGTCGCCAGCGGAATCAACTCGTTCTTCAGCGTGACGATCGCATCCGACTTGAGCAGGGCTTGTCCGGTCTTGGAGATCATGACGGGATCGACGACCAAATTAGTTACGTTCTGCGGCTTCAGCATGCTCGCGACGGTATGGACGATGGCGGCGGAGGAGAGCATGCCGGTCTTGACGGCCGCGATCTCGAAGTCGTCGAACACGGCATCGATCTGCGCCGCCACGATGTGAACGGGCAACTCAAACACATCCGTGACTTCTTCCGTGTTCTGGGCGGTGATCGCCGTGATCACCGACATCGCGAACACCCCGTTGGCGGACATGGCCTTGATGTCCGCCTGAATACCGGCCCCGCCGCCGGAATCGGAACCTGCTATGGTCAGCACTTGCTTTAACGCGGACATGGTATGTGTTCCGGCAGACAAAGGATGACTAGTGCAGAGGCGCGGCCTGGCCCTCCGACGGTGACGGTGACGGGAATGGCGCTGTCTCTCGCTTAGGCCCTTCGCCTGCCGAGAAGTCGTCGCGAGGCGACTCGATTGATGGACCGACCGGTTCTAGTGAGGCCGATGGTGTGGCGGTGGGTTTCAGCAATCCGGCGAGAGGGCCGGTCTTGGGAATCGTCCCCCGCGCAGCGGCGATGGGGTTCGCGGTTTGGGACGCAATCAATTTGGCTGTGACCTCGACGCCGTCTGGTATCTCAACGCAGGAGCCGACGACGAAGACATCCGCACGCACCGCCTTGGCCACGCGCCTGACCTTCGTGATGATCGAGGGCTCAAGCGTCACAACCCGGTGTTTCTTCATCGTGGAAGAAAGCAGCTTGCGATCCACGACTTGCAGGTCACCATCTTTCAGTAACTGCGTGGCTAATTCCTCTGCTAGGAACTTGCCGACCGGGGATGATTCACCCTTGGCGTCCGTAAAATCGACGACTGCCAACCGCTCTTTTTTTGCCCGCACCGCCTCTGCTCGGATGCTGTCCGCGAGCTGCCTCAGGCTATCCTCATAGTCGGAGGCAGCCCTGACCGGGGAGAATCCCGGCAGAATGAGCGCGCTACAGAGGACCATGTATTGTACGTACTGCGCTGTTTTCACAAGCGGCAAACAGATCGAAGCCAAGCGCACTATTTATACCCGTGGAGGGCTTGCCTGTCTAGCGCGCCATGTTCATCGTGCCTCGGTACGAGTTGGCGGTTGGATGAGGGCCGATAGCCGACGGTTTGAAACGAGGAAGAGCGCTAAGTTTCCATTGTTGCAGGCTGGTCATGATGGGCCAAGCGTCCGAGGTTGATTTTTTGAAGCGATTAGCGTAACTGAGATTTCCGATGAAGCCGTCCACTGCCTGTGGCGGGCGCCTTGACCTTGTTACTTTGCTGCATGTTCTGCGTGCGCTGACGGGGTAGGATGCCAGGGGCGGTGGGGTCCTGGTTTCCATGCTGTCGAGCTGCCTTGGCCTCCATCGCGCCGGTGGCTCAGTGATGATGCTGTGGCGTGAGTGCTGTCCGGGAAAAGGCTGATACATCCATAGCTCCTCAACGGCTAGGCACAGAGGAGGTGCACATGCAAGTCGGCTATAAGCGTACGATGATCGCGAGGTTCGGCATGGCGGGCGGGTTCATCTGTGGGGTCATGGGCCTCGTGGGCGGTCTCACGGACCATGTGTGGAGGTTGGGCACGATTGCGTGGTTCAGCGGCGGCACCCTCCTCACGCTGATCTCGCTGGGGATCATGATCGACGGGGTCATCGGCTACGAGAAGTCCCGGGAGCATTAGGGTGGGCGCCCCCTCGACTAGGCTCGGGGCAGGGGGGCTGGCGAAGTGACGAGTGACAGGGTGGCCTCGCTGGTATCGCGCCCAGCTTCTCAGCGATCTCATGCCGAGTAGTGACGATCAGTGCGGGCTAGGGGTGTCATGCCAATGTGGACGAGCTACTTCGGTCCGCTTATCGCGGGGGCTAGCCTTCATGCTGCGGCGTGAAGCTCATCAGGAGAAGAGCTGAGGATGAAGCTGTTCCTGCCACCTTTTTTCCTCACTGAACTGGGAGCCCGTCCACTCGCATTGTCCTTCCCTTCTTCCCATCTCGTGGCCGGAGTCTTTCCCAAGCCGGCGGTAGGGTTGTCTCCCGACTGCGGGCGTCCGACGAGCACCTCTTAATTTTCTTCCTCTCTATCAAAAGCTGGTACTCTGCAAGGGTGCGGCGGGTCAGCTATCCCAACTTGCGCGTGTCCACCGAGCACATCGTCCACCTTAGTCCTGCTATCTGATTATCAGATGTGCGGGGTGCACGATCCAGAACTGACCGATCTCTCCTTTTCTTCACTCCCTCCCCCTCATTGGCTGGTGTCTTTCCGAAGCTGGCGGTGGGGTTGTTCCCCAACTGCGGGCGTCCAACGAGCACCGCCCGCTTTGATAGGATTTTGATCAAATCTTGCGTGCGCGTTGCGCGAGCAAAGGGGGACGCCCCACCGCCGGTGCCAAAACTACACCGGCCACTTCTCCTCGTTCCATGCCATCTCCCAGAACATCCACTCATATTTTGAGCTCATCACAAACGCCTCTTCCATCCGCCGCTTGTCTTCCATGCCGGCGGTCTTCGCCCACTGGTCCACCTTCTTTCTCATCCATTGCTGCACTTCGGCAAATTCAGGCGAGGCATAAAGGAGCAGCCAATCCCGATAGGGGTGAGATTTCGGCGGCGGGCCGTCCTTCAACAGATGTTGGCCCACGACGCAGTAGATCCAGGCGCAGGGGAGGGCGACGACCGTAATTTCGCAGGCAGACCCACCGGCGGCGACCGCCAGCATGTGCCGCGTATAGGCGAAGTTGGTTGGCGCCATCGGCACGGCCGTCATCCGCTCGGCGGTCATCTTCCACCGCTTGCCGTAACGCTCATGCAGGCTGCGCTCGACCGTGATGGTTTCCTCCGCCAGCTTGGCGAACCGCAGGGCCGACTCCGAATCCGGCGCCTTCTGTGCCGCCGCCGCGAACACGCGCGAGAGGTCACCGAGAAACCGGGCGTCCTGCAGGATGTAGTACTTGAACTTCCGCTCCGGTAGGGTTCCCTTGCCGAGCTCGACCACGAAGGGATGGGTGAGTTGCGCATCCCACACCGGCTTGGCGAGTTTTCGCAGATGATCGGAGAAGGACATCGTCTGGTCCTCGCGTCGAAATGGTGGTGTGATAGAGCGTTAAGCCGTCCCAGCCCAAGGACGAGGTAAGCGATTAATCCCGTCGAGAGCGGCGACCTTGTAGCACTCGGCGAGTGTCGGGTAATTGAAGACCGTGTCCACGAAGTAGTCGATCGTGCCATGGAAGGCCATGACGGTCTGGCCGATGTGGATCAACTCGGTGGCCCCGTCGCCGATGGCATGGACGCCGAACAGTTCGCGCGTCTTGTTATGGAAGAGGAGCTTGAGCATGCCGGTCTCATCGCCGATCAATTGGCCCCGCGCAATCTCCCGGTATCTGGCCACGCCGACGGCATAGGGGATGCCGGCGTTGGTCAGATCGTCCTCGTTGCGGCCGACCATCGAGATCTCCGGGATGGAGTAAATGCCGAACGGCATCAAGGTCTGATCGGTCCGGCATGGGATGCCGAACGCATGGCAGGCCGCATGCCGTCCCTGCTGCATGGACGTGGAGGCCAAGGCCGGAAACCCGATGATGTCGCCCGCGGCGTAGATGTGCGGGACATCGGTCTGGAAATGTTCGTTGACTTTCAGCCGTCCGCGCTCATCCGGCTTGATGCCCACCGCCTCGAGGTTCAGCTCGTCGCTCGCGCCCAGCCGTCCCACCGAATACATCACCGTGCTGGAGGGAATTTCTTTTCCGCTCTTGAGGCGGACGATGACCTGCCCCTGCCCGGCTTTCTCGATCGTCACCACTTCCTCATTCAGGCGCGGGAACACGCCGATGCTGCGCATATGGTACTGAAGCGCTTCGATGATCTCGGAATCGACGAAATCGAGCAATCGGGACCGGCGTTCGACCAGGACCACGTGGAGCCCCATGGTGGCGAGAATCGATGCGTACTCTGCCCCGATGACCCCGCCCCCGATGATCGTGATGGATCTGGGCAACCGTTTCAACGTCAACAAACCGTCCGTGTCGATGATCGTTTCGTCGTCAAAGGGGATATGGCTGGGCCTGGCCGGTTTTGTGCCGACCGCGATCACGATGTAATCAGCCGTATGCTCGATCGTTTCTCGGGTTTGCTTGATGCGCAGCCGGTGGGGATCGGCAAACCCGGCGGTGCCGAAGATCATCTCCACATGGTTGCGGGCCATCTGGTTCTGGATGATCTCGATCTCTCGCCGAATCACGTGGTTGGTCCGGAAGGCCAGATCCTCCATCGTGATGTCCTGCTTCACCCGGTAACTCGCCCCGTAGAGGCCGCGTTGGTGAAAACCGGAGAGGTACAAGACCGCTTCACGGAGTGACTTGCTGGGGATGGTCCCGGTATTGGTGCAAACCCCGCCCACGACTTCCTTGCGCTCGATGATGCCGACCTTCTTGCCGAGTTTGGCCGCCTGGATGGCGGCCTTTTGCCCGGCCGGGCCGGTGCCGATGACCAGAATGTCGTAGTGAGCCATGGTTCACTGAGTCATTGGGTCATTGCTTCATTGAACCGACGAGTCGCTGTGTCAATGATTCACCGGTTCAGTGAGTCAATTGTTTCGGGTCAGCTCGCCGTGACCAAAGACCGGGCGAACTGAAACGCCGCATCCATGTCCGGCAACTGAGCCAACTCCGGCGTCACTTGCATGTAGCGCACGGTATTGTTCTTGTCCACGATGAGAATCGCCCTCGCCAGGATATGAGGATCTTTGAGGAAGAGGCCGTGAGCCTTGCCGAATTCCGCCCCTCGATAATCGGACAGGAACGTCACGTTCTTGATCTTGGCTTCATTCGCGAACCGCTTCTGGGCGAACGGCGTGTCCACGCTGATCGTGATCAGTTCAACCATCTTGTCGAGGCCCTTGTTCTTTTCGCTGAGGGTGTGAGTCTGCTGCTCGCACACCGTCGTGTCGAGCGAGGGCACGACGCTGATGATCCGTACTTTGCCCTTGCCCTGCGTCTCCTTGATGTTCACCAGGGCGAGATCCAGGTCCGCGACCTTGACGTCCCGAAGTTGGTCGCCCACCTTGATGCCAGGTCCAGCCAGGGCCAGCGGGCTGCCTTTGAACAGAATGCTGTTGCCCTCCCCCGCCGTGGCTGTGCCGGTTGCCACGGGAAGGTTCTTGTACATGAACCCGGATTCAACAGACTGGCCCATGCCGGTGCAGCCGGTCGCCATGAGCAGGCACGCTGTGAGCGGCCAGACCATCCTCTGTAGGCGTCTCTCTCTCCTCATCGTTCCCTCCGCTGGTTCTTCGAACCGATGCTCGGCACACGTGTGATTTTTATAGAAGCAGAGTCGGGCGCTGTCAATGTACCAAAAACTCGATGAGCAACGGATTGACCTGATCAGGGGCTTCCCACTGAGGAATATGTCCGGCCTGCCTGATCCGCTCGAATCGGGAGCCGGGAATCGTGGCGTGAAGCGTCTGGCCCGTTGCGAATGGAAATACGCGGTCCTGATCGCCCCAGAGGATCAGGGTGGGCTGCGTGATTTCGCCCAGCCTGCGCGCGTAGCCGGTCTCCCAGCGGGGCACCGTTCGGCCCATGGCCAAAAGGGGACCCAGCAATCCCGGTCGCTGTCGATTGCGGTGTGAGCGGTCGAGAACGGCGGTGGTGAGTTTCGAGTGGTCGTAGACGATTTCCTTGAGCACCGCTTCGCCGATCCGGGCTCCCACCAGCCAATTGCCCAGTTGCGCGAGCCAGAGGGGGACGTGGCTGTCGAGGGCTCTCTTTATAGTGGAGCTTGCGAGGTTTTCTTGCACATGGGCCGGGAGCCCGGAGATGAGCACCAGTCGGTCGACGCGCTTCGGATAGGCCAGGGCCATGGCGATCGCGAGACCGGCTCCCATGGAATTCCCGACCAGCGAGGCGCGCTCGACGCTGAGCGCATCCAGAAAGCCGGTGAAAAAAGCGACCAGTTCGTCCGGCCGATACTCGATGTCCGGTTTATCCGAGAATCCGGCCCCCAGCAGGTCAAGGGTGATCACACGGAACTGTGTCGCGAGCGCCCGTTGCTGATACTCCCACTGCCACATGGAGCCGCCGAAGCCGTGAATCAACACGACCGGAGGACCGTGACCTTCGTCAAGATACGCGATGCGGTGGTTGTTGACTCGGACGGTGTGGACTGGCAGTCGCTCGAATGAGTCGAACCAGGGCGGAATCTCCGGCGGAACGGCGCACCCGCTCGCCAAGACGGCGAGCAGAACGAACCGAAGAAGCCGGCTTCGCCTGCTGGAACCGGGTGCCGGCGCGGCGTCCGCGCTATCCGGTCGGCTCCAGTTGGATGAGCGTCTCATCCGTCTTCACGTTCTCCCCTTCGCTGACCAGGACGGCGGCGACACGCCCGTCCATCGGAGCAGGGAGGCGGCTTTCCATCTTCATCGCCTCTACGATCAACAAGGGGTCCCCGAGTTTGACGTGATCACCTTGAGCCACCAGAACCTTGACGACGCGGCCCGGCATGGCCGGTGCGACGTCGCCGGGCTTCGAGGGCTTGGGCCGCTTGGGTTTGGCGCCGGGACCCGTGGCCGGGGGTTCCGGGACGCCGGCCAGCACCTCCTGGATCGGTTCGAGCGTGACCTCTTCGAGCTTTTCGTTCACCCGGATGTAGTAGGGTTTGCGGCCCTCGATCTTTCTCCCGGCCCCGGAGACTTTCACGTGGAAGGTCTCCCCGTGGACCGTGACGTTGAATTCCGCCGGTGCGAGGTGCAACTCATGGGCGACCGCCGGTCCCTTGGGAGTGGGGGGCTCGAGCGGCTCGGGCTGGAGATCGCCGCGCTCGCGGGCTTCGAAGAACTCTCGGGCGATCGCGGGGAACAGCGCGAACGAGAGTCGGTCTTCAGGAGTCCTGGCCGATGCCGGCATTTCTTTCTGGAGGCTCGGCAACTCGGGATCCAGCCGATCAGCCGGTCTGGTCCTGATCGGCTGCTCGTTTCCGATGGCTCGCGCCAGGACGTCCCGGTCGAGCGAGCCGGGCGGTCTGCCGTAAAGCCCCAGGAAGTAATTCTTCGTTTCCGTGGTGATGACTTTATACCGCTCGCCCGTGAGCACGTTGAGCGTGGCTTGTGTGCCGACGATCTGGCTGGTCGGTGTGACGAGCGGGGGATAGCCCATCTCCTTCCGGACCCTCGGGACTTCCTCCAGGACTTCTTTCATCCGATCGAGCGCGTTCTGCTCGGCCAGTTGCGCCGCCAGGTTCGAGAGCATGCCGCCGGGTATCTGCGAGGTAAGAATATCCGCATCGACACCCGTGAAATCGCTCTCGAACTGACGGTATTTCCGGCGGACGGTCCTGAAGTGCTCGGTGATCGGCTGAAAGGTTTTGAGGTCTAGGCCTGTGTCGTACGGCGTGTTCCGGAGCGAGGCGACCAACGTTTCCGTCGGCGGATGGGACGTGCCTCCGGCCAAGGGGGAAATCGCGGTATCGAGCATATCCAGCCCGGCGAGGATCGCCATGAGGGAGGCCATCGATGCCATCCCCGACGTGTAGTGGGTATGAAGATGGATCGGGACCCGAAGCGCGGCCTTGAGTCGGCGGATGAGCTGATACGCGGCGTCCGGAGCCAGAAGGCCGGCCATGTCCTTGATGCACAGCGTGTCGGTCCCCAGGTCCTCGAGTTGTCGCGCCAGGTCGACGAAACGATCGAGACTATGGACCGGACTGACGGTGTAGCTGATCGCGGCCTCTACATGTTTGCCGTTGATTTTGACCTCGCGGATGGCGCGCTCGAGATTCCGGATATCGTTCAATGCGTCGAAGATGCGGAAGACGTCGATCCCGTTCGCCGCGGAGCGTTCGATGAAGCTCTCCAGCACGTCGTCGGCATAGTGCCGGTAACCCACGAGATTCTGTCCGCGCAACAGCATCTGCAGACGGGTGCGAGGCATGGCGGCTTTGAGCGCGCGCAGGCGTTCCCACGGATCTTCTTTCAGAAATCGCAAGCAAGTGTCGAACGTGGCGCCGCCCCACACCTCGAGCGACCAGTAGCCCACGGCGTCGAGCTTTTCGGCGATAGGAAGCATGTCCTCGGTGCGCATGCGCGTCGCCAGCAAGGATTGATGGCCGTCGCGCAGCGCCACATCGGTCAGCAGGATCTTCTTGCCCGGCGCGGGCTCGATGTCGAAAGACGGCCCGCGCTTGGTGGTCTTCTTGGTCGATTTACGTGTGGCCATGTCTATCCAGCTACGAGTGACAGGCGACGCGCGACGGGTCGGAAAATGCTACTTATCTGTCACTCGTCACGTGTCGCACTTCACAGTCTTTACAACCCTTCATACGCGGCGATGGCGGCGGAGATGGCGAGCACAAGGTCTTCCGGCTGCTCTAATTCATCGTACTGGAACAGCTCCTGATGTGTGTCGAGGTAGGAGGTATCGAACCGTCCCGCCCGAAAATCAGGTTCCTGCATGATCGCCTTCATGAAGGGGATGGTGGTCTTGACGCCGCGCAGCACGTATTCCTCGAGTGAACGGTGCATCCGGCTAACGGTCTCCTCCCACGTACGGCCGCGCACGGTCAGCTTGGCCAGCAGCCCATCATAATAGGGCGGCACGGTGTAGTCCTTGTAGACGGCCCCGTCGATGCGGACGCCGATGCCGCCGGGGGACAGGTAGGCGGTTACCGTGCCCGCACAGGGGCGGAACTGATTGCGGGGATCCTCGGCGTTGATCCGACATTGGATCGCATGCCCCTGGAGCGTGACCTCCTGCTGTGTGATCTCCAACGGCTTGCCCGCAGCGATGGAAATCTGATTCCGCACGATGTCGATCGCCGTGATCTGTTCCGTCACCGTGTGCTCGACCTGGATCCGGGGATTCATCTCGATGAAATAGTAGCGGCCTTCCTGGTCCAGCAGGAACTCGACGGTCCCGGCATTGTCGTAGTTCACGGCCTTTGCGATCGCCACGGCCGCCTCTCCCATCTCAGTGCGGAGCTGCGGTGTCAAGATCAGCGACGGCGCGATCTCTATGAGCTTCTGATGGCGGCGTTGGATCGAGCAGTCGCGCTCGCCGAGGTGGATGATGTTGCCGTGGGTGTCGGCCAGGATTTGGAACTCGATGTGATGTGGCCGTTCGACGTACTTTTCCAGGAACACGCTCCCGTCACCGAACGCCGCTTGGGCCTCTCTCGAGGCGACTTCGATGTTCTCTTGCAGCTCGGCGTCCGAGCGGACCACGCGGAGGCCACGGCCGCCGCCGCCCGCGCTCGCTTTGATCATGACCGGATAGCCGGCGGTGCGGGCGAAGGCGAGCGCATCCTCGACCCTGCTCACCCCGCCTTCCGTACCCGGTACGATCGGGACGCCGATTTGCTTCGCAATCTCCCGTGCTTTGACCTTATTGCCCATCAGGTGGATCGCTTGCGGCGAGGGTCCGATGAAGGCGATCTGGGAGACTTCGCACAAATGTGCGAACTGCGCGTTTTCCGAGAGGAATCCGTACCCTGGATGGATGGCATCCGCGCCGATCCGCTTGGCCAAATCGACGAGCTGCTGCATATCCAAGAAGCCTTTGACCGGTCCCGGCCCGACCAGGTAGGCCTCATCGGCTTTCTTCACGTAGATGCCGGTCGAGTCGGCATCGGAATAGATCGCAGCGGTGGCGATGTTCAACTCGCGGCAGGCGCGGATAATGCGCATGGCGATTTCACCGCGATTGGCGACCAGGATCTTTCGGAACACCGGTGAACCTCCGCTCGCAGACCGGCCCCGGAAACGAGCCAGGCGAGCCTCAAAAGAGCGCGTAAGCTAGCATAAGATCAAGAGTCCTGTCGAGATAGCCGGGCAGGTTCTGGGCGGGAACGTGTCGCGCAAGTAGGGGGAGACGCTGTACAGCGTCTCCCCCTTGAAGACCGAGCAAGACTGCGAGTTACTTGGACCTAATAAGGACCGGCTTCGACTGGGCGCTCCCTCCACCGGCCACGACAATGACGAAGGACATGCCCGCCTTCGCCGGCGGGACAGTCGCCTCGATCGTTGTGTCATTCACGAACTTATACTCGACCGGGGTGCCGGAGGCAGCGCTGAAGGAGACACTGTGGAAGCATTCCTTCGTGCCGAAGTTCTCGCCCTTGATCACGACCTTGTCACCGGGTTGTGCCTCATCCGGCTCGACTTTGACGATTCGAGGCCTTTTGCTGCGGTCGCACACAGGATCTTTTTCCACCTTCTTCTCGTCGAAGCCTTTGATCGATTCCGTATCGAACAGGCTAAAACCGGATCCCTCGACCACCGAGCCCTGCTGGGCGAACAGGTTCATTGGCATTACCACGACCAGTCCCACAACTAGGGCCGGGAGGATCAGCACGAGGTATGGAGGGACACGATTGGACATAAGGACCTCCTTAATCATGATCACTGTTTGCTGAGGGGGGTGTATGCGTCGGCAAGAATCTTTTGACCCTGTTCTGACAGAGCGAACTCACGAAACGCATTGACCAGCGGGTTCGTGTCCTTCTTGGTGAGTAAGAGAACCGGGCGCCGCAGTGTGTATCGCCCGTCCTTCACGGTGGGCATTTCCGGCTCCACTTTGTCGACGGGAAGGAGGCGAACCGCAACGCCGGTTGTGACCGCAGCCAATGCTTGCCCGAGGGAAATATAAGCGACAGCCGACAGAGGGGGAAGGGTTCCGACGACCTTGTTGATGACCTTTTGATCTTGCTCAATCACGATCGCCGAATCAGGGAACCTGCCGGTGATCCCGAGTTGCGCCTCGAAGGCGTCACGGATATTTTGATTGCGCGGCCTATCGATCACCAAGATTTTCGTTTCCGGCCCCCCCAGCTCCGACCAGTTCTTGACTTTTCCGGAAAAGATATCGGCAACTTGCTGCTTTGTCACTTCCTTCGTGAAATTCGACAGGTTCACCATGACCGCGATGCCATCCCAGGCGATTTGGATAGCCTGAAGATCCGCATCTTCCGAACCCGTGACGGCGATCTGAGCTTGACCTGATTTGACCATGTCAACGGGCTTGGATCTGGCGTCCCACAAGACATCTATATAGGCGCGAGGATTCGCCTTCTCAAATGCGCGCGCCAGGGGTTCGATTGTTGTGAGTTCCGGGCCGTTTCCTGCGATCACGAGAGCTCCGGACACTTCTGGCCATGCCGTGCGAGGAGTGCTGGTGAGGCAAATCAGGATAAGGCCGAAGAGGAAGAAAGTTCTTGCCGTCGTCACGGCTCCGTTCGTGATCGTGAATCGTCTCCACTTCTGCATGCAGGAAAGCTGAGCGTTTGAGCTTGTATTCTTGCCGCGGTGGATTCAGGTCTTCTGTTGAATTCCGTCGCCCGAAGCCCCGGTGTCGGATGCCGAGGTCATGTTCGGCTGAGGCGAGGGACGTTTGCCGGTGATCGGCGGAAGCTTGGCAAACTTATTCATTCGCTCGTTCAGCATATCATAGGCTTTCATCTCGGTGAACCCGGGTTTGCGGGTTCCCACCACTTTCGACGCGAAGGCGGAGAGGAGCCGCGTGGCCTTTTGCGCGTTGCAGTGGGGACAGACCGTGTCCTCCGGTCGCGCGTGAACGGATTGCGTGATCTCGAATTGATGGTTGCAGCTCTCGCATCGATATTCGTACAGCGGCATGAAGACTCCCCCCGCAGGGTTGACAGCCTAATTCAAGGGAACACTGTCAAGCTCGTCATCGAACGCTTGACCGGCTTCCTTCGTTTGGCTATTGTAACACATTCCGAATAACAACAACGGGATGAATAAGGGAGGTATCCATGGGCCTGTTGGTGCGTCGGTACAAGGGATCTCACGGGATGATGCAGGAAGAGCGGATCGATGATCCCGACCGCATCGAGCGCTACCTCCGGATTTTCGACAAGGACGACGTGAAAAAGCTCGAAACCGGCGTGAAGGTCGTTATCGAAAAAGACGAGTGGCAACTCCTGCCGTAACACCCGTGAGAGATGACCGGGTTCAAGTACGATTTGGTGATTTCGTGATTTGGTGATTTGGCAGGACGCAAGGCTGTTCTTCACTACGCCGGATTGCCGCATCACCCAATCGTATTTCTCCTCAACGCGTCATTCATCATCCGACAGTCGCCAAGACGTATGATCTACTGGGTTCACATCGCCCGATCGATCGATCGGGCGACCCTGCATCGCGACCGTTGCTCCGAGGTGCCCTCTCATGCGACACACAGCGATTTCTGGGAGGGCGGCTGGTTCGACTATCCTGACAAAGAGCGGGCGCTCCAAGCACTCGAACAGGCAGGGACCACGGACCAGCGTCGGTGCCCGCTGTGCAAACCATGATCTTGAGAGTTCTGAGTCTTGAGTGATGAGTTCTGAGTGGGGGTCGGGCAACTTAGAACTCAGCACTCATGACTTGGCTCTACGCATGCCCCAACTCGCGCTTCTGCTGACGACCTTCATCTGGGGAGCTACGTTCCCCGCCACCAAGCTGGTACTGGAACAAGTTCCACCATTCACGTTTCTTTTCATGCGGTTTACCTTGGGCTGTGCCCTGGTGGCCGTGGTCCTTCTCGCCATGCGCTGGTCGCTCGATCAGACTCGTGCCGTCCTCGTGTCGAGCGCCATCGCTACCCTGTGGCTCTTTCTTGGCTACGCATTGCAGACGGTCGGTCTCAAGTGGACCAGCGCCTCGAACTCGGCCTTCATCACGGCCCTGTACGTGGTCTTCGTCCCTTTGATCCTGCGACGCTTTTCCCGCCGAGTGTGGGTGGCGGCGGCCGTGGCGGTCGGCGGGCTCTGGTGCCTGATCAGGCCGACCGTCGCGCTGAATATGGGCGATCTGGCGACGCTGGGTTGCGCCGCCGCCTTTGCCGCTCACATCGCATGCCTTGAACGATACACGCGCGCCGTCAGTCCCGTCTCGCTCTTCCTGTGGCAGTTGATCTTCATCGTGCTGGTGCTGGGTCCCGTGGCGACGTTGGAGGGGCCGCAAGCCGCGGTGTTCGAGCTGTCGCCGGTGTTGCTCGTGGGACTTACCGTCACCGGGGTGCTGGCGACGGGGGCCTTTGCCGTCCAAATGTGGGCGCAGCGGCTCGTGCCGGCACACCAAGTGGCTTTATTGTTTTCCGTTGAACCGGCCTATGCCGCCTGGCTTGCCTGGTATTTTCTCGGAGAGTCGCTCGATCTTCAGGGATGGATCGGCAGCGCACTCATCCTGGCTGCGGTGTTGATCGGGACGCTGGGGGAGCAAGTGCCGGTCCAACAACCGGCGCTGCGACAGGAACAGCTCGCCTGAGGAGGCGCGGCGCATGTCACAGAAATTCGGGAACGCGCGTTGGGTTCGCGAGGGCTTCCTGGACAACCGCGTCGCCGGCACGGTCGTCGGGCGCATGTCGTTTGCCGTATTCGGCGCCGTCGATTTCTATCTGATGGGCGATTTCAAGGGCGAGATCGAGGGGAAGATGATCCGTTTCAGGAATCCGCGTTTTGTCGACGAAGACCTTGCCGCGCAAGCGCTGGGGGATTTGGAGATTCCCATGATCGGGGACGTCAACCTCATCTCGTTCGATCCGCATCCCCATCTCGCTCCGCACCCCTACATCGAATGGTTCTCGAGAGGGGAAAACCATTATCGCGTAGAGCTCTCTCCGGGCGAGGCATGGATCACATCGGAAGAGGAAATCCGTGAGCTTGATCCAATCAGCCAGGAGATCAGGCGAGCGCTGAAAGAACGATACTTAGCGGCACCGTCACGGGAAAATTCCGATTGGGTCTAAAAGGTTTGCTCACCCCGGCGGGGAGAGCCAGGCCGGCGAGCAAAGGATTGACTACACCGCGATAGCCTCCTGCTTTCCGTTTGCGTCGCGCACGTGCCCCGGCACCTCCCGAATGTCCCAGACCAAGCCGATCCACGAGAGCATCTTCAGGAGATAATAGGTGATGTCGATCTCCCACCAGTAGAACCCCTGCGCGGTGGATGCGGGGTAGTAGTGGTGGTTGTTGTGCCAGCCTTCGCCGAGGGTGATCAGGGCGAGCCAGAAGTTGTTCCGGCTCGTGTCTCCCGTGTCGTACCGTTGGGATCCGTACTGATGCGACAGAGAATTGATCGTGCAGGTGCCGTGAATGAGGACGACCGTGGAGATGAAGAAGCCCCAAATCAGCATCTGGGGACCGTTCGTCCCGAGTCCTGGGGCATAGGCCTCCAGCAACCGGCCGAAACCGAACATGCCGAAGCCGGCGACCGTCGGGACCAAGATGTCGAAGCGATCGAGGAAGCGCAGTTCGGGAAACTTCGCGAAATCGCCGATGGCCTTGAGCGGGGGGGCAAAGTACTTCCTCGACGTAAACCAGCCGATGTGCGACCACCAAAACCCGCCGTAGAGGGGAGAATGCACATCATCAGGCGTGTCGGACGCCTTGTGATGGTGACGATGGTGCCCCGCCCACCAGAGCGGGCCCCGCTGGGCGCAGGAGGCGCCCAAGAGCGCGAAGACAAACTGGCACGCGCGGGTCGTCTTGAAGGTCCGGTGCGAAAAGTAGCGATGGTACCAACCCGTGATGGCGAACATGCGCGCGAAGTAGAAGGCGACGGCGACGGCGACGGCCGTCCAACTCCATCCCACCCAAATGACGCCCAGACACATCGCGTGCACGGCGAAGATCGGAATGCAGCGGAACCAATCGACCTTTGCCGGCCCGTCGGTCTTCAGATAGTCGAGACCTGCCCAAGAGTCGAACCATCGGAGGAACGAGTACCAGTACTCGCGTCCTTTCGGCAGGCGTAGCAGCCGAACTTCAGTCATTTCTATTCCTCCAGTTCACTGGGATCTGCGCGTGATCATCAGGAGAGCACGCCGGGGTCCCGGGTCATCTCAACAATACCGCGGCGCGTGACGATGAATCGCGAGGAAGGCCGCAGGAAGTAAACTCGGCGGCGCATTATACACAAAGTCGAACGTCATGGGGGAAATTTTTGTGCGGTGAGGTTATTCTATCGAACGGTTCTCTTCTGTCGAGGAATTCACCGCTTCTTGCCGACCGCGACGACGCGCCCTCCGCTGCCGGTTTGACAGCTCGTCAAAGGGCTCTCTAGAATGCCGTGCCATGAACGAGCGTTTTCTCAGAGCCTGTCGGCGCGAACCGGTGGACTGCACACCCGTCTGGTTCATGCGGCAGGCCGGCCGGTACATGCCGGAGTACCGGACAATTCGTGCCCAGCATTCAATCCTCGAGATGTGCAAGACGCCGGAACTGGCCGCGCGGGTCACGCTGCAGCCGATCGATCGGTTTCCGCTCGACGCGGCGATCATCTTTGCCGACATCTTGCTGCCGCTTGAGGCGATGGGGCTGTCCTTCGAGTTCGCGGAAGGCGAAGGTCCGGTCATCCACAAGCCGGTTCGAGACAAGGCCGCGGTGGACCGCCTCCGCGTGACGGACGGTCACGAGCTCGAATATGTGGCGGAAGCGATCCGTCTCGCCCGCAAGGCCTTGCGAGGGAGAGTCCCGCTCATCGGTTTTGCGGGCGCGCCGTTCACGCTGGCGAGTTATGCGATCGAAGGCGGAGGGTCGCGGAATTATGTCCATACCAAGCAGCTCATGTATCGAGACCCGAAGACCTGGCATCAGCTTATGGACAAGTTCGCCCGGGTGATCACGGGCTACTTGCGGCGGCAGATCAAAGCCGGGGCGCAAGCCATCCAGTTGTTCGACAGTTGGGTGGGATGCTTGGCGGCGGGCGACTATGCCGAATATGTCCTCCCTCACGTGCAGTTGATCTTCGAGGGGTTGAAGCGCGAACACGTTCCCATGATCTACTTCGGCACTGGTACGGCGGCCCTGCTGCCGTTGATGCGTGAAGCCGGCGGAGACGTCATCGGCGTGGATTGGCGGATGCCGCTCGACGAAGCCTGGGCGGTGATCGGGCATGATTATGCGATCCAGGGCAACCTCGACCCCGTGGCTCTGTTCGCGCCGGTACACGAAATCGAGCGGCGTGTGGAAGATATTCTGAGGCGTGCGGCCGACCGGCCGGGCCACATTTTCAACTTGGGGCACGGCATTCTACCGGGAACTCCCGTGGAGCATGTGCAGGCCGCCGTCGAGATGGTGCATAAACTCAGTCAACGCTGAATGTGAAGCGAGCAGCGCATAGCCAATAGCGAACAGCGAAAGGGGAAGAGTTGCTTCCTGACCTTCCCGTGCTATGAGCTATTCGCTACCTGCTGTTCGCTCAGGAGAGAGGAATGCCAGGCGCGCAGAGACCGATCGCCGTCCTGTTGATGGCCATGGGGGGGCCGGACTCTTTGGATAATGTCGAGCCCTACCTCAAGGATGTGCGCGGGGGGCGTCCCACGCCGCCGGAGTTGGTCGCCGAAATCACGGAGCGGTACCGGCTGACGGGAGGGAAGTCGCCGACCCTGGGCATCGCCAGGGAGATCGCCCGCAAGCTTGAGCAGAAGTTGAATGGGCCGGGGGGTGAACGGTATCGAGTCCACGTGGGGCTCCGTCACTGGCATCCGTTCATCAAGGAGGCCTACGCCGAGTTGCTGGATGATCTGCCGGAACGAGTGCTGGGCTTGTGCCTGGCTCCCCAATATTCCTCGATGAGCATCGGGGCGTACGTGCAAAAGGTCGAAGAGGCCCGCGCGGCGATGGGCAGCGATTGTCCCGTCGGTTACGTGGAAAGTTGGCACCGTCATCCGCAGCTCATCGCCGCGTTCGTCGAGCAAATCCGGGTGGGATTGCAGAAGTTTCCCGTCGAACAGCGGGACCAGGTTCCGATCCTGTTCACAGCGCACAGCCTGCCCGAACGGATCGTAGCGATGAAGGATCCCTATCCTGAACAGGTTCGGGAGACGATGGAAGCCGTAATCAGGCTGCTTGGCGGCCGAGTCAGTCGCTTCGCTTATCAAAGCCAGGGTCGATCGGCGGAACCATGGCTCGGCCCGACTGTAGAATCGGTCCTGGACGACCTTGTGCGCGAGGGACACCGGCATGTGCTCGTGGCTCCGATCGGATTCGTCTCCGATCACGTGGAGACGCTGTACGACATCGATATCGAGTTGAAAGCCCGCGCCCGATCGCAAGGCGTTCAACTCGAGCGCATGCCGATGCTCAACGCGTCCGCGGCGTTGGTCGACGTCCTCGCCTCCGTGGTCGAAGCGCATGAGATGTCTCAGGTCCGTTGACCTTGCTGCTCTGTGGAACGATCCCCCCGCACAGTCGTGATCATTGGAGGCGGCATCGCCGGGCTGGCAACGGCGTTCTCGTTAGTCGAGCAGGCCGCGCGGTCCCAGCCGGCTTTATCCTGCACGGTGCTCGAGGCCTCCTCGCGATGCGGCGGCAAGATTCTGACCCACCGCGTCGGCGACCTCGTCATCGACGCCGGTCCCGATTCGTTTCTTTCGCAGAAGCCGGCAGGCCTTGAACTCTGCGAGAAGCTCGGGCTTGCCGACCAGGTGATCAACACGAACGAGACCCCGAAGAAAGCCTCGGTCTTTTTTCGCGGCAGGTTGCACGAGCTGCCCGAGGGGTTCGTCACCTTCTCGCCGAGCCAGTTGGGGCCCTTCTTGCGGAGCGGGTTGCTGACTTGGGGCGGTCTCGCGCGGATGGGGCTGGACGTGATCATTCCCGCTTCTCGCGCCGACGATGAGTCGTTGGCCTCGTTTTTCCGCAGGCGCTTCGGCAACCAGGCCTTCGAACGCGTGATCGAGCCGCTGATGGCGGGGATCTATGCGGGAGATGCGGAAGAGATGAGCGTCCACGCGACCTTTCCCCGGTTCGTCGAGATCGAACGGCAATACGGCAGCATCATTCGCGGCATGGCGGCGACTCGGCGATCCGAACACAATAGAAGAGTCCCCCGCGGCTCCGGACGGACCATGTTTGTGAGTCTCAAGGATGGACTCGATGTTCTCGTCGATGCTCTGACCAAGCGACTTCAACAGCATGGGGCCAAAATCCGGACGAATGCCGTGGTCACCTCGTTGCGTGTTCGCTCCCATCAGCTCGGGCGCTGGATGTTCGACCTTTCCTTGGCAGACGGATCGGCCCTGTCGGCGGAGGCGGTGGTGCTGGCCACTCCTGCCTTCGTCAGCGCCGATCTCGTGCGCCCGTTGAGTCCCATGGCGGCCGGCCTGCTGGAGCAGATTCCCTATGCCTCCACTGCGACGATTTCTCTGGCATATGAGACAAACGAGGTAAATCCACGAGTCGAAGGGTTCGGTTTTGTGGTGCCGCGCGTAGAGAAGCGCCCGCTCATTGCAGCCACCTGGACCTCGCTCAAGTGGCCGCATCGCGCCCCGACCGGCCAGTTGCTGGTCCGAGCGTACGCGGGCGGGGTGGGACGTGAGGAAATTCTCAAGCTCGATGATCAGGCGCTCATCCAGCGGGTCATGCAGGAACTCGGAGCGGTCGGTGGCCTACAAGGTCCCCCTCGCTTCACGGAGGTCAACCGCTGGGACAGGGCCATGCCGCAGTATCGGCTTGGTCACATTCGACGCCTTCAAGGCATCGAGCAGGCGCTCGATCGGTTTCCGGGCCTGGTTCTGACCGGAGCGGCCTATCGCGGCATCGGGATTCCGGATTGCATCAGTGAAGGGAAGGTGGCTGCAGCTCGAGTCCTGCGACACCTCGCCTCCTCTGCATAAGCCAGGAGAAAGAGAACCGTGGAGGATATGTTGACCGTCGCGGACGTGAGCGGTCCCTTTCGGGAACCGCGTGAGCCGGTACTCTCGTACGACTTTGCGATCCAACGACCCTCATGGCCGACCTGTCATGCGGTCCGCATCAAGGTGTCCATCCCGGCCGAACTTGAGCCGATGAAAGCAAAAATTCTCGGCTCCGTGAAGGCTTCGCCGGGGCAACACCTGCTGGTGAATCAAATTCTCTCCCGTCGTATCGCCGAAGAGAAGCTGCGGATCGTCGATCGGGAAGGCATGTTGGCGGAACGTCGCGAGGTCCTGATCGAGCCGTTCCTTGGTCCGCTTGCCCATCTCTTTGTGCAGCTCGAAGCAAGACTCTCAGCGGAAAGTTCTGCCCTTCGTTCCGAAATCTGCGCTCGTCTCGGGCTCTGAACTGTGCCCACAGATTCTGTGGGTAAGATTGGGGATAAGTCCCTGTCGAACGAAAAATGCGCAGTGCTGGAGAAGAGGCAAGCACCCTGCTCAAAAATAAGTCATTGTGGGTGTCACGGATGAGCCCCCCCACATCTTGCGGTACATGAACGGTCCACGCCAAGGTGATGGATGAGGTGACTATCCTGGGGATAGGAATCTCCGCTCCAGATGCCGCGATGATGAAAGCTCTACAGCTAAAAGATGCGTCGATAGTGCTTGGAGTGCACACCCGATTCGTCGGCGAAGCCAAGGGAGGCCGTATCCGGATTTCCGGTGTCATTGAGGTCGATGCGGTAGTGGCCGCGCACGGATTCCATGGCGACCTCGAATGGAACGGCTTGCGGGTACAAGTGTCCAGGCGCATGGGCGCCACGCGATAAGGTACGAACCACCTCCGGGTCAGCCGCCTTCGGGTCCGAAAAAATATAAATGTCCGCAACGGCATTGTCTCCCAGTTTGTGTCCGGGTGTGGTGGGAGGCAAATACCGGCTCAGCGTTCCGTCGAGCCGTGCTCGATGGAACTGTTTGAGCAGCGCAACCACTTGACTGTCTGTGGCTTGAGGAGGAACGACGAGGCTGACGGCGTTGACGTCCGTCAAGGTTGCGTGCACCTTGAAGATGACCGGAGCCGCCTCCGGATCTTCGACCAGGCTGGCGGGAAGCGGTTCCGGGGTCGTCGCTTGCTTTTGTTTGCCGCTCGGGACGGCCAACCAGATCAGGAGCCAGAGGCCGAGGATGACGCCGAGCACCACGAACACCGGATGCGCGCCGGCGCGTTTGCCTTCCTCGTACGGGTCTTGATCACCGGCCATCGCGTATCTGTGGCTGGATGGATTCAGTTTGCGGAAGCGTGGCTTCCAGCCGCTTTGCTTCGTCCCAGAATCGATTCATCTCGTCGAAGGACAGCGAGTCGACGGTTCTCCCGGCGGCCGCGGCCGCCCGCTCAATGTATGCAACTCGCCGCTCGAACCGGTGAGTCGTCTGGCGGAGTGCGTCCTCGGGATTGACTTTCAGGAGGCGCGAGAGGTTGACGATGGAAAACAGCAGGTCGCCGAGCTCCGCTTCGAGATCCTTCCGTAACGCCGAAGGCTCGTGTGCGACCGTGGGATCGGTCTCCTGCGCGGCCCGACAGACGTCGCGAAGCTCCTGCAGCTCCTCGGCGAGCTTATCCAGAACGCAGTCAAGACCATGTCGATCATGGGGCCAGTCAAATCCGAACCGGGAGGCCCGTGCCTGCACTTGGTAAGCCCGTAAGAGAGCCGGGAGCGTCTTAGGCACTCCGTCCAGCGCGGAGTCTCGGCGGCCGCTGTCCTGGCGTTCGGCCCGTTTGATCTCTTCCCAACGGGTCACCACTTCGTCCGGATGCAATGAGGGCCCCGATTGTCCCTCGCTCCCGAAGACATGCGGATGCCGCCGGACGAGCTTGTCACCGAGGAGCTGAAGCACGTCGGTGATCGTGAACCGCGCGGACTCCTGGGCGATCTGACTATGGAAGAGCACTTGGAGGAGCACGTCGCCGAGCTCTTCTTTCAGCTTGGTCATGTCCCCGTGATCGATGGTCTCAAGCACCTCGTAGGCTTCCTCCAACAGGTAGGGCTTGAGCGACTCGTGAGTCTGCCGCCGGTCCCACGGACAACCATCCGGCGCCCGGAGCCGGGCCATCAATGCCACCACGCGATCGAACGCTTCAGACATGCAGATCCGTCCTCTTAGAGAGGCTTCATTATACTCGGTTCGGACCTGCCTGCAATGCAAGAAAGCCCGGGACGCTTGAGGGTTTTTCCGCCGGCCTCAATCACGTTACTACGATAGAGAGGCCGGCGGTACGCACGAAGTGTGGTGTGGTCCCTGCCTTGCGTCGTCTGCGGCCCTGTGCTACGGTTACAAGGCTTTGATGCATCAACGCGGGAGTGGCCATGAGCGACGACCAGGGGCAGGGGTTCATCATCCGAGATCGACGGGGTCGGACATCGGAGGAAGAGTCGCCAGCGAAGACCTCGGCTCGGGTCGAGTCGCCGCCTTCGGTGGAAGGCGGCCCGGAACAGACACGTCGCCAGGAGCGTGAATCCCACGTTCCGCTCACCTTTTCTTCCTTCGTCATCTCTCTGGGCAGCTCGGCATTGATGTTCATGGGCGAGCAGCTCGATCCCCAGCAGCCGGCACCTCCCATGAATCTGCCGCAAGCCAAGGAAATGATCGATTTGCTCTCGATCCTGGAAGAAAAAACGAAGGGCAACCTGACCAAGGATGAACAGACGGTGCTGCGCGACATGCTCTATGCGCTGCGGATGAAGTACGTGAGCCTGGCTCCCCGCACGCCATCCGGTTCCTCGACTTGAACCGACAAACAAGGTCCCCATGGCGGCCGAAAAAAACTCCTCAACCGCCCGAAGCGCCCCTGCGCACAAAGGACGGCGTGGTCCGTCGGGACCCCATCTCGGCGGAACTTGTGTGATTCCGTGAGACGCTCCCAGGATTTCGCTATAGTGGCGAGCAGGACACCCCTCGGAGAGACCGGGCGATGCCCGTAGACACCCCCTCCTCAAGCGCCCTTCTCCAGGCGGCGGACGAGCGCGCCGGTGGGAGCTTCGAAACGGACCGACACAAACGCCATCTACGTCCGGTCTGGATCGTCCTGTTCCTGCTCCTGCCCTGCCTTGCGCTCACGTTCTACTATTCCCAGTATGGTGTCACGGGCGCCGGGGAAACCGACTCGTTCCTCCCGAGCGCTGGCTACGCCTTTGTGCTTCTCTTGGTCAACCTCGATCTGATCGGGTTCGTCGTTCTCACCCTGCTGTTGTCTCGGAATCTGGTCAAGGCCTACTTCGAGCGGCGGCATCGCTTCGCCGGTTCAGGGTTCCGCGCCAAACTGGTTGCGGCTTTCATCGGCTTCTCTCTTATCCCGACCGTGCTGCTGGCGTTCGTCGCCAGCGGATTGGTGAATAAAGCGGTCGACGTGTGGTTCAGCGACCAAATCGAGCGGGTCATGAAGGATTCCTATGAGGTCGCGCGCATGCACCATGCCGGCCACATCGCCCAGGCGGTTAACAGCGCGCGAGCGATCAGCCACGAGATTTATCGAGAAGACTTGCTGACTCAGGAGCAGCGGGATCTGCTCGTTGCAGCCATGGCCCGCAAACGCGTCGAATACGGCGTGGCAGGGGTCGAGGTCTATTCCGCCAAAATGGAGACGTTGACGAAGGCGCTGGACCCGGAAATCCCCCTCACGGTACTGGACCTTCCGATCGGCCAGCTTGTCCTCCAGGTTATTCAAAACAAGCAAGAACTGACGTCGGTTCAAGAGGCGCAAACAGGTCGGTTGGTCCGAGCCGGTGTGCCGATCGCCTCGAACGTGCGGAGAGGCGACATCGACGGGGTCGTGGTCGTGGATGCCTACGTGCCGCAGTCGCTGCTGGCTAAGATGGAAGGAATCGGACGCCAATACTCGGAGTACAAGCAGATCAAGGCCATGAAGAACCCGATCAAAGCCGGCGCGTACTTGTTCGTGGCCGTCATCACCGTGCTCATCCTCTTCGGCGCGAGCTGGTTCGGCTTCTACGTTGCTCGCGGCATCACCGTGCCGATTCAGCGGTTAGCGGAGGCCACGGAAGAAATTGCGCAGGGCAATTTGGCCGTAAAGATCGAGACGAAGGCTCCGGACGAAATCGGCACGCTCGTGGATTCCTTCAACCGCATGACCGAGGACTTGCGCACCAGCAAATCCAAGCTGGAAGAGGCCAACGTGTCTCTGCGCCGGTCGAACGTCGAGATCGAGCGACGACGGGCCTATACGGCGACCGTGGTCGATACGATCGCAGCGGGTCTCCTCTCGATCGATCGGGAGGGCCTGATCACCACCTTCAACCGGTCGGCCGAGCGGATCCTCGGGATCGAAGGGGACCGGTTCAGAAACCGCGGGGCCAATGAATCGTTCAAGGAATTCGGTCTCGACCTCTTTCAGACGGCATACGACCGCATGCTCGCGGACAAGCGCGACAGTCTTGCGCTCGAGGGACCGGTGGAGGCACGGGGGAAGGTGCTCACCATCGGGCTCAATTGCTCACGCATGCGCGATGAAGCGGGTAAGGACCTCGGCTTCGTGCTCATCTTCGAGGATCTCACGGAGTTGATCATCGCACAAAAAGCCGCGGCCTGGCGCGAAGTGGCCCAGCGGATCGCGCACGAGATCAAGAATCCGTTGACGCCGATTCAACTGTCGGCCCAGCGGCTGCGCAAAAAGTTTTTCGACAAGGCGCCCGATTTCGATCGCATCTTCGACGAATCGACGCAGGTCATCGTCAACGAAGTCACGAGCCTCAAGCACATGGTCGATGAATTTTCGAAGTTCGCCCGGATGCCGGCGCCGCGGATGGTGACCGAATCCCTGCACGACATCCTCAGAGAGGTTCTCTCGCTCTACCAGAGCGCGCACCGCGAGGTCGACATCATCACGGATCTCGATCAGGACCTGCCGCCGATCAGTCTCGATCGCGAGCAGATCAAGCGCGTGTTCGTGAACTTGTTCGACAACGCCGTCCAGGCGATGAGCCAGAAGGGGCGGCTGTGGGTGACGACCAAGTACGACACCAAGCGCCGCCGCGCGGTGGTAAGCGTGGCCGACGAGGGAACGGGGATTGCGCCGGAAGATCAAGACAAGCTGTTCGTACCCTACTTCTCTCGCAAGAAAACCGGCACGGGCCTCGGATTGGCCATCGTGCGGCGGATCGTGACGGATCACGACGGGACGATCCAGGCCGCCAACAATCACCCCAAAGGCGCGGTGTTTACGTTCGAGTTGCCCGTTTAAGGGAAGCCGGTAGCAAATAGCGAACAGCCGGTAGCTAAAGAGCAGGACCGAAGCGAGCTGTTCGCTGTTAGCTATTGGCTGTTTGCTCACGAGGAGGAACATGTCCGCATCCATCCTGATCGTCGATGACGAAGTCTCCATCCTGAATTCACTCAGCAGCATCCTGGAGGATGAAGGCTATCAAGTGACCGTGGCCAAGAGCGGGGCGGAGGCCCTCAAGCTCTATGCCACGGAACCCCCGGATTTGATGCTCCTGGACATTTGGATGCCCGACATGGACGGGTTGGAAACGCTGCGCCGCGTCCGGGAATCGGCGCCGACAGCCCAAGTAATGATGATGTCGGGTCATGGGAGTATCGAAACCGCGGTCAAAGCCATCAAGCTGGGAGCCTACGACTACATTGAAAAACCCCTCTCGCTTGAAAACGTCACGTTGCGAGTCAAGCATGCGCTGGACCAGCACCGCCTGGAGCAAGAGAACCGGACGTTGCGGACCAAGGTGGAACGCCAATTCGAGCTGGTGGGTAATTCCCCGGCCATGCAGCAACTCCGCACGCTCATCGAGACCGCGGGGCCGACCAACAGCCGGGTGTTGATCGCGGGAGAGAACGGAACGGGGAAGGAGCTCGTCGCGCGCGCCATTCACCAACACAGCGCGCGGGCGGGGCGTCCCTTCGTAGCCGTCAACTGCGCGGCGATTCCGGATACGCTGATCGAAAGCGAGCTGTTCGGCCATGAGAAGGGCGCTTTCAGCGGGGCGACGTCGATGAAGCGCGGGCAGTTCGAGCAGGCGGACGGCGGCACGCTCTTTCTCGACGAGATCGGGGACATGAGCCTCAACACGCAGGCCAAGGTGCTGCGGGCGCTGCAGGAGCAGCAATTCACGCGCGTGGGCGGCACCAAGCTGATGAAGGTCGACGTGCGCGTGTTGGCCGCCTCCAACAAAGATCTGATGAAGGAGATCGAGAAAGGCACGTTCCGCGAGGATCTGTTTTATCGCTTGAACGTCGTGCCGGTCGTCGTGCCGCCGCTACGAGAACGCCGCGAAGATATCCCCACGCTCATCAAACATTTTATGAAGCTGCACGCCGAGGAGCAGGGGTTGAAGGTCAAGGAGGTTGCTCCTGAAGCGATGGAAGTCTTTCGGCTCTACGACTGGCCCGGGAACATCCGGGAGCTGCGGAACCTCATCGAGCGGCTGATGATCATGGTGCCGGGACCCGTCATCGAAGGAAGCCACGCCGCGTCGGCCCTCCAGGCACGCCCTGCAGCGGCGCCCTCCGGTTCTCCCGGGACGACCCAGCCGGGCAACACCTTACTGACCCGCTCATTCGATTCCCTCAAAGACGCTCGCAATGCGTTCGAGAAGGAGTACATCGCGCGCAAACTTCGCGAACACCACTGGAACATCTCCCGCACGGCCGAAGACCTCAAGATCGAACGCAGCCATCTCCACCGGAAAATTAAGTTCCTGGAGGTGGAGATGCGACCGGAAAGTTAACGGGCGCGGCAGGGTCTACGCTTCCACACCTTCGGAGCGGCACGTTCTTGCTTCGAGGGGCGGAAGCCTTCTGGAATTCCCACGCGCACTCGGTCAGTTCCCGCTTTCCTTCCCCTCGAAGCTGCGACGTGCTCCTCCGCTCCTCCGGTGAAGTCAGCGTGAGAACCCTGCCACGCCTCCAGAGCAAGGAAAGAAGAACTCGGTCATTTTCCTAGAATAGCCTCGTGGCTGGTTAAGATGTGAGGCTCAACCATTCGCTGGTCTCCTGCGTTGACCCTCGCTACGACCCTCCGTTAAGATGCCCGCTCCTATGACGACGTATCGCCAAGCCGGTGTCGATATCGATGCCGGGAACGAGTTCGTCCGCCGCATCACCCCGCTCGTCCGCGGAACCTTTCGTCCCGAAGTGCTGACGGACTTGGGGGGATTCGGTGGACTGTTCCGTTTTCAGGCCGATCGTTACAAGGATCCCGTGTTGGTGTCCGGAACCGACGGTGTCGGTACCAAGCTCAAGATCGCGTTCATGATGGACCGGCACGACACGGTCGGCATCGACTTGGTGGCCATGTGCGTGAACGACATCGCCGTGAGCGGGGCGGAGCCCTTGTTCTTCTTGGACTACTTCGCGACCGGCAAATTGGCGGTGGATACGGCGGAGGAGGTCCTCAAGGGGATCGCCGAGGGCTGTCGCCAGGCCGGCTGTGCGTTGATCGGGGGCGAGACCGCTGAAATGCCGTCGTTCTACGCCGAGGGGGAGTACGACCTGGCGGGATTTGCCGTGGGGGTCGTCGACCGCCCGAAGATCATCGACGGGCGGACCATCGAGCCCGGCGACGCGCTCGTGGGAGTGGCATCAACCGGTCTGCATAGCAACGGGTACTCGCTGGCGCGGCGCGTCCTCTTCGATGAAGCGGGGCTTTCGGCGTCCAGCCGCGTCCCGGAGCTGGATCACTCGCTCGGCGAGGCGCTTTTGACGCCGACGCGCATCTATGCCAAGCAGATCTTGACGCTGTCGAACGAATGCACGATCAAAGGCGCCGCCCACATCACGGGCGGGGGGATCACCGAGAACTTGCCGCGGATCTTTCCGGAAGCCTGTGCGGCCAGGATCGCGCGATCCTCTTGGACTGTGCCCTCGATCTTCGGCCTCATCCAGCGGCGAGGCCAGGTCGCGGTGGACGAAATGTATCGCGTGTTCAACATGGGCATCGGGTTGATCCTCGTCACGCCGCCGCGCGATGTCGCTCATGTGATCGCACGCCTGGGCGCCTTGGGCGATCATGCCGTGCCGATCGGGGAGGTTGTACGGAGGATGCCCGGTAAGGATTTGGTGGAGTATGGCGACTAAACCCGCGGTTCCGGTGAAACTCGGCGTCCTCGCCTCAGGAAGGGGGTCCAACCTGCAGGCCATCATCGATGCCATCGAAGCTGGGAGGCTCGACGCGATCTTGGCCGTCGTGATCTCGAACAAACGGGATGCCCAGGCGCTTGAACGTGCGCGTAAGCATGGAGCGCCCGACGTATTCCTCGACCCCAAGCTCTACGCAGGGCAATCGGATAGCCGTGAGGCGTACGATCGGGCGGTGTTGGAGGTGTTGCGGAAGCACGGGGTCGAACTAGTGCTGCTCGCGGGCTACATGAAGATCGTGACGCCTGTGCTGGTCAAAGCGTACGAGAACCGGATGATGAACATCCACCCGGCCTTGCTGCCGGCCTTTCCCGGGCTCGAGGTCCAGAAAAAAGCGCTGGAACACGGCTGCAAACTGTCGGGATGTACGGTGCACTTCGTTACGGAAGGAGTGGATGAGGGGCCGATCATCATCCAAGCGGCGGTCCCGGTCCTGGAGAGCGATACGCCGGAATCACTCGCCGACCGGATTCTTGAGCAAGAGCACAAAATTTACCCACGCGCCGTGCAACTCTATGCTGAAGGCAGGCTTCGCGTCGAAGGGCGTCGGGTATTTGTCGAGGGTGCGGCTACCGGATCAATTGCCGCGATCATCAGCCCGTAATCCATCATGCTCGATCCTCAAGACGTTCTAGATGAGCAACAGCGCCTGCTCGAGCTGCGCCGGCTCGTTGACTGGATCGTGCTTTGCCTGCGTCACGACCCGTTGACCAGGGAAGAGACATTCCAATTGATTGAGCAGACCCGGCGCGAGGTCCTGACCCTGTGTCCGGGAAAAGAAGAGGTGTTCGACCTCGTACTGCGCTCCCGGTTTCTGCGCATTGATTCCGAACGGCGGCTTGCGGCATGGGGCTTGACGGACGCAGTCAATTGAGCCACGGCAAGCGGTCCGATGTCTTGCAGCCTTCGAGTAGCCTGACAGAGCACGGATGTGTATAATGCGGCCACTGGGGTCGCGCGAGCACGAATCTTCCTCCCCGTCTCCTCCGCAGCCTGAGCTATAGGCAATTCCGCCATAGCATGTCCTGCGGTCAAAAGAGTTCGCGCTCGATGCGATGGCGCCGCCGGCGCAGTTCCGAAACTCATCACTCATAACTCTACACGCATCACTTTTTTGGTGTGGGGGGCTAGCTCAGTTGGGAGAGCACGACGTTCGCAACGTCGGGGTCGGGGGTTCAAATCCCCTGCCCTCCACCAATCGTCATGTTTGCCCCTGGCGGCCACGAGCCGCCAGGGGTTTTCGTAAGTGAGCCGCACGGTTCGGCCCGCCAGCCGAAGGTTCGAGCCAATCCGGATCGTCCACTCCTTGAGCGAGTCCAGATTGTCCGTGGAAGCCACGGAATGGGCCTGGTGAGCCGCGCGGACGAACCGCGCCAGCGGTTCGAGCCAATGATTCCCCTGCCGCTCAACCTCCGCGAGCCGCGCTGACACGGCCGATTTCTCCAGCAACAGCTTTTCCTTCCGCCCTGTGTACTCCTCGCGTGAAATGACCGCCTCAAGCTGCAAGTCGAGCAGCCGATCGAGCTTCGCCTCCAGCGCGGCGAGCTTGTCTTTCAACAGTTGAGCGGCAGCGCCCGACGCCTGGGCTTCCGTCTCTTTCCACTCTTCGATCTGCTTCAGCATAGGCTCCGCCCAGGCGTCGGGCAGGGAGGCGGTGTGAACGGCCAGCCGAAGCTGAGCGGCCAGGGCCTCCTCGCGCACGTAGGGCTGTGAGCATGGCCCCTTCTTCTTGGAACAGCGGTAGTAGTGGTGGCCTTTTTGCCGCTCAGCGGTGATGGCGCACCCACACTCGCCGCAGCGAAGTAGCCCGATGAACGGGAACAGATGCTTGCGCTTCTCGTGCGCCTTGCCACGCCGCGCCATCACCTGCTGGACTCGTTCAAACAGCTCCCGGGGAATCAGTGGCTCATGGGAGCCCTGGTACAGCTCGCCCTTGAAGTGAAACATGCCAATGTAGAACGGGTTCATGAGGAGGCGCTTCACCGTCGCCAGGGCTGGAGGATTGCCCGCGCGGCGCCCCTCCCCACACCTGGCCTGCTGCCCAGGCCAGTGTGCCGGGGACCCCTGACCCCACGACGCGACAAGGGTCCTGATCTGCTGAAGCGTGTAGCGGCCCGAGGCGTAGACCTCGAACATCTGGCGGACGAGCGGCGCCGTCGCCGGGTCCACCACGATCGTGCGGAGCCGGGGCTTGTTGAGATAGCCGACCGGCGGCTTGCCGGGGAACTCACCCCGGCGGAGCTTCTGGCGAAGCCCCCGCCAGATGTTCTCGATGAGATTGTCCACGTAGTATTTCGACTGCCCAAACGCGATCGTCAGCATGAACTTCCCCTGCGGCGTGTTCTCAAACCAGAACGTCGGGAACTTGAGCGACGAGAGTTTGCCCGTGTCGAGGAGATAGACGATCCGCCCACCATCCACGGAGTTCCGGGCCAAGCGGTCCGGATGCCACGCGAGAAGCCCTGTGGGCCCTTCGCGCTCGGCGAGCTCAATCATCCGGTTGAAGACCGGCCGGCCCGGAACCTTGGCCGACATGGACTCGGTGAATTCGTGGGCAATCGTGAGCCGCTCTTTGCAGGCAAACTCTCGGAGCTCCGTGAACTGGCTCTCGATGGACAGGATCTGGCGGTCATCCTCATCCGTTGACTTGCGGGCGTACAGGAAGTAGTGGGGTGAGGTCATGGCAGTGTCTCCTCGATCGCGTTTGGGCCTCCCCTTGTCGCGTCGTGAATCTGGATTCGCTCAACGGAGTGGGCTCCGGATTGGCGATGGCTGTTGCGAAGCAACGGCCTCCTTCGGCTGGCGGGCCGAACCGTGCGGCTCACTTACGAAAACCCCTGGCGGCTCGTGGCCGCCAGGGGCAAAACTGACGATTGGTGGACCCTTCTTCAGCGCGCTCGAACCTTCTTTGAGTCACAAGGCCCCTGATCGTCGCACTCGGACCGCTTGAGCGCCTGTCACACCCCTTGCGTACCCCCATTGGGATTGGCCTCGCGGTGGCAAGGGGGCGTGCCAGGCGCGCTCTGCCTCGGTCACTCGCCGTGCATGGGCTCTGAGGGTCTCTGTCCTCGGGCTCCAGCCCCGAAGGGTCTTCCGCTGTCTGCGGCCAGAGCCCCTCTGGAGACGCAAGGCTCGTGCCCTCGGCTTTCGGGTCGCGGGCTCGCGCGGTTTCTGATCCGAAGAGAGGAAGCTCGGCTCGCCACAGGCCGCCCATGCTTCAGCCCCGCCCGTCCCGAAATTCCCGTGTCGGCGCGCGCAGGCAGGCGGAAACCGAAGGTTGAGCCCCGAGCACGCCGACATCGCCGGTTCAGAAGCCTGGGATGGCTGCAGGCAGGTTTTCTCTCACGCCCTTTAGTCAAAGGTAGCGACCGCTTCGAGATGACTAATGTGGTGAACTGGCAAATTATGAGCTTTGGCACCCCTGATGATGAGATCCAGGTACTTTCGTCTGGGGAGTAATCCATTTGAAGGGCTGACCGCGAAGTAGCATTCGACTGGGATCAGGTCACCTTCGGCAGTAATGGCATCGACGGTGCGACGCACATAGTGGTTGGAAACACCCTCGCAAGTATCGAGCCTCTCGAGTTCATACTCATGCAAGGCGTACAAGACTCCGTAGACCGTGTCATCCTCGTGCCGTGCAATCATCGCGTACCCGGAACCATCACTAGCGGGCTTGTCAAAAGAAAGCCTGTAGCCCTCTAGGCGAGCAAGCCTCCACTCGACGTTCGTCCGCCCGATTCGGCCCTCCAGGCGTTCGGCATCGAGATTGGATCCGTACGCGAAATACCAGCGTGCTTCATCTTTCCCCTTTGTATGCACCTTAGCTGCCTCGGGAAGCCCCGCCTCCTGCCTGGCCTTGCCCCACCACCACCTCCGTAACGAGCTTCGTTCCCTGACACACAGAACACCGGCCCTTATACTTCTTGAAGTCGCGAGTCACCTTTAGAGCGGCCGTAGCGTTGCGGGCCATATGCCTGTTGGCGCCAGAGCCTAGCTTCAATGTTCTGCCAAGGCAGTCATCGCAGTAGACACCAGAGTGCGTTCTGAGAAAATGCGCAATCCTTTCTTCGACAGTCATTGTGGACCTAGGGAGTGGCAGTGAACTGACTCGCCAAAGCCGCGAGTGTCATGTTCTCGGCAATCGCATCGTGTGGGATCAACACGTACTTCCACGGCTTCCCACCGTTGCTGATGGCGTGAGACGAGGCGCGGCTGCACCAGGTAACGGCTGCTTCTTTCTTGGCCAGGACCTCGGCGTCCGTCATCTCATTCCGCGCTTTGGGCTCAAGCATGTAGATGCAATCCGTCGTTTCGGCCACGAAGTCGGGCTGGTATTCGTGCTGGTCCACCCCGGATTTGTAAAGGATCTGAAACTGCCCGAGGGCCGGCTTAAACCATTTCTGCGCATCGCGGTCAAGAATAATGGCGAGCTTCCGTTCAGGATCCGATTGGAATTTCTGAACCGGGTAGAGGCATCGCTGGAAGCCGCCAAAGAGAAGCTGCGCAATCTTGCTCTTGTCCGCGACAGTCTGCCGACAATCGTGAATGGGATCGGCCGCAGAGGCGGTATAGGCGCATGGCTTTAGCGCCGTGAAGCCCTTGCTGACCACCACGTCATAGCCGGCCGCCCGTTCCCACTGATGCTGCTGCATCTGCACGTGGATAAACTCGGCCAGAGGCCGCTGATAATACTGCAGCACATTGCGCACCGCGGCCTCGTCCGGAAGATAGCTCTTGAGGTGCGCAAGCATCTGGCCGCCCAGATCATAGAGCAGGTCAGCGTGCTCGTCGTAAGAGATATCGTCGAAGTCAATCAGGGCCCGGACCAGGTAGTCCTCCAATCGCCGTTCGGACTCGTGGGCTCCGCCGACGGTCAAGATTTCCTGCTGGTGCGTCCGGAGGTGGTGAATCAGGATATCCTGGCTGACCGGCTGGTAGTGGATGGCCGAGGTGTCCAGCGTAAACGGATGAAACCCGGTCGTCACCTCGCCCTTTGGCACCACGAGAATGCGCGGGATATCAATGGTCTGCTGCACGACAAGCTCGGCGGTCTTTGCCACCACCGCCGCGACGTCCGGCGTCTCCGTAACGCCCGGCAGCGCTGGCTGGATAGGCGTAAGGTATTTCGCCACCTCTTCCGCGATTTGCTGCTGCACCTCCGGTTTGAGAAGATACTCCGATGCCGGGAGGCTCTCGTGCTTTCGGATCACCTCGTAAGCCGCCTGGGCGATTTTCCGCTCAGCCTCAGTGGAAAAAGCAGGAGAAGCCGGTGGCAACCCTGGAGGCAGAAGCCCGGGCGTGGTCGAGACGAGAGCCTGAATGCCAATCTTGTCGAGCACACCAGCGTTGGACACGACCGTCACTGTCTTCTGAAGGTCAGTCGCGGGGTCAAGCACCACCTGCTGCAGCCGGATGACCGAATCCGGCCTGTTCGCCTCGTCAATGATCTCCTGGAACCGATCATGGGCGACGATATTCAGGCGGTCCACCGCCGTCACCCCGGTGCGTTTGCCGTAAGGAAGGCGGAGCCCTCGGCCGATAGACTGCTCGATGAGGGTCCGTGCGTTGGCGGCCCGAAGGGGGACGATGGTGTAGAGATTGGTCACGTCCCAGCCCTCTTTGAGCATGTTGACGTGAATGACCATCTCCGTCGGCTCATCGGCGCTCTCCACGGAGAGGAGGCGCTGCACCATCTCGTCTTCCTCCGCGCCGGTCTTACTGGAGTCCACCTGAATAACCTTGCCCTTGTACCGGCCCTCAAAAAACTCGTCCGAAGTGATCAGGTGAAACAATTGGCCAGCGTGCGTCGTGTCCCGCGCAATGACCAAAAGGAACGGCTTCACCACGCGCTGGGCGGTCTGCCGCGCGTAGGTTTCCAGCTCGACCTTTACGTTCTCGTGCAGCCGGACGCCATCCTGCAATTTGATCTTCTCGATCTCCGTTGGCGTGAACCGACTCGGGTCGAAGTTCTTCTGCGTGACGACCGCTGGCTCTTTCACGAACCCATCGGCCATCGCCTTCCCCAATGGGTACTCGTAGATCACGTTCTTGAACGGGACCGGCCCCTTACTCGACTCGACGAACGGGGTCGCCGTCAGCTCCAGGCCCATAATTGGCTTCAACTCGTTGATGGCGCGCACGCCGGCCGAGGCCCGGTAGCGGTGGGACTCATCCATGATCAGGACGAGGTCTTCAAGGCCGGCCAAATAATCGAAGTAGCTCTCGCCAATGTACTCCGACAGGCGTTTGATTCGTGGGGCTTTTCCCCCTCGGACTTCCGAGTTGATCTTCGAGATGTTGAAGATGTTGACCTTGCAGCGGGTGAAGATGTCGAAGAGTGAGCCCGCCTTGGCTTCATAATTGTCACCGGTAATCAGTTCTGGTGGTTCCGTGGCGAACTCCGCGATGCCCTTGAAGACATACTTCGGCGTGTTGGGTGTAAAATCCGTGATCAACTTGTTATAGATCGTGAGGTTCGGTGCGAGGACGAAGAAATTGTTGATCCCATGCGCCTGGTGCAGATAGCTGATGAAGGCGCCCATGAGTCGCGTCTTTCCGACACCAGTGGCTAACGCGAAACAGAGCGAAGGAAAGTCTCGTTCAAAGTCAGTGACGGTCGGAAACTCGCTCTTGATCGCGGCGAGCGCGACGTTCAAATCAGCGCCCTTCTTCGGCGGCACGATCTCCGTGACCCGATCGAGGATCTCTAGCGACTGCCGCTGTGGAGGGCGCAGGCTCAGGCGTCCAGCGATGGCATTCACATGGCGATTCATTGACTACACACCGGACCGAGCCGGAGACGGCGGCGCACCCTGCACGAGATAATCGAGAATTTCCCCCTGCATACGCTCGATCTCCAGCCGATAGCCGGAACTCAATGCAGGCCATTCCTCCGGCCTTGCCGTCTTGCGCAGCCCTTCCAACAGGTTTTCCAATTTGGCGACGCGTTCGCGCATCACTGTCAGTTCGTGATCGTTTCGGATCATGGGTTCACCTCCACAATGCCACGTCTGGTGCCATCTCGTTTCATCTGCCAGATATCGAGAAAGTCACGCATCTGTTCCTCTGATAACATTCCTTCCCGCACCCAAAACACACTGGCCCCAAAGCGCGCCTCCGCATCCGCGTGCGAAAATAGCGTCTGTGATTCCCTGGGAGCCTCTTCCAGCCTGAAATCCTCCGCCATGATGAGCACCACATCCACATCTCGCGGCTCACTGGAGACAGACACGAAACTGCCGAATACCAAAAAGCGCGCCAGCTTCCCGGTTCGACTTGCTAACTCATACAGAAATCGTAGCCGCCCCAGCGCCCGAACCCTCGCGGCCGAGCCTGTGCCAAATCTTTCTTCAAGCTCCGTCCAATTCCCCAGATGGATACCGGCGGGCAAGTCCCCCGTCTTGGTCAGCGGCGGTAGCATCCGGAGCGGCTATGCCAACTCCATTTCTTGCTGCCCCGCCTCAGCTGGCGCCTTGGGCAAATTCTCCACCCTCAGGCTGTAGTCGTCTTTCCCCCATTCACAGCGAGCCATGACGGCCTTGGGAATCTTCTTGATCGTCAGGTTGGGATAGCGATCCGGCTTGCCGCGGAAGGCAGAACACATCACCAGGAGTGAGCGGTTCTCGCCGACCTCATCGCTCAAGGCCTGCATCTGGTCGTGGCTCAGGTTCTGCGTGGTGACGTAGATGAAGTCCCGCTCGGTCGAATGGCCATGCTGCCAATAGACCGTATCACTTGGCGCGTAGGTGAAGCCCTCAAGCTTGCAGACCGCCTCCGCCAGCATGGTGGGGTTGTAACTCTTGTTGATTATCCAATTCCCCCACTTGTCTTTTTCGAGCAGGGATGGCGCAAGGCGGTAATAGCGAAATCCCCCGCCGCCCTTCCAGCCGACGGCCTCTGTAATGCCGCCAGGATCTTGTCCATCTATCACCTTCTTGAGTCGCGGAATGATGTGTGTGTGGCAATGCTCGCCCAACTCCACCATGATCCACTGCCGGCCCATCTTGTGAGCCACAGCGCCGGTGGTGCCTGAACCGGCGAAGGAGTCGAGGACCCAGTCGCCGGGGCTCGAGCCCACCTCCAGCACCTTTTGCATCAGTCGTTCAGGTTTTGGTGTTGGGAAATCGGGAAGGCCGAGCGCGCGAATCTCGCGAATTCCGTCTTGGTTCAATCCAAAGAGTTCTCCTTCTGCCCAAAGGGTTGTTGGAAGAACCCCTTCTTCCGCCTCTGCGAGAAAGAGCTTCAGGCGAGGTGCACGATCGCCATTTGGACCCCACCATATTCGCCCGTCTCGATCTAGCTCCGCAAATCCCTCAGGGTTTCGGCTCCAACAACGATTGGGAGGCGGCCAGAACTTTTTCCCGCTAGGTGATGTTACCTCAAAGATATTCTCCGACTTGCCCGTCTTAGCGTACTGACGTCCTCGTGCTCCTCCCACGAGGCTTATGGTCATCGTTACGGACTGCCAAGGACCGCGTGGGTCATTATCTGGGTTGTCATATCTAGCCTCCTGCTTGTCGGTCCGACGAAACTTGTTCGGCTGAAAGCAGGACCTGTCCTTACAGTACACAAGCAAATGTTCATGCGCCGTAGAAAAGAACTGTGCGTTGCTCCGGACCGCGTAAGACTTGTTCCAAATAACGTCAGCAACAAAATTGTCGCGGCCAAAGACTTCATCCATTAGAACCTTGCAGTAATGCGCTTCATTGTCATCAAGCTGCACCCAGCATGACCCCTCGGGAGAAAGAAGGCCGCGCAGAAGCTCCAGACGTGCTCGTATCAGCGATAACCAGATGGAGTGCTCAAGCCCGTCTTCGTATTGTGCAAAGGCTGAGCCCGTGTTGTACGGCGGATCAATATAGATGCACTTGATCTTCCCGGTGAACTCGCGTTCGAGCGCTTTGAGTGCAAGCAGGTTGTCTCCAAAGATGAGCCTGTTATCGAAGAGATCGTGATCGGTCACACGGTGCGGGGCGTGGTAGGACCTCTCTGGGTCCTCCAGCAGGATGCGCGGCTCCAGCTTCGGCCGATTCTCCTTGCCGATCCACGTCAGTTCGAGCTTTGTTTTGTGGTTGGCCATGCTGAGGCTTAGATCTCGTCGCGATTATTCGCTAACCTCGTACTTCTTGTCACGCACTCTGAAAGCCCATCGTGTTCCTTCGAGGACGTCAGTCACATATTGGCTAAGACCCGGATTCTCCAGTGAGCCGGATGTGTATGTGATCGCGTTGCCATTCGCCTTATCCATGCTCGCATGAACGATCTGGTCAGCATCGCATACAACCGCGAGGTTCGGATTATGCGTAACGATGAAAACCTGTCTCCTCTTTCGAGCCTCCTTGATGCAATCAACCAAGACTTTTGCGACGGTATGATTATCAAGATTGCCTTCAGGCTGATCCATGACCAGCGGGATATCGCCTTTGTCGATCAGCAAATAGAAGACCAGTAAAAGCGTTCCTCGTTCACCAGGGGAAAGCATCGAGAGGTCTTTACCTTCCCAACGCAGAATGTATCTAGGCCGTATGTATTCGAGACCGTAGAGCAGATTGTAGACTTCCTCAGGTTTCTTCCCCTTCAACAACTGATCCTTGAGCAGCACGGGGGAAGGCGGGTTTTCTCGCTGATCTGTATGGAGCGCGATGTCCACACTTTTGAGAAATGAGCGGACAGAATCGACATCCTCCCATTTCGTGGAACCAACCAGGCTTTCAGCCCTCGCTTGTCCCTCATCAATGCCCATGAAGCTGCCTCGCCTATTAAGAGCGAGCAGATTCAGCAGGCGAGTTGTGAAGTCCTCATTCACCAATTCAGCGCGGAATTCCAGTTTCAGTTTGTCTTTGGCAATCTCATGTGAATCGATGAAGTGCTGGACTGGTCCATACAGGGTGCGGTAAATGTCGGTCTGAGCGACCTTTTCCGCGTGAATATTGATACCTAGCTCTGTCTGCTGAGCTTTCACGGCAGCAATCTTCGCAGGGAGCTGATCAAGTGCCGCTAGCGTTGCCCTGAGACCCTTCAACGACTCTGGGTCGTCGTCACTACCCTCTAGCTTAGCCCGCCGGTCCTGCCAGTCGGCCAATTCTTTTAGATAAGCTTGATACGCTCGATTCGGGGCATCGAGCTTCGATTGCAATTCGATGATCTCGGCCTCGACGTTGGCAAGTTGTTTTCGCAAACCTGGAGGATCAACTTCCTCCAAAAGCTTCCTCGTCTCTAAGAGCCTCTTTTCAGCCTGGCTACGGATTGCCTCGGCACTTGTCTTGTTTATTGACAAGGCGACAAGGTCATTCACCTGGAGGCCTATCTCTGTTGCATCCTCTTCCAGGGAAGTCTTGAATACTTCGAATTCTTTCTGAAAGTTAGCGAGCCTCTCAAGCAGACGCTTCACAACTGCGAGTCGACGTTCTTCGGTTCGAAGGCCTTCATTGGCCTTTTTAATCTGATCGTTTAATGTTTGCTTTGCATTCTCGGCTGCCTGGAGGTTATTGAGCAGGACTGGATCGGGAGGCGAAGCATTGGCCCCGTTAGAAGGGTTAGGTTTTTCCTCCGGTTTTGCCTTCTCGTGAGCCTCCATCTCAAGCTCGCGGCGCCCTACCTTCTCAAGTAGCTCACGTTTGACAACGGGATCGGCTTGGGCTTCTAGAAGGGCCCGTGAGCGGCTGGCTTCTCGAAGTTGCTTGATGAGTGAATCGATCCGTTTTTGCTTCTCACCTGCTTGGAATTGGACCAGCTCATCAAGTGTGGAGTGCCCCAGCCGTTGAGCCTCTGGTACATGCGAGAAAATGACAGACTTAAGCTCCCGCTCAAAACCTTCCTCACCGAGCCCGACAAGCTCATTACAGACCTTCTCGACATGATCTTGCGGCAAGTACTTGACGCGCTCAACTTCCTCCGGCTTGATGGTGTCGGCTAGGCACTTGGTACCCTTTTCTCCGGACTCCCACTCGATCGTAGCTTCAAAGTGTGCTGCATGACCGCCGGTAGGACGACGAAATCTCTCCTTGCTAAGGAATGAAAAGGAATCAGCGTGTTTCGTCGAGCCTAGCAGGCCGAGCGTGTCGGAGAGTGCACTCTTTCCGCTGCCCTTGTTCCCAACGATTGCGACCAGGCCGGGGTTAAACTGCAGGCTACCGCTAAACCACTTTTGCTGAGCGGGTGTAGCCGTACTGCGCTTAAATGACACGCCACGGATGTACTTGGTGCGATTCTGATCGACGCGTGCTGCGTCCAGAGGCCTTTCGCCAATGAAAACGCGGTCACGAGGTTCACGCAGAACCATCAGTAAGCCACGGAAGGTGGGGTCGGCTCGGAACCAAAGCGGAGCTTTGACGGAGTAGTCCGCGAGTCTGTGATTGTCCGAGCAAACAATCAATGGCTTATCAAGGCCAGTCGCGGGGAAAATGGTCTTCAAGTGAATGTCGATGTCCTTAAGCTGGCCGATCTCCATCAAATCTACCCATTTCTTGGTAATGTCGTACTTGAGTCGCTGTTGGAACTCTTCGGTGTTTTTAATTCCCTCAATCGAATTACTCTTAGTCCCAGCATGTATTGAGACCACTCCCCCTAATTCCCGTGTCTTGTCGGCCCCTTGTTCGATCGGCACATAGACTTTGTGGTCGCCTCCTTTATCCTGAATATTCTTTGCTGTTAGCCCCAAACTGCCTTGGAGTGTCGTCCAGACATGGTTAAGGTCGCAGTCTTCGGGGAAGATACAAATGTAATTTATAGGTTTGCTACCATGATCGCTTCTTAGCTCGATTCCCGGCAACACAGTCAGTCGACCTGAAGCTATTTTCTGCAATCTCTGAACACGTTCGATATCAATATTGTGGTGGTCTGTAATCGCTACGACCCTGATTCCTTCGGCTACGAGACGCTCGACAATCTGTTCGTCAGTTACGCTCTTATCTTCGTAATCGAAGGAGCTCGGTGTGTGAAAGTGCAAGTCCCATCTATGCCAGAGAGAGCCGCGTGGATCGTACGCCATTGTTCCCGTCCTACTTAGATAGCTTGCGCTTCAGTTTCCAAAACTTTCGTTGCAGGAGCAATTGACTCAGTTCCCGGAAGATTCCTCAAGCTTCACATGCGGCCCTTCCAACACCCGCAGCTCGAGTCCCTCAATCTCCTTCAGCGATTTCCCCGCGATGCCCTGCAAATCCCCATACATGCCAACGGTGGCCTGCATGACGCGCTCGACTTGCTCCTCCCGCTTGGCCCACTGCTTGACGATCGCTTTCTTTTCTTTATCCAGGTCCTGCTGCATTGAAGAGAAGGCCTCGACAATAGCCTGCAGCCGTTGACGGAAGCGTGGACCGGTGAGGTACTGGTAGACCATCTCCATCTTGGTTTGCTGGCCCTCAGAGACCTGGCGAGCGGTGGCCACCTCGATGAGCATGTGCCGCAGCGAAGCGGCCACCGGGATGATCGCTTTTGGGTGGACGACCCAGACCCCTTCAATCTGATCGAAGGTCTCCACGCCTTTAGGCAGCGACTGGCTGACGATTATGGCCACGTCGGCCTTGGCTGCTCGCTGATCATCGCGGAGCTTCGCCAGCCACCCGTCGCTCCAGTTCTTGGTCCGCTTTGATTCCCACAGGATTTTGCCGCAGGGCTGCCCGAGCGGACCAAGGACAATCTGGATGACGTCCCCTCCGTGTTCCCCCTTCGGGACCGGTTGAACGGTGTCGCGCGGGAATTTTGCGGTCAACAGCGATTCGAGTTCAAGCTCCTGAACTTCTCCTTGGAGTTGCTGGGACCCCTGTTCGGCCTTGCGTATCAATTCGTCAATCTGCTTCTGCATGGAGGAGATGGTCTGCTCTTTCTCTGAGAGCTTCAGCTTGAGCGCGTCTTCCGCTTCCTTCTTCGCTTGCTCACGCGTAGCAGCCAGTCCGTCCTGCACGCGCTTCTCGACCGTGAGCTCCAATTCCCGCTTGGCGTCATCGAGTTCCCGCTGCTTGCGGAGCAGATCGGCTTGCGTCTTTTGGGCTTCGGCTAGTTTGGCATCACGCTGTTTGATGATTTCCTGCAAATCGGCGAGTTCCCTTGTCTTTTGGTCAAGATCGGTCTGCAAGGCAAGCTTGGCCTTCTTCGCTTCCTCGGCGGCGATTTTGCCTCGCTCCTGCCGAAGCTTCTCGGCCACCTGGTCATCGATGGTCTGCTGTGCTTTGGAGATGGCCTCCTCACGCTCGCGCAAAGACGCCTCGCGTTTGGCCACGTCTGCATCTTTCTGAGCCAGACGTTTCTCGTATTCACGACGAGTGGACTCGATCAGCGGAGCCGCGAGGGACTCCGTCAACCTGATTTCGGTTTTACAGGAGGGACAGATAATGGTTGGTTCACTCATATGGTCTTTCTTGGGCTCGTGATCCAAGTTTCCTGACTCTAAGACGATAGGACCACC
>JBBIJI010000007.1:0-131155 GCA_037446055.1 Nitrospiraceae bacterium
GCGGAGGAGCTATCCAAAACCTGTGCCGATCCGTCGACTCCTCGCAGAGAGGCTGCGCAGAACCTCTTTCTCAGAGCCGTCTAGCGCGGATTTGATTGTATTCGCCCAGAAACCGCGCGACTGTGCTTGCGGATCATTGTGGCTGGAACATCATGGCAGGAGACGAGCTGGACCCTGTCGCTGTCACTGATCGGATACGCCGAGGACCGATTAGATACAGGATGGTCTGAGGTTTAGCGGGAAGGCAGGCAGCAACTATCGTGTGAGGTCGAAGAGACCCCAATACCAAGCGAGGAGGGGTTCATGGAAGAAGAGGGAGAGGACTGCGCCGAGGGCGAGAAATGGGCCGAAGGGTATGTACTCACGCCGGGTCAGCCTGTTCATGGCGATGAGACCGCCACCTACAATCGAGCCGACGAACGACCCGATCAGAATCGTCAATAGCACAGACTTCCACCCAAGAAACGCCCCGACCATGGCGATCAACTTGATGTCTCCGCCCCCCATCCCTTCTTTGCCGAATATATAAGGACTCAGCCACGCCAGAAACCACAGGAGGCCCCCTCCCACGAGGACGCCGAGCAGAGAGTTCACAATGCCAACCGGCAGCACAACCAGTGAGCCGATGAGCCCCAGACCAATGCCTGGGTAGGTAATGACGTTGGGAATGATCCGGTGAGACAGGTCCGTGCCGGTAACGACGATCAGGGCAGACAGCAGCACCCCATAAAAGGCCGATGTCCAGGAGACTCCAAAGGAGCCAACCAGGAGGACATACCCAAGGGCATTGGCAACCTCGACCAGGGGGTACCGCCAAGAAATCGGAGCCCGGCAGGCACGACATCTCCCCAGGAGGACCACAAAGCCGAGCAGAGGGATATTGTGATACCACGCAATGGGGCGAGCACAAGCCGGGCAATGGGACGGCGGCCACACAACGGACTCCCCGCGAGGGAGTCGATAGATGCACACGTTGAGAAAACTCCCGATCACCAACCCGAACAGTGCCGCAATGAGGTACGGTGTGAGGGTGTCCATAAGTGTTGGGAAGGACGCGACTGCGTCGTCCACTCACTAGCTCGCCCCTAGTATCAGCTCCCTTCGGAGTATTGCCCCGTAATTCTACTAGGACCAAAATCCTTCGCTTTACATTGGAGGCATATCTTTTTTATAATTCCTGCCCGATTACGATACGGCTTGGCTGCGTGGACCAGTTGAGACCTCGTACATTTAATCATAGGTGATTTATGGCGATGCGTAAATCGTCCCGAGGCGGTCGTGCACGGAAATCCCTCATGGATTTGACTCCGCCACCCCCGAAGAAACGGCCTGAGGCGCTGACCGCCAGAGAGCAGGAGATTCTCGAACTGATTTGGGCTGGCTTTAAGAATCGCGAAATCGGTGCGCGCTTAAAGATCAGCGTCAAGACGGTTGAAGCCCATCGCGCGAACATGATGAAGAAGGTCCGCGTCTCCAATACGGCGCAGTTACTTAAGGCGGCTATTCAGGGAAGGATACTAAAAATTCGCTGATATTCGTTCAGCGGCAACCTAGCCCTTTCGCTGCCGCACGGCTTCGTAGAGGACGATGGCCGCCGCCGCGGAAAGATTCAGCGAGGAGACCTGGCCGAACATCGGAATGCGTGCGGTTTCATCACAAGCAGCCAGCACGCCGGGACGCGCTCCCTTCCCCTCTCCCCCGAGCACAAGCACGATCGGTCCTCGATAATCGAGAGACGTATACGCTTTCTCCGCAGCCGGGGCCAAGCCATAAATCCAAAACCCGTCGCCTTTCAACCGATCGAGCAACCGAGATACATTCGTGACGCGACTGACGAGTAGATGATCGAGCGCGCCAGCCGAGGCCTTGGCCACGGTGCCCGTTAGGCCCGCAGCGCGACGCTCAGGAAGAAACACTCCGTGCACGCCCGCCGCATCCGCCGTGCGCAAGACAGCCCCAAGGTTCCGCGGATCCTCCACGCCATCCAGAACCAGCAGGAAACCCGGCGTACTCTGCCGGCGCACATGGGCCAAAACCTCCTCCTCCGTTGCGTAGGCCTTCGCGGCGACCAGAGCGATGACACCTTGGTGCTTCCCGCTCGGGACCACACGATCGAACACCGGCCTGGGCTCAACGTGCACTGGAATCTGCCGGGCACGAGCCAGACCGACGAGGTCCGCAAACTGGCGATCGGTCCGGAGCACCAGCAGCTTCCGGAATGATCGCGTCCCCGCCTTGAGCGCCTCTTGCACGGCGTGCAAGCCGTACAGCAAGTCCTCCCCATTACCGCTTCCAGCGGCTGGTGCCATCGGGTTTGTCCTCGATGATAATGCCGTGGTCGGCTAGATACCTTCTAATTTCATCAGCCTTCTTAAAGTCTTTCTGGCGACGAGCATCGTTTCGCTCGGCAATCCTCGCTTCAATGTCGGCATCAGTCAATTTAGCCTCGACTGATAATGTCGCAACGCCACCTGAAATTTCATAAGCTCCGGGCTCCGCCTTGAGAACTAGACCCCGCTTGAATTGCCACTTATCCAAGTGAAACAACCCCAACACATCACCTATCGAGCGGAACTCATGTCTGGCGAGTTTGCGCGCGTCAGTCGAAAGACCCTGTTCCAGCAGTTTATTGACATCGGTCCGGAGCCTCTGCAACTCAGCGATCGCCACGGGCGTATTGAAATCATCGTCCATGGCCCTCCGATACTCCCCCCTGCATCGCTCGATCGCCGAGGCCACTCCTGTATCCGCGGCGGTCTTTCTTTCTGGCTCAGCGAGGCGCGTGAAGAGATCGTAGAACCCGTTCAGCGCACTTTTGGCTTCCTTCAGGCTTTGGTCGGAGAAATCGAGCGGGCTCCTGTAATGAGTCGAGAGCAGGAAATAGCGGAGCATCTCGCCGGTTTCTCTTTCAGGCCAGTCGGACTTCTCAAAGATCTCCCGGATCGTGAAAAAGTTCCCCAGCGACTTCGACATCTTCTCCTGGTTAACCTGCACAAACCCGTTGTGGAGCCAATAGCGGGCGAACTCCTTGCCGGTGGCGGCGCAGGACTGGGCGATTTCGTTCTCATGGTGGGGGAAGATCAGATCCATGCCCCCGCCGTGAATATCGAAGGTTTCACCCAGATGCCGCATCGACATGGCCGAGCACTCGATATGCCACCCAGGTCGTCCAGGGCCCCAGGGGCTGTCCCATGCAGGCTCCTCCGGTTTCGACGCTTTCCAGAGCGCAAAATCCATGGGATCACGCTTGCGCTCATCAACCTCGACACGGGCCCCGGCGAGCAACTCTTCGGCCTTGCGTTTCGAGAGCCGCCCATAGGCCGGATAGGACTTCACCGCGTAGTAGACGTCACCGTCAAGGACGTAGGCGTGCCCCTTCGCCACAAGTCGTTCGATCAAGGCGACGATGTCCGCGATGTGTTCCGTCGCTTTCGGCTCCCGCCATGCACGGCCGATTCCCAGACGGTCCATATCCTCGTAGTATGCCTCGATAAACTTTGCGGTGATGGCCTCGCAGGAGACCCCTTGCTCGTTTGCCCGTTTGATGATCTTATCGTCGACATCCGTGAAGTTCTTCACGAACTCGACCGTATATCCCGAATATGCGAGATATCGGCGGATGACATCAAAAACGAGCGCGCTTCGGGCGTGACCCAGGTGGCAATAGTCGTAGACCGTCACACCGCACACATACATTCGGACCTTGCCGGGGACTAAGGGTGTAAACTCTTCCTTCCGGCCGGTGAGCGTGTTGTAGACCTTCAGCATGAGGGCTCCGACTCCGCTTTCTTTCCTCGGGACCTGGGCCAATGAGACCAGAGAAAATACCCGAGCGCGACGGCGAGCAGCGCCCCGATGACGAGGTCGAACCGGTGGAAATATCCTCGCAACTCCTCCCAGCGCTCTCCCATCTTCACTCCGATATAGGCCAGGAGATAACACCAGGGCAAGGCGCCCACGAAGGTGAAAAGGACGAACCGTGGAAAATGCATCTTGGCGACGCCGGCGGGCAAGGAGATGAACGTCCGCACCACCGGTAACATGCGGCTGATGAACACGGCAGCTTCTCCGTATTTCGCGAACCAGCGATCGGCGATTTCGAGATCGTGGCGCGAGATGAGGAAGTACGGGCCGTACCGTTCCACGAACGGCCGACCTCCCCACGCACCGGCATAGTAGGCCGCTACCGAGCCCGCGACGTTGCCCAACGCTCCAGCCAACGTGACGCCCAGCATCGAAAACTGACCCGTCGTCACCAAATACCCGGAAAATGGCATGATGATCTCGCTCGGCAGAGGGATACAGGCGCTTTCGATGGCCATCGTGACAAAGATCCCCCCGTAGCCCAACGTGGAGATTGTCACGATGACGAACCGACTCACTTGCACGATGATCGCTTCGACGAGTCCGGTCATGACTTCACTCGGGACGACCGTAGAGAGTGATCCCTGCGACTATTCACTTGCACCCGTGATTGAGCAGCGGCTCCCAAGCCCGGAACTCCGCCAGCTTGGAATAATACGTCGCATCAAGATGCAGGGGCGTAACTGAAACCTTCCCCGCGTGGACCGCTTCGTGATCGGACCCCAGCTTCCTGCTCCACGAGACGCGCGTGCCGGCGATCCAATAATACTTGCGCCCATGCGGGTCGACCTTCTCGACGACCGGATTGTCGAATCGGCGACGGCTCAACGACGTCACGCAGACACCGCGGATCCGGCTCATCGGCCGGTCGGGGACGTTGACATTGAGGATCGTCTCCTCGGGCAGTCCTCGCTTCACGACCAGTTCAGCCACTCGCCGTCCGAACTCGCCCCCGACCTCGAAGCGAAAACGATCGATCCCTTCCTGAGACACGGCGATGGCCGGAATCCCCAGGATCGCCCCCTCCAGCGCCGCCGAGACCGTTCCCGAATACATCACGTCGTCGCCCAAGTTCACTCCTTTATTGATCCCGGACACAACGAGCGCGGGAGGCCCGGGCATGATCTTCATGAGGGCGAGATTGACGCAATCAGCCGGAGTGCCGCTGACCGTAAAGATTCGTCGATCGAGGCGATGAATCCGCAGCGGTTTATGGAGCGTCAAGGCATGCGCCACCGCCGTGCGCTCTCGATCAGGTGCGACCACCCACACCTCTCCGACCTTCCGGAGTTCCTCGGCAAGCCGATGTAGCCCGGGAGAGCCGATGCCGTCGTCATTCGTCACGAGGATGCGCATGGCGGAGAGGTGCACCAGGACACGACCGGAGATATCGTGGACGGATCAAGCCGAGTTTGAGACATTGTGCAGTATGGATCGACGGCGTGTTCAGGTGGTACGGAGAAGACGGTGATCCTGCCGGTTCGGGCTGAGAACAGGCCATCCGTGACAGACCACCCGCCCCCGCGAGAAATGGTCGGGGCGAGCCGATTTGAACGGCCGACCACTCGCACCCCAAGCGAGTACGCTACCGGGCTGCGCCACGCCCCGACCGATACACGTCACTTGATGGACTTAACAGAAGGTGCCTCCAGAATCCTGAGGATGGCCTGCAAATCGCCGCGCATCCGTTGAGCCAGATCTTTCCGAGAAGGCTGACGGCCGGCGGCTCGGGCCCGCCGAGCCCAATATCGCTTCACTCCGGCCAACGTATGACCCTCGTCGTACAACATCCGCTTGATTTCCAAGACCGTTTCAATATCACGCTGTACGTAGAGCCGTTGATTGCCTCGACTTTTCTTCGGCTTCAGGAACGGGAACTCTGACTCCCAGAAGCGGAGCACGTACGCGGGCAACTTCGTGAGTTGGCTCACCTCACCGATCTTATAGAATATCTTGCTCCCCAGCCCGGGTTCGTTGCCCATGACCGGCCCTCGCGACGTGATCGGAAAGGCGCGCGGCGCTTAGGAATTGACGTACTTCTTGAACACCTGGCTGGGCCGAAAGGTGACGACCCGTCGAGGTGTGATGCCGATCTCCTCGCCCGTCCGGGGATTTCGGCCTTTCCTGGCCCCCTTGCTGCGGACCACAAAATTCCCGAATCCAGCGATCTTCACCGACTCCCCCTTTTGAAGAACGGACTTCAGGAGGTTGAGGACGAGTTCGACAATGTCTGCCGCCTCGTTCTTCGACAGACCGACTTGCTTGAACAGTTCATTCGCGATGTCAGCTTTCCTCATGCCCCCTCCTCGAGTGCTCAAACACGATAGGGTGCCACACAGGCTGCGCTCATCACAAGTCCAAGTTTTCCAATAAGTTACGTGAGCCTTCCTCGCGTGTCAAGGAGATTTCGGCCGTCCCCCTCCGGGAAACCCTTGGCCTTCCTTGAGCAGTTTGTATTCGATACTGTCCGCCAGCGCCTGCCAACTGGCTTCCATAATGTTCTCGGACACGCCTACCGTCCCCCACTTGTCCTTATGATCGCCTGACTCGATGAGCACGCGGACCTTCGACTCGGTTCCACGATTGGCCGAGAGCACGCGGACTTTATAATCCAACAGCTTCACCTCGCTGAGCTGGGGATAAAACTTTTCGAGCGCCTTGCGAAGGGCGTGATCAAGCGCATTCACCGGGCCGATGCCCACAGCCGCCGTGTGTTCCACGAGGTCCCCCACTTTGACCATCACGGTCGCTTCCGACAGCGTGGTTCCGTTGTCCAATTTCTTTTCCACAATGACGCGAAACCCAAGCAGTTGGAACGAGGGGATATGCGTGCCTAGCGCCTTTCGCAGCAGCAACTCGAACGATCCTTCCGCTCCCTCGAACTGGTAGCCTTCACTCTCTCGTTGCTTGAGGATGGCGACGAGTTCCTGCTCCTTGGCATGATTACCCGCCAGGCGGATGCCATAGGCTTCCGCCTTTTCACGCAACCCACTGCGTCCGACGTGGTCCGACACCAGGACCCGCTGCCGGTTGCCGACCCGCTGCGGGATGATGTGCTCATACGTCGCGGGATTCCTGAGCACCGCGTGGATATGGACGCCGCCCTTGTGGGCGAACGCCGAATCGCCGACGTACGGTTGGTGCTTGTTCGGCATCAGGTTCGCGATCTCGCTCACGAAGCCCGACACCTCTTTCAAGTGCATCAGCCGTCCACCCAGCACGGGGCGGTGCATCTTGAGCTCAAGATTGGGGATGATCGAGCACAGATCGGCGTTCCCGCAGCGTTCGCCGATCCCGTTGATCGTCCCCTGCACCTGGACGATACCCGCCTCGAGCGCGACCAGCGAATTCGCCACGGCCATATCACAGTCGTTGTGCGCATGAATCCCGAGCGGGATCGACACCTCGCGCTTGACCACGTCGCAGACCTCACGCACTTCCCACGGCATGGTCCCGCCGTTGGTGTCGCACAGGATGATCCGTTCGGCGCCGGCCGCCACGGCTTTTTCGATGGTCTTCAGCGCATAGTCGGGGTTGGTCTTGTAGCCGTCGAAGAAGTGCTCCGCATCGTAGAACACGCGGCGACCTTTCGAGCGCAGGTAATGGATGGAATCATAGATCAGCTCGAGGTTCTTCGAGAGCGAGATTCCCAGGGCGTCCGAGACATGCAGAGACCAGGTTTTGCCGAAGAGCGTGATGATCCCGGTCCCCGCATCGAGGAGGGCACGGATGTTCGCGTCCCGCTGGACCGGATTACTGGCCTTCCGCGTCGCCCCGAAGGCCACCACCTTGGCGCGCTGGAGCGGAATGGCCTTGATCAACCGGAAGAACTCCACGTCTTTCGGATTCGCCCCCGGCCAGCCTCCCTCGATGTAGTCGACCCCCAGCTCGTCGAGCTTTTGGGCGACACGCAGCTTATCTTCGGCCGAGAAGCTGACATCCTCCGCTTGGGCGCCGTCCCGCAAGGTCGTATCGTAGATTTCCAGGGCCGACCCGGCGGCCGTGGCCGCCGGGTCGAACTCCGCTTTCGTGATGGTTGCGTGTACCGGCCGTTTACGTCTCATACCGTCACAGAGCCTCGGCTTGTCGCCTCAGGTCACGCCGGAAACGCCGCGGAGGATCCTCCGGCTCGGTCCAACTCAAACGCCGAATGCAACGCACGCATGGCCAACTCTAGATACTTTTCGTCGATGACGCAGGAGATCTTGATCTCCGACGTGCTGATCATCATGATGTTGATGCCTTCGCGCGAGAGCACGTCGAACATCTTGGCCGCTACGCCCGAGTGAGAGCGCATGCCGACGCCGACGAGCGAGACCTTGGCGATCGACTCGACGACCGTGACCGACTTCGCGTCGATTTCTTTGGCGACCCGCTGGATAAGGCCGACCGCTTTCCCGAGATCGGGCCTCGGGACCGTGAAGGAGATGTCCGTCAGCGCCCCCTGGCCGATGTTCTGGATGATCATGTCGACCACGATGTTGGCCTCCGCAACCGGGCCGAAGATGCGCGCGGCGATACCGGGTCGATCCGGCACGCCGACGACCGTGATCTTCGCTTGATTGCGGTCTCCCGTCACACCCGATACGGCTACGCCCTCCATATCTGCATCTTCGCTTGTCACGAGCGTCCCCTTCCCTTCTTTGAAGCTCGAGTTCACCTCGACCGGCACCCCGTACTTGGCCGCAAACTCGACCGAACGGCTCTGCAGGACCTTCGCCCCCAAGCTGGCCATTTCGAGCATTTCCTCGTAGGAGATTTTGTCCAAGCGCCGCGCTCCCGGTACGAGGTTCGGATCGGCCGTGTAGACCCCGTCCACGTCCGTATAAATGACGCACCGGTCGGCCTTCAAGGCCGCGGCCAGCGCGACCGCGGTGAGGTCCGACCCGCCGCGTCCGAGCGTCGTGACGTCCGACTGTTCATTGATCCCCTGAAACCCGGCGACTACGGGAATGATCCCCTCCCCCAACGCTTCGCGAATCCGTGCCGCCGTGACACGAGCGATCCTCGCTTTCGTGTGAGCGCTATCCGTAATGATGCCGACTTGTCTCCCGGTAAACGATCGCGCGTTGATCCCCAGCCCCCGCAGCCTCATGGCCAGCAGGGCGATGGTCACTCGCTCTCCGGTCGAAAGCAGCATATCCAGCTCACGCTCGTCGGGCGACGGGGTGACTTCGTGAGCCAGCTTGAGCAGCCGATCCGTCTCCCCGCTCATGGCGGAGAGCACCACCACGACCCGGTGACCATCGTGGTGCGCCGCAGCGACTTTATCGGCGACACGGTAAATCCGTTCGATTGTGCCGACAGAGGTCCCGCCGTATTTCTGGACGATCAACGCCACCTTTCTTATCCTCTCGCCAAGATCCGTCCGACGAGTTTGGTGGCCTCGCGCGGAACGCCGTTGGCAGCCTTCGCATCCTCCTCGTGAAACCGACGCCCGCTTTGACCCACCGTCTTGGTCGGTGTTTCGCAATAAGCGTACAGAATGGGGGCCTGACTCTCTCCTCCCGCCTGGCCGTCGGACGAGTCGGCGACGAGGAGGAGTCGATGGGCGCCTTGCTTGCCGATCCCCTCGATGAAGGGGCCGAGAAAGACTCGGTCGAACGCTTCAATCCTCTCAACCTTGTCCTGCCCCTTGGTCATCCCACTGCCGCACCGCATCGGCTCGATGTGCACGTGCAGCAGATCGCGTTTGGGGAGCTGGGCCAACGCGGTCTCGCAGAACCTCCGCAGCGCCGCCTCTTGGTCACTACCCGGCGGTTCCACGGCCACCGGATCGAGGCCCGCACTGATTCCGATCCCGCGATGGACATCGCTCCATGTGATCGTCGCCCCGGACAGGTTATACCGCTCCACCAGGCTCGGCCAGGAAGGCGCCCGTCCCTGCCCCCAGAGCCACAGACAGTTCGCCGGACGCTTTCCCGCGGCCTTGCGGTCGTCATTGATCGGATGATCCCGGAGGATCAGCAGCGACGCCTCCATCAACCTGCGCAGTGTGTCGGACCCATCGCCGGAGGGCAAGGATGCGCTGATCGGCTGCCCGACGACGTTCCGCGGATCCTGGCATACCACGCGCGTTTTCCCGTTGACCCACACCATTAAGTGCCGATGCTCCATGCCGGGATAGAACTGGATGGTTTCCGATCCCAATTGCTCGTTGACTGCATCGATGAGTTCGCGCGCCGATTCGGTGTCGATGCCTCCTGCCGTCGCATCCTCCATGACCGCCTGGGGAGTCAGCTTCTTTAAGCTCGCCCCTGCAGATCGCCCTTTCGCGTCCCACTCGGCGCGCAGCGTGACCATCGTCGCGCGATACACCACGTCGTGCTCCCCCACGGCGACGCCCAGGCTGACCGCCTCCAGCGGCGCCGGACCGGTATAGCACTTCTTGGGATCGTATCCGAGGATGGCCAGCCCCGTGGGTCCGCTGTCGTACCGGCCCTGCGCCGCCATCGACGCCACAATGCCCAACTCGGCATGCCGGGTCAAACGATCCAACTGCGGCGTGACCGCGGCCTGGAGCGGCGTTTTCCCTCCCAGTTCCTCCAGAGGCGAATCGGTCAGCCCTTCGACGTGCAGGATCACGTATTTCATGAGGTCGTGTTCGCCGTCAGAGATTCAGCACGCGAGCCACTGCGTCCCGATTCGCTTCAACGGACAGCGGCGGACGGGCGACGTGCATGGCCGTGTCGGGATCCTTCAATCCATGGCCGGTCAACGTACAGACCACCGTGTCACCCGCCTTCAGCAAGCCGGCTTGCGTTAGTTTCACCACCCCCGCGACGGACGCGGCTGACGCCGGTTCACAGAAAATTCCCTCCTCCCCTGCGACGAGGGTATAGGCCGCCAGAATTTCGTCGTCCGTCACCATGTCGATTCGACCCTGGGATTCTGCCACGGCCTGCAGGGCCGATTGCCAGCTCGCGGGGTTCCCGATCCGAATCGCCGTCGCGATCGTCTGGGGATTCTCCACGGGTCGGCCCAAGACGATCGGGGCGGCGCCGGCCGCCTGAAACCCCATCATCCGGGGCAGGCGGGACGTTTGGTTGGCTGCGCGGTATTCCTTATACCCCCGCCAGTAGGCGGTAATGTTGCCCGCGTTCCCGACGGGGAGCACGTGGACGGTGGGCGCGTCGCCGAGCTGATCGCAGACCTCCATCGCCGCCGTCTTTTGCCCTTCGATCCGGAACGGATTGATCGAATTCACCAACTCGATCTTGTAGCTGGCCGACAACTCTTTGACGATGACCAACGCTTGATCGAAGTTGCCGTCCACTTGGACGACGGTCGCCTGGTGCATCATCGCTTGTGAAAGCTTCCCCAGCGCGATCTTCCCGGCGGGAATCAGCACATACACGCCCAACCCGGCGCGCGCCCCGTAGGCCGCGGCGGATGCGGAGGTGTTGCCGGTCGAGGCGCAGATGACCGCCCGGGATCCGGCTTCGACCGCCTTGGAGATGGCCAACGTCATGCCCCGATCCTTGAACGAGCCGGTGGGATTCGCGCCTTCGTACTTCAGGTACAAGGTGACGCCCGGTGCGATCTTCTTGCCCAGTCTCGGCGCGGGGATGAGCGGCGTGTTCCCCTCGCCCAAGCTCACGATGGGCGTGTGCTCGGTCACAGGAAGGAACTTCCGATAATGGTTGATGATGCCGCGCCAGGAAGTCATGGGAATGATGTGCGGTCGCGTGCGGAGGTCATCCTCCGATCGAGGCATCGGTCACTCGTCCCGCCCCTCCACGCGAATTAAGGTCGTGGGCTCAGATACGAAGGGCATGCGATCGATGTCTATCAGCGCGGCCCTCACGTCCCGCTCTCTTGCGAGATGCGTCATGATGACGACGGGGACCGTCTGTCCCGCCTTTCGCCCTTGCTGCAGAACTTTCGAAATGCTGATCCCGTTCCGGCCGAGGACGCCCGTCATCTGCGACAAGACTCCCGGCCGGTCCAGGACCATAAACCGAAGGTAATACAGGGAGGTAATCTCTTCGATCGGCCGAAGGCGGAGGGGAGCTCGCTGGTTCTGCTGAAAGGAAGCCGGAGGCACACGACCGGCAGCGTTCTTCAGGACATTGCGGGCGATAGCGATGACATCGCTCGCCACGGCACTGCCCGTCGGCATGGAACCGGCACCCTGCCCATACAGCACCACATCGCCGACGGCGTGACCGACAAGTTGGATGGCATTGTAGACACCATCGACTCGGGCGATAGGAGAATTCGAAGAAATCATGGTCGGGTGCACCCGTGCTTCGATCTCGCCTTCGACTTCCTTGGCAATCCCGAGGAGCTTGATCGTGAAGCCGAATTCCTTGGCATAGGCGATGTCCAGGGGCGTGAGTCTGCTGATCCCTTCCGTAAAAATCTCCTTGAAGGTGACGGGCGTGCCGTAGGCCAGACACACCATGATCGCCAGCTTGTGGGCCGAGTCGATCCCCTCCACGTCGAACGTCGGATCGGCTTCCGCATAGCCGGCCTGCTGGGCTTCTTTCAGCACCGTTTCAAATGTATGACCTTCGTGCGTCATCCGCGAGAGGATATAATTCGACGTACCGTTGATGATCCCATAGATAGACTGCACGTGATTGGCGGCCAACCCTTCGGTGAGCGCGCGAATGACCGGGATCCCGCCTCCGACGCTGGCCTCGAACCCCAGATCGACGCCGGCGCGGGCCGCAGCCGCAAACAGCTCCTCGCCGTGGACCGCCAGCAATGCCTTATTTGCAGTGACCACGTGTTTCCCTCTGCTCATCGCGTCCAAGATCAGTTGCTTGGCCGTGGTGTATCCGCCGATCAGTTCGATGACGATGTCAATCGATGGATCCTCGATCACCCGCCGGCCGTCGGTCGTCAACATGCCCGCAGGCAGCGTCAGTCCGCGATCACGTTCTATGTCCGGATCGGCCACACGCACCAGTTCCACGGGGACTCCCACACGTCGCCGGATCAACGCGGCCTGCTCCAACAGAATCCTGGCCGTGCCGGTCCCGACCGTGCCGAACCCGATAATGCCCACTCCCACACGCGTCTTCACGAACTCGTCCTCACAACTTCAGAGCCTTGCGAATGCCCCGGATCGCCTGCCGGGTCCGGTGCTCGTTTTCGACCAACGCAAACCGCACATGATCGTCTCCTCCCTCTCCGAACCCGATGCCGGGCGAGACGGCGACCTTCGCATCCCGTAACAGCAGCTTGGAGAACTCCAGCGATCCCATGTGTCGATAGGGTGTCGGAATGCGCGCCCACACAAACATGGTGGCCCGAGGCTTCGACACCGGCCACCCGATCCGATTGAGCCCGCTGACGAGCACGTCACGACGCTTCTGATAGCGGAGCACCGTCTCCTTGACGCAGTCCTGCGGTCCGTTGAGCGCGATGACGCTGGCGATCTGAATCGGCTGAAAGATGCCGTAATCCAGGTAACTCTTGATCTTCGTGAGCGCCCCGACCACGTCGCGATTACCCACGCAGAAGCCGACACGCCAGCCGGGCATGTTGTACGCTTTCGAGAGGGTGTAAAACTCGACCCCCACGTCCTTGGCCTCCGGCACTTGCAGAAAGCTGGGCGCCCGGTATCCGTCGAACACCAAATCCGCATAGGCCAGGTCATGGATCACGATCAGGTGGTGCTCTTTCGCAAAGGCCACGACCTTCTTGAAGAATTCCAAGTCCACGACCGCCGTCGTCGGGTTGTGGGGAAAGTTGATGACGAGGATTCGGGGACGCGGAAACGTCTGGCGATAGACCCGCATCATATCGTCGAAGAAATCTCGGTCTTCGCGCAGTTCGATTCCCCGCACTTCTCCCCCGGCGATGATAAAGCTGTACATGTGGATCGGGTACGTCGGCGTGGGAGTCATGACAACATCGCCCGGACCGATCAAGGCCAGCGCCAAGTGCGCCAACCCCTCTTTCGATCCGATAGTCACGATGGCCTCGGTGTCGGGATCGATGTCGACGTCGTAGTTCCGCTTGTACCATCCGGCAATGGCGTGGCGCAGCTTCGTGATGCCGCGGGAGGCCGAGTACCGATGGTTTTTCCCCTTGCGGGCGGCCTCGATCAACTTCTCCACGATGTGGGTCGGTGTCGGTTGGTCGGGATTTCCCATCCCGAAGTCGATGATGTCTTCCCCCCGGCGGCGGGCCGCAAGCTTGAGGGATTGGACCTCGGCAAAGACATAGGGAGGAAGACGCTGAATGCGATAAAATGTGTCGTTCATGCCGCCAGTAACCGTCGCTTGTCATGTCGACCGAATGGTTCGGTCAGACCGCTTCTGGTTGGGACGAAGTCGCTTATTCTATCTGGATGCCGCTGGATGAGTCAATTTTCACTGTTCTTTTCAGAGGTTCCGGGAATTAACCTCTCTCGACTCGCCGGTGGATGGAGGGGAGGATCACTGGTTGCTCACCCCCTGGGTTTCTGCAATAATCGCCACGCCCTCATAGCCGAATCATAAGGGTTCGCCAGGGAAAATCCGGTTCCTTCATCATGCCCCGTCTCGGAGTCAACATCGACCACGTCGCCACGTTGCGCCAAGCGAGAGGCGGGAGCGATCCTGATCCGCTGGCGGCGGCTGTCCTGGTCGAGCTGGCAGGCGCGGACGGGCTGGTCGTTCATCTGCGAGAAGACCGAAGACATATTCAAGATCGTGACCTGACGCTCTTGAAAGAAATTCTCCACACCAAACTCGACCTGGAGATCGCGGCCGAGGAAGCCATGGCGAAGATCGCACTCAACGTCAAACCCCATCTCGTCACGCTGGTGCCGGAACGGAGGCAGGAGCTGACCACTGAAGGCGGGCTTGAGGTCGCAGGGCAGCGAGAGAAGATCCGGACCCTTGTCGAGTTGCTCCAGCAGGCCGAGATTCCCGTCAGCCTGTTTATCGAGCCCGATCTAGACCAAGTGAAGGCGTCTCACAAGGTGGGGGCCGCGTACGTCGAGCTCCACACCGGCCGCTATGCGAACGCCGCCACGACGCGAGCGCAGGATGAAGCGTTCGAAGTCTTGGCGCACGCGGCGAAGCTCGCGTACAAGCTCGGCATGGGCGTCAATGCGGGGCATGGCCTCAATTACCGAAACGTCCGCCGATTGACCGGCATTCCCGAAATCGTCGAATACAACATCGGGCACAGCATCGTCGCGCGCGCGGTGCTTGTCGGCCTGGAGCGAGCGGTTCGGGAAATGAAAGAGTTGCTGAGCTGACTTCTTCACGGACTCGCGTCCCATAGACGATGCCCGCTCCGGCTGGCACCTTCCCGCTATGAAACTCGTCACAGCCGCTCAGATGCAGTCGTTGGACCGACAAACGATCGAGGGCGGGCATGTTCCTAGCCTGACGCTCATGGAACGGGCCGGCGCGGGCGTGGTGCACCACATGGAAGAGTCGTTCGGCCCGCTCGCGGGCAAGAAGGTCTCGGTCCTTTGCGGCAAGGGAAACAACGGAGGAGATGGCCTGGTGGTGGCCCGCCTCCTGCGTCGTAAGCGCGCGCGCGTTTCCGTGCTGCTGCTCCACGCGCCGGACGCCCTGAGCCAAGACGCCAAGGTGATGTACCGCCGATTCACCGGCCAGGCGGGGCGAACGGCCGTCTCGGTCGTCGCTGACGAACAGCAGGTCAGGGACCGACTCAGGGGATCGGATGTGATCGTTGATGCGTTGCTCGGGACCGGGCTCTCCACGCCGGTGACGGGTCTGTACCATCACGCCATCACCGCGATCAACGAAACCGCATGCCGTGTCGTCGCCGTCGATCTCCCCTCGGGAATTCACGCGGACACTGGCGCCGTGCTGGGGACGGCCGTGACTGCTTCGCTCACGGTCACGTTCGGCCTCCCCAAGATCGGCTTGTATACGGGAGCGGGGATCGATCATGCCGGCACGATCCGCGTCGTCGACATCGGCATCCCCGTCGCCTTGACGGAGGCAGTTGAAAGCCTCGTGGAGTTGATGACGGCGACGAGCGTGCAGGCGGTCCTCCCGTTGCGCCGCGCGACCTCCCATAAAGGTACGTATGGGCATGCCGGCATTATTGCCGGATCCCTCGGCAAGACCGGCGCGGCGGCCCTCGCGGCCAAGGCTGCACTGCGGGTCGGAGCGGGTCTCGTGACGGTCGCGACGCCCGCCAGCGTCAACGATGTGCTGGAGGCCAAGCTACTTGAGGTCATGACCATGCCGATGCCCGAGACGAAAGCCCGGACGCTCGCACGCTCGTCGCTCGATCGCCTCGTGACCTTCGCCTCCTCACGCACCGCCGTCGCGCTCGGTCCGGGGCTTACGACCCATCCTGAAACGGTCGACCTCGTGCAGACCTTCGTCCGGCAGGTGGACAAACCTTGCGTGCTCGACGCGGACGCGCTCAACGCGCTGGCGGGCCGGGCCAGTCTCCTGACGGAGTGCAAGGTGCCTCCCATCTTGACGCCGCATCCAGGTGAGATGGCGCGACTCGACGCGGAGCTGACCCCGCGGACGGTGAACGCGGACCGTCTCGGGCTTGCCGCCCGCTTCGCCAGGGAACGGGGTGTGTTTCTGGTCTTAAAGGGGGCTCGTACCGTCGTCGCAAGGCCCGATGGGCGAGCGGCGCTTTGTCCGACCGGCAACCCCGGCATGGCGACCGCCGGTACCGGCGACGTCCTGACCGGCATGATTGCGGGACTGCTCGCGCAAGGACTGTCGCAATGGGACGCAGCCTGCGCCGCCGTGTACCTGCACGGACTCGCGGGCGACCTGGCGGCTGAAACCCTCGGACAGGCCGGCATGACCGCGGGCGATTTGCTGGATCGCATCCCTCATGCGCTCCTCCAGGTCGGGGGTCGGTCATGCGCGCCCTGAGTCTGCATTGAACAGCGGGAAGGATCGCCGCGACCACTGGCGGGTCATCACCCGTTCCGTCAGGGAGACCTTGCGGCTGGGTCAGTGCGTGGGACAGGCGCTGGTAGGCGGCGAGGTCATCGGCCTCTCCGGAAGCCTTGGAACCGGCAAGACGGTTTTTGTGAAGGGCATCGCGAGAGGCCTGGGCATTGCCGAGCGGAGCGTCACGAGCCCGACCTTCGTGCTCGTGCAGGAATACGAGGGGAGATTACGGTTGATCCACGCAGATCTCTATAGGCTACCCTCGGTCGCTGAATGTGCGACCATCGGCTTATCCGAGTACGTGACTCCGGGCACCGCCCTGACGGTGGAATGGGTCGAGCGCGGCGCCTCGCTGCTGCCGCCCGACCGTCTGATGGTCGCGTTGTCCCAGGCAGGCCCTCAAGCGAGACGGCTCGAGTTCGGGGCCACCGGGCCACAATCCGCGCGGTTGCTCGAGAAAATTCGGTCTTGCGCGCGCCGGCGCCGAACGATCCGCGGGGCCGCCCGCCGGGGTCGAGGCACGATAGGCACCGCATGATCAGGCTCATTCTAGTCGGCATCCTGCTCTTACTCTCGCTCTCGTTTTTCCTGCAGAACCAGGAGCAGGAGGTCACGCTCCGCTACTTCTTCGGATTCCTTTCGGCCTCCACGCCGATCTACAAGCCCATCCTGGCTTCCTTCGCCGTGGGGCTCCTGGTATCGGGGATTCTTCTCTTCCCCGCCTGGGTGCGTGGACGCATCGAGATCCGCCGGAAAACGAGAGCGCTCCAAGAGGCGGAGGTCGATCTCGAACGATTGCGCCAGACGCTCGAAAAAGTGTCCGGCCGCGCGACGTCTCCGGCTGACTCTCCTTCTTCAACCCGCCATCGCGATGCCTAGCGACGATCTGACTCCCTTGATGCGCCAGTACCGCGAGACCAAGCGCGGCTATCCGGATGCCATTCTGTTTTTCCGGGTGGGGGATTTCTACGAGATGTTCTATGAGGACGCCGAGGTGGCGTCGCGTCTGCTCGCCATCGCGCTGACCACGCGCGACAAGAACAGTCCGGATCCGGTCCCACTCTGCGGGGTCCCCCATCACGCGGCGACCGGCTACATCGCCAAGCTTCTGAAGGCCGGGCGAACGGTCGCGCTCTGCGATCAAGTGGAGGACCCGAAGCTGGCCAAAGGCCTGGTCCGGCGGGAGGTCGTCCGCGTCTACACGCCCGGCACGCTGATCGACCCCGAGCTGCTGCCGCCGACCGCGTCCAACTTCCTCGCCGCGATCGCGCCGGGACCGCGCACAGCCGGGACGGGATACGACGGGCTGGGCATCGCGGCGATCGACGTGTCGACCGGAGAGTTCTGGGTTACGGAAGCGGTCGGCGATCAGGCCGAGGATCGGCTCGTGAATGAGCTCGCCAGGCTCGAGGCCAAGGAGCTGCTCATCCCTCAGATGCCGGACGAGAACCTGCCGACCTGCCTCGCTCGACTCAAGGATGTGCGACTCTGCCGGGAACCGCGCGCCTGGTTCGCGCTCGAAGAAGCCCGCGGCCTCTTGCTCGGCCATTTCCGGGTCCACACGCTCGACAGCTTCGGTTGCCGCGGCATGACGCTGGGCATTCAAGCGGCGGGTGCCGTGCTTCGATACTTGCACGAGACGCAACCGGCCGTGTCGCTCGACCACGTGCGTGCGCTGAACGTTCGCCGACCGGACGACTCGATGTACCTCGACAGCGTAACGATCCAGAATCTGGAACTCGTGCGCTCGCTCGGAGCGCCTGGCGACGCCGAAGGCGCACGGGAAGGCACGTTGTTGGGCGTCGTCGACCGAACGATCACGACCATGGGGGGGCGGCTGCTGCGCGAATGGGTGCTCCACCCGCTGATCGACTGTCGGGCCATTCGCTCGCGCCAGGCGGCGGTCGGTGAACTCAAGGAACGGCTCGAAATTCGTGTGCAGCTACGAAGTGCGCTGCGCCACGTGCAAGACATCGCTCGGCTCAGCAGCCGGATCTCCCTCGGCGTCGCCACGCCGCGTGAAGTGTGGGCGCTCAGACAGTCGGTGGCGGCGTTTCCTGAGCTCCACCGACACCTCCTCTTGCTCGACTCGCCGTTCGCCAAGGAACTGGCCAAATCCTGGGACCCTGCGATCGACATCCACGAGACGATCGAACAGGCGCTGGCCCCCGACGCGCCTGCCTCGGTCCGAGACGGCGGGATCATCCGGCCGGGCTATCATGCCGGTGTCGACGAACTGCGCAAAGCCTCCACGGAGGGGAAACAGTGGATCGCGGCCCTCGAGGGTCAGGAACGCGAGCGGACCGGCATCGATTCTCTGAAAGTCCGGTACAACCAGGTGTTCGGCTACTACATCGAGGTGACCAAGGCGAACCTCCAACGAGTTCCTCCCCACTACACCAGGAAACAGACGCTTGCGAACGCGGAACGGTTCTTGACGCCGGAGCTCAAGGAGCTTGAGGAGCGGGTGACCGGTGCGGACCTCAAGCTCAAGGCACTCGAACAGGAGCTCTTCGAAGAACTCCGGGCTCGCTTGGCCCGCGAAACTCCTCGGCTGCAGGCCATGGGGCGCCTGATCAGCACGCTCGACGCGTTGGCTGCGCTGGCGGAAGTGGCGGCCCTGCATCGGTACGTCCGCCCCGAAGTGGACGACGGTCATGAGATCCGCATCGTGGAGGGACGGCATGCAGTCGTCGAACGACTCATGGCGACCGGGGAGTTCATCCCGAACGACACCAGGCTCGACCTCGAAGATCATCGTCTCGTGATCCTCACCGGCCCGAATATGGCGGGGAAGAGCACGTACTTGCGGCAAGTCGCGCTCATCGTGCTGCTGGCGCAAATGGGAAGCTTTGTCCCGGCCACGGAAGCCAGGATCGGGATCGTGGACCGCATCTTCACGCGAGTCGGGGCTTCCGACAATCTAGCCGGTGGACAGAGCACCTTCATGGTGGAAATGACGGAGACCTCCAACATCCTCCATTCCGCGACCTGGCGAAGCCTGATCCTCCTCGACGAGATCGGCCGCGGGACCAGCACCTACGACGGCCTCAGTATCGCCTGGGCCGTGGCGGAGTTCATTCATGATCCCAAACAGCTTGGAGCACGTACGCTGTTCGCCACGCACTACCACGAAATGACCCAGCTCGAGGGATCCCACGAGGGAATCAAGAACTATCGGGTGGAGGTCCGGGAACGGGATGGCGATGTGCTGTTCTTACGCAGGATCGTACGAGGCGGGGCCGACAAGAGCTACGGCATTCATGTGGCTCAACTCGCCGGGCTTCCATCCCCGATCATCGATCGTGCCAAACAGGTGCTGGCGCAACTCGAGCGCGCGAACCGGGATTCGACGGCGCCGGTTCCCCAGGAACCATTACCCTTCGCCGACGCAACGCTCCCCGCCCCCCACCCGATCCTTGAGGAGGTCCGCCAGATCGACCTCTTCTCCATGACACCGCTGGACGCCTTGAATCGACTTGCCGATCTCAAGCGCCGCCTCAGTTCGGAAGAATAGCGGAGAGGTTTGGTGTTGGATTGAAGAAGAAGGGCGACGCCCTTTTGAGCGTCGCCCTTTTTGTGAACGACTGAAGAGCTGCGATCAGTGACCGCCACCACCGCCCGTGTTGTACGCGGCTGTCCAAGGAACAAGGCCAGCCAACGGCTTTCCACCCGGCTGCAGCACATCGTACTGCATGCCGACGGCATCTTCACCCTTCGGGGCCGTGTTCATCGCCTGTTTCGCAGCAGCACACCCGGCATCTGTCATCTCGCTCTTGCCTTGGCATTCCTTGAAGCGAAGCGACTGGATGCTGCGTCGCGCATTCGGCGCGCCGGCTATTTCCGGGAGCTTTTTCACGTTCGTGATGACGCGATGGTTCTGCTCGGTCTCGACGGCGGTGAATTCGACCAGCACCGTTTCACTCGCGGGCGGCACTTCTTTGGCGGCCGCCGGTCCTGCGTGAGGCCTGGCCAGCTTCTTAAGTTCGTCCCACGCACCCTTGTCCGCGTAGAACTTCAACGTCTTCCCGGGGTGGATCTTCTGCCAGAAATACCCGCTCTCGGCATTGCCTCCGAAGACGGCGATGTTGATCCACACGGCTTCATCATACGGATCAAGAATGATCACCCGACCCTGCAGGGTGGTCGGCTTGCTCATGTCGCCCCATTCAAACCGCTCCTGGAATGCCTCGATGGCCAGCGCGGTGGAGGCGAACACGACCACCAGCGCCACGGTAGCCATGAAGGCCCAGCCTTGCTTATGAAGCTTCATAATCGCATCCCTCCTTAGCACAGGATATGAATGAATGACGTCTGCCGACAATGGATTAACGGATTACTTCAGCACCTTGAACCCGGTGATGGTCCGGCCATCCAGCGTCACTTCCATCGCCACCAAATCCTGCGACGCCTTGATGATCTGGTCCATCAATGCCTTGTCCTTCACCGCCAACCGCACGGTTGTCGCCGCATGGTACCAGCCGGAATAGGGATTGTTCTTCTCCGTTCCGCCCACGAAACCCCACGCGCAGCAGGAGAACAGAGGGTCTGGAGGCTTGACGTCGAGATCCGATGAGGAACGGCCGGCTGGAGTCCCTGAAGCCGGCTCCCCCGTGTTCCAATACTGAATCCCGAACAGGAGCTCCCCGTCCGGATTATCGGCCCACTGGGACCAGACACGGCCTTTGAGTGTCTTGGTCACTTCTCCCTTGTAGTTGTGCCCGCTGCCTGCCACGATTTCTGCGGCGCCCGCCGCTCCAGGAACGTCGGCTGCCGCGACAAAATCGGCCGCTAGCAAGCTGAAGACAGAAAAGACAGCAACAGCGGTCAGAATGACGACCCTATTCATACCCAATCCCTCCTTCCTAAGAATGACGACAACGAATGGCAACCGCGAATAAAATAATTCGCCATAGATAGTCCGTGGAAACGCACAAAGAAGAGGAAGCTCTCGGCGCCCTCCTTTCTGATTGCTTCACGTTAGCGGGTTCTCCGCCCACAAGGAGTTAAGGATTCTATGAAAAGCGCGCCCATGGTACTGAAATCGATAAATCCTGTCAAGGAAATGTTTCGGCCGGATCTCGCCGCACACCAAGCCTAGTTTACCGATAAAAATCAATCTGTTGCGAAGTTATCGGGGAATCGTCGCCGCACTGCAGAGAGGGTGCGCGATGCAGGATTCTTAGAAGTTTCTAATTCTTCGTGAAGCCCCGGAAGGAACGCTCGTGGATCGGGCCGAGAGCGGTGACAGCCAGGTAATCAAGATCGAGCAATTCGTCGGCCACTCGGCACACTTGCTCTTCCGACACCTGGTCGATTTCCGACAACATCTCTTCGAGCGACGTATGGGCGCCCTGAACAAGCTCATCCTTGGCGAGCTTGCTCATGCGACTATGCGAGCTTTCCAGGTTCAGCATCAGCGTGCCCTTCATCTGATTCTTCGCCCGCGCCAATTCTTTGGGCTCGACGCCGTTGCGACGGAGACGTTTGATCTCTCGGCACACGAGGTCCACGACTCGTTGCGCCTCCTGCGGACGCGTGCCTGCATACACCGTGATCATCCCACCGTCTGAATAAGGGGAGAGGAAAGAGTAGATGGAATAGGCGAGCCCGCGCTTCTCTCGGATTTCTTGGAAGAGCCGAGAACTCACGCTGCCCCCCAAGACACTGTTGAGCGCGTGGCCCGCGTAGCGGTCCTTGTGGCTGGCCGCGAGCCCTTTCAATCCGAGGCAGAGATGCACTTGCTCCAGCGGCTTGCGCCGGACCACGGTGCCTCCCGAGACCTCCGGAGGCCAACGGTTTGGCAGCCTCCCGTTGCGGCAACGAGGCGAGCCGAAGAGGCGCTGCACCAGTTCCTCGAGACGAGGCTCGTCGAAATTACCGGCTGCCGCGATGACGATATGGTCCGCATCGTAGTGGGTTTCGACGTAGTGCAAGAGCTGTTGTCGCTGCAGACCCTTGATGGTGCTCGCCCGGCCGAGGATCGGTCGCCCCAGTGGGTGCCGACCCAGCACTTGCTTGGTGTGGATCTCCTGGATCAAGTCCTCTGGATCGTCTTCGACCATGCGGATCTCCTCCAACACCACTTGTTTTTCTTTTTCCACTTCTTTGGTGTCGAAGCGAGAGCGTTGAAAGAGGTCGGCCAAGAGCTCGAGGCCTTCCTCGAGCTGTTGATCCAGCACCTTGATGTAGAACGTGGTGGTCTCGCGGGTCGTGAAGGCGTTCATCTCGCCGCCCAAGGCATCGATGGCGCGAGAAATCTCCGTCGCGGATCGCGTCGCCGTTCCCTTGAAGAACATGTGCTCGATGAAGTGCGAGAGGCCTTCTTCGCCTTTTCCTTCGTCGCGCGACCCGACGTTCACCCAGACGCCGACGGTCACCGACCGCAACGTGGGGATTCGCTCCATGACGAGGCGAATGCCGTTGTCGAGCACGAGCTTTCGGTACATGAGGCGTTATCCGGCCGCCGTCCCTTGTGGCGAGGGGGCCGACGGTGCCGGCATGGCTTCCTTCCGACTCAACCGGATCTTCCCCTGCTTGTCGATCTCGAGCACCTTGACCAGGATCTGCTCGCCTTCGGACACCTCGTCCGAGACGGATTTGACGCGATGGTGCGCCAACTGCGAAATGTGCACCAAGCCGTCGGTTCCCGGGAGCACCTCCACGAACGCGCCGAAGTCCATGATCTTGCGGACCGTTCCCAGGTAGATCTTGCCGACCTCGACCTCCTGGACCAGCCGCTTGATCATCTCGATCGCCTTTTGGGCGGACGCCTCGTCGGAGGAGGCGATCGTGATGTCGCCGGTGTCCTCGACGTTGATCTTCACTCCCGTCTCGGCGATGATGCTCCGGATCATCTTTCCGCCCGGGCCTATGACGTCGCGAATCTTCTCCTGCTTGATCTTCATCGGGTAGATGCGCGGGGCGAAGGGGGACAGCTTGGCGCGCGGGGAGCTCAAAGCCTTCTGCATTTGCTCCAGGATATGCAGACGCCCGGCCTTGGCTTGATCGAGCGCGTGGCGCATCAATTCCGGTGTGATCCCGCTGATCTTGATGTCCATCTGGAGGGCCGTGATGCCGCGCTTGGTGCCGGTCACCTTGAAATCCATGTCGCCCAGGTGGTCCTCGAGCCCCAGGATATCGGACAGTACCAACACTTGGTCCCCTTCCTTGATCAACCCCATGGCGATCCCCGCCACCGGCTCCTTGATCGGCACGCCGGCATCCATGAGCGCCAGGGTTCCGCCGCAGACCGTCGCCATGGAGGACGATCCGTTCGATTCCAAGATGTCCGATACGATCCTCAGCGTATAGGGGAACTTGTCCTTCGGAGGGATCATGGATTTCAGCGCCCGCTCCGCAAGCGCGCCGTGGCCGACCTCGCGCCGTCCCGGCGATCGCAGCGGTCTGGCCTCACCCACGCTGAACGGCGGAAAGTTGTAATGGAGCATGAAGGTGCGGAAGTACTCGCCCTCCAATGCATCGATCCGCTGCTCATCATCGGTCGTGCCGAGCGTTACCACGGCTAAACTCTGCGTTTCGCCCCGCGTGAACAGGGCCGATCCGTGCGTCCGTGGAAGGACCCCGACCTCGCAGGTGATCGGCCGGATGTCCGAAGGACCGCGGCCGTCGGCCCGGGTGCGCTTTTCGAGGATCATGTTGCGCACCTCCGTGTATTCCAAGGCGTGAAACGTGAGCTTGATGTGTCGCTCGCGATCAGGATCGTCGCTCTTGAGTTGCTCCAGTGTTTCCGCGAGCACTTGGTCCAACCGTTCCTGTCGGGCCGTCTTGTTCGGAATCAGGATGGCCTCTCGAATAGGACCGGCGACCAGGGCTTTCACCTGCGCCTGCAGCTCCGGATCGATATGCTCTTGAACCACGTTACGTTTCGGCTTGCCCGCAAGGGTTCGCAGCTCTTCGATCTTGGCCACGATCTTCTTGATCTCGCGGTGGGCCAATTCCAAGGCTTCGATCATCGTCGCTTCGGGCAGTTCGTTCGCCCCGCCCTCAACCATCATGATGGCCTCCGCCGTCCCCGCCACGACGAGATGCAAATCGCTTTTCTCCAGAAGGTCAAGGTCGGGGTTGATGACGAATTGTCCGTCGACGCGCCCGATCTTGACACCCGCGACCGGCCCGTTGAAGGGAATGGGGGACAGGGCCAGCGCCGCCGAAGCCGCAGTAATGCCGAGCACGTCGGATGTTCCGGTCTTGTCCGCCGACAACACGGATGCGATCACTTGAGTCTCTAAGTAGTAGCCTTCGGGGAAGAGTGGTCGCAGGGGTCGATCGATGAGGCGGCTGGTGAGGACTTCTTTTTCAGACGGGCGGCCCTCTCGCTTGAAATAACCTCCGGGTATCTTTCCGGCTGCGTAGGCCTTCTCTTGATAATCGACCGTGAGGGGCAGGAAATCGATACCCGGCTTGACGGTTTGTGATGCCACGGCCGTGGCCAGCACCACCGTGTCCTCGTAGGAGGCCCAAACCGCGCCGTCCGCTTGCTTGGCCACGCGACCGGTTTCCAACCGCAACCGCCGCCCGGCCACCTCTAACTCAACAACGTGTACCATCTGTGGTCTCCTCTCTCATGTCCCACAGATGCCCACAGAGATAAGCTCAACGAAGAAATTCTGAATTATGAATGTGGAATTATGAATTGGGAGAAACGCTGCGCCCAATTCAGCATTCATAATTCTCAATTCATCATTGGTCCTTCGGTGAGCCCATGTCCGTGTTCATCTGGGGACGGTTGCACGAGTTCCTCTTGATGTGGGGAGGAATGAACCCAGGGCGTGATTACTTTCGGATGCCCAGCCGATCGATGACTGCACGATACCGCGCATCATCGATGTTCCGCAGGTAGTCAAGCAGACGTCGCCGCCGCCCGACCAATTGGAGCAGCCCGCGACGCGAATGGTGATCCTTCTTATGCAGCCTGAAATGTTCCGTGAGGTACGCGATCCGGTTCGTGAGCACCGCGATCTGAACTTCCGGCGACCCGGAATCTGTCTCGTGCCGGCGATGCTCTTGAATCAACGCTCTTTTCGTCTCTTTCGTCAATGCCATGGTTCCTACTCCTCCCTGCAATGATCCTGATACCCTTTCGCCTCACACCACGTCTACGAGGACTTTGTCGACGTGAATCGTGCCTTCGCCGCCTTCGTCCGGAGGCGCCCCGCCCCGCGAACCGATGCGACCAAGGCCGAGCAGCAGGCCTGTCTGCTCTTTGATCCTGACCACCTGACCATGCCCCTGCTCGACCCCCGCCGGCGCGGCCCATTCCTTCACCGCGCGCAAGGGAATCGGGGCACCGTGCCGTACCCGAGCGGCAGCCTCTTCATCGACGGTGGCCGCGGGAAGATGACACAAGGCCTGGTCGATCGACAACCAGGCGGCTCCCCAATCGCCCATAGCGATCCCGGAGGAGACTTCCTCCGGCGAGAGCGCATCGTCCACGAGAAGCGGTCCGACTCGTCGTCGTTCCAAGGTCAAGAGATGCCCGCCAACACCGAGGGCGTCGCCGATATCCGCACAGAGACTGCGCACGTACGTCCCCTTCGAGCAGACCACCCGTAGCCCGACATCGCAGCCACGAACGGACAGCACGTCGAGTTCATGGATCGTCACCAGCCGTGGCTCCCGGTCAACGACCCGTCCGGCCCGCGCTGTCTTATAGAGGGGGACTCCTCCCATTTTGACGGCCGAGAACATCGGCGGAATCTGGCGGATGGCTCCGCGAAATCGCCCCACCGCGGCCTGAATCCCTCCCTCCGTCAACCCGTCGCTGCTCCGTCGCTCAAGGATCCGTCCGGTCGCATCCAGCGTGTCCGTCCTCTCACCCAAGCGGAGCACGGCTCGATACTCCTTGTCCCAATCGACCAAAAATTCGGCGATTTTCGTCCCGCGCCCCACGAGGATCGGCAGCACCCCCGTGGCCGCCGGGTCCAACGTGCCCGCATGGCCGACCTTGGCACTGCCGAGGCAGCCTCGAATTCTGGCCACCACGTCATGCGAAGTCCAGCCGGCCGGCTTCCTCACGTTGAGGACCCCGTCACGCACGGCCCGCCCGGCAAGCGCGATTGCTGTCATGACGAGGCGCTCCCTTTCTGCTGTTCGCGACTCTCCGCCTCGGGCTCGGGCGCAGCTTGCGTTCGCACCGCACCGCCGGAGTCGCCCAAGCTGTCAAGGAGACTCAAGATGCGGTCGCCGCGCGGACCGCTCTCGTCTTTATAGAACTCCAGCTCGGGCGTGTAGCGGAGGGTCAACCGACGGCCGAGCTCCCCGCGGATGTACCCGGCGGCTTTGGCCAGACCGGCGAACACGTCGCGCTCTGCCTCCGCGTCCAGGAGCGTCGTGACATAGATCCGGGCGATCCGCAGATCGTTCGTGAGCTCCACGTCCGTCACCGTGACGTCATGGACCCGCGGGTCCTTCGTTTTCCGCATGAGGATGTCGGCGACTTCCATTCGAATCTGGTCGGCGACGCGATCGGTCCGCTTGTAGGCCGTCTTCATAACCACTCGATCTGCGACCGCACAACCTCCATCGCCGGCTCGCGTCCGATCAAATTGAGCACCTGATCGAGCACCTGATTGACGTAGGCCCTATCGTTGGCGACGCAGGCGATTCCCAACACCGCCTTCTGCCATAAGTCCTGCGCGCCCACCTCCGCCACCGACACGTTGAACTTCTCCCGCAACCGATCCTTCACGCTCAAAAGAACCTGTCGTTTTCCCTTGAGCGAATGACCGTTGGGGATGAAGAGTTCAACGGTACAGAGGCCCACGATCATGCCGGCCCCCGTTGCAGTCAGCCACAAGCCCTCACTTCAGAGCCGTACCGCCACCTTGTCGTGGACGTACGCTTCGATCACGTCGCCGACCTTGAGATCGTTGAAATTCTCGACGCTCAAGCCGCACTCGTAGCCCTGCTGCACTTCCCGCACGTCGTCCTTGAAGCGACGCAAGGAGGCGAGCCTCCCCTCGTAGACGGTCACATGGTCGCGCACGACGCGGACACCGGCGCTGGCCCTGGTGATGGTGCCGTCCAAGACGTAACAGCCGGCGACCAGGCCCGCCTTGGGAATGTTGAACAACTGCCGCACCTCCGCACGCCCCAGAACACGCTCCTTGAGCGTGGGTTCCAGCAGCCCTTCCATCGCCGCTTTGATGTCGGCTATGGCTTCGTAAATGATGTTGTACAGTCGGATGTCGACGCCTTCGTGCTCTGCGAGCGCGGCCGCTTTCGGCTCGGGGCGAACGTTGAAGCCGATGACGATGGCCTTCGACGCGGCCGCCAGGAGCACGTCGGTTTCCGTAATGCCTCCCACGCCGCTATGAATGACACGTAGCTTGACCGGGCCGGTCGGCAATTTTTCGATGGCTGCGGCAAGCGCCTCGGCCGATCCCTGGACGTCGGACTTGATCACGATGGCGAGCTCCTTGACGTCGCCCTCCTGGATCTTCGCGTACAGATCGTCCAGCGAGACCTTGGCCGAGCCCGCCAGTTCGGCGGCGCGCTGCTTCCGCGCCCGTTCTTCGGCGATTTCTTTCGCGACCCGCTCATCCTTGACGACGACGAAGGCGTCGCCCGCCGAGGGCACGCCGGGAAGCCCGATCACTTCGACGGGCACCGACGGTCCGGCTTCCGACACTTTGGTTCCCCTGTCTGAAATCAGCGCGCGGACGCGACCGCTGAAGGTCCCCACCACGTAGGCGTCGCCCACCCGTAACGCGCCGTTTTGGACCAGCACCGTCGCCACCGGGCCGCGGCCCCGTTCCAGCCTGGCTTCTATCACCGTGGCTTTGGCGCTGCGCATCGGATCGGCCTTCAGTTCCAGCACCTCCGCTTGCAGCAAGATCATTTCGAGCAAGGTGTCCAGGCCCGTTTTCTGCTTGGCCGACACCTCGACCATGATCGTGTCGCCCCCCCAGGCTTCGGGGATGAGCCCGTGCTCGGACAACGCGTTGCGGACTCGGTCGGGGTTGGCTCCCGGCTTGTCGACCTTGTTGATCGCCACGACCAGCGGCACCTGGGCGGCCTTGGCATGGTGAATGGCCTCGATGGTCTGCGGCATGACCCCGTCATCGGCCGCCACGACGAGGACGACGATATCCGTGACCTTCGCTCCCCGCGCCCTCATCGCAGTAAAGGCCTCGTGACCCGGCGTGTCCAGGAACGTGACCTGCTTGCCGTGCACTTGCACGGTGTACGCGCCGATGTGCTGGGTGATCCCGCCGGCCTCGCCTTCGGCGACCTTGGTCTGCCTGATCGCATCGAGCAAAGAGGTCTTGCCGTGGTCGACGTGCCCCATGATCGTCACGACGGGCGGCCTGGGCAGGATGTGACCCTCGGCACCTTCCTCAACAACTTCTTGCAGAAGCGCTTCACCCACTTTCTCGGCCGAGACTTCGACTTTCACGCCCAACTCATCGGCGAGGAGGGACGCCGCTTCGAGGTTGATCGGCTGGTTGAACGTGACCATCTGGCCCATCTCCATGAGCTTCTTCACGATCTCAGCGGGGCGCTGCCCCACCAATTCCGAGAACTCCTTGACGGTCAACCCGGGGCCCAGTTTCACGCTCTTTTTTCTCGGCTTGGTGATTTCGGAGGGCAAACTGTGGTGAACGTGCTTGGATCGATCCTCCCTCCGCTGGACCGGAATCGCGCGCAGATCGTCCCATCGGGCCGCATCCTCCCGGAACCGCGAATCTTCCTCCTCCCTGACCCTGCCGGGCCGTCTTGCCTTCCGCTGTTTCTCACGCGCGGCGGCACTTTCCGCCTCGAGCTCATCGAAGGAGAAGCCCTTCTTCTTGGCGAGCGGCGAGACCGGCTCGACGACCAGGGTCGCAGGCGACGCGAGTCCCGGAGCGGGCTTGGGGCTCTCGGCCGGCGCGGGCCTGACGGGAGCTTCGGCCTTCACTTCGCCCTGCAGGGGGACTTCGAGCCGAGGCGCCACCGGCACCTCTTCGACGGCGGGCGGCGCGATGTGTGCTGCCGGCGCCGGAGGACTGCTCACCACGGGAGAGACCGGCTCGACAGGAGCGACCTGGACGGCCACGGGCTCAACGGCTCCCTCCTCACGCTTCCGCTTGATGAGAATGCGCCGCTTGTCGGGTTTTGCGGTCTCCTCTCCCGGAAGGGGCGCTCCTTTCGCCGAGGTCGACCTGGCCAGCCCGTGGTCGGCCGCGTGGGCCGCCGCCTCTTTGCCGGTCTTGGCCTTACGGTGTACGCCCTCGCCATGGGCTGCAGACCCGGCGGCGTCGCCTTTCTGGGTCGACTGAAGCCTCTGAGAAAGCTTTTCCATGGCTTGTTGGGCCACGGACTCTTCCAACGCACTGCTGTGGGACGCCACAGCGATGCCCATGCGTTTGAGCTCGGGGATGAGATCCTTGTTCTCCATCCCCAGTTTCTTGGCCAATTCGTAGACTCGCATCGTGACCCTTTGTTCAGGATATAACTCCGCCCTCAGGCGGTCGCCCCCTCCGTTGCGCTCGTGGCCTCCGATTCCTGCTTCCGTGCTTCCTCTTGAAGACGTTGCGCTTCGGCCTCCTCCGCGAGGGCCGCCTTGATTTCCTTATCCCGCTCCGCTTTCTCCTTTTCGTACTCGGTGGCGCTGATGATGTCGATCTTCCATCCGGTGAGCCGCGCCGCCAGCCGGACGTTCTGTCCGTTCTTCCCGATGGCCAGGGAGAGCTGAGAATCCGCCACCACCACCAGCGCGGATTTTTTCTCTTCGTCGATGCCCACTTTTTCGATCGTGGCGGGGTTCAATGCGGCCGCGATGAAGACGCGCGGGTCCTGAGTCCACGTGATGATGTCGATTTTCTCGCCACGCAATTCCCGCACGACCGCCTGGACGCGGGACCCCTTGATGCCCACGCAGGCGCCCACCGGATCAACGGCTTTATCGCGCGAGGTCACCGCAATCTTGGTCCGGTCACCCGGCTCTCGAACGATCGACTTGATCTCGACGATCTTCTCGGAGACCTCCGGCACTTCCAGTTCGAACAACTTCGCGACGAACTGCGGATGGCTGCGCGAGAGAATGACCTGGACGTCCTTGGGGGTCCGTCGCACTTCCAACAGCATGGCCTTGATCCGATCGCCGCGCCGATAGGTTTCGCGGGGGATCTGCTCCTGGATCGGAAGGATCGCTTCCGTCTTGCCCAAATCCACGAGGAAGTTGCGGCGCTCCATCCCGAGAATGATGCCGTTCACGAGGTCGCCCACCCGCGTGGAGTACTCCTTCTGGACCGCTTCCCATTCCGCTTCCCGCACCTTTTGAAAGATGACCTGTTTTGCGGTCTGGGCTGCGATCCGACCGAGCTCATCCATTTCGATCAGCGCGCCGATTTCGTCGCCGATCTCCGCCCCCTCGTCGATCTTGCGAGCCTCCGCCAGGGAAACTTCGGCCTTCGGATTCGTTACGGTCTCGACGATCGTCTTGATGGAGATGACCGAGATCTCGCCGGTTTTTGGATCGATTTCGACGCGAATGTTTTCGCCCTGCCCGAAGCGCTTCTTCGCCGCGGTCTGGAGGGCCGTCTCCACCGCCCCGATGACACGGGTTTTTTCGATCCCTTTCTGACGCCCGATCTCGTCGATGACGGCAATCAGCTCACGATTCATAACGCCTATCCTCGCTCGTCTAAGGTTGGGTCCCGGTCTTCATGGAGACGGCCGGGACGGGATCAGAACGCGATGTCGAGTTTTCCTTCGACAACATCGGTCAACGCCAGCCTGGTGGTCGCGTTCGGCGCGGCCGCTTCGGTGACCAGCAGAACCGCATCCGGCTCGACCGCCAGAACCTGGCCCGCAACCCGCCACCGCTCCCCCATCGGACGCCGCAACTTGACGGTCACGCGCTTGCCGATCGCCCGCTGAAAGTCCTGGCTTGTCCTGAGCGGCCGGTCGAGGCCAGGGGAAGACACTTCCAACGTGTACGAGTGGGGAATGGGATCGGCGACATCCAGCGCCGGCCCCAGAGACTGGTGCACCCGCTCACAATCGTCTAGGGAGACGCCACCGGGCTTGTCGATGAAGACCCGAACGACGGTCCGAGGCCCCCGGCCCACGCAGACAACTTCCACCAATTCAAGTCCGAGAGCCCAGAGGATCGGCGTGGCCACATGCTGGACACGCTCCGCAACACGCTGGGACTCGTTCACGGATCCCTCACCCCTGGCAAACGGCAGGTCCGTTTACAGGAGCCCAAACAAAAAAGTGGGCCGACGCCCACTTCGTAAAACGCAAACTACCACGAGGCCTGGCTCCAACGCAAGGGGTTCAGCGAGTCAGCAAGCTGAACTGGCGGGCCAAGCGCTCGCCCACCGGACCCGGTCGCCCCGAACCGACCGGTTTCCCATCGAGGCGCACCACGGAGAGCACTTCGACCGTTGTGCCTGTCAGCAAGACCTCGTCGGCCGCGTCCAAGTCGACCCGTGGCACGAAACGTTCGTGCATGGCAAGGCCCTCGCGTCGGGCAAGATCCAGCACGAGCGTCCGCGTGACCCCTGAAAGAATTCGCTCGCCTTCCGGTGCCGTGAGCAGGCTTCCGCGATGAACCACCATGACGTTGCTCACGGCCCCTTCAGTCACCAGGCCGTCCTTCACAAAAATCGCCTCGAAGACACCCGCTTCTTTCGCCTGCTGGCGCGCCAGCACATTGGCCAACAGGTTCACGCTCTTGATATCGCACCGCCCCCACCGAATATCTTCGACGGTGATCGCCGACACGCCCTGCGATCGAAGGTCATCCGCCAACGGAGGCAACGCTCGGATCGTCATGACGACCGTGGGAGTCCCGGCGGGCGGATAGGCGTGGTCTCTCGGTGCGGCCCCCCGCGTAATTTGAATGTAGATCTTGCTTTCCGGGTAGCCGGCCCGCGCGAGCCCCTCCATCACCCAGAGGGTCCACTGATGCCGCGTATGGGGAACCAGCAACTGCAGCGCCGCGGCGCTTCGTTCGAGCCGTGCCAGGTGGGCTTCAAGCTGAAAGGGGCGGCCGCCATACGTACGGATGACCTCGTAGACGCCGTCTCCGAATTGGAAGCCGCGATCCTCTACAGACACGACGGCCTCGGCCAGCGGCATGAAACGTCCGTTGACGAATCCGATGTCGGGCATCAGGGAGCCTCGCCGACCGACCGTCCGTCCGACACGACGATCCGGAAGACGCGTCGGTCCTCCGCGGTGAACTTCCACCCCATGCGCTTTTCAAATACGAGCCGATGTTCTCCTACCGAGACCGGCTGAAACTCGAACGTCCGGCGTCCGCTGTCCACCGCGTTGTTGCTCGCGATCCGCAGGAAGTCGTCCCCGGCGAGCACCAACCCGCTCGCATCATACGTAGGCACCCATTGTTCGCCGCGTGTCCGGTCCTCCCACAGATGGATTTGCAGCGGGACGCCCAGACGCGCCGACAAGGTTTTGATTCCTTGATCGGAATCGCCCGCCTGCCTCTCCGATCCGGATGCGCGCATCATCGACATGGAACCGAGTCTCTCATCTCCTAGATCGAGCTGCGCTCGACACGGGAGGGGGCCCGAACCAACTCCCCTCCCCTCCCGTACCCACCAGAGGCTAGACTTTGCGTCGTCCGCCTACCAAAATCTGATTGTCTTGGACACGGACCTCGTAGCTGCCTACGCAGTAGCCACCGCCATCGGTGCCTTGCCCGTTGCGGATGTCGAACGCGAGGTCATGCCAGGGACACGAGACGACGAACCCTTTGACGCGTCCTTCGTTCAGCGGCCCCCCCTCGTGCGGACACACATTATAGATCGCGTAAAACGTGCCTTCGATGTTGAACAGCGCGATCGAGCGGCCGTGGATCGTCACCACCTTGGCCTGCCCCGGTGCAATCTCCTCGACGCGCGCGACCGGCCGGAATCCATCCATCAATCAATCCCTCCAATGCTTGCCGACACTCACAATCATCTCAGTTCCTTGATATGGAAAGCCTGGTTACGCTTCATGCCAGGCTAGAGACGTAACGAGAACTTGAGCTCGTCCCCGGGCCCGACACCCGTCAAGCGAACGAAACCGGCTGCGGTTTGAATGACGTAGCGCGCCGGTTCCGTCGGTCCGTGAAACGGGCATGGATCCTGGCGGCATGGAGGGACGTCTTGCATGAAATGGATGATGCGCCGACTTTCGTCGATCCAGATCATGTCGACCGGAATACGGTACTCCTTCGTCTGCATCCGATGAGGACCCGTGCTTTCGAAGATATAGAGCATCCCCGTATCTGGGGGCAATCCCTCACGGAAGGCGAGCCCGAACAGAAGTTTCTCCGGCGTATCGGCCACCTCCGTTTCAAGCTGTTTTCCGCTCGGGAACGTGACCACAATGATGTCGGAATCCTTGCGGCCTGTCAAAAAAATGCTGGCGCTCACCAACAAGGCCGCGAGCAGAACCAACGTAATGACTCGAGTGCGTCTTTGTGCGCGCGATGATCTTCTATCGTCGACCATGCTCCTCAACATGAGCGCTTCCGCAGCCGCTCACATCGCTCCAGCGCCCTGGGCCCATCGGCCCATAAACCCTTGCCGGCTAGGCCCAAAGAACGCATGCCGTTCTGTTGACTTGAAAAATCCTCACGGTCTAGAATGGCTAAAATATCTTGTCGCGGACTATGGACGCCGCGGGCGTTGCTTGTCAACACGGGTTCACTCATTGGCTTATTTAGGTTAGGTTTTAGAAGGAGGCGAGGGTCATGGCATTGTTAATTACCGATGAATGTATTTCCTGCGGGGCCTGTCTGCCTGAGTGCCCCAATGAGGCCATCTTTGAAACCCGTAGCGATGCCGAGAGCAAGGGCTATCATGTCGGAGAAGGCCAGGGAGTCGGAGACAATATATACGTGATCACGCATGACCGATGCACCGAATGCGTCGGCCATTTTGATGAACCGCAATGCGCCGCCGTGTGTCCTGTCGACAACTGCTGCATTTCGGATCCCGCGTATCCTGAAACCACCGAGGTGCTCCTGGAGAAGGCCAAGAAATTAAACCCGGATAAGACGATCGATGCGAGCAAGGTGTGGAGCGGCGTGCGGAATTGAGCCGAAGATAAGACGCTGCTTGCGCGCTTGCGTATAACCGTCCCGTCAGGTAGTTTCATCGAAAAGCCCTCGGGCCGACCGGCCCGAGGGCTTTTTTGCCACGCCGGTCGGCAATCCCCTCTTTCCTAGCATTCTTGCTGTTCACAGGATAAAATCACTGAGCAGATGAATCGGACCATCCCGCCGTTGGGGACCGAACGGGGGCGGCAACTTCGCTCGATCTCCAGGGCTTACCAGCGGAGGTGCCGCTATGCCGCTTCGTCGAGGACCAACGCTTCTCTTCGTACTTGTTGCGTTATTGGTTCCGAATGTGGGCATTGCTTCGACGGACGATGTGGGAAGCATCATTGAACGCTTCGTCGCGTCACAATTTCCCGATGCTCTCAGCCATTTTTGGGTGATCAACAACACGCAGTGGGATGGCGACGAAATGATCGTGGATGTCAATACCGTGGTGCTGGAGCAACGCCTCAAGGCCCCGGTATCAAGTCGCTTTTTGCTCTTGATCGTGGCAGGGCACCTCGAAGCGGCTCAAAGCGTTCCGCTCGAGGGTGAGGCCGAGTGTGGCGCCGAAGTAACTTAATCGCTCGGTAAGACTTCCTCACTGCCCCGTTGAATGACAACGCCCTCTTCACTCGGCCGAGTGGAGAGGGCGTTGCGCTTTACGGGCGGGATATCTTCCCACCGAATAGTTTACTTAATCATGAGCAGCTTCCCGCCGACATGCGCCGGATGCAGATGGCACCGATACACAAGCGTATTGCCCGCTGTGGCATAGAACAAATCGCTTGTCGGGACACCGATATATTTGGTTTCGCCCGGCTTCAGGACCAGTTGCGCCCGCAATACGGTCGGGGCTGCAGCTGGGACATCAGCCGTCATCAGAAAGCCATGTTCCCCTGCAGAGTTGTTGGTGACCTTCAGCAAGAGTGGACGACCCGGACGCACCTTGAAATCGATGACGGTGGTGGGAGGATACCAGGTCTTCATGTTGCCGATCTCGATCGCATACAACTCCGCATCCACTTCGAGTTCCTTGAACGGTTGGCCCACGACCGAACCGGTTTCCCAATCACCCACTTCCACACCACCGGCTTGGAGGGCGAATGCGCCCGAGGCCCACGCCATGACCATCGTCAGGCCGAAAAATACCGATAATAGCGTCTTGCCCATGACCTACCTCCTTAAGAGAAAAGAAGAGATGTGATTAGGTTGGCGAATTACTCCTGCGTTCACGAAGCTCTTGCCCGTGTTTCAGAGGCAACGACGGGGTCTCGGGTGCCTCTGCTCGCCGCCTTTAAGAGGGCACCCTTATAGCACAGCGAGCAAAATAGAAGCAAGTTGATTGTGAGGCCAAAACCGCCCAATTTTTCTAAGTGATCTGTCTGATCTGTGGCGGGGCTCGGTCCGTTTTCCCGATCGACTGTTACATGCCTTGGAGCTGCCCTTCGGGCCTGCCCGATCCGACCAAGAGATCATACGGAGCATAGTCATCGGTCAACGTCAAGCCCGGAGGCCATGGTAGATCTCGACGTGTGCTCAGCAAGGCGAGGATGTCGGGTGGCAGCCGTTGAGCCGCGACCAGGTTGGTGATCTCACGGATCGCAACGTCAATCGGGGTGCGCTCAATCGGCCGGCCTGCGAAAAAGATCAGGTTCGCGGCCCCCGGCTGCGCCGTCTTCCATGGCCCTTTGACGGAAAAACACTCGATCGCGGGGAAACTGATCCTCATCGTTTGCACCACCGCTTGGGCGCGCATTCGGTCGCTGTCGTCTCCTGAAGATGCGAGATTGACGGCCAACACGCCTTCGGGGTTGAGGTGCGCGCGCAACTCCCCAAAGAATTCCCTCGTGGTGAGATGAAACGGAATGAGATGTCTCGCAAACACGTCGACCCAAATGACGTCATAGGTCCGGTTCGTCGTCCTCAGGAACGCCCTCGCGTCTTTCATATAGACAAAATGGTTTGCTGGCGGCTGGTAGCCAAAATACGTTTCCGCCATTCGGACCACCGTCGGATCGACCTCGACGATATCCAGTTCGAGCTGGGGCCAAGCCACGCCCAGCCACTTGGCCAGCGACCCGCCGCCGTGACCCAAGATCAATCCCCGCTTCGGTTCAGGAGTATACGCCAAGGCGCCGACGAAGAGTTGGCTGTAAGGAAGAAACAGCGTTCGAGGATCCGCTTTCCACATCACAGCATGGAAGGTGCGGTCCAACACCAAATAGCGAAAGAGCTCATCGTCCCGCACCCGGACTTGCTGATACGGACTGTCTTCCTGGTACACCGGGGTCGACAGCATCTCGATCGGATGATGCGCGAACCATCCCAGGCACAGAGCCAGAGCACCGAAGGCGCCGACGGGTTTGGCGGCAGATCCCAACCCGCACCATAACCACAGCAACCCTAGTCCGGCCTGAACCCACCCTAACCACGCAACGAGCGCGCGGGTTCCGACCCATGAGAGGAGGAAGAAGGCGGTCCCCCAAGTTCCGACCAAACTACCGACCGTCGACACGGCAATCATGCGGCCTGTGTGGCGCCCCAGATACCCCATGTCCAACACGGCCAAGCGAAGCAAGGCCGGCAAGACCCCGCTCAAGCCGAACGCCGGCGGCGCCAACAGCACACTGGCGGCCAGACAGGGGCCCCAGCGAGGATCTTCGATCAGCCCTGCAACCTTGAACATCACGGGCTGACCTGCCCATGCGAGCAAGAAGGTCCAGGCTCCGGACAAAAGCAACAGCCCGGCAAGCACCCGACTGGCTGGGCGTCGGTCCGATATCCAGCCTCCAAATGCATAGCCACTGCTCATCGCCGCGAGGATCACGCCGATCAAGGCGCCCCAGACGAACAGAGAATTCCCAAACACAGGAGCCAACAAGCGGCTGCCCAGGATTTCCAAGGCCATGACGACTGCCCCCGTGACGAAGGCGGTGCCGAGGAGAAAGAAGGAACAGTGAGCGTGGCCCGGCGAGGTTTGCGTCATGCCGGTAGGAGCTGACGACGGAAGAGCAACCGGACGGAGATGCAGCCGACCGCAAGCGAAGCGATCACAAGGCCCCCCAATTCTTGAAGTAGCGGAGCAGGTCCCTGACGGAGAGCATGCCCACGATACGACCCTCTTCCGTGACGGCCAGATGCCGGATACCTTTTTCCGCCATGATGTCGCTGGCCGAGTGGGCCGACTGCTCGATGTCGATGGTGATCACCGGCACGCTCATGACCGCCCGCACGCACGTCTGATCAGGCGGCACTCCGTCCGCCATGGCCTTTCGAACCAGATCTGCCTCGCTGACGATGCCGATGTAGTCGCGGCCATCCGTCACCAATAAGGCACCGGCGCGGGTATCCCGCATGGTTCTCGCCGCCTCGATCAAGTTGGCCTCCGCGGTGATCGTCGCAAACGTTCGTCGCATCATCACCGCTAAGGGGCGTAACATAGCGCTCGACTGAAGTGACATTTCCGGCGCGGCCTCACGATCGGTAAAAGGACAAAAATTCTACTGAACGGCTTCGGAGCCTGTCAAATCGCGTTCGTCGAAGCCGGGTCGTAGACCTCCCACCGGCGAAACCGGCGATTTTCTTGCCGCTCTTCTACGCCGTTGCTATACTCGGCCCCAGTTGCCGCGAAGACTTGTAACGGCCCTGTCCGCATTACCAGCAACTAGATCCGAGCGAAGAGGGAACTATGCATATCAGCGTGATCGGAACGGGATACGTCGGCCTTGTCACCGGAGCCTGCTTCGCAGAGTTCGGGGTGTCGGTCTCCTGTATGGACAATGACGCCCGGCGTATCGAGCGGTTGGAAAAAGGAGATGTGCCGTTTTACGAACCGGGTATCACGGAACTGGTCGCGAAGGGTTTGAAAGAGAACAGGCTCTCCTTCACGACGGACATCGGCAAAGCCGTGGATCAGGCGCTGGTGATCTTCATTGCAGTCGGCACACCGCCCAAGGCCGACGGGTCGGCTGACCTGTCGTTCGTCGAGGAGGTCGGGCGCGGAATCGCGCGCCACATGAACGGCTACAAAGTCATCGTGACCAAATCAACGGTGCCGGTCGGCACGGGTGAGAAATTGCGGGATGTGATCAAAGCGACCAACAAGGGCGGCCATCGCTTCGACATCGTGTCCAATCCGGAGTTTCTGCGCGAGGGGTCGGCGATCGAAGACTTCATGCGGCCCAACCGAGTCGTCATCGGCGCCGACAGCGAGCAGGCCGTGGCCATCATGAAGAATCTCTACCGGCCGCTGTATCTGATCGAGACTCCCTTCGTCATCACGGACATCCAGACCTCGGAAATGATCAAGTATGCATCCAACGCCTTCCTGGCGACCAAGATCTCCTTCATCAACGAGATCGCGAACCTCTGCGAACGGGTCGGCGCGGATGTTCAGATGGTCGCGAAGGGGATGGGGCTGGATCACCGGATCGGGGGCAAATTCCTGCATGCGGGACCGGGGTTCGGCGGCTCGTGTTTCCCCAAGGACCTGGCGGCGCTGGTCCAGACGGGCGATCGGGTCGGCTATCCCCTCGAGATCGCTGGCGCGGCGATCCGGGTGAACCACAAGCAACACCTGAACATGGTGGAGAAGATTCGGAAGGCCGTCGGGCCGCTCCAGGGCAAGACGCTCGGGCTGCTGGGCATTTCCTTCAAGCCCAACACCAACGATTTGCGCGAGGCTCCGGCTTTGACGATCGTGGCGGAGCTGATGAAGGACGGCTGTACGATTCGCGCCTACGATCCCGCGGCGCTCGAAGAAGGGTGTCGACTATTGAAGGGAATCGTACCCGCCAGGGATGCATACGACGCGGCGGCCGGGGCCGATGCGCTGATCATCATGACGGAGTGGAACCAATTCCGGAACCTCGATTTCGACCAACTCAAGAAGGTCATGAAGCGGCGAATCTTGCTCGACCTCCGCAACGTGTACGATCCCCAGCACGTCGCGGCGCAGGGATTCCGGGCTATTTCGGTCGGTCGACCTAGTCGCGAACCGGCCAGCTAGCTGAATGCCGGCGAAACGGCCGGCGGCTCACGCCAGCCGCGGAGTCTCCGCTTTCGCTTCCTCCTTGGGCTTGGGCTTGTAGCCCATTCGATCGAGCACCTTCAGAATCCGATTCTTCAACCGCTCGTCGGCCTCGCCCAAGGCCGTCGCCAAGGGTTCCACCGCGGGCTTGCCGATTTTTCGAATGATCTCGGTGACCGATTGACGCAGCTCGTCCTCCTCGGACACCAACAACGGCACCAATGCGGGCACAGCCGGGCCACCGATTTTGATCAAGGAATCATAGGCGCGCTGCCGCACATCACCCACCTCGTCGGTGAGCGCTTCCACCAACGGTCCTACGGCCCGCGGCTCTTTCATCTCGCCTAACACCTCGGCGGCATACTTCCGGTTGAGCCAATGAGAGTCTTTCAGGTCCAAGAGCATCGCGTCGGCTTTCGCGGCGTTCGGGTCTTTCGCCCGCACTTTGATGTTCTTGGCAATGCGCTTCCCGCCTTCTTCCACCACGCGGATCGTCGCGCCGTCGCCGACCTTGAGTTTCTTGAGATCCTCAAGGGCCTCTTCGGCCACATCGAGCAGAACGGTTTTGCCGTCGTAGGCCAACAGCTCGACCTCCAACTGCTTCAGCTCCGGATTGACCGCCACCACGCGTTCGGTGACGAGGTTGAACCCATCTTTCTTCGCGCCGCCTTTCGGCCCGATCTGGATCAGCTTCACTGGTGCGTCTTCGGCCATGATCAGTCCTCTATCCCGTTTCGTTAAAGGTTATCTCTCTTCCAGCCCAAACTCGCCAACACGCCCTCCACGGTCTCCTGCACCATCGTGTTCTCATCCTCGAGCAACGGGAGCAACGGCTCGATCGCCCGCTTGTCCCCCAGCCGCGCGAGTGATTCGGCCGCATTGCGGCGGACGAGCCAATCCTCATCCTGAAGCGACTGGATCAACGGCTCGATGCTCCGCTCATCGCCGATCCTCCCCAGAGCTTCCGCCGCGTGCCGTCGGACCATCCAGTTGTGGCCGAGCAGGCCTTCGATCAACGCCTCCACGGCACGAACGTCGCCGATCTTCTTCAGCACGCGGGCCACGTCCTCTCTGACCGTACTATCTCCCAACGCCTCGATGAGCCCGGGGACCGCCCGCGAGTCTCCGATCCGCTCCAGCGCCCAAACGGCTGCCGTGCGGACCGCCCCGTCCTTATCCTTCAGCGCCCCGACCAACGGCTCCACGGCGCGAGGATCGCGCAATCGTCCCAAGGCATTGGCGGCCTGCTCGCGAACGGCCCATTCATCGTCGGTCAAGGCATCGATCAATCGATCGACCACGGAGGGGCCGATCTTCACGACGGCGTTCGTGGCGGCTTCCCGAATCATCGTGTCTTCGTCGGCCATCAAGCCGATCAAGGCCGGCACCGCTTCCGCTCCCAACTGCCCGAGACTGGCGATCGCGTGGTCGCGCAAGGCCTCGTTCTCGTCGCGGATGGCCGATATCAACTGCTCGATCCGGTTGGATTCCCGCTGCTCCTCACTCATGCTCATCCTGTCCTTCAGCCGGGTTGTGGTGAGCCCCGGCGAGAGCCGCCAGTTTATCCGAAATCAACCCCGCGTTGTAGGCCACCAACCCGTCCCGATCCGTACGCAGTTGTTGAAAGAGATCCGCGTACGGACGCAGCACCTCCACGTCCTTGACCTTGGCCAATGCTTCCATCGCAAAGACTCGGAGAGGCCGAATAGGGATCGCTTCGATGTACAGTTGCACCGGTCGCGCGTCCCCGATCAGACCGAGGCTTTTGAGGGCATGTTCCTTAACCCCTGTATCTTTATCGAGGGCGAGCCGTTCCATCAAGGGCTCTACCGCACGAACATCCCCGATCTTGCCCAACAGATCGGCAGCGGCTTCCCGCACGACCCAATCATCGTCCCGCAAGTACTCGATCAAAATCTCCACGCTGGGACGCCCGATCGCCAGCAGATCGATCACGGCGGCCATGCGGCGTTCTTCGCGCTCGCTCGTGCCCTCCACGTCCCGCAGCTCGTTAAAGGCCTTATCGATGCGGTCGCGGATCGCTCCCAGCTTCTTGAGCGTGCGCACCGCGGTATCGCGCACGACCGGCGACCCCATGGTGTCGATCAACGCATCCGCCGACCGTGGATCGAGCAGATGTTCCAAGATCTCGGCAGCGGTGGCCTGCGCGTCGGGATCTCCGTGCTTGAGCATGTCTCCCAAGGGCTTAATGGCATCGGGCACGACACCGAGCAGATGCGTCACCAAGGTCTTGGTGCCCTCCTCTTTGGTCTCGCAGAGCAGCCGGACCAAGGCCGTAGCGGCTTCCTCCGGCAAGACTCCGGCCATCTGTTCGAGAGCGACCGCACCCGCTTTGCGGACGGCCTCGTTTCCGTCCTCCAGCAACTGCACCAAGGCGACCCCTGCCTGAGGGTCTTTCACGCGGGCCAACATCGCCGCTGCTTCGACCTTCAAGGCCGGCATCCCGGTCGACAGCACGTTGATGAGCGCCCGTACCGCACGGGGCCCGCCGGCCAGACAAGCGGCCGTCGCCCGCATGCGGCGCCAGTCCTCTTCATGCACAAGCTCGGCAACAAGAGTCTCGATCGATTCCTTTGGCATGTCTAAAGAATTGGCGATCTGGTGAAGTAAGGCAAAGTAGGAAGTATGATGTGGTGATTTGTGAAGTGTCGGATTTCTCGGCTCAATACTTCACCAGATCACCAAATCACCAGATCGTACTTCTTGACACCACCGAATTCACCAAATCGTACTTTTCTCTTAGATCCGGTTCGGCCGCCATCCGACTCGGGTCAAGGCTTCCTTCAGGTAGTAACGGATATTCTCGTCCTGTTCTTTCGCCAAGAGAGGCAGCAGGACCGGAATCACGGCGGCGCCGAACTTCGCGAGTGCGCCGGCGGCTTCCGCGCGGGTCACGGTTTCCTGCAGCGCGGCGACGAGCGCCGGGATCGCAGCCGGATCGCCGATGGCTCCGAGCGCCTGCACGGCATGCCCTCGCGTGACCATCTCTTCATCCCATTTTTCACTGCAGCCCGCGATCACTCGGCTGTCCGATAAGCGGTTCACGCCGGTGACGATGTCGATGAGGACCGGCACGGCTCGACGGTCGCCGATCCTGCCCAGCGCTTCGACCGCCAACGGACGCAAGGTCGGATCTTTGAGCACCGTCACCAAGAACTCCACCGCCTCCGGTGAGCCGATCTCGCCCAAGGCTCGGACGCTGTCTTCGCGGACCGCCGAATCCCGGTCGTTAAAGAGGACGACGAGCAGGGGTTGGACCGCCGCGGGCGTCTTCATCTTCCCAAGCGCCTCGACGGCATGAAGCCGAACCAGCCACTCCTCATGTTTGAGGGCTTGCACAAGCGTGGGGACCGCCGCGGGTCCGATCATGGCGAGCGCCGTCGCCGCCTCTTCCCGGACCGCCTTGACTTTATCGTGCAGGAGCGGCATCAAAGCGGGCACGGCCCGTCCGTCCCTTATTCTCCCAAGGGCTTTCGCGGCGTGCATACGCACAATCCAGTCGGCACTGCCCAGTGCGCTGATCAAGGGGCCGAGGACCCGCACATCGCCGATGGCCGCTAGAATCGATGACGCGGCTTCTTGAACACCGAGGAGGGGATCGGAGAGGCAATCTCCCAACGCCGTCACGCAAGGCCCCCCGATCGACAGGAGCGCGCCGATGGCCGCATCCCGGACGGCTCGATCCGAATCGCGAAGAGCCGACAAGAGCGGGGGGACGGCTCGTGGGTCCTTGAACGTACCCAGCGCGACCGCAGCCTCTTCGCGAACGGCCCAGTCTTCATCCTTCAGGGCGGCGATGTGCTCAGCGACCGGGTCCGCCATGGTCGTTCCTTCCTACCTAAAGCATGTGACTCTAACACAGAGATTTTTCCAGGGTCAACGCCGCTGGACGCGAATCCTTTTGCGAGAACGGATCTCACACCTACCGACCGAGGCTTGGCGAGAGGGCCTTCGCGACGTGATCTCACATGAAGACCTCGGAACCGATTGACACCCGTAGGGCTCCTCTCTACCATTTCAAGCATGCGGTCACCAAGCGACACACCCTGACTCATCGTTTGATTGCACCTCACCTCTTCCGACCGTTCTTAAGGAGGCTACCCATGATTCGACCCACACGGACACTCACCAGGACAGGAGCCTCGGCTGCGCTTTACGTGATGGTCTGGCTCGCAATCGGTCCCTTATCTGCTGCTGCTTACGAAGTGTGGCTGAGCGATCAGTCGGACACGGCGAAGGAGAGCGGTGGGTACCTACACATCTACGATGGAGCGCAGCTCGCCGCGAACCCGTCCTCGGCGAAACCCGCCGCGACGATCGACTTGGCGGGCGATATCGGGAAGTTCTGCGAGGAAGCGACGAAAAAGCCGGTGCGCCGTCCCCACATGCTGTTTTTCACGAAAGACCAGAGTCACGTGATCATTTCCTTCCTGAGCGGCCAAGTCTTGTTCATGGATGCGGCGACGAAGAAACCGGAAGCCTGCCTCTCAATGGGCAAGAACGTCCATGCCGCCTGGCCGACGCCCGATCAGAAGATGGCCATCGCCGCGAACATCGCGGAGAAGAAGTTCATCCGCATCTGGACCGACTATGCCGCGCACAAGTTCACCTTCGACCCTGCAAAAGACGTGTTGAACCTGGCGGCCTTCGAAAGCGGCGAACGGCCCGACACCGCCCCGATCTGTCCGATTACCGATTCGTCGAGCAAGTACGCATTCATCACGCTTCGGGGCGGCGGATTGCTCGTGGTGGACGTATCGCAGACTCCCATGAAGGTGGTGGCCTCGTTGGACAACAATCAGGTGCACCCGGCCGGTTGTGGCGGCATTCAGGTGGGCGACACGATGTACATCAACTCCGGCGGAGGGTGGCCGGTGGCGCCCTTGTCGTACGACGTGTACGCGGTGGACCTGTCGAAGCTGCCCGGATCGGTTTCGGCCAAGCTCGTGTCTCAGCGCGACCAGAGGTTCGCGGATTCTCACGGCATGGCGGCGGTCGGGCGATACGTGTGGAGCGCGGACCGCGCAGGGAACGATATCGAGATCATCGACACGTTGACCAATCTGAGTGTCAACTCTGTGGACCTGGTTACCGACGCGAACAAGGATCCGGCCCCGGACCTCATGGACGTGTCCCCGGATGGCCAGTACGTCTTCGTCGGCTTGCGCGGCCCCAACCCCTTGACCGGGAACGATAAGAACGTGAACAACGCGAAGGGTACGATTCCGGGCGTGGGAGTGATCCATGTCGACGCGGGCGGGAGAGTCGGGCACTATAAAGGGCAAGCAGCGATTACAAACATGAAGGATGGGAAAGAAACCGCGGACACGCACGGAATCGCGGTGAGAAAACAGTGACTCGCCCTCGGCTTTCAGCGGTCAGGTTGAAGAGCGGGACGATGGCGCCGGAACTTCAGGCTGAATTTTTGCCGGGTGCCGAGAGCTGACCGCTGAGGTCGATCGGCTAGTATCGCTGGAGATATCTTGGAGTGACTGTCAGGTTCATCTAATGACATCACCGGCGGGTCCGAATCGTCCCGTATCTCCCAAGGGCCGATCGACGCGGAGATTGTCCGTCCGGCTCGAATCGACGGTCGATTCCTCAGGCGGAGGTGTCCATCCGAGTTTCTCCAACGTCTCCAGGACCAGCAGGCGAAGAGCGTCTTTCGCGCTCAGTCGCGCCGACGCGAAGGAGAGCACCCGTTCTCCTTCCGCTTCCACCTCCGAGGCTTTCGGGTCGTGGAGGAAGGCGACGAGCGGTTCGATGGCGGTGTCGCCGATCAGCACCAGCGCCGCCGCAGCTTTCTCGCGAAGGACACCGTCTTTCAACAACATGATGAGATCGGGAATCACGCGAGGATCCCGGAAGTGGCCAAGCGCCGTGGCGGCGGCTTCCTTGATGAACGCCTCTTCGCTCACGATGCACCCGGGGGTGGGCGTGCCCTCCTGACGGATCCCCTTCCCTTTCAACGCATCCAGCACCGGAGGCAACGCCCGCGGGTCGCCGATCATGCCGAGCGAAGCGATGGCATGCCGCTTGACCGCCCCATCCTTCATCGCCTCGATTAAGGCGTCGATCGCGCGTGGGTCGCCGATCATGCCGAGGGCGATGGTGGCATCTTCCCGCACCGCGCGATCCTGGTCTTTCAGCGCCGCGATCAATGCATCCACAACCTTAGGCTCACGCACCCAAGTCCGGCCGATCTGATAATCGGTCGTCATGCCGCCCAACGCGCGCGCCGCATGACAGCGGACGACGAAATCCTTGTCTTTCAGGCTTTCGATCAAGGGGTCCACGGAAGGCTGACCGATGTACACGAGCGCCGTGCCGGCGGTCTCACGGACCGTCTTCGAGGAATCGCGGAACAGCTTGATCAACGCCGGGACCGCTTTCGGATCCCCGATCTTGCCCAACGCCTCTGCGGCGGCGCTTTTCACTGCGCCGTCCCGATCGCGGCAGGCGAAGATCAGCGCATCGACGGCCCGCTTGTCCTTGATTTCGCCGCAGGCCTTGGCCGCATGCTCCCGCACCCGCCAGCGTTCGTCCTTCAAGGCGACGAGCAGCCGATCCACGGCGGCGGCACCGACATGGGCCATCGCCGCGACGGCCTCATTGCGGACCTCGATGATCGCGTCGTTGAAGAGACCGATCAGCGCCTCGATCGCTTTGGGACCGCCGATCTTTGCAGCCCCCCAGCCGGCATGGGCGCGCACGGACCAATAGTCGTCTCCGCAGGCCTGGAGCAGTGCGTCGAGCGTCGTGGGATCGGCGAGATCGCGCAGGGCTTTGGCGGCTTCCTCCCGCGTCGCATCGTCTACGTCCTCCAGCGCTTCGAGCAGATCATCGACCGCTTGTGCCATTCCGCGCCTCGTTCCCGCTCACGCTCTCGTATTGATAATCCCGTTGCCCGCCGTGAGGATAGGTGCGGCTGCAACGGACCGTCAACGTCTGAGTTCCCCGCCCCGCGACGCATTGGTCCAACGACGGGGCGAAATCGAGTTTGCCCTCCAGAGTCACCGAAAACGGGAAATCAAACGTGAAGGTTCCAAACCGATAGTTTCCCGGTTTCAGCTTGATTTCTCTGCGCTCCGTGGTGCGGTAGGCATCGGAGGTTTCCGGGTCCAACGTCATGATCATGGGGGTGATCCCCGGGACCTGCCACCAAGTCGGCGGGTTCAAGGTCGTCGCGTCGACGATGATCGGGTGCTCCTTCGTCATCGCGGCAGGCGGTCCAGCGACGCTCGTAATAGCCGCTCCGACCAGGAGCCAACCGGCTACTGCCAAACCACTGACCACGGAGGCCCGTCGAATCAACAGACACCTGAAGCAGATAAAGCCCATGGTCACTCACTGCGGTGGCGATGGGGGGGCTCCGTTCTCGCGGCCACGCGGAAAATCTCCTCCACCGCATGACTATCCCATTCGGTATGCGTGGTGAGTCCAAGGCTGCGCATCACCGTCGCGCCGGTATCCAGAATGGACACAGGCCGACGGATTTCGTACCCGCTCTTGATGCCGATGCCCGAGGCGATCCAAGGTACGCGGGGCAGGTCCCCTGAGGCTTGGTCGCTCATCCCGGCCCCACCGGGCTTCGGACTGCCCGATCCGCTCAACGCCGTCACGAAGATCGTCGTGCGATCGAGGAGACCAAGGTCCTTGTACACATCCAACACGGAACCGATGGCTTTGTCGACACTACGAAGCGCCTCCTTATGCTGCGTTGAGGTCCATCCATGGGCCGTTCCCGCTCGCCCGCCTTCAGGCAGATGAATCACAAGGAGATGGGGCAGCGACAGAATCGCATGGCCATAGCCGTGACCGCTCGTCGCTTTCTTGAAATACTGCCGAACGTAGGAAACGATCCGGTCCGTCGTGCATTCGGGCCGGAGCGATCCGCAAATTTGATAGTCGGTATAAGGCTCCGGCTTGGCTAACTGATAGAGCGACTCGTCCATGAAGAAGATTGCGCTGTCGCGCCCGCCGCTCAAGTCCAGATAGTCGAACACTGTGGGCGGACGAGGATACCCGCGGCTGAATTCAAATGAATCCCACGTCACCCCATGCTTCTCCACGGGCAGACCGGTCAGGAGCGAGGCCATGGTGGGCAGTCTGAGGGGCGGTTGCACGGCCGTGGCCGACCACGTGACGGCCCCTTTCTTGACCAAGCCTGCCAGCACGGGCATCGAACCGGTCTTGAGTGAACCCTGGCTGAAGCCTTCCAACACGAACAGAATCACGTACTCCGGTGTCGAGACAGCCGGCGAGGCCGAAGACGCGGGGGGCGTATGCTTCGAGGGAGGGGCGGCGCCGGCTTGAGCTGCGGATCCTCCAGCCAGAACTACGATGGCAAACACGATCAGGACGTACCCGCGAAGACCAGTGATCACCGATACCGTACCTCCAAAGGCGTCAAGGAGAATTTCCTTCATCCGCAAGGGGATGGTTAACTTAGCACGCCAATTTTCGCGAAGGCAAGCGGGCCGGACAATTGCCAGCCGAGCGAGAACGGTGTTATGCTTTCCGATAGCTTCAAAGAGACAAAGTGCGCTGATCGACCAGGGCGCCTGTTGGGTGCCATCCGTTGCAGGGGGAACGGCATGGCAACATCGAACGACCGGAGTTTCCGGCAACGTGCCAAAGTCCTGGACGGCCGACGCGCCGCGTTGGTTCTCCTCGCCTTCGTTAGCTTCCTACCTGCTATCACCATCGAGACCGTCCGTGCTGAGATCCGTGTCGTCACGGCTCAGGCCGAGCACCGCATGGGTGATCGTGACACGAAAGAAGACGCCATCCGGCTCGCCACAGAAGCTGCGAAGCGTAACGCGCTCGAGCAAGTCGCCACATATTTGGAAAGCGTCACAGTGGTGACCGATCTCAACGTCACGAAAGACGAAATCCGCAGCTACACGGCAGGCGTGGTGATGGTGCAGGAGCAGGTCGTCACCACCGCGCTTGACGGCGATACGATCGTCATTCGCGTCGACATCACAGCCGAGATCGATACCGACGAAGTCGCCAACGCGATCGCAGCCCTTCGGGAAAATGAAGACGCGCGCCAGCAACTGGTGGCCTTGCAACAGGAGAACGACCGCCTCCAACAGGAACTGGATGCGGCGAACGTGACGCTTGCTAACGCCGGCACAGCCGAGCAGGTGCAGCAAGCCAGTCAGCAGCGCAACGAGATTTTGAACAGAGTCCAGTCGAATGCGATGGTGGCCCAGGCCTGGACCGATTGGGTGATTGTGGCACCGGTCGTGAGTCCGTTCCCGTGGGTGGGCCTCGCCCAAGTGCAAGGGTTGCTGAATGTGGCCGGACGGCTCAGCCCTGCCAGTCCGCACGTTCACGTCGCGCAGTCGGTCATCTCGACGAAATCGGCGCCGATGCCGCCCGCACCACCGGCGCCGCCGGTCGCGGCCACGCCGTCGATGCCGAAACACACGATCGTGCCGGGGCCTGGATCAGCACCGTCGTCGCCCCTCGCGGGCGTGCTCCCACCTCGTCAAGAAATCACGAAGCAGGATCGACCGGCCCAAGGCCGCGGGCTCGCTCGACTCCACGAGGCCAACCCCAGCATACAGAACCTGATGCAACATGGCTCGCTCCCGCAGGCATCATCCGCTCCAAACGGGACGAGGAACCCGATTCCGCCACCGGGCCTCCGGGCAAATTCGACGTTACAGACATATACTCCGGGGCAACAGATTCCAGCCCAATCGCACATGGGCTCGGGGGCGCTGCCACGACGGCTCCCGCCCACCATTAATCAAATCCACCCGCCCATCCCTCAGCAGGTGCCACGGGCGCCGTTTACCGTCGCCCCGCAGGCTCCACGTGGTGGCGGAGCGGCTGGTCAGCGAGGCGGAGGCGGCCGTGGTGGGCGGGTGGGTGGCGGAGGCGGAGGAGGAAAACGGTGAAAGGAGAACGGTTCAGCCTGTGCATGGCACTGGTACTGTCTCTTTCATGGGCCTTCACCGGACCGGCCCTTGCTGCAGATCAAGCCGTGCGGCAGCATGCGGATCAAGCCTTCCAACGACTCCACGAACAAAGCCGGCAAGACGATGCTCCGAACTCCTCAGGAAGGAAGACCGGTGTCGCGGGCGCGACTGAATCTCCCAGCGCGTTCACAACCGAGGAGTATCTCGTCGGGAAAGGTCAGGGCGACCTGGCGAAGGGCAAGATCGTCTGCCAGCGCGTGTCCGAGCTGGCGGCACGGACGGACCTCGCCAAACAGATTCGTGTCCTGGTCAAGGAACATGCGATCGATCGCATCCGCGAACGAACCGGCCGCGAGGCCGAGCAAGACATCGAGGTCGTCCGCGAAGAAATCGTTCAAGAGTACTTACAGGGAGTGAAGATCGTGGATCGCCGGACCGACGAGGCCGGTGGAACCTGCTCCGCGACCGCCGTCATGTCGAAGAGCCAGATCCAACCCAAGCCGGCGCCCAATACCGCGGACCCGCTGCCGACTATCACGCGCTGAACGGCGCTCGGACTCCTCTCAGCCTACATTGCACTCCGGAGTAGCTTTCGGGTAAGTACCTCCCGATGCCGGTCGAAAACAATTTCCAGCACGATGAGCTCTCGCGCAAGAATCCGGGCGAGCGCCTGGCCGTTCGCGAACTCACTGCGGGGGTCCTGCCGGAGTCCCCTGCCTGGCAAGAAGCGATGGCCGGCTTGGGAGGACATCTCTCTCAAGCAGGTGTGCGCCTCGTCGTGTTTCTCCACGGCTCGATCATCGGGGCCGATGTGTTCGGCATGCAGCGGCTGGACGAGGCCGGCGGTCTCAAACGCGGGTACTCCCGGGGCGTGTCGGGCTTGGATGCCTTGCTGGCCCTCATGCGCGAGGGAGACAACGGGATTCCCCCGTTGCCCGGGAGGCTCAAGCCGCCGCTCACGAATGACGACGCGACGAAGAAGTTGCTCGACGAGCAGATCGGCGATGCCGGCAACTTCACGGCTCACTATGTGGAGTCGTTCCGAAAGGCGATCAATCGACAGAGCACGAGACCCATTATCTGCGTGCGCGAGCTGTGGTCTTGCGAGCACCATCATCTAGGCCGCGCGAGTGCGGCGATTCTTTTGCTCGATCGACTCCAGGGCTGGTGCGCCGACTACAAGCTGGGCCAGGGTGACCGGATACTCGTGCAAGCCCACGGGCAGGCCGGCCTCGTCCTCGCCTTGGCATCCAATCTCTTGTGTCCGAGCCTGATCACCGGCCGCAAGCGACTGTTCGAGATTCTGTCCGGCTATGCCCGGCAGACGCCGCAGGAAGATCTGACGACCTGCCTTCGACGCCTAGAGCCTCTGCTCGGGACCGGTACCTTGCTCAACGGAGCCGCGTTGGACATCGTGACGTTCGGGACGCCGGTCCGTTACGGCTGGGACCTGTCAGGGCTGGGCAAACTGCTCCACATCGTGAATCATCGGCATCTGCGTCCTGACGGCAAGACCTGGCTGGCCAAGATGGACCTGCCGCAGATCACGCTGGAAATGCCGATCGCCTGGGGCGGGGATTACGTGCAGCAACTGGCCGCCGCGGGGAGTGATGCCGTGCCGACGACCGAAATTGCAAAGGCGGCGAACAACGCAATCTGGGAGTTGGTGGAACCCTACGATGGATTTGAACGGTGGCTCGAATGCGCCCGGCGGGCCGTACGCTTTCCAAGCGACGGACAATGCGTGCTGGCGGACTACAAAGACTGCACCGGCTCGACCAACGTCCGCGACCACTATTACGGTCACGCCGCCTACACGCGGATGAATGCGATGTTGTTCAATACGACAGTGATTGTCGAGTCGCTTTATTCTGCTCCATAGCTCTTACTCACTCAACTTTCCGTCCACGGCTTAGGCTTCATTCCAGCAAGATTTGGCACCCGTGCACGACAATTAGAATCTATGCGGTGCCTTTCTTAACCCTGATCCGAGTCGAAATTCTCGGTCCAGCGGGACCCGCGCTCCCGCGCCTCCGTGGCGGCCCCGGGTACCCGTTGCTCTTTGGCTGCAATGGATGCTGCCGGGCGGAACCCTTCCGGAATTCCCGTGCCCGGGTACCCGTTGCTCTTCGCTGCAACGGGTGTCGACCACAGTCGCGTGGTCAGTTCCGGCTTTCCTGCCCCGCAAACCCGCGGTGGGCGCCCCGCTCCTCTCGGCGACGGTCGCGCTTGGCCCGCTGCACCTGCGAAATTATTTTCGGATCACAGTTAAGACGAGAACTGCTTTCGGACGCTCTCTTCACGATTCTCGAGGATATCCTTTTCGATCTCCTCTCGATTGTCGTAGTAATAGGCGAGAGCATCGTGCACTTTGGCAAGGGTGAGGTGCGGGAATTTCGCAACAAGCTCCTCGGGGGTCAACCCATGCTGAAGCACATAGGCACCGACCGACCGAACAGGAAAGCGCGTGCCGCTGATGACGGCGCTTCCACCGCAGATTGCGGGATCATTGGTAATATGAGGGTGGGCAACTTTGGTCATGGTGCTCTTCCTGTCGGCACCAACCTTAACAAGGCGGCTCCACACCGTCAAGGCAAGGTCCGAGATATCGCGCAACCTACACGTGGATGAATGCGATGGCCGTCAACACAACGGAGATTCAGGAAGTACTGCGCCGGCTACCAAGATCTTCACGCAACATATCGGACTAGAAACATCGCTCCCATTAGCTACGGTCTACTGTTTCTCTCAACACGAGAACGTACTCCATCCGAGAACCGTCCCCATATTTGGTCATCCTGAAGGACTTCTTGCAGGGCGCGAGAGTCGTCAAGATACCATTCCAGGCCTCCAATCTCCGCGTTTGCAAATCTCTCCACCCTGTTCGGTGAAAGAACTTCTCCTGATGATAAAATGGCGACGTAAAAGGCAGCATCCTTAACAAATGGAGTCGTTATGTACTCACCATCTTCGGGCTCATTCTTCTTCCGATGTTCCTTCGCTTGCTGAGCATCGGGAACCACCTCGCTTAGACCGTTTCTTGAGAGTTCAACAAAAATATCTGCCAGCACTTCTCGTGATGAAGGCCACATCCCCGTTGCTTGAGAAACGATAAGCGGTAAGTCGTCGGTTACTATTTGTGCTCCCTCGAACTTGTTAGCCACCCAGTGTTTCACGTCGTGTCGAATGAGTCGGCTTCTTATCCCATCGCTTTGTTCGGGAAAGATCGCTGACAGTGTGTACGCAACAGACTTGGCAAATTCTTCGACACCTATTACAGCCAGCGCGGCCGCCCGCGAGCTATGATTGTTCTCGGCAAATACCTTTGCTTCTGCATAGAGCTCATCGGCGTTGGCCAGAGCAGCGACTGCGGCTTCCCGGAAGGTCTTGGAAGATGGCATCAAAGGCATAGCGCTCCGCAAAGGCCTTATTCCTTGTAAAGGATACCCAAGAGGACCGTCCAACGATGCCACCGCATGCAAGTCTCGCTTACGGGTGGCTGGGGCGATCCCAACTGCGCGCGTCCAACAGTACCAATGCTCCTTCCGAGCTTGCTCGCCTGTTCCCTTTCTGTGACTGCCACCCGCGTTGGCTCTACTGCGGCCGTCGAGGGAGCACCGTCCTTAAGTTACAGATCTGATTAACTGAGGTGCGGCCTCCGGGAGCAAAGAGCCAACGCGGGTGCCAGTCCACCAACCTCTTGTGTGCGGGGTGGGCGAGCACAGGGATCATCCCAGCCAGCCTTATTTTTTGAAAATCATCCTCGGCGTCGTCAGATCTCCCATGCTGACCGCCACCAGTTCCCAGCCGGCGTTGCCGAACTCGTTCAACGTTCTCTGCATGGTGTCTGTGTCATGCAGCACCTCGACGATCCGGTATTGAATTCGTTTCGTCTCCTGAGCCTTGGCGATGAACGGTGGCCATTGTGTGAGGAGGACCAGCACCGACAGGAGAACACTCATTCCCGCTGCGATCCAGGCAGGTTGCAGCCGTATATTCTTCATATCTCACCTCGCCTTGAACATGAGCGAAAAGTTACCGAAACCCGAAATTGTTTGGTGGTACAAACCTCATGTTCTCCTCGCACCAATAGGGAAAGGTTGCGCTGAGGAAGATTTTCCGGCACCTCCCTCACCCTTGACCTCTCCCTCCGACGGAGGAAGAGGAGCCTTTGGGATGGTGCGGTCTTTATCGATCTCAATAAGGCATGTCGTCGTCGGCTAATCCAAAGTGATGCCCGATCTCATGCACGACCGTATCGCGGACCTCCTGGACCACTTCCTTCTTCGAGCGGCACAGTCGCAGGATCGGTCCACGGTAGATCGCAATCCTGGCGGGTAGCTCTCCGCCTGCTTGAAAAAACGATCCCTTGTCGAGCGACACGCCCTGGTAGAGCCCGAGCAGGTCGTCTTCCTCGCCCATCTCCAAATCCTCGAGGACTTCCTGCGGCGGCTCCTCTTCCACCACCACCGCGACGTTCGAGAGCAGCTTCGCATATTCCTCGGGCAGGCCTTCCAGCGCCTCCTGCACCAGAGCTTGGAATTCTGGCTCGGACAGAGTCAGTGTCTGCCGCCTGCTCGCCATTGGGAGATGCCACCGCTAGCACACAAGTTACAAATGCCCGACCAAGAGGTTCACTCCTCTCGAATTCTAGAGAGATAGATCGGGCGGATCAATTCGACAGCAACCGTTAAGAGGCGCGGGCTTTTGCAATGGCGGGCGAGTAGGCCTCGATTTTTCGCATAGCTTCGCGGTCATACACCTTCTCACCACACACGGGGCACTCATAGAATTCAAGCCGAGGCACAACGTAGGCTCTGCCGCGGTATTTTCCAACCCACTTGCGCCGGACCTTTTTGATTCGTTCGCTACCGCAGGTGGGACAGTTTGTGATCGTGACCATGAAGTGAAGCCGTCCTAGAGCGCTTTCTTCGACGACACCAGAAAATAGTACATGTCGGTACCGGCTGCAGTTACAAGTTTACCCTTGGTGTAGATTGGAAGTCCACTTAGGTTGGTGCTTTGAATAACATACAGGCGTTCTTTGTGGCTCCTTCGTCGCGGGCTCGTCGAACGTATCACCTTGAAGATCGCCACCGCGTTCAGGATGGACTCCGCCACGTCCAGCTCCGTCAGATTGTCAGATTCCATTTCTAGCCGCGCTTTCTCACTGAATGCATAATCCCCTGCGAGAACTGCCCGCTTAATGCGGATCAGAATGTCGCTCATGGATGGGCCGTTCGCCAATTGTGGCCCACGCCCAAGTCGACTTTCAGCGGCACGGATAACCCCAACTGCTTGCCCGTTGCTTCCATCTCCTCTTTCACCAGTCGCTTCGCCTGCTCCAATTCGTTCTCCGGCGCTTCAAAGATCAGTTCGTCGTGCACTTGGAGGATCATCTTGGTGTTCGGCAGCTCGTCGCGCAGTCGACGATGGACGTTGATCATCGCCACCTTGATCACGTCGGCAGCGGAACCCTGAATCGGGCTATTGACCGCCATACGCTCCCCGATGCCACGCTGGGTCGGATCGGAGCTTTGCAGCTCCGGGATGGGACGGCGGCGGCCCAGGATGGTCGCCGTGTAGCCCTTGGTCTTTCCCTCCGCGATGTTCCGGTCCATGAGCGCGCGGACCGCGCCGAACCGCTCGAAGAACGTGTCGATGTACTTCTTGGCCTCGGCCTGCGACACGCCGATGTTCTGCGAGAGGCCGTAGGGGCTGATACCGTACACGATCCCGAACACCACGGTTTTCGCCGCCCGGCGCATCTCGCGGGTGATCTGATCGGCCGGTAGCTTGAAGATCTCCATCGCCGTCGCCAGGTGGATGTCGTCGCCGCGCTCGAAGATCTTGATCAACCGCTCATCCTGTGACAGATGGGCGAGGATGCGGGGCTCGATCTGGCTGTAGTCGGCGCAGAGCAACAGATGCCCCTTCGGGGCCACGAAGGCCTCGCGAATCCGCAAGCCGTACTCTCCTTTAACGGGGATGTTCTGCAGGTTGGGATCGGCGGACGAGAGGCGTCCGGTCGCTGCGACCGTCTGATTGAGCGACGTGTGGAGCCGCTGCGTCTCGGGATTGACGAGGGCGGGCAGCGCATCGACATACGTGGACTTGAGCTTGCTCAGCGTCCGATAGTTGAGAATCTGTGCCGGCAGCTCGTGTTGCGTGGCGAGTTGCGTCAGTGTATCTTCATCGGTGGAGTAGCCGGTCTTCGTCTTGCGGATCGGTTTGAGGCCCAGCTTGTCGAACAGCACGGTCGCCAGTTGCTTCGGGGAATTGATGTTGAACTCCCCGCCCGCGAGCCCGGCGATGGTCTCCATCATGTGGTCAAGTTCACGCTCCAGCTCTTTGCTCAACGAACCGAGCGCCTCGACATCCAGGAGAAACCCTGTGCGCTCGATCTCGGCCAGCACGGGCACGAGCGGCATCTCCACCTCTTCGAAGAGCCGCCAGCTCCCTTGCTCGCGGAGTCGCTCTGTGAGCACCGGTGCGAGCCGTGAGACGACGCCCGCAGCCTCCCCCACCTGCTGCACCAGACCGGCATCGACGTCGAACAACGTGGCGGGCTCGCTGCCCTGCTTCCCTTGGCCCGTCCCGAGCCCATAGCCCAGCACTTCGAGCGCGACCGTTTCCAGATCGTGCGTCCTGCGGTTGGGGTTCAAGAGGTAGTCGGCGATCATCGTATCGACGCAAGGGCCGAGCACGTCGGTCCCCTGACGTCGAAGGGCCAGCAACAGCGGCTTGAGGTCGTGCGCCGCCTTGCCCACCGTCGGGTCGCGCAGGAGTCGCACGAAGGCCTCGCGCAACCCCGGTCCGTCCAGTTGCGTGAATACCGTCCATCCGTCGGGCGCGCTGAGTGCCAGCCCATGCAGCTCGGCGCGCACGCCGGGTTCGTCGCCGAACAGGCCGCGGAGCGCGACCAGGCTCTGTTTCGGGAGGCTCTCGACAAAACGCGCGGCCCCGGCGTCGTCGCGGATGGTTTCGCATGCCGCCGCCATCGCGCGATCGGGAGTGGCGGTCTGGAGCGTCTTGAGCAGGGAGGTGAACTCCAGCTCCCGCAGCAGCGCCACCAACTCATCGCTATGAGTCTGCGCGACCGTGAACTGCGCGGGGTTAAACTCGACCGGTGCGTCCCGGCGGATCGTCGCCAACTGCCGACTGAGCCTGGCCTGCGTTCCCTGTTCGATCAACAAGGCCTTGGTCTTTGCGGGCGTCACGGCATCCACCCGTTCCAAGAGCTGCTCGATCGTACCGAATTGACCGATGAGCTTGATGGCCGTCTTCTCGCCGATGCCTTTGACGCCGGGGATGTTGTCCGTCGCGTCGCCCATCAGTCCCATGACCTCCACAACCTGCGACGGCTCGACCCCGAAGCGCTCCCGACATTCCGCCTCACCGAACATCTTGTCTTTGACCGGGTCGTAAATGCGCACATGCGGGGTCAGGAGCTGAAACATGTCCTTGTCGCCCGTGACGATCACGACGTCGAACCCTTGCGCCTCCGCTTGGAGAGCCAGGGTGCCGATGAGATCATCCGCCTCGTAGCCGGCCAGCCGAAGTGCCGGAATACCGAAGGCTTCGACCAGCCGATGGATATAGGGAATCTGAGCTTGCATGCCTTCCGGCATCGGCGGCCGCTGCGCCTTATACTCCTTGAACTCCTCGTGCCTGAGCGTGGGGCCTTTTTCGTCGAACATGACGGCCAGGCCGTCGGGTCGATGTTCGCGGACGATCTTCATCAACATCGTGGTAAAGCCGTACACCGCGTTGGTCTGTAAGCCTTTGGAGTTGGTGAGGACCGGAAGCGCGAAGAAGGCCCGGTACACGTAGGCGCTACCGTCGATGAGATAGAGCGTGGGAGGACGTGTGGCTTCTCCGGGTGACATGGGAGTCATCGCTGGCAGGAGGATAGGAGCATACTAAAAATTATGAATTCTGAATTATGAATTCTGAATTATGAATTCTGAATTATGAATTCTGAATTATGAATTCTGAATTCTGAATTCTGAGCTTGACTTTCATGCGGATGGTTCAGCCCTCACTCACAGCGCTCGCCTCGGAGCGGTCATCCTGAAGCCCCTCGTCTCACGCCTGCGGCCGGCTCTTTTCGATCGGGCGCCACCGTGAACGGCGGCTTGCCGAATTTCGCCCGCAACGCGTTGATCGCGTGAAGCACCGAGGGTCTGCCGATGAACTTTGCCTCCAGATGACGCTTGCCCGGGAAATCCAGCATGGAGATGCCGATCAACATCGTCAGGATGCCTTGACCCGGAAGAAATAGCATGGCAAAACCGGCGAGCAGGAACACGACGCCCGCCGCGTTCTTGACGATGTGGCCCAGCAACCGCAGCACAGGATGGTGATCTTGCATCCACGTGCGAGGGTGCCGCTCGTCGAAGTATTCGGGCGGTAACCGGACGAGGATGAACGGAATGGCGACAAGGGTTCCGACGAAACCGACGAGTGAAGCGATCGTCAGCTTGACAAGCACCTCCGCAGGAACCACTTCGAGGAGCTTCGACAGTATTCCGTCCATGCGCGGAGAATCCTAGCATGGGGGGGACCAGGACGGAAGGCCTGGGGTTGGTCGGCAGGTTTACGTCGAATCGAATCCGAGGCTATAATGGCCGAGATGTTATCGTGTCTCGCACAGGATCGCCCGGAACGGACGAGCACCGGGGCGTCGCAGAGATTCACGCAACGTCGCTGGATCATTACGATCTGTGGCTTGGTGCTCGTCGCTGTTGCGGGTCTCGTGCCGGAGGGTCATTCGGCGTTCGCGGCCGAGGACGATCTCGACATCCACATCGAAAAGAAAGGACTCGGCAAGGAAGTGACCATTCGGCAGGGAGCCCGCGAATGGTTCATGATGGTCGAGGTGACTCCCGAAAATACCGTCATCGTCCGGCAGGAGAAGAACAACGAGACCTACGTGCTCGACGAGAGTGAAAATCACGACCGTGCCTTGACAACCGGCGAGGTGGACGCCGCGATCGCCGATTTCGTGAACAGCGTCAAAGCCCAGACGAAGAAAAGGTAGCCGCCCGCATGACGAAACCGGCGAAACCCAAGTTCGTCATCTTCGCCCACAACGCGACCTACGACAAACTCCATCAAGTGGCCACGCTCGGGATGACCGCCGCCGCGATGGGCAAGGATGTGATCGTCGTCCTCTTGTTTTGGACGATCAAGAAGTTGGCGGAAGGACGACTCGACGAGATGGATTTCCCGCCCGAGTACGGCGCCACCGCCGACCAGGTGGCCCGTCTTCTGAAGGAGAAGAAGGTGCCGAAGATTTCAGAGATGTTTCATGAAGCGAAGTTGGTGGGCCGCTTTCGCCTGATCGCCTGCAGTGCCGGCCTGGAGTACATGGGCGTCGACGCCGACACGGTGGCGAAGAACGTGGACGACGTGCTGGGCCTGCCCGCCATCCTCTCACTCACAGCGGACGCCGAGACGAAGCTGTTTATCTAAAAGTACGATTTGGTGATCTGGAGATCTCGTGGAGGCAAGTAAAGTAGCAAGTCGGATCTCGCGATCTGGTGAAGTGTGAATCCGAAACTTCACCAAATCACCAATTCACGAGACCATACTTTTTGATTTCGCCACATCACCAAATTGCGCTCGTGTTTCATCGCGAGCGCACCACCCCCACCCGGTCACAGTACCGGATCAGCTTGCACTTGCTGCAGAATGGCGAAACCGGTTGGCACAGATGCTGACCGTACGGGACGAGTAGATCGTTATAGATGATCCAATAGCGCTTGGGCAGCTTGCGACGTAGAGCTTGCTCGGTTTCCTCGGGAGTCTTCGTTTTCACATAGCCCCACCGGTTCGAGATGCGGTGCACGTGCACGTCCACACAAATCCCCGGCTTACCGTAGCCCACCGTCACGACGAGGTTGGCCGTTTTTCGTCCCACGCCCGGTAGGGTGAGCAGGTCATCGATAGAACTCGGCACACGACCTGCGAATCGACTAAGTAACTGCCGGCAGATCTCGCGGATCTGCTTCGCCTTGGTTCGATAGAAACCGACGGGATAGATCGTTCGCGAGATCCGGCGCTCGGTCAATCGGAGCATGGTCTCGGGCCGGTCGGCGAGGGCAAAGAGGCGCGCACCGGCTTGAGCCGTGGTGTTGTCCTTGGTACGGAGGCTGAGCAGGCAGGAGATCAGGATCCTGAAGGGGTCGCGGCCGGATTCCTTGGCGACGACGCCGACGACCGGCTCTTCCCACTGCCGGACTTCACGCTTCAGAATCCGAATCGCAGCGTGAATGTCGTCGGCACGCATTCAACGGGGAATAAAGGCCGATCAGGGAGGTTCCTCTTCGGGCGAGGGGGAAGCGCGCACACGGGGGTCAGCCAGCCGTTAGTCCGACCTGCGCTTGGAGAGCCATTTCTGGCGACGCCGCTGCGCTTCGCGCATTTTGGCTTTCTTCCGGACGCTGGGCTTCTCGTAGTACCGCCGCCGCTTCAATTCGCGGAACAGTCCTTCGCCCGCCAGCTTCTTCTTGGCGACTTTGAGGGCTTTCTCGACGTTGTTGTTAAAGACCTTGATTTCCATCGTTCCTGTAAGGGGTTTCCTAGATCCACTGCGCGGGAAACAACGAGGGTGCAGTCTAACACAGGCCTTTGAGTTCCTCAAGCCTCCGTTCAATCTGACTTAGCCGAGGCAGAATCGGTTCCACAAGCTGCTGATTTGGCTGGCGTTTGATGTTTGCCTTCACCGTCAGAGCGCCGCCTCTCCCGCGGCTTTCGCCAGGACGCAGGCTACACGAATATCGGTGGCTACCGGAGCCGGCGCTTCCGTGAGTAGCCTCTGCAATAAACTCCCTACCTCACAGGTCAACTCTCCGACCTCCAGCGGAATTTCCGTGGCCGCGAGGAGGCTCGTGGCCATTGCAGACGACTTATCGACACTAGTCTTCGGCAGCTTGGAAGCCTCCAGCACCTTCGCGTAGGCTTCGGCATCCGCCTGGACCAACGCATGGAGTCTCGCGCGAAGCTCACTCAACCGACGATCGACCACATTGAGATGCGCGCCGCTCACTCCCATCATCCCTAAGGCGGCTGCCAGGGCTCCTACGAGCGCCGCCGCACTGCCCCCGGCCGGGGTGGAGGTTCTCCGCGACACAGCGTCCAGGAAAGGTGTGAGTGATGCGGCAACGTTGATCGGCGTGACCGTTGAAACGAACGCATCGGAGGCCGCCCCTTCCATCTGACCGAGTGCCTGAGCGAGGCGAACTTCGAGAATCTGAGCGTCCGTGAATCGCTCAAACTGCAGGGCGTGGACTCCAGCCTGGATCAACGCCATCTGGGGGATGAGCCCGATGACTTCGCTCCCGAGCACGCGCACGCCGCGCGCTTCGGCTTCCTGCCTCACGGCTTCGAATACGGTATGAACCGGCGTCTCCTGGAAATTCGTGAGGTTCATGGCGACCTGAACGATGCCCCGACTGGCAAGCGTGACGCCGATGGCTTTCACGCTCTTGAACCCTCCGCCGGAGAACCGAATTTTCTTGGCGATGGCCTTGGCAACCTCAAGGTCATTCATCTGCAAGTTCACGTTGAACGCGATCAACGGGGGTCGGGCTCCAACGATGCAGGCACCTGCAGTCGGATGCAGCGAAGGCGGACCGAAGTCCGGCTGCCAATCCGGATCAGTGGCCATTCGATGGGCCAGCCCGACCAGCCCGCCGTGCCTGATGTATTCCAGGTTGGCATGGTCCGGTCGCGTCGTGGCCCGCTCGTAGAGGAAGACAGGAATCTCCAGCTCCCTTCCGATCCGCTGACCCAGCAGTTTCGCGAGCTGAACGCAGGCCTCCATCGTGACGCCTCGAACCGGCACAAATGGGATCACATCCGTGACGCCGACGCGGGGATGTTCTCCTTGGTGGCGGCGGAGATCGATCAAGTCTTTGGCGACGCACACGGTGCGAAATGCCGCTTCCAGGCAAGCGTCGGGGGGACCGGCGAATGTCAGAACCGACCGGTTATGATCCGTATCCATCGTCTGATCGAGCAAGAAGACGCCCGACACGGAGCGGACGGCGTCGATCAGTCCGTTCACAGTCTGGACATTGCGCCCTTCGCTGAAGTTGGGGATGCACTGAACGATCTGTTCCATCCTGTTCCGGGTCTCATGACCTGAGACGGACCCAGGCTCATCAAGCCCGTCAAAAACAGAAAAGCCGGAGGCATGATCTCATGCTTCCGGCTCCCTCTGCGTTATCAGGATTGCTCCGGCCCGACGCTTCAACCCCTATTTGGTTTTCTTCACGAAGGCCTTGTAGATGCGTTTCGATTGGGCCTGCTCCTCCTCGAGCCCGATCATTTCATGACCGGTTTGCTGACACCAGGCCGGCATGTCCTGTTTGATTCCTTCGTCATCCGACCATACTTCCAGCACCTCTCCCAAGGACAATTCCTTGATCTTCTTGGATGTCATGATGATCGGCATGGGACAGAAGTAGCCGAGCGTATCGAGTTTCACAGTGGCTTGGATCATGCTTCCTACCTCAGCGAATGGCGAGCAGCGAACAGCTCGCAGCGAATCGCAAGCGCAGACAGTCGGTCTTTCTGGCTGTTCGCTACCAGCTACTCCCTATCAGCTAAATAAACAGATTCACACTGCCCTGCTTGGCCTCGGCCAAGTAGGTTGTGACACCGGCGAACTGATCGATTCCGTCGATCAACGTATCCTTTGTGATCCCCATGAGCCCCATCGTCGTCGTGCAGGCGATGAAGCGCACGCCCAAGTCCATCGCCGTCTGCATGAGCTCCGGCACGCCGGGCATCCGATTCTGCTTCATGACTTTCTGCATCATCCTGGTGCCCAGGCCACCGAAATGGAACCGAGAGAGGGGAAGGTTTTCCGCACCGCCTCTGTTCAAAAAGCCGAACATCCGCCGGAGCCAATCGGAGGCGGAGCTGGTAGCCCCCTTCCGCCGGATGGTGTTCAACCCCCAAAAGGTAAAGAACATCGTGACCTGCATGCCCATCGCCGCAGCCCCCGTCGCGATGATGAACGCCGCCATCGCACGGTCAAGGTCTCCGCTCAATAGCACGATGGTCACTTTGTCGGGTTTCGTCTCCTGCAATTCAGCCAATGCCGCAGCCGGATCAATTTGTGTCGTGTTCATAACAACACCTCTTCCTCGCAGCCCTCCCCCGGGACTGCGAACGACGATTGTTCGAGAGCAATAAACTCGGACTAGTATCTTATGGGCTTCTTTTTCTTGTCAAGGCAACCACTCCGCCGCTTGACCTTCCTTGGGCGGGTCGATATAGTCCCGCACGGGCAGGCATGTGCGGCCGGCCATAGCCTTCCGGTTCGTCATCCCTTCACATGAACAGCGACGTGATTACCGAGCTCAAGCCTTCCAGGAGCGCTCCGCTGCTCGGCTTCTGGTACCCGGCCGGCACCAGCCGCGAACTGCGTCCCGGCACCATGCGACCGGCCGTTCGTTTGGGACTTCCCCTCTTACTGTGTCGGGATCGAGAAGGCCGACCGGCGGCGCTGCGGGATATTTGTCCCCACCGGTCCATGCCCCTTTCGTTCGGCCGGTTCGATGGATCCTGCGTGGAATGCGCCTATCACGGCTGGCGGTTCGATCTCGGAGGACGCTGTCGGGAAATTCCTTCACTGGTGAACGGCTCCGCAATCGAGGCGAACAAGATCGGCGTCACCACCTATCCCTGCCAGGACAGGGATGACTATCTCTGGGTGTTCATTCCCGATCCGCAGCAGGATGGACGACCGGTGCCCGAGATTCCCCGCCTGCCTCTCCCATCGAGGCCCTATCGCATGCTGCAGATTTCGACCCTCTTGGATTGCACGATCGACGACGGCATCGTCGGCCTGATGGATCCGGCCCACGGCCCCTTCGTCCATCAGAGCTCCTGGTGGCGCACCCCTGCCGGCGCGCATGAGAAGGCCAAGACCTTCGAGCCGATCCCGAACGGATTTCGCATGGTCGCCCATGCACCGTCGAAGAACAGCGGACCATACAAGCTGGTGAACCTGTTTGGCGGAGGACCGTTGACGACCACGATCGATTTCGTGCTGCCCAATCAACGGTTCGAATTCGTGCAATGCGGCAGTCTCTTCGTCTCGACCCGGGCCACCGTGACGCCGATCACGGACCAGCAATGCCGGATCGATTTCTGCGCGGCATGGAATTGTTTTCGTTGGGTGCCGTTCACGAAAACACTGTTCCGCTTCTTCGCCCGCACGTTCTTGAACCAGGACAAGCGAGCGATGGAGCGCCAAGCTCAGGGGCTTCGCTACAAGCCGGCGATGATGCTTCTCGATGACGCCGATACCCCAGCCAAGTGGTACTACAAGCTGAAAGCGGCCTACCTGACGTCGGTCCAGACGGGACAGCCGCTGGATCATCCACTGAAAGGTCCGGTCACCCTCCGCTGGCGTAGCTAGTGGGTACGGGAGGGGAGGTGGTTCGGGCCCCCTCCCGTGTCGAGCGTCAGCTCGACCGATATGGCTACTCACGCCTATTCGGCGTCCGAATCCATCAGCAGGCCCATCGCCCGTCTGATCTGAGCGCGCGAGCCCAGCAGCACGACCACGTCTCCGGCCTGGAGACTGACCTTCTCTGAAGGGTTCGATTGGGTCGTGCCCTCCCGCGTCAAGGCGATCACGGAGGCGCCGGTCATCGGCCTGATGGAAAGCTCAGCCAAAGACTTTCCCACCGCGGGCGAATCCTCCTCGATTCGGCAGGTTTCGACCTCCACATCGGCCAGCGTTCCCCCGCGCAGGTGGTGCGCCAGCTCCGGCAGCTCACTGCGTCTCAAGAGAGCGTAGCCTTCCCGCCGAACCTGTTCGGCCTTGCGAGACACGAATTCCGGCGGCATGCCGTAGGTCCTGAGGACCAGAGCGAAGATTTCGATCGAGGTCTCGAATTCTTCCGGGACAACGTCGTCCGCCCCCAGTTGGTGCAACTCTTCCAACTCGCGCAGGTAGCGAGTGCGTACCACGATGTGGAGCTTGGGATTCACGCCCCGCGCTACCTGGACGATCCGCCGCGCCGAAAATGGGTCCGACACTGCCACCACGAGCACGCGGGCGTCTTCCAGGTGCACGTGATGCAGCACGTTCTGATTGGTCGCATCGCCGTAGTAGATAGGGACCCCGTGCTTGGCTTCCCGCCGGACCGTGTCACCGTCCAGATCGAGCGCCACGTACGGAATCTCCGTCTCCCCCAACACCCGTGCCAGGTTGCGACCGTTCAAGCCGTAGCCCACGATCACGACATGGTCTTTGATCTTGAGATGATGCCCCTCGACTTCGGCCATGTGCGCCGTGGTCCGTCCCGGCAGCCAACGGTGGAGACGCTGCAACGCCTCCGCCCGTTTGGCTACATGGGGGGACCACTGGATAAGAAAGGGGGTGATCATCATGGACAACACCGAGACGGCCAGGAAGACCTGGTAGAGGTCTCCCGTCAGGAGCTTGGTCTCGAGACCCTGCTGCGCCAGGATAAAGCTGAATTCCCCGACTTGCGACAAGGCAATCCCGGCCATGACGGCGGAACGCGGCGGCGCGCCCGACAGAAATACGGCGCCCGCGGCGGTCAGAGCCTTCAGCACCAGGACCACGAACAACAGATCCACCACTAAGAGCGGATGCTCGACCAGGACACGAAGATCCATCAACATGCCCACCGACACGAAAAAAAGGCTGTTGAAACTGTCGCGGAAGGGCAGCACTTCGGCCATGGCCTGATGGCTGTATTCGGACTCGGAAATCACGAGGCCCGCGATGAAGGCCCCGAGCGCAAGCGACAAGCCCCCCAGCGAGGTCAGCCAGGCGATCCCCAGACAGAGCACGATGATGGTGAGGAGAAAGAGTTCACGACTGCGGCTCCGCACGATGTGTTCGAGCAACTTGGGCACCAGGTACCAAGCGGCCAGGACGATCCCCCCGACGACCAGGAAAGATTTCACGAAGGTTGTCACTAGCACCGTAACCGCGTCCTCCAGGGGATTGGCCAGAATCGGGGTGAGCAGCATCATCGGTACCACGGCAAGATCCTGGAAGATCAGAATACCGACCGTGGCGCGACCGTGGATTGAATCGGTATCCCCTCGGTTGGCTAGAGCCTTCAGCACGATTGCGGTGCTGCTGAGCGAAAGCAGGCAACCCCAAAAGATCCCCTGTCGCACAGGGAGCCCCGTCGATGCCGCCAAGAGCGTCGTGATGATCACCACGCCGCCCACTTGGAGCGGCGCGCCGACGAGCAAAAGACGGCGCGCCGACGTGAGTTGCACCATCGAGAACTCGATCCCGATGGTGAACAACAGCAGCACCACCCCGATTTCCGCCAAGACCTGCACTTGGGTCGTGTCCGGAACGAGATGGAACCCTTGCGGCCCGATCAAGGCACCCGCAGCGAGGAATCCTGCGATGGAGGGCATCCGAAACTTGTGGAAGACGAAAACGACGGCGATCGACACCACGAACAGTACGAGCAGATCGCCGAGGACGTTGTAATCACTCATAATAGAACCGTCTTCAGACGTGAGGGATACGACATTTCGCGCGTGAATCGTCGTTCGCAGAGAGTTGTCAGTTATCAGTCTTCAGTTCTCAATTTCCGGCGCTGACAACTGAAAACTGTTTACTGAGAACTCCGCTCTGACGTCTGAAATCTCACGCCTCCCCTTTCACAGGTCGTGAGCGGAGGATACCCTAGGCTTGCGCATTGGACAAGCGCTTGGCGCTTGTCCTGTTCCTTCGGGTCCGATAGAGTACCCCGACCCGGGGCGTTAGCGCGCATTATTCATGACGGTTCGTCACGAAATTGCAGAGTCGCGTGCGAGACGGGCGCGTGGAGCCGCGAGGAAGGGAGGCATACTTGAAACAGTATGTTGACCGACCGAGCGGCGAGCCCGCCCGGCTGCGTGCCGAAAGTCCGCACGCAGCCCTGTCGCAGCAGCGAATCTGCAATTGCAGTAGAACCGTTCATGAATAATGCGCGTTAGTGGCCATGCCGTCACACCTGCGTGCCATCATCTTCGACTTCAACGGCGTACTGGCCGATGACGAAACGCCTCACCTCCTCTGCTTTCAGGAGGCGCTCCGCGAACATGGACTCACGCTGACGAAGGAGGACTACTACGGTCCCTATCTCGGCATGGATGAGCGGATGTGCGCCGAGCTGTTGCTCCAGAAGAAGGCGGGGTCGGTTGATCGAAACCGTCTGCAAAGCATTATCGACAGGAAAGCGGCCTTGTTCCAGAACTACACGGCTACGCACAAGCCGGAGTTGTTCCCCGGCGTGGTGCCGTTTGTCAAGCAGGCAGCGGGGCGCTACCGGTTGGCCATCGCGTCAGGCGGCTGGCGCGAACAGATCGACTATGCCTTGCGCGGCACACCGATCGAAGGGGACTTCGACGTCATCGTTGCGGCCGACGACGTTCCGGTCGGCAAACCGGACCCGGCGATCTATCTGCACACCCTGAAATTGCTCAACGCTGTGGAGCCCAGACCGCCGCTGATCAGAGCCGACCAGTGTGTGGTGATCGAAGACTCGCGCGCGGGCATTCAGTCGGCTCACCGGGCCGGCATGCGCGTGGTCGCGTTGTCCACGACCTACCCTGCTCAACAGTTGAGAGAAGCGGATCTCATCGTCTCCAATTTGGCTGAGCTGACTATGGAGCGTCTCCACAGATTGATGGCGGACCGATGCTCGTCACCACTCGAACCAAGCTGAGCGGCCTTTTTCCCCCTCCTAAGCGGCATAGACATCGAGGCCGCGGCTCCCGTAGCTTGTGCACACCATCGGGCGATAGGATAAACGGGAGTTGTTTTAGATTTCCTGAAGGTGCTCCTCAACCGGAGGTGCTCTATGGGGCGGCGTCACAGCATGATCGTCACGGCGGCTCTGGCATTCTTCGTGTCCGGTCCCGTCCTCGCAGACTCCTCTCCCACGCCGGATCCTTCTCGTATGTGGATGTGTCTCCAAGCCGATGGAGAAGTTCTCTATACGAACAAAGAGCGGCCGGGTTGCCGACTGATGCAGTTAAAGCCGATCTCGACCGTCCCCTCGCTTGATCACATGCCGACGATTACGCGCGCACATGAACCGACCTGGCACAGCATGGACGTCCCACCCATTACAGAGCACGATCCGCCGGCTGCCGCTTCCAACCGTCAAGTTCCCAATTGGGCGAGGGAATGGCATGCGAGCTTGAGCTCTTCGGGATCGGTCCAAGCCGAGGTCTGCTCGATGTACCACGAATGGATTCAGCTCGTTCAGAAGACGCGAGGGGGATTTTTCTTCGGGTCCGATCCTTCTTATGGGAGCAACCCGTCAGGCAGCACGCTCGGCGCGCCGAGCTACTCGTTCTATGACAACGCGCGCTGGCTGGCGCTCTCCAGAATTTTCGGTACGGGCTTCGTGCCGGTCGGCTGCCCGTAAAAGACAGTCGTGCCGTCGTTACGCGGTCCCGTTGCCGGTTCTTATACGCTTGAACGGCTGTTCAGCAGACCGTTATCCATCACAGCGTTATGAGGTCAGAAAAGGCAGCCTGGGTGATCCCTGGTGCTCGCGCACCGCGCACACAAGAGGTTGGTGGACTGCCACCCGCATTGGCTCTTTGCTCCAGGAGGCCGCACCTCAGTTAATCAGATCTGTAACTTAAGGACGGTGCTCCCTCGACGGCCGCAGTAGAGCCAACGCGGGTGGCAGTCACAGAAAGGGAACAGGCGAGCAAGCTCGGAAGGAGCATTGGTACTGTTGGACGCGCGCAGTTGGGGATCACCCAGGCAACCCTCGCAGAACCAGTGCACTTCGAGGTCTCCGCAGCCCCCTTTGATTCCATCCTACGTTGACACAGCTGCTCGCGAAAGTAGCCTACCTCCAATTGTCACGCGCAAAAGTAAATCGCGTAGTACCTGTTCGTCCATCACTTCAGACATGGATAACGGAGCGGCGGCTGAGCCGCGAGCGCGTGGCAAGCTTGCTTGCCTACGCGGTCGTCAATTCTAGCCGCGTGATGGGCCGCGCGAGCGGCCCGATCACGCGGCTCGCGAGAGCCGCCGCTCCGATGGGCCGACTGCGAGCGTGCCGCAGGCCGCGAGCGTTGGCCCATCGCTCTGCATCAGGTGCGGTGGACCAGGCCCAACCTTGTGTGTGGGCAGCGGTCCCGCTGGACACCATCGCCTGCATGTAGAAGTTAGGCACCCACCCTGCGAACCTCACCGGGCTTGACCTCGGCAAGCACACGCCGCAGCTCGGGAAGAAGTGGCCGCAGGAACTCGAGCTTGTTACGCCGAGCCACAAGAACGACAACGGCGATAGCGAACTTGGAAACGGCCTGCTGGTAGCTCAGGCGTTGGTCGGTCGTGACAAACACATCGAACTTGCCCGAGGCGAGGGCAAGAAGCGCCCCGTTCTCTTCGGAGACCCAGCCCATTTCTGGAACGGACCGAACCTCGTGGTCCGGAAGTTCGCGGCGGAGTCGGAAAGGGACGCACTCGTCAAGCAGAATCCGCATGCGCCAACACTGATTCCTTGGCCAGTTCCAGTACAGCTACCGCGTGCTCGCGGCTCACTGTTGGGAAGTCCTCTAGGAAATGGTCGAGGGTGTCCCCTTCCTCGAGGTAGTCGAGGAGAGTCTGGACCGGAACCCTGGTGCCAGCGAATACGACTGCCCCGCTCATAACCTTGTCAGAGCGCGTGATGAGAGGTTTCGTAAGAGCCATGCCGTCCTCGGATATGAGTTAACAGAAGTATAGCGGAAGGGGCACAGGTGTGTCTAACGCTCGCGTTGAGCGGCCGCCGACGAGCGTAGCGAGGAGGGCACCACAAGCAAGCGAAGCGCGCTTGCGGCCGTCCGCTCGAACGCGGGGTTAGCCGGCGTCGGGGACTGCTGGTGGCGTGGCGCCGCGGAGTTTGTCCAGTAAAGCAAGCAGATCATCCGCGAGCTCCTTTCGCGTGATGCCAGTCGATCCGATCAACCACCCAATGCCGTGATCGCGCACGAGGGCCGAGTAAGCGATCGCAGTATCCGTATCGCGGAAAGCGGCCGCGGGCTCCATCTTCGCCAATGGGACCCGCAGTCGAGCGAACCGCTGTTTCACTTGGGTGATTGCGTCACGCTGGTCTGATCCGAGAAGCGCCAGGTTGTCTCGTGCGCGTTGATCAACGGTACGCACGAGTTCGTATGCCCCAAGAACCCAGAGGTATGACATCGTCAACTGATGGTCGAACCGAATGGCCTCTTCAATCGTTTCTCGGTTGTCTTGGGACAGAGCCATATAGCGTTGGTCTTCTGCGAGAAGCTGGCAATCAAGCCTGCCTAGCTGCTGCGCGACAGGGACCATGAATTTCTCGAACATCGCCAAAGCGAAGGAACCGCCAACCCATCGTTGATTCCGTGCCTCGTCCATCGACTATGACGACGGCTAACTATTGAGTGAGCCGCTGAGGCACTGCGCCTTCTGGCGGCCTATCTCGTGTGGTGCCTCATCCCGAAACGCGCAAAATCTGCCGAATTGTCCGTGAAATACGAGAGGGTGTCAACGTGGTTCTTTCCATGGAACCCCGCCACCCTGGCGGCCTATCACCCTATTGGCCCGCGGCCTCTTTCTGGCGGATGAGAGCACAGAGGCCACCTCGATTTCACCAAGTACGGCAGTGGCGGCCTAAACTTGCTTGACTGGTTTCAGACGGAGCGGATGCGAGGAGGTGGGCGCTTCTCCAAAATATCTCTCAGCAGCCGGGCTGAACTGCTGGAGCGGGCATCAGAGCCGTTTGGTGATCCGGCCGTTGCCGAGCCGAAGCGGCCCGCTGAAGGCGGGCGGCGAGGACTGTCCGAAGTTCCGTTCGTGAGATCGCAGGGACGGAACGAGTTCCGCAGCCAAGCGAAGGAGAGGCTTACGGCGGACCCAAACGGCTCTGGCCCTAACCGGAAGCAGTACAGCCCGGCTTTCGTCCATTAATCAGCCGAGGATTCTTCTGCTTACACTTTGTAGAATTCCCGGTACCACTGGACGAAGCGCGGGATGCCGACTTCGATGGGCGTGGAGGGCTTGAAGCCGACGTCGCGGATCAGGTCATCCACGTCGGCATAGGTGGCGGGCACATCCCCCGGCTGCAGGGGCATCAACTTCTTCTCCGCTTTCTTCCCGATCGCCTGTTCCAGCACTGCGATAAATTTCAGCAGCTCGACCGGCTGGTGATTGCCGATGTTGTACACGCGCGACGGCGCCGAGCTGGTGCCCGGATCGGGCGTGTCTCCCGACCAACGCGGATTGGGCTTGGCGATGTGATCGAGTGTGCGAATCACCCCTTCGACGATGTCGTCGATGTACGTGAAATCCCGCTGCATCTTTCCTTCGTTGTAGACCTCGATCGGCCGGCCTTCGAGAATGGCTTTGGTAAAGATGAACATCGCCATGTCAGGCCGCCCCCAAGGACCATAGACCGTAAAGAAGCGCAAGCCCGTGCAGGGAATCTTATAGAGGTGCGCGTAACAGTGCGCCATCAACTCATTGGCCTTCTTCGTGGCCGCGTAGAGGGACACCGGATGGTCGACGTTGTCGTGGATCGAGAACGGCATGCGGGTGTTCCCCCCGTAGACCGAGCTCGAGGAGGCATAGACGAGGTGCTCGACCTTCGCGTGACGGCAGCCTTCAAGGATATTCATGAACCCTTCGATGTTGCTGTCGGTGTAGGCATGCGGGTTCACGAGTGAGTAGCGGACCCCGGCCTGGGCCGCAAGATGCACAACACGGCGGATGGCATGCTCGGCGAACAGTTTGCGCACCCCGTCGCGGTCCGCCAAGTCCAGCTTGACGAACTGAAAGCGTTCGTGCGGCGTCAGTTGGGCGAGGCGGGCTTCCTTCAACCGCACCTCGTAATAGGCGTTCATGTTGTCCAGACCGAGGACGATGTCGCCCCGCTCCAAGAGTCGCTTGGCCACATGGAAGCCGATAAAGCCGGCCGCACCCGTGACCAGGATGAGGGACGGCTTCGACAGGCTCGCGCTCATCGACGAATCTCCTTCGAGAGGTTTCGTTCCAACTTCATGCGCACCCACCCCACCAAGCTTATAGCGGCGGAGGGCCGTGGTCGAGCTGATATAAGACCATCGGAGACAGTCGCTCAGCCACCGAATGGATCTCAACTCGGCCGTCCGCTGCCGGTCGAAACAGATCCAACGCGCGGGTGTAATGATACCCGCAGCCGTGCGGAGCGAGAAGCTCTTTCAAGTTTTCAGGCGGCTCCCAGGTGGCCGTCAAAAGCGCCGTCCGAGCCGGGTTCCGGCCGCTGAACATGAAGGACAGGTGATCGGGATACCAGTCCGCGCCTCCCGTCGCATAAGAGACGAACAGCTTGGCCTTCGCCGTGGCGCAGAGCTCCGCCAGATAACTGTTGGTCAGGAATCCGTTCTCTCCGACATCCAACCAGGTTCCCGGATGGGCCAGGGGCGCATGCGCCGCGAAGGTCCGCAGCTCTTTGAGCTGCTGCTGGGAGGCCAACACGAGAGACAGCGGACCGTGACGATCGACCAGCCCTTGGATGACTCCGTCTTTGATCGCCGACCGCCCGCTGTTCGTCGGTCCACTGTCCGCATGCACCAAGACGTTGTACCCACGATCGTGGATGAGATAGCAGTTGCGGGGCATTTCAAGATCGCAGGGATCCTCTCCGAAGAACGGGACGGCTTCCACCGCGCCGCCTTCGAAGTGCCAAACCTCGCCATGGGCGAGCTCGATCACATGGCCGAAGCCCATCTCGCGCATCAGCGAGAGATAATCGTAGAACCATTTTTTGCGGTTCCGGCGGCTGGGCACGACGATCGGCGTGTCCTTCGGCACGTGCAGCAGCGTGCGCGGGTCGACGTGGTCGTCATGATCGTGCGTGAGAAATATGGCCGCGGGCTTGGGCAGCAGCGACACCCAGAGAGACGGTATTGGCGACTCCGCGAACCACGGCATGAGCCAGGGATCGAAGAGCAGAAACCGGTCCCGCTGACGGTACATCAGAGCCGCATGGCCGAGGTGAATGGTATCACGGTCCCGGGTGGCCTCGAGCCAACTGCTTCGCACGGTCGACTTTGTCGCACGCACGAGGCAGTCCTGTTGCAGCAGTAATTCTATGAGCCGTGTCAAGGTCAGCTCGGCGTCCCGGCCGAGCGAAGAGACGACCGTCCGCAGCTCTCCGGCTTGATGAGTGCCGTCCAGCAGACCCAACAGCTTGCCCACGGCAGGGCCCAGCGGACGCTCGAACTGCAACGGGATGGTCTGCCGTTTCACCGCATGAAAAATCCGCAAACCAGCGTTCGTGACCGTCGCGGATTTGGTCGGGTCAAACGAGAACTCCCACAGGAAGCTTCCATCGGGGTTGCGGCCGCAGCGGATCTGTCTGGCCAGGTGTGGGCGCGAGCGAACCAGTTCGGCGTAGGCGTCCTCCAGGCGACGGCGCAGATGGGGATCGTCCAGCGAGGCGCGCCGGGCGAAAATGTCGCTGATCGCCGTGTCGACGCAACTTTGCAGGTCCGTGTGGGCCTCATGCAGCGCAGCCGCGACTTCCGGCGCGACCCCGCCCACGAAAGGGAACGGCCCCGGCGCCTGGGCGCTCTCCAGTAGCACCCACGCCCAAGGTGCCAGCGTGACGTATTGGTCGCGAGGCAGATTGTCCCAAATCTTCATGAGCGTAACACGCGACGCGTGACACGTGATGCCCGTAACGGTTGCTTCCACATATCTTTCACCTGGTTACTCGTCACTGGTCATCCGTCACGTTCCACCTGAGTTTGCTGATCGTCGGCTCGTAGAGGGCTTGAATCACATTGCCGTCCGGATCGGAAAAATAGAACGAATAGCTGCCGTCTCGGTGAGGCTTGGGCGGTTTGACGATCGTCGTCCCGTACTCCGCGAGCCGCTCCTGCACCTGTCCGTAGAAGCGATCCACCGCTTGCGGGGAGTCAAGAATGATCCCGAAGTGGTCGAGAGGCTGGGCTTGCGCCGGAGCCGGACGGCCGCGTTCGGTCGGCGAAAGCCGGTGCAACGCCAGATTGTCACAGCCCGAGCTGAAGTAGATATTGTCCGGGTCGGGCTCCCACACGACTTTCATGTCGAGTACCTGCTCATAGAACGCCCGAGAGCGACGGATGTCAGTCACGCGGAGGGCGAGATGCCGAAGTCCTCGGTGCAAGGGCGCAGCCATGATCTCCTCGTATGATATTGAGCGACACGGTAATACTATGAAGGCTTTGGGCCGTCGTCAATCGAAAATCCCGGAGGCCTGCCTGTCGCCGCCTTCAGTGTCTATGCTACGATGCCGGCGGTGATTTGTATCGACGAGGTCGAGCGCTGCTCGACACGGGAGGGGGCCCGAACCAACTCCCCTCCCGTACCCACTAGAAGAAGGAGTGTGATCCATGCTGTGGCTGTTGTTCATGAGCCTGTTCCTATCGATCACCTGTGTATCGCCGGTACACGCAAGCGAGAAAGCGGGAGGCTTACCCAAAGAGCTGACGGCAAAAGATGGGGCGCCGATGGTGCTGGTCCCCGCCGGGCCCTTCCCGATGGGCGTGCCTCCGGGCGACCGTGACGGGGGGCGGGACGAGTACCCGCGCCACGTGGTCGAGCTCGACGCCTTCTACATCGATAAGTACGAGGTAACCAATGGGCGCTATTTGGAATTCGTCAAAGCGACGAATCACCGCGTCCCACAGAACCCCAAAAACCCGACGCGGAACCTCTGGCAAGGTGTCGCCATTCCCGAATCTCTGATCAATCGGCCGGTCGTGAATGTGGACTGGCACGACGCCGATGCCTATTGCAGATGGGCCGGCAGGCGACTGCCGACTGAAGCCGAGTGGGAAAAGGCGGCAAAGGGGAACAACGACTGGCGCTTCCCGTGGGGCAATGTCGAACCGACCGCCAAGCACCTGAACTACAACCAGCAATGGATCGGCGAAAAAACGTTGATGCCGGTCGGCAGCTACGAAGCCGGCAAGAGTCCCTACGGCGCGTACGACATGGCGGGCAACGTGTGGGAATGGGTCGACGACTGGTACGACGCGACCTACTACGAGAAGAGCCCGGCGAAAAACCCGAAAGGTCCCGCGACCGGCAAAGGGAAAGTGCTGCGCAGTTCCGGTTGGCAGGTCGAAACCCCGATGGTCCGCATCTTCACCCGCGTCGAAAGCGATCCGAGCATCCGGAACGAATCGACGGGCTTTCGGTGCGCCATGGACGCGGTGGCAAAGTAGGATTTGGCGATCTCGTGATCTGGTGAAGTGCTGAAGTATGGCGCGAGACGGAGCAGAAGCTTTGAGGCAGCGGACAAAGCGCTTCGCCCTTCTTATAGTGAAACTTTCTCAGCGACTCACAAATGGAAGAGAAGCCAGGGTCATCGGTGATCAGTTGCTCCGGGCGGGAACGGCTGTCGCCGCCAACTATCGAGCAGCGTGCCGAGGGCGATCGAGAGCCGAGTTCATCGCAAAGCTTGGAACTGTCGTTGAAGAAGCGGACGAGACCTTGTTCTGGTGCGAACTCCTTGAAGAAGCCGGGCTTGTCGCAATTGAAGAAATCCAGCCGATCGCGAAGGAGGCAAACGAGCTTCTGGCAATATTTTCAAAAGCTCGCAAGACGGTCAAAGCTCGAAGTTTCTAGAATTGAAGTCTTTTCCGCTGAGAAGCCTATTGAGGCGTAGGACTTTGCCAGAACACCGAATCGCCCGATCATACATTCAACACTCATGACTTCACCAACTCACCAGATCACCAAATCACACTTCCAGGGCCTCCGCGTCGTGGCGTTCGAGAGCCGGATGTCGGAGGAAATGGTCGGCCTGATCCGTCGCTATGGGGGCGAGCCGCTCGTGGCGCCGGCTCTGCGCGAGGTACCGCTCGACAACAATACTGAAGCCCTGCAGTTCGGCGAGCGGCTCATGGCCGGCCATTTCGAGATGGTCATTCTCCTCACCGGAGTCGGCACGAGGACGCTGATTGAGATTCTCCAGACACGACACCCGCTGGAGGCCGTTAAGAACGCCCTCGCCCGCACCACCTTAGTCGCCCGCGGTCCGAAGCCGGTCGCGGCGCTCAAAGATCTCGGCCTCACAGCGTCGATCACGGTCCCTGAACCGAACACCTGGAAGGACATCGTGCAGACCCTCGATGAGCGCGGGTCGCTCATCGAAGTCCGCATCGCGGTCCAGGAATACGGCGTGTCGAATCCCGATCTGCTCCAGGCGCTCCGGCAACGCGGCGCCCACGTGACGCGCGTGCCGGTATACCGCTGGTCGCTCCCGGCAGACACGGGGCCGTTGATCGACGTGTTACACGAGATTCTCGCGGGCCGTGCGCAAGTGCTGCTCGTGACCAACGCCGCACAGATCGACCACGTGATGCAGCTCCTCGCACAGGAAGGAAAGGCCGCTCAATTCGCAGACGCCTGCAAGAACATGATCGTCGCCTCCATCGGCCCCACCGCGAGCGAACGGCTCCGACATTACGACCTTCCCGTCGATCTCGAACCCTCCCACCCGAGAATGGGCATTCTCGTCAAAGAAACGAGCGAGCGGGCGCATGCGATTCTCGCCGGCAAGCTATGACTTATTGTGACGAAGACGGTTGTGAGGCAACGACCTGAACCTGGAGTGATGGTGCCCATCGTCGATGGATGGCGAGCGCGACCGTCATTCCTAGGACCCCGAGCGTAATGACCGTCAGCGCATACATGGGGAAGGACTCGGTATCGGGAATCCCCACGGCGGTGGGCAGAAACGCCATGACGGCCGTCGCCACGCCCCGGGGAAACATCGAGGCCACAAAAAACCGCTCTCGACCGGTCCATTCGCCTGCCGTACGACCGATCAGCTCAGTCATGATCCAGCGGACCGCGACGAGCGACGCGAACAGTCCGAGCCCTGCGACGGCCACCTGCGTGGAGAGCGCGGAAAAATCCAGGATCAGCCCGAGGAGCACATAGAAGAAGGTCCGCACCAAGAACGAGAGCTCTTCGTTGATCCGCTTCAGAAACGTATCGAGGGCAAATTGGGCCTGATCCAATTCATAGCCGATAAACGCGCGGATCGGGCGCGCCAGACGACCCACCAGGTATTCCATGTTGCTGAGAACGAGGCCGAATAAGAGGATGGTGATCGCTCCGTTGGCCCCGAGCAGTTCCGCGATGTAGTACAGGACGAAGATCGCCGCGAGCGTCAGCATGTACGAGAGCGCCTGCCCCTGCAGCCAGGCCAGCAATCGCGCCCAGGCAGCTCCCGCAAGTACCGCCAGCATCAACGCGTCCCAGAACGCATGGAAGATATCCCGCACGACGCCGACCGAACGGCCCTCGCTCGTCATCGCTCCCATGAGCGCGAGGGCGATGACCACCACGAACACTTCCGAAAAGGCCGAATCGAGGCTCACAAGCACCTTGAGCGGCTCTCTGACCGATGACATCTTCGACACAACCGGTAGGATAATGGCCGCAGCCGTGCCGCCGAGAATAGCGCCGAGGAGAAGACCCGGCAGCCACAGGCCATCGAGCACCCACACGTAATAGCCGGCGGCAGTCGCGACCGACCCTGCAAAGACGATGAGTGAGTAGAGCAGCGCAAGCGGGGTCTCCTTCAGGACCTTCATCACCTGCAGATTGATCCCGCCGTCGAACAAAATGATCAGGAGCGCCACAGTTCCGAAGTAGGGTGCAAACGCGGTGAGCATGGTCGCATCTGCGAGATGCAGCACCGGTCCCAGCAAAACGCCCAATCCCATCAGGAACAGCACGCTGGGAATGCCGGTACGATGAAAGACCAACTCGCCAGCGAGGCCTACGAGGATGACCACTCCGGTCAGCCCAAGCACTGTTTCGACGCTTAACGGTTCCATTCGAAGTCGCAACTCCTTCACATACCCGGCCTTGCATTATGCAGGCTCTATCTTCCACGTGCAATGCGGCGACCGCCCCTGTCCTATTGTCCTTGCATCGCCCTCGTGCAAACCCTAACCTATGGAACTGCAGACGGAGGTGCGTATGACGCTGCAAATGGCACGGACGTTCGCGATGGCCGCTCTCAGTTGGAACTTGTGGATATCGGGCGTTTGGGCACAACCAACGGTTCCCGTGTTGAGTCCTGCCCAGGACCAACCTGCCGGCGCGCCGGTAGTCTTCGCCGATGAAACGCTCTTCGTGGTGTACGACAAGCTCGGCCCCTTCACTCCGTCGGAACGAGCCCGAGCGATCACGGAACGCTTATCCCGCTTAGCCAAAGATCCCTTCGCCGGTCTCTGTCCGGTCACGGTGGCCGACAGAGAATTCGGCCACGAGCTGATCTGCGGCGAGACCGTGATCATGACGATTACGGATCGCGATGCTCAACCCACGGGCAAGAGCCGACAGGACGCCGCGAAGGACTATGCGCGGAGGATTCAACAGGCTCTGACGAAGTCTCGAGAGCAGGTCACGCTTCGAGCACTCCTCATCGACGGCTTGTTCGCGTTGTTGGATACCGCCGTTCTCATCGGCCTGTTGATCTTATTCCAGAAAACCTTCCCGAAACTCTACGCCAAGATCGGCGCCTGGAAAGGGACGGTCATTCGCCCGATCACCGTTCAACGGGTGGAACTCTTGTCAGCCGACCAGATCGCCGGCGCCCTGATCGGGGTGGCCAAAGCCGTTCGCGTCTTGGTCGTTCTGCTTCTGCTCTACGTCTACCTGACGACCGTCCTGGGGGTCTTCCCCTGGACGCGAGGCCTCTCCGCCACGCTCCTCGAGGCGGTCCTCTCGACGCTCAAGGCCATCGGCCTTGCTTTCTCCGCTTTTGTCCCCGACGTCATCTCGATCGCCGTCATCGTCATTGTGACCCGATTCATCATCAAGTTGATCTCGCTCCTGTTCGCCGGAATCGAGCGGGGGGCCATCACCTTCCCCGGTTTTTATCAGGAATGGGCCCAGCCGACCTATAAGATCGTCCGCTTCCTCGTGATCGTTTTCGCCGCCATCGCAATTTTCCCTTATATTCCCGGCTCCGAGTCACCGGCGTTCCGCGGCATCTCGGTCTTCTTGGGCGTGCTGTTTTCCTTGGGCTCCACCGGAGCGGTGAGCAACATCGTTGCGGGGGTTATTCTGACGTACATGCGGCCCTTCCAGATCGGGGATCGGGTCAAGATCGCCGATACGGTCGGGGACGTGGCCGAGAAAACCTTGCTGGTAACGCGCGTGCGCACGATCAAGAACGTGGATGTCACGATTCCCAACGCGATGGTCCTCGGCAGCCACATCATCAACTTCAGCTCGTCCGCCAAGGACCTCGGGTTGATCCTCCACACCAGCGTGACCATCGGCTATGATGCGCCCTGGCGCGCGGTCCACAAGCTGTTGATCGACGCGGCCAAGGCAACCGCCCACATTCTCAGGCACCCGGAGCCGTTCGTGCTGCAATCCAGCCTGAACGACTTTTACGTCACATACGAGATCAACGCATATACCGATCAGCCGAACAAGATGGCCGAGATCTACGCGGAGCTGCACCAGAACATCCAGGACACGTTCAACCAGGCCGGCGTCGAAATTATGTCCCCCCACTACACGCAGATTCGGGACGGAAATCAGACGACCATCCCGGAACAGTACCTGCCCAAGTCCTACCAGGCGCCGGCCATTCGCATTTGGCCGTTGAGTTCACTCTCGCGAAACCCCGACCCTCCTCCTTCCGGCACGAGAGGCGGCGATTTATGATTTTCGCTGTTGGAATCTTGGTGGTGCTCATCCTCCGCGTCGTACCTGCACACGGCAAGGATGCGCCGCCGCCTGCTTGGCACTACGGAGGGACGGTGGATCTGAGTTACGCCGTCGACTTCAACTTCCCGGAGAATCATCGCTGGCGGAGTAAGACCACGACGCCGCGCGTCAATGAGCTGGTCCCGAACATGGCGATGGGGTACGTCAAGAAAGATGCCACCGTGCAATCCCCTTGGGGGTTGGAGTTCGGCGTCCAAGGCGGCCACGATACCGATGCGCTCGTCCCACCCACGATTCCCGGTCGCGACAAGCCGCTCGGCGGCACCGACACCCTGCGGCACTTCTCGCGCGCCAACGTCTCGTATCTGGCCCCGGTCGGCAACGGGCTGTCCCTGACGGCCGGCCTCTTCAACGCCTACATCGGATATCAATCCTTTTACGCGAAGAACAACATGAACTATACGCGCAGCTACATGGCAGACAACGGACCCTACTTTATGTTCGGGCTCGGGGCGCAATACCCGGTGAGCGCTTCTCTGCAACTCGGGCTCTCTGTCATTAACGGTTACAGCTACCTGTCGCAGGTGAACGATCATCCGAGCTTCGGCACCCAGGTGCGATGGAAACCCACTTCTCGGGTGACCATGATCGAGAACGTCTATTACGGACCCGATCAATCCGACACATCACTGACTTTCTGGCGCTTCTTCTCCGACAGCATCATGGAGTGGAGAGACGGCCATTTCACCATCGCAGCGGCTTACGACATCGGGACGGAGAACGTCGCCGAACAATTCGGCCATCCCCGCACCTTCTGGATGGGAAGCGCCTTGTTCGCCCAGTGGCACGTGAGCGGCCCGTGGAGCATGGCGCTGCGTCCGGAGTTTTATTGGGATCGGAACGGGCGGATCACAGGAGCCGAACAACTGCTGAAAGCGATCACCACCACGGTGGAATATAGGTGGACCCGCGCTTCGCAGACCACGCTGCTCCGGCTGGAGTATCGCTATGACGAGTCCACAGGCCCGAGAGGAGGATTTTTCAAGGGCGGAGAGATTGCCCCCGGTGTCATCGGACTGGTGCCGGAACAACACCTGCTGCTAGGCTCGATCGTCTGGTCCATCGAGCGGTAATCTAGCGCGCATTATTCATGACGGTTCGTGACGAAATCAGCGAATAGCAACTAGCGCATAGTTCTCGAACAGATGCGAATAGCTGATAGCAAATAGCGAATAGCTTTGAATCCATGAGCGAATAGCCTGAAACCAGAAAGAGGCAGGCCCTTCATTCCCGGCTACTCGCTGCTCTCTATTTGCTGCTCGCTTCATTGCTACCGGCTGCTCGCTGTTCGCCACCAGCTACTCATTTCAGCGATTGCAGTAAAAGCGTTCATGAATAATGCGCGCCAGGCCGTCCCGCAATCGTGCCTTGCTCAGCGCATCCCCCCGGCGATGTCCTGTAGATCCTTCGGATAGAGGGCGATCTCGATGCGCCGATTCGCGGCCTTACCGGATTCGGTGTCGTTGGTCTCGACCGGCCTGGTATCCGCATAGCCACTCGCCGAGATCATGGCGCGATCCACTCCGCCTTCCTCGATCAGATACCGCACCACGCTGGTCGCTCGGGCCGTGGAAAGTTCCCAATTGGTGAGGAACTTCTCTCTCAACTTGGCCCCGATGGGCACGTTGTCCGTGTGTCCTTCGATGCGAATCTGCTTGTCCGTCACCTTCTTCAGTATGTCGCTGACCTGCTTTAGCACCTTGAGGCCGGCCGGTTTCACCTGGGCCTGGCCGGAATCGAACAGGACTCGGTCCACCATGTTGATCGTCAGCCGGTCGCGTATCTGCCGGATCTTGATGTCACCCTGTTCGATCTCTTTCTTGAGCGACTGCGTGAGCTCCTCGTGCGTACGCGTCAGGCGGGCGATCTCCGCCTCCTTCGCGGCTCGCTCCTGCTCGAGTCTCGCCTTCTCCGCTTCGCCGGCCATCAGACGTTTTTCTTCATCTTCGAGTTTCGCCTGTAGCCGGTTTCGTTCCTGCTCGAGTTTCACTTTCTCGGCCTCGATAGCCTGTAGGCGCTTTGCCGCTTCTTCCGCCTTCGCTTGCAGTTGGTCTCGCTCCTGCTTCACGCGGGCCGCATCCTCACCGAGCGTGGCCAACTCGCCGGTGAGCGCCGCCACGCGCTGCTTGCTTTTGTCGAGTTCTTCCGACATCTGCGTCGCTTTCACGGCCAAGGCGTTGCGGTCCGCGGCTTCCTGCCGCAGGGTGCCGATCTGCTGATCCCGCTCCGACACCTGTTTCTCCAAGTCCTTCACCCGCGCAGCATCCGTTTCCAGCTCACCCACCCGCTTTTGCAGGCGCGCGATTTCGTCCTGCGCCGTCGTCGTGCCGCCCAGGAGGTTCTGCTTGTCCTGTTGGAGGGCGGCGATCTGGCTCTGGGCGACCTGTAATTTCGTCTCCGTGTCGCGCAGGCGAGTCTCAACGTCCCGCAACGCCGCCGCTGCTTGCTCCTTTTCCTTGCCCAGCGCCGCCATCTGTTGGCCGGCTTCCTGCGCCGCTTTGGCCGCAGCCGCCTGCTCCTCCTGTACCGTCTGGAGTTTCCGTTCCAAATCGTCCGACTTGACGCGCAAGAGATCGCGCTCCCGCCGCAGCTCTCCGGACAGGACCTGTGCCTGTCGGCTGTCTTCCCGCAACTGTTTGGCCTCCTCTTCGCGCTGGCGCTGCGCCTGCAACGCCCGATCCAAATTCTCATTGGCTGAGACCAGCGCCTGTCTCGTCCGACTATGTGCCGTCTGCTCCGCCGAGAGGTCCTGCGCGAGCTTACCCTTTTCTTCTTCGAGCGACTTGATCCGCGCGTCGGCTTCTTTCTTGGCGGCCTCCAGAGCTGCCGCCCCGGCCTTCTTCGCCGCATCCAGCTCTTCCAATGTCTTCGTGTGGGTCTCCGTGCTGACGCAGCCGGCTGCCACTAGGGCTGCGGCCAGCGCCATCGTTACCAGTCCGCTTTTCATCGTCGTTGCCCTCCTTCCGTTTGGGTCCAGCCCACTGTTCCCTCACGCGCACTGTTCATGAAGGCTTGTGCAGCATTCGCCGGGAGCGAATAGCTGGCAGCGAGCAGCCGAGAGCTTATATTCTGGCTGTTCGTTACGGCTGCATGCCACTAGCTTCTGTCACGACGAGCATTGCAGACCAAAAAGGGCCCCGCTGTCAACCACCTTGGACGGCACGGAAGCACCCGGCCTGCTGTGCTCGCCGCTCCGGCTGCACGCAGCGCGGATTTCACCGCGTTACGCCCGTAGCGTGCGACCCGTTGCCTTGGACCCGTTGCGATAAAAGAGCAATGGGTGCTCCGGCGACGGGCACCCGGGCGACGACAGACCGTTACACGGGCTGGGCCGACTCCTTCTTCGGCTCTCCGTAATAAATCGTCCGATGGGGGAAGGGGATTTCGATCCCTTTGGCATCGAAGGTCTTCTTGATCCTCCGGTTCATCTCGCGCCCGATGCGCCATTGCTCCGTCGGTTTGGTCTTGATCCGGCATTTGATCATCACGGCGGAATCGGTGAATTGGTCGACGCCCAGCATCTCGAGAGGCTCAAGAATGTCCGAAGCGAATTTCGGATCTGCCTGCAGGTCGGCGGCAATCTCCTGGAGGACAGCCATCACCTCATCCACGTCTTCTCGATACGCGACACCGACGTCGAAGACGTAATACGAATAGAACTTCGTCATGTTCTTCACCTTGTCCACGATCCCGTTCGGGACCACATGGACGTTGCCGGAGAGGTCGCGCAGGGTGATCGCCCGGAGCCTGATCTCTTCCACAAGCCCGCTGACACCGGCGACTTCCACGACATCACCCACGCGAACGGAATCCTCCAGCAAAATGAAAAAGCCGGAGATCACGTCCTTCACCATGCTTTGCGCGCCGAAGCCGATCGCCAGTCCGCCGAGACCCGCGGCGGCCAACAGCGGCTTGAGATCGATCCCGACCTCCGACAACATCATCATGGTGCCGACGGCCAGAATGACGACGCGCGCCACGTCGCGCACGACGTGCGTCAACGTATCAGCCCGTTTCAGTTGCGCCGGGCTGGGAAGTTTCCCTTCGTATAGGGCCCTGAGCCGAGCCGTCGCACGCTTGACCAGTGACAACAGGATCACCAGTCCTACCCCGATGAGGAGCACGCGGAGCCCTGAAGTCGTGAGCCAATCGATCGATCGATCGAAGAAACGCGCGAGCAAAGATGCAGTCATGCAGCACCTCCATTCTGGTCTGAAAAGTTCTGCAATCGACGTCGGCGATCGGGAGACGGCCGCAAACACAATGAAGCGAACGGAGAACAGAACCGAGACGACGCCGACTGACTCTCCGAACATTCTCGCCTTACGAGAATGCCAGAAACGCAAGTTCCTGACCTTACTGTTCTTCTCGCGAGGCGTCCCGATGCTCTGCGGGGGCGACGAAATCGGCCGGACGTAGCCATAAAACACCAGCGTCTATCGCCAGGATCCCGAGAGCAGTTGGTTTGACCGGACCCTCGACCGGGCACGTCGAGAGTTGTCGCCTCTACCCAGGGGCTGATCGCCCTCCGCTAACCCGCATTATTCATGACCGCTTCTGCTGCAATCGCCAAGGAGCGAATAGCTGGTAGCGAACAGCGAGTGAACAGGAGCGAATAGCGTCCGAATAGCAGCGAGTAGCTGATAGCGAACAGCGAGCAGCGAACAGCCAGAGAGAACGAAGCCCTCTTGAGCTATGCGCTCCTTACTATTCGCTATTCGCTGCTTTCGCGACGAACCGTCATGAATAATGCGGGTAAAAGCTCTTGGGAAACGCCGGTCCTTTGTCCTCGAAGAGCCGGGTGCCGCCGCCGTTGGTCCGGAAATCGAACGTCGCGGCGATGTTCGAGCCTGCCGTGAAGTGAATCGGCTGTCCCTGCTTCGCCCGAGCGATGAACAACGACTGCATCTCAGCCTCAACCCGATTGACCGCACGTGCAGATTCGGGTACCGCCCGATATATGGCCAGCGGCGAGAGGCGCCCGGTGAGACTCACGAATACGACGGCCAGACCCAGTAACCGATGTACCATTTCTGTCCACGCCCGTTCCGGATCGCCTTGTGTCCCTGCTCCATTATCCCGCCTCCAATCGTTGGCCGGTCGAGGAATCGAACAGATGAAGGGTCGCCCGGCTAAATGAAACCGAGGCTGAGTCCCCTATCTTGGGAGCGAACCCGGATCGTGCAGTTCCTATGACGGTTCTTGAGCCATTCTCATCATGGAGGTCCACGGTGACCCACATCGCGGCCCCGGACGGTTCAAGAAGACGGATGACACCGGCTGCAGAGTCTTTGCCGCCGACTGTCTCGGGAGGGCCGACGATGACCTCTTCCGGCCTGATCCCCAATACTACGGAATGGTGGTCGTCGAATGCCGGCACCTCATGCGGTCTGGCGAGTTGGATTGGTCCCGCTCTGAACATGTCGCCTTCCACCTGTGCCTGAAGCAAGTTCATGGGCGGATAACCGAGAAAGCCGGCAACGAACACGTTGGCGGGCATGGCGTAGATCTCCTGAGGTTGGCCCACTTGTTGGACCCGACCTTGGTCGAGTACGGCGAGCCTGTCGCCCAGGGCCATGGCCTCCGTTTGATCGTGGGTGACGTAGATTGTGGTGATCTGCAGCTTCTCGTGGAGCCTGCGAAGTTCCCCTCGCATCGATGCACGCAACTGCGCATCAAGATTGGACAGGGGTTCGTCCATGAGAAATACACGGGGCTTCCGGATCAAGGCTCGGCCCAATGCCACTCGTTGTCGCTGCCCTCCTGATAATTCAGAGGGTTTTCGATCCAGGCAGGCGTTCAGACCCAGCATCTCGGCCACGCGGCTGATTTCCCGATCGATCGCGCTGTTCGTCAGCGTCAGTTTCCGCTTCCGCACCCTCAACGGGAAGGCCAGATTCTCCGCAGCCGTGAGATGCGGATAAAGGGCGTAGCTCTGGAACACCAAGGCCACATCGCGCTCGCCCGGTGGAATCGCGGTGACCTCCTGTCCGTCGAAAAAGATGCTCCCTGACGAGGGTGAATCGAGCCCGGCCAGGAGATGCAGTAACGTGGATTTGCCGCAGCCGGACGGTCCCACGAGGACGAAGAATTCGCCGTCGCGCACGGTCACGCTGAGCGATTCGATCACGACGGTCTTCCCGTAGCGCTTCGTGATCCCTTCCAGTCTGACTTCCGCCATGGGTTGACTTGTTGATTCATTGATTCGTTGATTTGCCGATTCTCAACACAACTTCCACATCACACCATCAACGAATCACCAGATCGTCACATTCCGCTCACTTCATCCTTTGACGCTGCCCGCCGTCAGCCCCGCCACGATATAGTCCTGGAAGAAGACCGCCAGGAGCACGACGGGCGCCGTGACGATCAGCGAGGCCGCGGCCATATCACCCCAGGGCACTTCGTGCAGTCCGGGAAACAAGGCAAGCACCACCGGGGCGGTTCGCGAGGCCTCGGTGGCCGTCAGCGTCAGCGCAAACATAAACTCATTCCACGAGTAGATGAAGAGAAGCAGGGCGGCGACGGCGACGCCGGGTAGAGCCGGCGGAGCGATCACCCGGACCAGCGCGCTCAAGGGAGTGCAGCCGTCGACTCGCGCCGCCCAGTAGAGTTCTACCGGAAGCTGCCGGAAGAAGCTGCTGAGAATCCAGACGGCCAACGGCAACGAATAAGTCGTGTGGATGAGGATCAAGGCTCCCACCGTGTCGCGCAGACCGAGAGCCCGGACGAGCAGATACAGCGGACTGATCACGGCGATGGGCGGGAACATGGAGACGGCCAACACCAATCCCAAGATCCAGCGCTTTCCGCCCAGCGGCAAGCGGGCCAGCGCGAAAGCGCAGAGACTCCCGACGCCGACGGCCAGCGCGCTGCTCGCACCGGCCACGAGGGCGCTGTTGAGCAATTCGCGGCCGAGTGTGGTTCGTGCGAGCACGGCCCAGTAATGTTCGCCAGTCGGGTGTTCGGGGAGCATCGGCGGGAGGCGAACGAGATCGGAATCCGGTTTCAGAGACGTGATGGCCTGCCACGTGACGGGGCCCATGCAGAAGAGCACCGCGCTCGTCAACAGAGCGATCCGCGCCAGAGGCCCCGCGGTGCGGCAGGCGGCACCGACCGGCGAGCGATGCCTGAGCCTCGTCATCGCGAGATCTCCCGAAGGTACCCGCGCAGCAGGAGCAGGTAGCCGAACGTGAGCATCAGCACGATCAGGAACATCGCTGCGGCCAGCGCCGAGCCGTAGCCGAACTGGAGTGTCTGAAACAACGTCTTGTACGCATAAATGGACAGGGTTTCGGTGCTATTGCCCGGTCCCCCTCCGGTCAAGACGTAGACCGCGTCGAACACTCGAAAGGCGTCCATCGTCCGGAAGACCAGCACGATCACGATGATCGGAAGCAACAACGGCAGCGTGATCCGGCGGAACATCGTCCAGGCGCCGGCCCCATCCACTTGGGCGGCGAGGTGCAACTCCTGTGGAATGGCTTGAAGGCCGGCCAGTAACAACAGGGCGGCAAATGGAGTAGTCTTCCATATGTCCATCAGAATTGCCGCGTGGATCGCCCACACGGGATCGCCCAGCCAGTTGATCGGCTCCGCGAGCAGGCCCGATCTCATCAGCAGATAGTTCAGCAGCCCGTACTCGCCGTGGTAGAGCCATTCCCACATGCGTGCGGAGACGACGGTGGGGATCGCCCACGGAATCAGGATCAGGACACGCCCCCAGGCAGAGCCCCGACCTCGTCCGCGCACACCGCGATTGAGGAGCAGCGCGAGCCCGAGCCCGAGGACCAGCTCGGCCGCCACCGTGACGCCCGTGAAGTAGAGCGTGGTCCGGCACGCAGCCCAGAACCGGTCGTCCCCGGCCAACCGGATGTAATTGGCCAATCCGACGAACTCGCGGATATCGAAGATCGGCAGATATCGATGGAATCCCAGCCAGCCGGCAGCGAGGATCGGGGTCAGGGCGAAGGCCCCGACGAACGTGAGCGCCGGCGACACGAACAAGAGCCCCCATGCGGATTCGGGGAAGGCCCGTTTTGAGCCGCCCGTCCCCGCGGACGAGGGCGCGCGCGAGTGACCCATCATGGCGCAACCCACATCTGGTCGATCTGCCGTCGCGCTGACGCGAGCGCTTCGCCAGGCGTCTTCAGCCCGACCACTGCGGCGCTGAGCTCGGGTTGCAGGACCTGTGACATCACCAGATAGTACGGGGTGACCGGTCTGGGCTTGGCCCCGAGGAACACAGGCGCAAGCTCGGCGAGCCAGGGCTTGGCTTCGAGCAGGGACGGCTCCCGGTAGAGATCGCGCCGCGCGGGCAGGTAGCCCAGCTCCAGCGCGATCCGTTTTTGACCTGCCGGTGAAGACAGATACCGAAGGAGGTCAACGGCTTCACGGGGATGGGGAGCCCGTTGCGGAACGGCCAGCATCCAGCCCCCGAGGGTCGAGACCGATTCATGGCCGGGAAACGAGGGTAACGAGGCCAGGCCGACCTTGTTTCGGACCGGTGAACTCTCTACCTGAAATAGCGCCCAGGCGTAGGGCCAGTTCCGCATGAAGATGGCGCGCCCGGCACCGAAGAGGTGCCTTGTCGCCTCTTCATCCGCCGTCGTCACGAGGGACGGGGACAGTCCGTCCTTCACGAGGGCGCGCATGAACCCGAGGGCCGCTTCGCTCTCCGCGGTGTGGTCGTCCAGGAGACTGCCTCCGCGTCCGCGGATGAACTCCAGCGCCACACAGATTAGCCCCTCGTACTGCTTGCCCTGCCAGAGAAATCCTTTCAGATCGGGGTCCTGTTCTCGGTCGAGAATCAGGCGGGTGATGCGCATGAGTTCAGGCCAGGTTTTCGGCGGGAGAAGACTATAGCGATCCAGCAAATCGCGCCGATAGTAGAGAATCCCGGCGTCCAGGTACCAGGGGATTGCATAAAGCCGCCCTTCGAAAGTGGCGGCCTCCATCGCGCCGGCCACGTACGCCTCTCGCTCCGAGGCCGGTAGCACGCGGTCCACCGGCTGGATCCAGCCGGCCCTCGCGAATTCTTGCACCCAAATGACGTCCACCGCCAACAGGTCGAACGTCACGCTCTTGCCTTCGAGATTGATTGCGTAAAACTGGTGCTGCTGGTCGGTCGAAGAAGGCAGGACCTCATCCCGCACGGTCACGCCGGGATGCGCTTGCTCGAAATCATGGAGAATGTTCGAGAGGATCTGCGGGTCACCCGAGAGTTTGCCGTGTTTGAAGACGACGACGGTGGGGGCGGTGGAAACGGGATGCTCATCGTTGGGCAGGCACGACGGAAGGAGCAGGTTCGCGGAGATCAGCAGCCATACCGATCGAGGAATCCGGCTGCGGGCGCAGTGAACCGGTTTCATAAATGTTTGAGATCGTCAGGCGCACGCTCGCGCGACCGGGTGGACAATTGCCGCTCCAGATACTCTCTGGCAAGATCCCTTGCGCCTAATCCGAAGGCGATCGATGCGGCAAGGGCCACCGCGCCGAATGTGATGCCGAATCCGACGACCACGATGTTTTGCGCGATGCCGAGTTGCTCCAATGCCATGGCGATCGAGACCAGTTGCACGCCCCAGCGTGAAAAGGCCGCGATCAGGCGGGCAGGGGGCAGGCCGGCGTTGACGGCCGCGATGAGGACCGCTTGTGAGACGAAATTCGACAGCAGGTACCCGACCACAAGAATCAGGGCGGCGGTGAACAGATGGGGCAGGTACGCCAGGAAGGACTTCGCGAACTGGTTGATGGGCTGGAGATTCAAGGCCCCCAATGCGGCCATGGACGCGAAGATCACGACCATCCAGTAAGCGCCTCGGCCGCCCAGGCGCGAGGGATCGGTCTTGACCCCTCCGCGGAGCAGGGCAGCGCTCACACCCAGACGGTTCGAGAGATGATCCAGTCCGACCAAGCGCAGCAGCCGTTCAATGAGGTGGCCGACCGCCCAGGCCACGACCAGTCCGCCGATCAGGATCAGAGACATGGCCAGGACATTGGGCAACACCTCCAACACCTGCCGGCCCAAGATTTCGAGGGGGCTCAACAAGGCCGTTTGCCAGAACTCTTTCATGGTCGCCTTCCCTTCTTGGAGCGAACAGCGAGCAGCCGGCAGCAAGCAGCGAATAGCTGATAGCCGATGGCTAACAGCCCGCAACAGAGAGCGAACAGCGAGCAGCGAATAGCGCTCGGAGAGGACCAAGGAGTCTCAAATCACGGAGGAGCTGTTCGGTACTTCCAAGCTGCTCGCTATTTGCTGTTAGCTTTTTCACGGCTGTCGGCCTTCCCGTGCCAGCGTTCGATTAAATATGGTTTCAGCTTTTCAAAGGTCTGGCAGAGCGCCTCGACGCGCCCCTCCGCTTCAGCGGTTGTCAATCCCTGGGTGTCCAGGACGAAACTCGCGGTTCGACCCAGGTACAACGGGGTAAACGCCTTGAGAAGATGCTCGCGCGGCATGACGCGGCGGTGATAGGACACGGTTGTGTCGTAGACGATCCTGCCCCAGAGATCATCGGGGATACGGAAGTCTTTCTGCTGGTGCGTCCACAAGACACGTAGTCGCTCCACGGTGTCCTGCGCCAGCATCTGGCCCCAGATGGCGCCGAGATCGACCAGACCCTGCCGAAAACTGCCGATCATGCGGTCAACGCTGACGTGCACCGGCTCCACGCCGACTTCATATTGGAACCCGAACAGCTTCACGGGATTGGATCCTCGCAGCTTGGGCCAGATCGACTCGTGCACTTCCATCAAGGCAAACACCGCGCCCAGCACCTGCATCAACATGGCGGCCAGATCCGAAGCCGGATCTTTCGGATTGTGGATCTTCGCGCCCAGGAAGCTTTGACACACCCGCGCCCCGCTGGCGATGGCCTCGGTCGTCATCCAGATGTCGATCCCGAACCGCGCGACTTCCGATTCCCAGACGTGCTGGTCCAAATAGTGTTCGGCCAGACGCCCGGAAAACCCGAAGTCGCCGCCGATCGGCTGACGGATGCGCTGGCCGTAGAGCGCTCGGGTAAGCGGGTACACGATGCTGTTGGTGATCGTCCCATCATACTTGTGCCGGAGATAATACGGCGCGACATAATCGTACCCTTCATCCAGGATGGGGCTGAGCAGCAGTTCGATCCATTCGGGCGTGATGCTGCGCACATCGGAATCCACCACAGCACAGGCCTTGGCGTTCAGCCTGCGGGCGATCTCGAAGATGGTCCGGAACGCGCTGCCCTTTCCGGGAATGCCGTGATAGGGCGTGATGATCTTGTGCAAGGGACTTTGCCGGTCGCCGATGAACAACGCTGCAAGGTCCGCGACCGCACGAGCGACGACCTCTTGCGTCCCATCCGATGACCCGCCGTCCGAGTTGACCAAGACCGAACGGGAGCCGGGGAAATATTTCGCCAAGCCCGCGTTGACGGCCCGGACGACGTGCCCGATCGTCTCGACATTGTTGTAGCTCGGGATTCCGACGAGGATATCCACCTCGCCGATGGCCTCTACTCGCGCCTCAGTCTCAGCGGTCAAGGCAACCGAACGATCGGTCATGCGGACCCTTGGTGGCTCTCCATCGCCGGATTCCACTGATGGTCCTGCTCCACCGCCTCGATGAGGCGATCGAACACGTCCGGGACCGCCGCTGCCACCCGGCTCCAGTTGGAAATCATGGGGACTCCGAGCGGGTCTTTCAGAAACACCTCGGAAGCCAGCTTGATCCCTTTCAGGAATGCCTCGACAGCGGTCCGCTCTTCATGCCGATCGAACGTGAGACTGTTGATCGCCGCATCGTCCTCGTATCGCCGAATCGCTTCTTGGGCTGATTGAAGATACGCAGCCCACACTGTCTTGAGCGTCGCCTCCGAGAGAATGACCCCGTCGTTGGCCAAATTCCGAAACAGCGACTTGGCGATGTCCACGGACATCTTGAGCAAGCCCTTTTCGGGATCGTCGGCCGAGAGGACCTGATGCTTGTGCTCATAGGCGTCGGCGATGTCCACCTGGCAGATGCGCCGGAGCGCGCAATTCCGATGGACTTCGGCCAAGACTCCGACCTCCAAACCCCAGTCGCCCGGGATGCGATTGATCCACGCCAGATCGCGCACCATGGCGAACTCTCCCGCCAACGGGTAGCGGAAGCTGTCCAAGAACGCCAGCAGGGGCCGAGGGCCGACGAGTTGCTGTAAACTGCGGATGAGGGGCGTGATGAAGAGCCGGGTGACACGACCGTGGAGGCGGTCGGTCACGCGGCTGTAATAGCCCTTGCAAAACTCGTAGCCGAGGTTGGGGTTGGCCAGTGGATAGCAGAGCCGGGCGAGGTATTCGCGCGTGTAACTGACGATATCGCAGTCGTGCAGGGCGATCATCGTGCTGCGGTGGCGCGCCAAGAGATACCCGAACGCGATCCAGCACGACTGCCCCTTGCCGGGGAGGCCGATGTCGATTTCTTGGCTCACCAGCATCTGCAAGATCTCTTGAATGCGCGGCCCATCGATCCAGACGAGGCGAACCTCCTGCGGAAGGACCTTGAAGTACTCCTTCGCGCGTCGAAACTCGAGCGCCGATGCCCGCCCAAGCACCACGACGATCTCATTCAGATAGTTCACATGCTTCAGATGATCGACGATCCCTTTCAGGGCCGGGCCTTCGAGTTCAGCGTACAGGCACGGCAGGACCAATGCGATCGGGTTCACCGTATTGTAGTGTTCCAGCTCCTTTTCAAGTCGATCCAGGTTCGGTCGCCCCAGCCGATGCAACACGGTGACGACCCCGTTTTGGAAAAAGTCTGACACGGCATTCCTCCGCTTCGGAAGATGCAACCCCGCGATGGCCACATTGTGGCCTGATCGGCGGAGCTTATTCAAGCAGGCACGGGAGCGCAAGCTGGGTTGAGCCACCCGATTACACCGGAGAACTCTTGCGCGCTCTGCTATAGTGTTCGGGCCGATCCGGGTTGACCAAACCATGACGCCGACCACGATCATCTTTACTGATTTGGACGGAACCCTGCTTGATTCCGCGACCTACTCGTTCGAAGCGGCCCGCGAGGCATTGAACGAGCTCCGGGCGCGCGAGGTTTCCCTCATTCTTGTTTCAAGCAAGACACGCGCGGAGATCGAGTCCATCCGCGTCCGCCTGTGCAATCATCATCCCTTCATCGTCGAAAACGGCGGCGCTATTTTCATACCCAAAGGGTATTTTGACGGCCCGGTAGACGGGGCGACGGTGCGCGGTGAATACGAAGTGGTCGAGTTGGGCATGCCCTATGCCCGATTGCGGGCCAGCTTGAAAGACATTGAGCAAGCCCTCGGAATTCGGCTGAGGGGATTCGGAGATATGACCGAGTCGGAAATCGCTCGGCGGACGGGGTTGAGCGAGATGGAGGCCGTGCTCGCGAAACAACGCGAATATGACGAACCGTTTCTCATCGATGCGCCACCGGTGCCCTCCTCCCATACCGAGCGCAAGCTCGATCGAATAGCGGACGTCCGTCGCGAGAGCGCCGCACGCGGTCTGCGATGTACGAGCGGCGGCCTCTTCCACCATCTTACTGGAGACAACGACAAAGGACGGGCTTGCCGGTTGCTGATCGACCGGTACCGGCAGCGGTCCGCCGCCACCCGTGAGCGGCTCCTCACGGTCGCCGTGGGGGACAGCGTCAACGATCTTTCGATGTTGCTTGCGGTGGACCGTCCGATTCTCGTCCGGAAGCCGGATGGATCCCACGATCCCGAGGTTCGCGCTCCGAACATCATTCTCGCGCCGAACGCGGGACCGATCGGGTGGAACCAGGCCGTCCTTGAAGTCCTGGCCGCGCTCTGAGGTGTCGCACACTTCCTCCGGGAGCTAAGTGCTGATAGCCGGTCGGCTTGACATCTCGAACGGGACCCAAGCTTGATGGAATCGGCCGCAACACAGTTGACAGGAAGGAACGCACAATGCTAGTCGAGCTACGCTCGCAGTTCATGGAGGGCATGGCTCCGGCATGAAAGACTCGAAGGTGCGAGCCCTGACAATCGCGACGGTCGGACTTCTCTGCCTCTGCGTCCTCATGCAGGTTCTGGGCGCGCCGGTCACGCTCTGGAGTCCGTCCATAACCCAGGACACGCTGGGCGCCTCGATTCTTGAAGGATTCTCCATTCCACCTAGTTTGCCCAGATTGGACGCGACATCATCGGGCATTCTCGCCGACGAATTGATCCTCTGCAGAAGAGTCTCCTTGTTCGAGCGCTCTCTCTTCCATCCTCCCTGTCCTGTTCTCTGATTCCTCTTCCTTCGTCCGAACCGAACGCCCAGCGCTCGATGGGTGTACGCGTCTCATCGGTCGTGAGGTTATTCCATGACCGACGAGACGGCCTTTGACCGCCACGCCTACCCGGCGCGCTGAGCCTTTCAGGTCTTCCATGTTCCTGCTTTGGACAAGATGGTCGCATCTCAGATCATGACGCGAGGCGGAATCGGAGACGAGAGACTTCCAATGAATGTCAGGAGGAGAGATGAGAGCGATCCCACTAACAGGTTTGGCGTTGGCGCTGACATTGGCCGCCTGCAGCTACGGGCGCGAGGCCGGTCATTCCGCCCGTGTCCATTACGTGCAGATTCGCGACACCGTTACGCCCATGATGCTCTACGCCCAGGTTGGAGATGAGATTCGCTGGCAGAACCTTCGGCAGGAATCCGTCAAGATCGGACTCCTCGGCAATCCGAACCTCGATACGGTGGCGTGCCACAAGGGATTTTCCTGGATGGGCGCCATCCAGGACCTTGTGACGGTAAAACCCTCTGAGTACGTCAGTTTATGTTTCTCGGAGCCGGGCACGATCCGATTCAATGTCTGGATGGACGTCGAGGATCTCACACGCGACATGAGCCCGACGGGGACCATCCGCGTCTCGAAAGAACCGGGATGATGGCGAATGAGTTACAGCACCTCGCTCCAGGGCGGACTGACGGCAAAGGCCGCGTTGATCAGCCCCACGTGCGAGTAGGCCTGCGGAAAGTTGCCACATTGGGTATGGGACGAAGGCAGGAAGTGCTCGGAAAGAAGGCCCAGATTGTTGGCGGCCGACAGGACTCCGGATAGAATCGCTTTCGCTTCCGCAGCTCGACCGAGTCGCGACAACGCCTGCGCGATCCAGAACGAACAGATCACAAAGCCCGATTCCGGTTTGCCGAAGTCGTCCTCCCGTAGGTAACGATAAAAGAAGGCCGTTGTTTGGCCGCCATGCAAGACAGCCAGCTCTCGAATAATGTGCAGGGTCGTCCCCTCGCACAACGGCCGATTCGGATAGCCGAGGATGGCGACTTGGGACAGCGCCGCGTCATAGCTGTCGTCCCTCGGCCCGTTACGGAGGGCTCCGTCCTTCGCGGCTCGGAGGAGCGCCTCGGCGGCGCGTATACGCGCCGCCGACAAGTCGAGGGCCAAGGAAGAAAGGTGTCCTGCTCGGCGGATGCGCTCGAGCCGTTCCAAACCCGCCCAGCACATAAGATTGGTGAAGGAATGCTCCTGCCACCCGCTGCGCATCTCCCAGAGCCCGGCGTCGGGCTGGCCGATACTCTTCGCGCACAGAGCGGCCAAGTGAGCGAGCAGCGCTTCGTGCTCCCTGGTTCGCAGGTCGTAAAACCGCTCATCGAAAAAGATGGGCGCAAAGGCCAGGATCATTTCGCCGTACACGTCGTTCTGGACCTGCTCAACGGCCAGGTTGTGGCTGCGGACCGGCATGCTGCCCTGGAAGCCTTTCCAATTTGAATGCTCGGTTTCAGGCAACGGCAGGCCTTGACCCAGGGTATAGACTGGACGGAGTCGGTCTCGGGAATGCTCGTGCGCATGGGCGATATTCAGCAGGAATTTGAGGAAGGTCTCCATCTCCTCGAAGTGACCGAGATTGTTGAATGCGCTCAACGCATAGTACGCATCCCGCAGCCAGCAGTAGCGATAGTCCCAATTTCGTCCGCCCCCGACCCGTTCGGGCAGGCTCGTCGTCAAGGCGGCCAAGATCGCTCCCGTGTCCTCGAAGCAATGGAGCTTCAGGGCTAAAGCGGAACGAATCACCTCTTGTTGGTAGAGCACGGGCACCGAGCAGTTTTTGACCCATGTGCGCCAATAGCGTGCCGTCTGATCGAGGAAATCGTGCGCAACCTTCAGAAGGTCGTCCTCGATGCCGAGGCCCCAGGTCAGACCGAAGTACAGTTTCTGCGTCAGCGCCACGGGAGTTTCATCGGCCAAGTAGGTGAGGGGCATGTTCGTGAGGAGGCGAAGGATGTCTCCCCGGATCTCGAAGCGAATGTGGCTGCTCCCGCGCACCGGACGTACCGGCTCCTTGTCCCATCCCGACACGGGCCGGCAACTCACGCGAATGGAGGGCGTCCCGGACAGGGCCTCCACGATGCGGAACAGCGCGGCGGGCCGATACATGCGCCCATACTGCTCGAACCGCGGACAGAAATCGGTGATCTGGAACGAATCCCCGTTGTGCAAGGAGACGGTCGTGACCAAAATATTGGTGTTCGGCAGGTACCTTTGCGAGGATACGACCTGCTCGGGAGGTGCCGAGCAGGTGATGGCGAAATGACCGCCCTCGGGATCCAGGAGGCGACCGAAAACCGGCGGGCTATCGGGTCGCGGCAAACACATCCACTCCACCGAACCCGCGGCGCTCACGAGCGCGGACATGTGGCAATTGCCGATCAGGCCATAGGGATACATGACACGACGATATTTGATTTTCCGCTCGAAGTAAACTAGCTTGAGCTTATGCGGTTGTCGCTGCGGTTTATCGTACCCCTGGCGCTCGTCCTCGCAGGGCTGGCCTATTCGGTCATCCCCCTCGTCGATACGCTGACCCTGAAATGGTTCGTCCGCGACCTGGACATCAGGTCCAAGCTGATCGCCCGTACGATGGAGGCGCCGCTGACCGAGCTGGTCGCGACCAATTCTAAAACCAAGATCCTCACCTATTTCCATCGCGTCATTCAGGACGAGCGGCTGTATGCCCTCGGGTTCTGCGACATGCAAAGCCGCCTTTCGTTCAAAACCCAAACCTGGCCCGACGAGATTACCTGCGAGAAAGCGGCCACGGTCCAACCCGATTCGTCCGGCGTGCTCAAGCTGGCGCACGGGCCTGTACACGTTGCGGCCGCCTCGATCGAGGGAGAACAACAAACCTTCGGCCGTCTGCTGCTCATCCATGATATGAGCTTCATCCAACAACGGAGCAGCGACACGAAGTGGTACATCTTCTACCTGTTCGCCTTGTTGGCTCTGGTGATCTCGGTGGTCACCGTCTTCGTGGCGCACTTGAGCTGGAAAGGGTGGGTGGCGGGAGTCCGCGCGATGCTCAAGGGCGAGGGGCTGTTCAGTCCCCTGGAACAGGACCATGGCCCGGAGTTACGGCCCGTCGCCAAAGACCTCCGGGCATTGGTCCGCGAGCTGGAGGCAGATCGCCGCCTCCGCGACGAGAGCCGGATCTCCTGGACGCCGGCCACCCTGCGGTCGATCCTCCGCGAACAGTTGGCCGGTGAAGAGGTGCTTATCGTGTCGAACCGGCAGCCGTACATTCACAACCGGCGCGGCGATTCGATCGAGATTCAGTTGCCGGCCAGCGGAGTGGTGTCGGCGCTCGAGCCGGTCATGCGGGCCTGCTCCGGCGTGTGGATCGCCCATGGGAACGGCTCTGCGGATCGGGAGGTCGTGGACGCCCGGGACCACGTGCAGGTCCCTCCCGAACAGCCGAGTTATGAGCTTCGACGGATTTGGATGAGTCCGGAAGAAGAGGTCGGCTATTACTACGGTTTCGCGAACGAAGGGCTCTGGCCGCTTTGCCATCTCGCGCACATCAGGCCGGCGTTCCGCTCGTCCGACTGGCAGCACTATGTCGAGATCAACAAGCGGTTCGCGGCCGCGGTCGAAGAGGAAGCGAAAACTCACGACCCCGTCGTCCTCGTGCAGGATTACCACTTCGCGTTGTTGCCGAAGATGATCCGCAAGCGGATGCCCAACGCCACCATCATCACGTTCTGGCACATTCCGTGGCCTAACTCGGAACGATACAGCATCTGCCCTTGGCGGGAGGAAATCCTCGATGGTCTGCTGGGCAGCAGCATCCTCGGATTTCATACCAGAGTTCATTGCAACAACTTCATCGACAGCGTGGATCGCTTGCTCGAAGCGCGCATCGATCATGACGACTCGACGATTTCCTACGGAGGGAAACTGACGGCCGTCAATCATTACCCCATTTCCATCGAATGGCCGGCACGCTGGGTCCGGGACCAAAAACCCGTGCCGGACTGCCGGACGCGCATCAGGGAGCGCTATGGGATGCCGCCCGACCGTTTGGTCGGCCTCGGCGTGGAACGGCTGGACTACACCAAAGGGGTGATCGAACGGTTCCTCGCCGTTGAGCGTCTGCTGGAACTGGAGCCCGAATGGATCGGCCGGTTTTCGTTCATTCAACTGGCGGCTCCCAGCCGTATCGCCATCGAGCAGTATCAACGCTTCAATGAGCAAGTGAAATCTCTGGCCGAGCAGATTAACACCCGGTTCGGACGCCGGGGGTATCAGCCGATCCATCTGGAAATCCGTCACCATGCGCCTCCCGACATCTATGAGCACTACCGCGCGGCGGATCTTTGCATGGTCAGCAGTCTTCACGACGGCATGAATCTGGTTGCGAAGGAATTCGTTTCCGCCAGGGACGATGAGCAGGGGGTCTTGATCCTCAGTCAGTTCACGGGAGCCGCTCGCGAACTGCCCGAGGCCCTGGTGGTGAACCCCTACGATACCGATCAGTGCGCGGCGGCATTGCTGGTGGCGCTTACGATGCCGGCCACCGAGCAACGCGCGCGCATGCGCAGCATGCGGGGATTGGTACAGGAATTCAACGTCTATCGGTGGGCAGGCCGCATGCTCATGGACGCGGTGCACCTGCGGCAGCGCAGCCGGGTCCTGAAGCAGGCGGGGCCAGTGATCCAGCGTCTGTGACGCGTGAAGGGATGCGCTACCTCTTCTCGGGGGCCGGGAAGCGACGATTGGACGAATTGGCGCGCCCGACCACCCTCTTCGCCTTCGACTTCGATGGGACTCTTTCGAAGATCGTGCGCCATCACCATGATGCCCAGCTTGCCGCGTCGATTCGGGCCCGGCTCGTGGAGCTCGGCAGGTACGCCCCGACGGCGATTCTCTCGGGGCGCTCCCTGGATGACTTACGAAAGCGGGTGAATGGGGCGGCGACACATCTGGTCGGCAATCACGGCCTGGAAGGCAGCGGCGCATCGGCGGAAGCATTGCGCCAGGCCCGCGATGTCTGCCGAGCTTGGATGCAACAAGTGCAGGAGCATGTCGGTCCTTTGTTCGAGGAGATCGGCGTCACCGTCGAGGATAAGGCTTATTCCCTCGCGATTCACTACCGCACCGCCCGAAGGAAGCCCGCAGCGAAGCGCGCCATCAAAGAACTGGTGCCGCTTCTCTCCCCTCCCCCGCGCGTGGTCCCGGGGAAAGCGGTCCTCAACCTCGTCCCGCCTGACGCGCCGCACAAGGGGACCGCGCTGCTCGACTTGTTGAAGCAGCAGGGAAGTACGGCGGCCCTCTACATCGGCGATGACGAAACGGATGAAGACGTCTTTCGGTTGGAGGATCCCCTGGTCACGACGGTTCGGGTGGGGAACAGCCGGAGTTCCCACGCACAATTTTATGTCAAAAGCCAAAGGGAAGTGAGCGGTGCGATCGCGTATCTGGTGCGAAACCTCGAAAAAGCTATCAGGAAATAGCGAACAGCCAATAGCCGACAGCGAGTAGCGAACAGCGCGTGGCGAGCAGCCGGAAGCTGAGCGGGAGTACGCTTTTTTCTGAATTCAAGCTACCCGCTGCTCGCTATTAGCTGTTCCCTATGGCCGTGAAGCGACGTGGCTTACAGACCGGGCCGTCCCGTCGGCCGAGACATGCGCCTCGACCGTTTCGCCTTCCTTGATCGGCCGATCGCGTGGCGTGTTCTTGTCGATCTGCATGAGGACGCTTGCGCCATTGCCCGGCTTGATTACAAGCATCTGGTCTGTCACCATAATCACGATGCCTGTGATCACCTGGGTCCCGGCGTCGGAACGCGATGGCGGCGGATCGGCACCGAAAGTGTCCACTGGAAGTGCACTGGCGATGAGAAGCGACACAGGCGGAAGAAATCCGCACTGGACGATGGCGCGATGTATCTGCACAGACCTGCCCGTGTGGATGTCCAAGAGAGTCGATGAGGAGCGGGGGCATGGTGACAGGACCATGCCCCCGTCGACCGCTTATTTACCGCCCTTGTCCCCCTTCTTCTCCTCTTTCTTCTCTTCACCGGCCTGGAGCTTGCCGCCGCCTTTCTTTTCTTCCTTCTTTTCGGTCGGCTGCGGATCGCCGGCGAAGGCGAGCGAGGTCACCGTGCCGAAGCTGAGGGCGAGAGCCAACGCAATGAAGGGTAGAAACTTCCTCATGACAGAACCTCCCTTGCAGGAATGGTTGAAGGACCGCGACATGAGGCATCGCTTGCCTCACTGTTTCGCAATACCTCACCTAAGCAAATCGCGCGTGGAAGAGCCAATAGACAAAACGGGCGTCCGTCTGGACGAAGATGTCGAATTACTCCGAAAAGGCATGGAGGGTACCTTTCACACCTAATGTGAGCGGGTCGATATGGCCGAAGAGGGATCCGCCCGAAGGAAAGAGCCGGTAACGGCTCCGCCCGACCGCGAGCAGCTCGGTGCACTCGTCGAAACTCCTGAGGAGTTCGACCGGGTGATGCAGCCCTGGCTCACAAAGCTGCTCGATGAGGCCGCGCGCCACACCCGGCGATTCTTGCGGGAGACCGGGCGATGGACGCCCGACAGCGTCCATGAAAAGCTCGTCCTGCGCTGGGCGTATGAACTCGTGGAGCGCTTCCTCGTCTATGGACGGACCGAGGTGCCGTGCCGCCCGCTCTTCCTGTTCGAAGGCTATGTCGGGGAATTTCTCAGTCGGCCAGACCCATTTTGCTACCACCCCAGCCTGCTATCTCCACTCGGACGATTTCTCGAAGGGCTGCTCGCGCGCGCCGTGCTGAGCCGCGACGCTCTTACGGCGCTCTTCTATCATCTGTATGGCTGGCGTCAGGTGCAGGTGGTCCGCATCTTGGGGTTGGGATCGGCCGAAAGCCAGCGGGTCTATAAGAGCTACGAGCGATGGAGACAGGGAGGATGGCAGCGGATGCTGGACACAGCGGGTCTCAGCGAGACCGATCTCGCCTCACTCGAACACGCGCAACAACGCGGCCAGGAGGTGTTTCTCGCGGAGGCGGCCCAACTCGCGGGGCTCCTCCAAACGCATTACCGCAAGAGCGAGCCGGAGCATTATCCTTGCCTGACGCGGTCGCAATGGTCCGACCTCTATCGGCAAGGGTACGGGTTCGACTATCGGGGCTGGCATCTTGCCCCTGTGCCATGAATGTCTCGTGACGGTGTCGAACATTCGGGCCGACGACATCGGGGGAGACGGCAAGCCTCGGCTTGAGTTACACATTCGCCCCTTGGAGAAAAGCGGGGTGATCCCCTTCTTGAGTTACGGGACAAGGAGGTGACCGGTGCCATGGACGACAACGAACCCCTCGACGCGTACAGGGCACGGCTGATTCAATCGCTGCAGTCGCTGCCGCGATCCAGGCAAGAGGAGTCCCCCACGCTGCTCGATGTCTTGGTGAATGAAGACGTGGTGGGAGTCGTGGACTGCGGCAAAGCCGACTCCACGCTGGTCTTTACGAGCCGGGACCTGCCGATCCGCTCGGTCGAGATCCGCACGGAAACCGGCTCGCTGGTCGGAGCCCTTCGCACTCCCGCGCCAGGGATCAAGACGGAGCGAATCTCATGGTCGCACCACACGATCGTAGTCACTGTTCAGAACCAGCTCACGGAAGGATTCGTGCGCGTGGCCTATCAGGCCGCGCCCATCCTGTGGCGGACTGTCCGGCGGGCGATCGGTTTCAAATCGGAGACCCCGGCATCCCCACGTGGAGATTCCCATTCGCGGCGGCATCCTGTCTGGGCGTTCGTCCTCGGAGCGCTGGCGGTGCTTGTGGCGGGCCTGGTCCTTGAGCGGGCGGTCGAATGGCAGAACAGACCCCTCGGTCCTGAGGCGATCGTCCGAGCCCTGGAGGCCCGGATGGCGGCCACGTCGCATCAGACCGACGAGGTTTTGGCCCGCCTTGAAAGTCGAATCAGCCGGCTCGCTCAGGAACAGCAGGCGACGGTCCGCGCGATGGAGGCGCAACAAGAGGCAGTGGCGAAGGTGCAGAGCTCGGTGGACACGCTCGCGCAGGAAGCTCTTAAGCGCCAGGCCGGCGGCGTCCCTGTGCGACAAGATGCGCCGTCGCGTCAGCGCAAGAAACCCCACCGCACTCCCGACGATGTCGCGCACGTCGCGCAGCTCTTACTCAGCCAGCGGGATGACGAGCGCGCAGAGATGGAAGATGCTCTGCGGAGTCTCAGCGCGGCGAACGAGTCGCTCTCCCAGCGGCTCACCAGCCTCGAGCAAAAAAACCATGAGCTGATGAACCGACTGAAGTCGGCCGGGGTGGACGTCTCGAAAGCGACGCGGTCTTCGGATTCTCATCCGCTGGTGGCCGAAGAACGGCGGGGCTCGGACTCCCCGCCGCAAGTCGCCCAGGGCCGCGCCGACGCGGCGTCGCCGTTCATCTTCTGGGTCTCGTTCCAGGACGGCACTCCCGAGGAACGAATCACCGACTGGTTCCATGAGCTTCACGGACGTCCCGCGAAGTCCGCCGGCGGGTGGTATCGCGTCGAAATGACCCAAGGCCCCGACAAACCGGCCGAAGCGTTCCTGGAATCCCTCAAGGATGCGAAGATCGTCAAGACGGCCTCGTTGACGCATACCGACGCGCCGGCGCAATAAGTCCGCCGGTCGTACCGTTCGCCCAATCACTATTGGCGGCTCGTTTGCTCCGGCGTGACTTCGGCCGCCGTTTCGGCTCCCTTCACGTCCCTTGCGCAGCGAAACCCGAGCCAGTTCATCTTGGTGTTGGGATCGGTGCCGTTGCGCTGTGCTACGCGTACACTCGGGGTACTGTCGATCCATCCGCCGCCGCGGAATGCTCGCTGTGTCCCCTTCTCCGGCCCTTTGGGATTCTTCTCCGGCGCGGTCGTATAATATTTGGGGTCGTACCAGTCCGCCACCCACTCCCCGACATTGCCCACCATCTGGAACGCGCCGTAGGGACTCACGGCGTTCTCGTACTTATCGACTGAGATGATGGGGGGATACAGAATCAGCCGTTCGGGACGGTCGCGTACGGGGCCCGATAACCCGCTTCGACCGAAGTTCGCCCGCGAGAGTCCAGCCATCTCGTTCCCCCAGGGATAGATGCGGCCGTCCTCGCCACGCGCGGCCTTTTCCCACTCGGCTTCCGTGGGCAATCGCTTGCCGGCCCACTTACAATAGGCGTCCGCGTCGAACCAGGAGACGTGCATCACCGGATGGTTCGCCATGGTTTCCTGGAAGTTCCCGCCGTCATACTGCCAATCGATCAAGGGATCGCGGTTCGTGGCGAGCACGAACTTGAGAAATTGCACGGTGGTGACTTCGTACTTGTCGATCTCGTACGCGTCCACATAGACCTTCCGCTGAGGGAACTCCGGCTGATAGGCGTTGCGATCGACCTTCTTGTCGCTGCCCATGATGAACCAGCCGGCGGGAATCCGGATCATCTCGTCGTGGGCGGGGAGCTTCGCTCGTTGGGCGGCGAGTTTCTTCCCTTTGGGAGTCCACTCCCGCTTGACATCGGCCACATCGAGGGCCTGGGTCAGGCTCGCTATCCCAGCCAACCCGATAGCCAAGACGAGGATCACGCTTTTCATCGTGCTCCCTGTTCCCTCACACGGACAATGTCACTGGTCATTTGTCATTGGTCAATAGGGCCGGCAGGAGTCCATGGTAGTGACCATTGACACGCTTACATCCCTCGTTCTTTCGGTCCCTGCATCCGGGGCTGACCGAACTCCTCCAGCGGCTGAAAGTTCACCGGAAGGTTGAACAGATAGTCGGGCACAGACCTCAGCTTCACGTGTCGGTACTCGACGATCCAACTTCCATCCTTCTTCGCCAGCTTCATCGGAAAATGAATGTCGTTCGCCAACCATTGGTAATAGATTTCCGTTCGTTCTCCTTGCTGCACGGTCACTTCGAACAAGGTCGTGAGATGGCCTTCCCTGGTCTCGGTCCCGATTTCTTCCCGTTTGACCTCGCCCTCCAATCGTTCCGAGACCTTCAGGTCGTGGTCCGCGTCGTAGGGGACCGTCTTGAAATGCCTCATGCGCGAAAGCAGCAGCCAGACGACCTGTTTGTCCTTTCGCACGATCGTGACGTTCACCGGGCTCAAGCTGTGGTGCTCGATCCGCCACATGGTGTCCCGGTAGTAGATGTTCGCCTTGCGCTGACGACCGTCGATCTTCACGATCTGGTCCGCCGTAAACTCCAGCGCCGAAGCGGGAACGACTGACAGGAGCCATCCTGCGACCATGAACTGAATGAGCGTGCCAATCATGACGGGCATCCTACCACTTAAATAGCTGGTAGCAAACAGCCTCATCAGCTAACAGCAAGTGGCGAATGGCTGGCAGCGAACAGCTTTGAATCCATGAGCGAATAGCGAATAGCCGGCAGTTAGCAGCCCGGACTTCCGTGCTACCCGCTGTTAGCTATTTGCTGCTCGCTTTCTCATCGCTGTTCGCTATCCGACCATCAGCACGCCGGCTCCACCGTACCGTCCGGCTTTCAAGGCCTGTAGTGCTTGGTTCGCTTCGGTCAAGGGAAACCGCGTGGTGCGGGGACGGATTGGGATGGCCGCGGCCTCGCGGAGCAGGTCGATGCCGTCCTGCCGCGTATTCGCCGTGACGCTGCGCAGGACCCGCTCGTGAAAGAGCAGGCGGTCGTAATCGAGCGCCGGGATCGGCGTCATGTGGATGCCGGCGACCGCCAGCGTGCCTCCCCGGTCCAGCGCCTGCAAGGCGGGAGGGACCAGCTCTCCCGCCGGCGCGAAGATAATCGCCGCATGGAGCTTGTCGGGCGGCGGCTCCATGGTCTCGCCGGCCCACACGGCCCCCAGTTGACGAGCCAGGTTGCGATGTTCTTCCTTCAAGGAGCAGACGTACACGGCGCAGCCCCAATGCCGCGCGATCTGGATCGCGATATGGGCCGACGCGCCGAATCCATAGAGCCCCAGCCGCTGTCCGGGTTTGATGCCGCTGAGCCGCAACGCCCGGTAGCCGATAATGCCCGCGCAGAGGAGCGGCGCCGCTTCCTCGTCGCTGAAGAGCTTGGGTATCGGATAGGCAAAGTGAGCCGAAGCCGTCACGTAGTCGGCGTAACCGCCGTCGACCTGATATCCGGTGAACCGTGCCGCCGGACACAAGTTCTCCCGCCCGCTGCGACAGAACTCGCACCCGCCGCAGGTTCCCTGTAACCAGGCGATGCCGACCCGATCCCCTTCCCTGATCTCCGTGACGCCCGGGCCGACTCGGTCCACAAGACCGACGATCTGGTGGCCGGGGATGATCGGGACCTTGGCATCCGGCAATTCCCCCTCCACCACGTGGAGATCGGTCCGACAGACCCCGCACACCCGCACGCGCACGCGCACCTGCTGCGGGCCGGGTTCCGGGATGGGCTGCTCTCGCCTCGCCAGCGGGGACGCCGACACGTCTGCGGGTCGATCCAGCACCATGGCCGTCATTGAAGGGCGCGTCATCGGCGTCGGCTCGCGTGCTGAGAGATTGATGCGGATCCGAGGCCCTTGCTCACGGGAGCCTCAGCGGGGGCGGGCGCAAATCGGGGATGGCGCGGCTACCCTGGCGGTTATTTCTTGGCTTTGATGCACTCGATGTCCAGCTTGATCAGGACCTCGTCGCCCACGACGAGGCCGCCGTTGTCCAGCGTCTTGTTCCAAACCATCCCAAAATCCTTCCGGTTCAGTTTCCCCTCCGCCATGAATCCCGCCCGGACGTTCCCCCAGGGATCTTTGGTCACCCCGTTAAAGGCGCCGATTAAGACGAGCTCCTTGGTCACGCCTCGCAAGGTCAGGTCGCCTACGGCCGCATAGCCGTCGCCGTTTTTGAGGTAACTTTTCAGCTTGTAGGTGATCGTCGGGAACTTCTCGACGTCGAAGAAGTCGGGGCCGCGCAAGTGCCCGTCGCGCTTTTCGTGGTTCGTGTTCACGGAGGCTGTGTTGATCGTGGCCTGAATCGTCTTCACGACCGCCGCGTCAGGATCCATCTCGACAAAGCCGGAGTAGTCGATGAAGCGCCCGGTGGTCTTGGAGATGACCATGTGGGCGACGCGAAATTCGATGGTGGAATGGTCGGGATCCACATCGTACCGAGCCATCTCCGCTCGGGCGGTCAGCGTCGGCCAGCAGAGGCAGAACGCAACGATGGCGGCGAGCGCTGCCGACCGTTCTCGAACCATCATGGGTTTCCCTCCGAATGTCTTCGGTGCCACAGCTCCCTCATTAAACAACTCATCTCATCGGCTGACCCGAATTGGTCCGCGCCCTCTCGGTCTGCGCTTCGACGACCGTTTGAATGTCGCGGCCGCCCGGCTTCGCGCCCGTTCTCATCCGGACGTGAACATCGACCGCCTCGCTCCCGAGATCGCTTGGAAAACGCGGAAACGGCTGGGCGTGGACCACAGCTTGAATGCCGGCGATGTCGATCTCCCGGGAACCCGAGCCTTTTTCGATGTGAATCAATTGGGCCACCCCGGAAGGATACATCTTGAATCCGACCCTGACGATCTCCCCGGAAGGCCCCCGTCGCACTTGTCGAACATGCCGTCCCCAGCTCTTGCCGATCAAGTGACTCACGTGCTGCCAATAGGCTTCCCCTTCGCCGGGGGAGGGAAGCGGCATCAGGTCCTCCTCCGCGACCGTCGCTGCAGCCACCGGCGCCACGTCCGGCTGGAGGCTCTCGTCCTTTCCATCTCCCTCCTGGTTCTCGACGAGGATCGGCGAGTCTCCCTCCTGGCCCTCCACCGGTGCGGCGGGCAGTGAGCCCACGGTCACGTAGACGACGCGTGTGAGCAAGCGCTCCAGCTTGCCGGCTCGATCTCTGGCGAACGTCACTTGAATCCGGACGGCCTTCTGCGGGACGGAGGTGAGGCCGATGGGGTACGGCTCCAACGCGGCCATCCCTCGCCAGACAAACGGCGTTGAGTCTTCGGTGAGAGGGATGATCGAAGGACGATAGCTTGTCGATTCAAAGACGGCCACCAGCGGATCCTTGGTCGTCGGGACTCCCCCGAATGTCACCGCCAAATCCAGCACCTTTCCGGCGGCTACGATCCCCTCGGCCGAGGAGCTCTGTAACTCGAACCGGACCCATCGCTTCGGCACCGGTGACGAAGGAGTAGGGCTGTCCGCCCGAAGAACCGATGCGATGAGGAGATCCGACAAGAGGAACAGCGCTACAGCGACGACAAGGGATTGCCCTCTACAACCCATGAGCAAATCCTAATCAGGGATGAGCCCAAGTGCAACCCGTTTTTTTTTGGTGATTCGAGGAGGCATCGCCGAGTTACCTTGCTATAATGGGTCGAACCTATGAAGGCGGTGGTCAAACTTGCTCCCGGACCCGGCCTCACACTGACGGAGTGGGCCGATCCCAAACCGGGGCCGACCGAAGCGGTGGTCCGGGTAAAGGCGACCTCCCTGTGCGGCACGGACGCGCACATCTATCAGTGGGACGAGTGGGCGATCAACCGGATCCGTCCTCCTCGGATCATCGGCCATGAGGTGTGCGGCGAGGTGGTGGAGACAGGCCCCGAAGTGTCCTTGGTGCAAGTCGGCGACTACGTCGCCGCCGAGTCCCACATTACTTGCGGTCATTGCTTCCAGTGTCGGACGGGACGTGCCCATGTCTGCAAGAGCTACAAGATTCTGGGCATCGATCGCGATGGATCGTTCGCCCAGTACGTCGCGCTCCCGCAGGAGGTGCTGTGGAAAACGAGTCTGGAGATCCCGCCGGAACTGGCCTGCCTGCAAGAGCCGCTCGGTAATGCGGTCGACGCAGCCCTGGCCGAGGACCTTTCCGGTCGAACCGTGCTGGTCACCGGCTGCGGCCCGACCGGGCTGTTCGCCATCGCCGTGGCCCGGGCGGTCGGCGCCGCCTTGATCATCGCGACGGACGTGAGTGACTATCGCCTGGGGTTGGCCAAGCAGCTCGGTGCGGACCACACGTTGAACGCGAAGGCCGACACCCCCGAGAGACTCGCTGTCGCAATCACGGACATCACCGCGGGTGAGGGCGTGGACGGCGCGCTGGAAATGTCCGGCGATCCGACCGCCATCCACCTGGTCTTCCGCCTGGTGAAGAACGGGGGGCGCGTGACGCTCTTCGGCATCCCCACCAAGCCCATCTCCTTCGACGTGACGAACGAGATCATCTTCAAGGGCATCCGCGTGTACGGCGTGACCGGCCGGCGGCTCTTTTCCACCTGGTACCGGCTCTCCGGACTGTTCAAAGCGGGGCTCCATATCCGTCCCATCATCACCCACACCTTCCCTTTAGCGGACTTCGCGAAGGGCTTCGAGTTGATCAAATCCGGCCAGTGTGGGAAAGTGGTGTTATTTCCATGACGAGCGAATAGCGAACAGCTAATGGCCGGCAGCAAGTTCCTGAGAGAGATCCGTGTCTGGCTGTCCGCTACCCGCTATTAGCTGATCGCTCGATTCACATGGCTTACCAATCATTCAAGAAAGTCATCGAACAGCAGCTCGCCGAGATCCAGTCGGCCGGGCTCTTCAAAGTCGAGCGGCAAATCGTCAGTCCCCAAGACGCGGAGATCCGTGTCGCGCAAGGCACGGTCATCAACCTGTGCGCCAACAACTACCTCGGTCTGGCCAATCATCCGGAGATCCGCCGCGCGGCGATCCAGGGATTGGAGACACACGGGTACGGCGTGGCCTCCGTCCGGTTCATCTGCGGGACACAGGACTTACATAAACAGCTCGAACAGCGCATCAGCAATTTTCTTGGGACGGAAGACACCATTCTCTACAGCTCTTGCTTCGACGCGAACGGCGGTCTGTTCGAGACGCTGCTGGATGAACGGGACGCCGTCATCAGCGACGCGCTCAACCATGCGAGCCTGATCGACGGGATTCGCCTCTGTAAAGCCCAACGGTTCCGCTATGCCCATTCCGACATGGTCGAGCTTGAAGCCAAGTTGAAGGAAGCCGCCGCCTGTCGTCTGCGACTCATCGCGACCGACGGCGTGTTTTCCATGGACGGGGACCTCGCGAAGCTCGATCGTATCGTCGAGCTGGCCGACCGCTATGACGCTGCGATCGTCGTGGACGACAGTCATGCGACCGGCGTCCTGGGCAAGCGGGGACGCGGCACGCCGGATCACTTCGGGGTGGCCGACCGGATCGATCTGATCACGAGCACGCTGGGAAAGGCGCTCGGGGGGTCCGCCGGAGGCTTTACATCCGGGCGGATGGAGGCGATCGCCCTCTTACGCCAACGATCGCGGCCCTACCTGTTCTCGAACGCCCTTCCTCCTGTGATCGTCTCGGCGGCGTTGAAGGCCGTGCAACTGGTGGAGGAGGGCGAGGGCATGCGGGCTCGGCTTCGCGAGAATGCCGCGTTCCTTCGACGTGAACTGACCGCCCTCGGCTTTCGGCTCCTGCCGGGCGATCATCCCATCATCCCGATCATGCTCGGCGAAGCGACGCTGGCGACCAGGATGGCGGACCGCTTGCTCCAGGAAGGCGTGTATGTGGTGGGATTCAGCTACCCGGTGGTGCCGAAGGGGCAGGCCCGCATTCGCTTACAGCTTTCCGCCGCCCACACCCTGACCCAACTCGAGCGCGCGGTGACGGCCTTTGCCAAAGTGGGACGGGAGCTGGGCGTGATCTCATATGTATGATTTGGTGATCTGGTGAAGTAAGAGAAAAGTACGAGGGCGGATCTGGTGATCTGGTGAAGTGTTAAGTCTGATCAATCCGAAACCTCGCCAGATGGCCGATTCACCAAATCGTACTTTATCAACTCACCAAATCATACTTTCTACTTTCCTGCACTTCACCAAATCGCCAAATCGTACTTTCTCAATTCTCGTTGCGGGGCAGCCAGCGATCGAGCACCTTCCTCAGGGCGTCGAGACTCACCGGCTTCGTGATGTAATCATCCATGCCGGCGGCCAGATACTTCTCCCGGTCCCTGCTGAGCGCATCTCCGGTCATCGCGATGATCGGAACGCGGGAGATGTGACGGGTGACAGGTGACGAGTGGTCGTGAGTGGAACTTTGGACCTTCTGGTCACCCGTCACGCGGGGCACCCGTTGCATTCCGGGAGCAACGGGTCCCCGGTCACGTTCCTCGCGTTCGCGGATCAGCCGCGTCGCCTCGATTCCGTCCATATCCGGCATGTGACCGTCCATTAGAATCAGGGCATAGGGCGTCCGTTCGAGCGCCCTCACGGCCTCCGCACCGTTCGCCACCGTGTCAGCCTGATAGCCCAATTTCTGGACGATACTGACGGCGACTTGTTGTTTGATCGGATTGTCATCTGCGACAAGAACCCGCGATCGTTGGCGCGACCTCGCCTCCTTCAAGCTGTGCTGCGTCACCAACGCGGGCAAGCCTTGCTCGACCTCCCTTTCTGCCGGCTTGCGGTGACTCCCCACGATCGCGCCGACGCAATCCGAAAGCAAGGATTGTCGGATCGGCTTCATGAGGTACGCGACCGCCCCTGCCTTCCTGGCTTCTTCGGCATCCCCTCGCCGACCGACGGTCGCCAGGAGAATGACGTGCGTCCGCCGCAGTCCTTCATCGGCCTTGATCGCGCTGGCGAGCTGCAGCCCCGTCATGCCGGGCATGACGTGATCCAGGATCGCGACGTCATAGGGAGACTGTCTCGCTAACGCCTCGCGCATGAGCTGGAGCCCTTGCGCGGCGTCCGATGCGCAGTCCACGGTCAGTCCCAGCCTGGCGGCATGCTGCGAGAGGATCGTCCGTGCGGTCGCATTGTCATCGATCACGAGGATGCGCAAGCCGTGGAGATCCACCTTTGACTCCGGAATCGTCCAGCTCGCCGCGGAAGGCTGCTTCTCCAATCGAACGGTGAACCAAAACGTGCTGCCCTTTCCCACCTCGCTCTCGACTCCGATCGTCCCGCCCATATGTTCAGCCAACTGGCTCGCGATAGCCAGGCCCAGGCCCGTCCCGCCGTAGCGGCGGGAGTGAGACCCGTCGATTTGGCAAAAGGACTGGAACAGCCTCGCCTTTCCCTCGGGGGCGATGCCGATCCCAGTATCCGTCACTTCGAATCGCACGAGCGCGCTCGCTTCGTCTTCCTTCACGAGCGAGACGCGAACCACGACTTCGCCCTGCTCTGTGAACTTAATAGCGTTGCCGATCAGGTTGGTCAGAATCTGGCGCAAGCGACCGGGGTCCCCTCGCACCGCGCTCGGCACATCGAACCGGACGACGCAGGCGAACTCCAAGCCTTTGACCTCGGCGCGTTCGGCCAACAATTCCATCACCTCATCGAGCGCGACGCGAAGGTCGAAGGCAAGGCTCTCCAACCGGATCTTCCCCGCCTCGATTTTCGAGAAATCGAGAATGTCGTTGATGATGGCGAGGAGCGTGTCCCCGGAGCTTCGAATGGTTTCCACATAGTCCCGCTGTTCCCCATCGAGCGCGGTGTCCAGGAGCAGGCCTGTCATGCCGATCACTCCGTTCATCGGCGTACGGATTTCATGGCTCAAGGTAGCCAGGAATTCGGACTTGAGCCGTGCCGCCTCCAGCGCCGCGTCGCGCGTGGCCGCCAGCTCCTGCAACACATGACTCGCGCGCAACAAGTAGCGCACCCGTTGTCCCAGAATGATGGGGTTGATCGGTTTCGTGATGAAATCCGTCGCGCCGACGTCATAGGCTTTGGTGATCGATACATCGTCATCAAGCGCGGTGACCATCAGGATGGGGAGATGTTCTCCGCCGGAAGACTTGCGCAGCTCGGTGCAGGCGGCAAAGCCGTCCATCACGGGCATGATCACGTCGAGCAACACGATGTCCGGGTTCACTTCCCTGAAGGTTGCCACCGCCTTGAGGCCGTCGTCGGCTTCGTGCACGGCGAGCCCCACTTGCTCGAGCGCCGCGCGTGTGAGCGCCCGGATGAGCGGATCATCGTCCACGACGAGCGCCTTGAGACAGGGCCGGGACGTGGTCGGAGTCGTCATGCACCCGTTCTCAACGATGTGGGCGTGAACAGTCGAGCGTCGTACAGAGAGAGAGTCCCGTTGTATCAGAGTCGGGCGGGTCGGTAGTGCTGCATGGCCCATGGCGTTATCGGTCGTTTCACGCCAAGCTTGAGGACGGAAGGACGGCGCGGAGCGGAAGGCCATGCCCCGACGAGAGCAGATCGGAGCCACAATGTCCTGAAGAGCCGAACACAGTGGAGAAGCTGTGTGAGGTGCGCGAAGAGCCTGCTTACACTCCCTTGGCCCGCACCGACGGATTGACTCGACCCTCGCCGGCCATTACGCAGCTCTCTTCTGGAGTTCTTCCGAGAAGACCGCGCAGGCCGCGGCAAACTCGGACTCCAGTCGTTTGATCAGCCCAGGCGCATCGGTCAAGTCACCCGTACGGCCCAGCCGTTCGAGCTGCTTGCAGAGGTCCGCGAGCGACACCGCGCCGAGGGCCGCGCTGCGGGACTTGAGGCTGTGGGCGGCTTCGTTCACGAGTTTCGCCTCGCCGTCCTGCACCGCCTTCCTGAGCTTGTCGACGAGTTGGTGGGAATCGGACAGGTAGAGGGAAAAAATCTTCGCAAGGGCGTCGGGCTGCCCCGGCCGTTGAAGTACTGTGATGGCATCCCAGGCTTTCCGATTGATCGTCGTGGCCCCGGCCTCCGGCCCGACCGCGTTGGCGCTCCCAACCGTCGCCAGTACCGGGCCTTCGGAACGGGGCACGGCTTCAGGCGGAGATGCGGGAGATGGGCGGGCGGTCGCCGGCCGTTCCTTCAACCAGCGCCCGAGGACTTCTCGCAGCTTTTCTTGCGTGAACGGCTTGGTGAAGTAGTCGTCCATGCCGGCCGCGAGACATTGCTCCCGATCGGCCGGCGTCGCATGGGCGGTCAGGGCGATGATGGGCACGCGCTTGCGCGAATGAGGAATCATGAATGGTGAATTTGGAATGAAGGACGTGGACGTTGATTCCGGTAATTCATCATTCCTCATTCCTAATTCAACATTGCCGCGCGGCTGATCGCGTTCGCGAATCAGCCGCGTGGCCGTAAAGCCGTCCATCTCCGGCATCTGACAGTCCATGAGGATGACGTCGTAGCTGGATCGTTGTGCGGCTTCGACGACTTCCCGTCCCGTGCGGACGACTTCGACGGTGCAGCCCAGCGATTCCAGCATGAGGACCGCGACCTCCTGGTTGACGGGATTGTCCTCCGCCAGGAGGACTCGCCCTGGCATCAGAGGACCCGCCTCGCCGGCTCGGGAGCGGGGGGTTTCGGCGACAGAAATCAGGGCCGGTTGCGGCGCTTCAAGAAGCCCGACGAGCGTCTCGCGGAGGGTTTCGTAGCGGATCGGCTTGGTGACGAAGGGGATGGCGCCGAACTTGGCGTCTTGCTCCGTTTCGACGCGATGGATGAAGGAGGCCAGCCGAAGCACCGGCAGCTTCGTGAAGCACGCGTCCGTCCGAATGGCTTCCAGGAGCCAGGCCGGCTCCATATCGGGCACCGTTTCGTCGACCATCGCGATCACCGGAGCATCGCCGGAAGCGACCGCATCCATCAGGATGGTCAGCGCCTCAGTGCCCGTGGACTCGATCGTTGGGACGACTCCCCAACTGTCCAGATATCGCTCGACTAACCGGCGAGTGCCGGGATCGGCGACCACGCCGCAGACTCGTACGCCCCTGAGACGGTCCTGTGAGGATTGTTCCACCGCTGGGCCAGCGGCTTGTTTCGGCAAGTTGAGTTTGACCCAGAAGGTGCTGCCTTTGCTCAGCTCGCTCTCGACCCCGATGGTGCCACCCATGAGCTCGCTCAGTTGCTTGCAGATGGCCAATCCAAGGCCCGTCCCCCCGTGGACCCGGGTGGAGGAATTGTCCACTTGAGAGAACGATTGGAAGAGCTTCGCCTGCCCTTCTTGAGAAATCCCCGAGCCTGTGTCGGACACGCGCAACGAGATCGGGACGGCTCCGTTCTCTGGCCGCGCCGCGTCATCGAGCGCGACGCGGACCACGATCTCACCCTGCTGCGTGAACTTGATCGCATTCCCGACCAGATTCGTCAGGACCTGCTTGATACGAACGGCGTCGCCTTGGACAGCCGTGGGAACCTCGGGATCAAACCAGCAGAGGAGGCGCAGGCCCTTCCGCTGGGCCCGCTCGGCCAGTTGTTCCACCGCGTTTTCCACCGCAGTCCTGAGATCGATATCGGTCGGATGCAGCTCCAGCTTGCCGGCTTCGATCTTCGAGAAGTCCAGGATGTCATTGATCAAGGTCAGGAGTGTCTCGCCTGAATTGCGGATGGTCTCCACATAGTGTCGTTGCGTGGCGGTGAGCGGGGTCCGGAACAGAATGTCGGTCATCCCGATCACCCCGTTCATCGGGGTACGAATCTCGTGGCTCATGTTGGCGAGGAACGCCGCCTTGGCCTGTGTGGCAGCCTCCGCGGCAGCCTTCGCATTCACCGCCCCCGCCAGTTCCGCCTGCGCCAGCAAGCGCTGGGCCATTTCGCGGGCGTTCGCGAGCGCCACGGCGACTTGGTCCGCCAACTGACGCGCGTGGTCGATGTCGTCCTCGGAGGGCGTCGCGCCGCGCCGGTAGGCGAGCGCGATGACGCCGGTGACCGACTGCTGCAGCATGATCGGGAGCACCAGCACTCGATCGGTTTCCTTGCGGGACACCGGGTCCAAGAAGCCAGGGATCTCACGACCCGTCAGCAAGAGGTGGTGAGGATGGGCTTTCAGCCGCTTCAGATCCTCCGCTTTCAGGTCGATCTCATGGTCTTTCGCCCCGCCGCCATCGGCGAACACCTGGTGCGACAGCCGTGCGGAGCCTGTCCGGTCGGGATCGCAGATGATCACGCCGATGCCGTCACAGGATAGAACGTCCCGCACACGCGCGTGCAGGACCTTGACGATCCCCTTGGTGTCGAAGGCCGAGAGAATCGCGCGAGTGATCGCCGACATCGTGTCCAGCATCTGAAACTGCCGGCCCAGTCGCTCAGCCATGCCGTTGAAGGAGGCCGCCAGGTCTTCAAACTCGTCGCCGCTGGAAATGTCGACCCGCGTCACGAAGTCCCGTTTGGCGATTCGATCGGTGCCTTCCCGCAGTCGCTCGAGCGGTTCCAGACTGCGCCGGATCTGGCGCGTGCTCAACAGAGCCACGGCCCCGAGCGACGCACCGAGCACCAACAGGAAGGTTTGGGTGAACCGATCGAGGGGAGCGAAGGCCGACAGGCTCGACTCGCTCAGCACGACCGTCCACGCATCGGACGCGAAGGCGAACCGGATGGGCAGCTTCCACGATCCCGCCAGGTAGTCGGTGCCGCCGGACTGCCAGCGAAACGACGCGGTCGTCGTCGTGGACGTATCGATGGTCGGCAGCGTGGGCAGCGTCTCGCCGTCCGACATCGTCGTGTAGAGCAGCCCTCGTTGTGCGTCCAACAGGTGGAGTTCCGTACCGGCGGGCAGAATGTCGCGACTGAGGACCTCCCCCAGATACTTCTCGTTGACTTGACCGACAAGGACGCCTGCGGTTGGGCGATCGGGGTCGACCGCCCGGGCCATTGAAAAACGCACCTGTGCCCCAGTGGTCGATGTCGTCAGCAACACGGTCTTCCCCGCGCGCAGGTGTCGAAGCTGCGCCTCCGTCAAAGGCGGCTCTGCCTCCGCTGGGCTGGAGTGATTCTCCCCGAGACCGGGGAGCGCGATGATCGTGAGCTGATGGAATTGCCGGCTGTAGCCTTCGGCGAGCGTGACGAGAGCCGCAGCTTCCGAGGGCCCGTCGCCTTCAGGAAGGCGTCGGGCGATTGCGTCGAGTGCGGTCTGGAGAGCCAGCAACCGGTCGTACAAGGCCATGCCGAAGGCCTTGCTCTCCTGGCGAAGCCTGCTGGAGGCCTGCTGCATCAATTCTTGTTTGACTTGGCGGTAGGACAGCCACCCCAAGAGCGAGGTCGGAACGACGGCGCAAAGCAGAAACAGGAGAAAGACCCGGCGCGCGACGCGGCTGCGAAAGAGGGTGGACTCGAGCAGTAGACTCATGGGCTGGTTCGCAATCAGAAGTTGGCGGCCAATCCGACATAGCTGCCGTCATTCGCGCGAACCACATCATCCAGGCTGCGCCAGTGGTTCAAGCTTTTGTCGCACTCACCATCCTTCCCGATGCTGTAGAGGTCGTAGTCGGAGCTGATGGGCTTCAGGTGCCTGTCTTCTCTCGGTCTGTCTCCACATGACGTTCCCCCACCGCCTTGGCCTCCACCTCCGCCCTGTCCTCCGCCACCACCTTGGCCTCCGCCACCGCCCTGTCCACCGCCCTGAGCATGAGCAGAAGGAATGTCGACCAGGGTCAACAGTGAACGGAACGGCTCACTGAGCCAGGAGCTCAGTGACTCTGAACGATCGTCGGCAACCAGGACCTTGCCCTCTCCGTTCTGGAGATGCGCTCCGCCGCCGCCACCACCGCCGATGCCGGGACAGAGGGCCGCGCCGCACCCGATCCTCAGGTACACATACGGATTGCCCCACGGGTCAAGCCGGCCGCCCAGGCCCATCTCGTCCAAGCTGTTCCGCAGACTTTCCGTCGGATAGTCGAGAGAGAGATCCTTGAACGCATCGATGGCCTTGGCCAGTGCATGGATTTCAGCGACCGCTCGCGCGACTTTCGCCTTGTCGATGAAGTCCAAGAACTGCGGGATGGCGAGCAAGGCCAAGAGCGCGATAATCCCGACCGCGAGGATCAGCTCGATCAAGGTGAATCCGTTACAGCCCCGTTCGGGATCGACCTCCGGGCTCGTGACGAATACCTGCTGCGGCGAGCGAGATCGTAGAGAGCACAGCATAGTCTGGATCACCTAGCTGTGAGCAACACTCGTGGCCGGCGCGTCCGAGAGGCCCGGCAGTGAAAGGGTGCCAGCGGCCCCGCTCGGATCATTCTTCCCGGCCGTTTTGAACTCGCCGAGCTGCGTCTTGAATTGCCTGATCTCGTCTTCCAGCACCTGCAGCGATTTCACGACCTCCGACCCTTTGCTCTGTTGAAGCGAGGCGCGGAGCTCATCATAGGCTGCGTTCATCGCCGCGCAATGGTCGTTCAGTTTGCGGATGCGCTCTTCGATGAGCGTCAACATGACATTCAGGCTGTCCGCTTCACGGTGTAGATAATCGTGCGACCGGATCTTCGCCCGCACCGAGAGCTGCCCCCCTTCGACCGCGCCAAACACGCTCTTCAGTCGGTACAGCGGCCCGGCGATGCGGTGCATGAAGTAAATCGAATGGAGCAGGACCACCAAGAACGCCAGCCCAATCCAGGGCCAGACGCGGCTGCTCGCCGCGAGAAACTGGTCCGCGACCCTGGCCCGCTCCTGCCAGGACAGAGCGGGATCATCCAGGTCCTGCATCAGGGGCCAGAACACCACCGCATAGACCACCAACAGCAGCAGGGCGAAATAAATCAGCGTGGTGGCGAGAAACTGATACTGGACCGGGTGGACGAAGAGCTGTTGGATCGGCTGAGGCTGGCCCGCATTATTGACGACGGTTCTCGCATCCCGTTGCCATCCCTCCCCCATAGTAGGGGGAAGATTAAGGTGGGAGCGCGAGACGCTGTTAAGGCATTGGGACAAGCGCCACGAAGAAGAGTGCCAGTCCCCATCGAGCGAAGAGGACGATGCATGGAGAAGATTGAAGAAACGGGAACAATGATGTCCAACGAAGAAGCTCAGGTTGTCGTCTTAGTCGTCGACGACGACCCGTTCGCGCGTGTCATGGTTCGCGAGGGGTTGGAGTCCGTCGGCTTCCGGATTGAAGAAGCCGCCGACGGTCCGCAGGCCCTGGAGGTCTTTCGCACCGTGCGCCCGCACATCGTACTCCTGGACGTCGATATGCCGGGGATGAGCGGGATCGAGACCTGCGCAGCCTTGCGAAAACTGCCTGGTGGGGCTCAGGTTCCTATCCTCATGGTCACCGGTCGGGACGATACGGATTCCATCGCCCGGAGTTACGAAGCCGGCGCCTCGGATTTTATGGTCAAACCTTTTCATGCCCTCATCCTGGCACAGCGTGTTCGGTACATATTGCGCGCCAGCCACGCGTTCCGCGCCTTGGCGAGAAGCGCGGCGCGGCTGACTCAAGCCCAGCGCATTGCGCGGATTGGATCCTGGGAATGGGATCCTCGCACCGATGCGCTCGAGATCACGGATCAGGTCGCCCGCATTTTCGGCATGCGTCCTGAGCACTTCCCGAAGACCCATGCCGGTCTTCTTGAATCAATCCATCCGGAGGATCGCGGGTTGGTTCAGCAGTCACTCCGGGAGAGCGCCGCACAGGAGCAGCCCTCCAGTCTGGAATACCGCATCATCCTTCCCGACGGGGCCCAGCGCGTCGTCCACAGTCAGGCGGAGCCGGTGCGCGATGAGTCGAATTATGTCGACAGCATCACGGGGACGATCCAGGACATCACGGAGCGGAAGCAAGCGGAGGAGAAAATCCACTTTCTGGCGTACTACGACAGCCTGACCGGCCTGGCGAACCGCCAACTGTTCAAGGATCGCGTGACTCAAGCCCTGGCCTACGCGCGGCGTCACCAGGTGGTCATCGCGATCCTCTACATGGACTTGGATCGTTTCAAGGTCGTGAACGACACGCTGGGCCACACGATCGGCGACCTCTTGCTTCAAGGTGTGGCGGAGCGACTCAAGAAGTGCGTGCGGACGAGTGACTCGGTCGCGCGGGATGCCGATCCAAAGTCCCTGTCCTGTTTGGCGCGACTGGGAGGCGACGAATTTACGGTGTTGCTGAATAATCTGGCCCATCCCGACGATGCGGGGTGTGTGGCGCGGCGCATCCAGCGGGAATTGGCCAAGCCCTTTCTGTTGGACCGGCATGAGGTCTTCGCGACGGTGACCATCGGCATCTCCTGCTTCCCTGCGGATGGTCTCGACCTGGACGCGTTGCTGAAGAACGCGGACGCGGCCATGTACTCGGCGAAGTCTCTAGGCCGCAACGGCTACCAATTCTACTCGCGGTCGATGAATGAGCAGGCCGAGCAACGTCTCGCGTTGGAGGCCGAACTTCGTCATGCCCTGGACCGCCGTGAACTCGTGGTCCACTTCCAGCCGCAGGTCGATCTCCGGACCGGCGCCATCGCGGGGGCGGAGGCGCTGATTCGCTGGAATCATCCGATATTCGGCGTGTTGCTTCCCGGCCGATTCCTCTCGGTGGCCGAAGACGTGGGATTAGGCAGTACGCTGGGAGAATGGGTGCTGCGGACGGCTTGCCAGCACGCCAAGGCGTGGCAAGCGTCGGGCCTCCCACCCATTCGGCTCGCGGTGAATGTGTCCAACTCTCAGTTTCATGATTCAACGCTGGTGAAAACTGCGGCTCAGGTGCTGGCGGACACGGGACTCGCGCCGGAGTTGCTCGACTTGGAATTGTCGGAATCCATCGTGATGCGACATCCTGAACGCTCCGTTGCGACGCTTGCGGGCCTGCGAGCCTTAGGCGTGCAACTTTCCCTCGATGACTTCGGCACCGGGTTTTCCTCGTTGAGCCATCTGCAGCAGTATCCCATCACTGCCTTGAAGATCGACCAATCCTTCGTTCGGAACATCGCGGTAAACCCTCGGGACGCATCGATCATTCGAACCGTGATCGCGATGGCGCACAACCTTGAACTGCGCGTTCTTGCGGAGGGGGTTGAGACACAGGACCAGCTCGACTACTTGGGCCGCCACGGCTGTCAAGAGATCCAGGGCTTTCTCGTCAGCAAGCCGCTTCCCCCCGAGCAGTTCATCGAATTCGTCTCCGCACACGTCGCGACGGGACAAAGCCTGACCGGTTCGCCAACTCGCCGGGCGGTGAACGAATAAGCGTGGATGCGTGAGGGTTATTCCCGGATCGCCTTCGCCCGCTTTTGCAGGTAGGCGTTGCGGACGGCCGTGTAGAGATCGAGCGTGGCCTCCTCCACACCCTGAAATTTTTCCAGATTCAAGGAGCGATCGTTCACAATCTCCTCGACCCGCCCTCCAATCTGAAAAAAGGCGCTTGTGGTCCGATTCTTGTGCGCGACCACGGAGGGGATTCCTTCAACTTCAACGATGGGGAACACCAGCCAGTTGATCGGATTGAGCGCGATATCGCCGATAAACCCAATGCCGTCCCGGATCGTCAAGGGAGGCAGAAACGGCAGGACCAAATAGGGCCCGGGCTTGGCCCCGTAGAACCCGAAGGTTTGACCCGTATCCTCTTCCGGCGTGACGAGCTTGCCCTCGGTCGCCACATCGACGAACCCGCCGAAGCCGAAAGCCGTGTTGAGGATAAACCGTCCTATTTCAATCTCTGCGCCCTTGAACTTGCCCTGGAACAAGTTGTTGAGAAACCGCACCGGAAAGCGGGAATGGTAGTAGAAGTTCTTGATGCCGACTTGGACCATATCGGGGAGAACGAAGTTGTACGCTTGGGCAACCGGCTTGAGCACATAACGATCGACCTGCCGGTTGAACTCGAACACGACACTATTGAACGGCTCCCAGGGATCGTAGTCGGTGTCCGCCGTTTCGCCTTCGCGCGCGAAGGGATCGAAGGGCTCTTCTTCGGAGGCGGCCTTGGCTGACCCGGAGCTCGCATCGCTGGCCGCGCTTGCTGCATAGAGCGCCGAGGATTTCGAGCCGCCGAGGTCCGGCGGCCGAGCTCCGTTTGTGGCACAGCCGCCCATGGCGAAGACGACGAGAGCGGACAAGACTATCCAGCCTGCCATCCTTTGTAATTGCCAGCATTCCACGCGATCTTCCGGCCTCATCCAGCACACCGGCGTGGTGTCTCCCCCTCCAGCGGTGGCGAGAAATCCGGCGCACTTTACCAAAAGTCTCGGCACACGCCAATCCGTTTTTACTTTTTTGAGCGCTCTTGTACGTAAACGCCTTCAGCAGCATATGGTGGAGACCGGTGAAATAGAGATGAGAATCGACTTGGTGAGATGGATGCATCGGAGTGTCTTTGCCGAAGACTCGGCAGTTGTCAGTCATGGTTGAGAGATTCCCGCACAGGCCACTGTGAACGGATTACTTGAGAACCTGCTTCCGAAGATTGCCGTTTCACGCCCCTCTGACCCTGGCATGCGGAGACACGCTTTTTCCCAGATACGGCTGCTGCGTGCGAAAGCCGAGATGGAAGATTTTTCGTTAAGGCGCATTCAGTCGAGCTGCGCTCGACACGGGAGGGGGCCCGAACCAACTCCCCTCCCGTACCCACTAGCGGCCTACGTGCTCCTTGAGAATTACGGATGCGAGCAACGCCGAGGACTTGGGGGCGAGGACGACGACTTTCCTAAACGCTTCCTCCGCGCCTTCGTGGTCGCCCATCTTATCGAGGGTCAGGCCGAGATTGTAATGCGCTTCGGCGGACTGGGGATCCGCTTGGAGGGCCTTGCGAAACTGTTGTTGGGCCTCCTGCCAACGCCTCTCTTGGTAGTGCGCCACGCCCTCGTCGTTGGCCACACGGCCCGGCGAGGTAGCGGCCGCGACGATGGCTGCGTCCCCGAACGAGGGGGCGGTCTTGGCGGTGGATGCGCCGATGTCGCCATCACAACCGGTCAGAAACGATCCGACGATCAGACCTGAGATCAGCGCAAGGCCAAACGGCGTCCAACAGGAGTCCCTCATACCTCTGCTCCTTGTCTAAGCGATGAATGATCGTTGCTCTCCTGACACAAGTAAAGATAGCAGACGCGTGAGCAGCTCACTAGAAAAACGCTGTCCGTTACCCCGCATTCACACTCGACCCATTTCTCCTCTCCCATTGGACGGCGAGGAAGTAGAACTGCGGCTCGGAGGGCCGGCTCCCCCGTGGAGTTTATTTTCGGTTCAGCGTTGGCCCAGAAGCGCCTGAGCGATAAATTCGGCTAGCTTTTTGAAATACGGAGGCCCGCCGACGAAGGGGACGTTATTGTGATCGGCCCCCCGGACCACATAAAAGTCCTTGGGGGGCTTGGCGGCGTCGAACACACGCTTGCCCAATTCCAGGGGGATGATGTCGTCCTGATCGCCGTGGATGAAGAGCTTCGGAAGCGAAAGCTGGGGAAGACGATCGAGCAGGTTGAATTTCGCTTCAAGGAGCCAGTGTACGGGCAAGCCGTAATAGTGAAACTTCGCGACGGCTTCCACCGACGGAAAGCAGGACTCCAGAATGAGCCCCGCCGCCGGGTTGTGGACCGCCAGCTCTCCCGCCACGCAGGCACCGAGCGAACGACCGAACAGAATCAGCCGCTCCGGCCGGCTATTCCGTGTCCGGGTGAGATAGTCATATGCCCCGAACGCGTCCTGATAGAGGCCTTCTTCGGACGGCCGACCCTTGCTTTTGCCATAGCCACGATAGTCGAACAAGAACACGGAGAGGCCGATCCGATAGAGCTCGCGCAGGTTCTCCAGCCGGTTGATGATGTTGCCCGCGTTCCCATGACACCAGAGCAGCACCGCCGAGGTGGCCGCCGCTTCGACGTACCAGCCGAAGAGCTTCGTGCCGTCGGCGGCAGAGAACCAGACATCCTCCAGCGGCAGCCCGCTGCGCGCCGCCCAGTCCTGGTCCTTCCAGGGATCAGGAAAGAAAACGAAGAGTTGATCGAGGAGACTCATCTGAGATCCCCAGGGAATAGCGGACAGCGCGCAGCTGGATATTACCCTCCACCTTTCCCACGCCCTTCACAAGGGGGAGGGACCAAGGAAGGGGCCTATCTGTGACGAGCTGTCCACTGTTCGCTGACCGCCATAATAGCCATACTAAAACAAAGCGTACACTGTGAAAACCACTTCGCTGTCAGGATCGCGATGGTTGTACCCAAGCCGCAGCTCGCAGTTCCGGGCGAGGAACTACCGAGATTTTCGGGATTGCCTCTTCAGGGCACAGTCTCGTATATATGCCTACCACACTTGTAGTTGAAAAGAGGTTATGTTCCCTACGCCGTCCATGACTGACAACTTCACGAGAAACAGCCTTTTGTTTGCGGCAGTGAGTCTCGCGTGTCCCGTCACGTTATCAGGCTGTTCGATAGCAATGGCTCTTCACGGTCATCCAGAACCGAACTTCGACATTCTTCAAGCCGGCGCACCACGTGAGGAGGTGGAGCAAGAGTTCGGCAAGCCCGCTGCAGTCCAGCAGCTTGAAGGCGGGAAACACGAGGACACTTATAAGTACGAGATGGGTAATTCACCGAATCCCGGGCGAGCGGCGGTTTATGGTTACGCTTACCTGACGATCATTGGAATTCTCGGAGAACCAATCTACACTCTCATCGAAGCGTTGCAAGGACATGACGAAGAAACGAAGGTTGTCTACGGTCGCGATGATCGCGTACTCGAGGTGAGCGGCTACAGGCCTCCTCCACCCTCGCAGGTTGTTTTGTCGGCTGAGGATGCTCAGAGAAAATTCACGCGTACTCCGTCGCCGATCTCGCAGGGCAACCGGACTTTTAGCAACGCTGCTCAAGTGCCCTATGTGTCTATCGACCCGCTGCTCAAGGAATTGGCACATCGTTTGTCCACCTCTATGAAGGACCAAGGGATCAACCGCATAGCAGTGCTCCCAGTGCAGGATGCTTCGGGAAAAGAGAATAAGCCATTGGGCAATTATCTCACCGAGAAACTCTCCGTGAAGCTTCACGAAGAAGGTAGCGTGAAGCTCGTTGAACGGGCTCAACTTGCAAGGGTGAAGGAAGAGCTCGCGTTGACTCAGACGGGAGGCTTCGACGAGAGCTCGGCCATGCGAATAGGAAAGCTCTTGGGTGTTGATGCGGTCGTGACGACGTTTTATGCCGACTTGGGACATTCGAGCATTGAGATCAACTCCAAGGCTGTTCGCGTCGAGACGGGAGAAGTCATCGGCGTCGGCACAGCCGAGATCCCGCGTGCCGCGGTCCAACGGATGCTGGAGTGAGTAATCCGCATGAGTATTTCATGGCCGAAATTACCGAGAGAGACCGTCGTAAGATTTTCTCATTGACTGCCCTCCATGGCTGGGCTATGATTGCGCGGTCATTGCCACCAAGTTGACATCTGTTCATCATCGTAAGCTTTTCCGGAAGGAGGAGCACATGTATAGGATGGGTTCTTGTCTTGTCTTGTCTTTCTCTCAGCCTGTTCGTCAACTGGCACGTTAGGAGTGGTCACAAAGAGCACGGCTGACGCTGCCACCTTGTTAAAATCAGGACGAAGCTTCCAGGAACTTGGGTCTGTTGAAGGAGTGGCGTGTCGTCACTTCGTACTCGCAATTATTCCTTGGGGAGACGCCACGATGTCTAAGGCAATCGACAACGCCCTCGCTCAGAAAGGCGGAGACGCTCTGCTCAACGTCACCATCCATAGCAGCCTCTACGGTTTTGTTCCCATCTACAACGTCTACAGTTTCACTTGCACGACGGTCCAAGGTGTCGCCGTCAAGTTCCAGTAGCCGGAGCAGTCCTCGGTTTCAGGGCTGGCTCGCCTCTTCACGAACCAGCCCCTGCTTCTCAGCAACTAAAAATACATCTGCGCCGTAAACACCACGTCATTATCGTGGTCGCGATGGTTATATTCCAGACGTAGCGCCCAGTTTTGGGCGAGGGTGTAGCGTTGCCCGACGAACCATCGGACGTCGTCTGACTTCTCCCCGAGCGCGTACCGGAGGTAGCTGCCAGTCAGCATCACCCGCCATCGATCCGTGAGATCTCCGTACATTCCAACAGTCCCACCGCCGCCGACGCGGTGCCGTTCCTCGTACGCCTTACTGTAGTTGACCTCCGCTTCGGCAAAGGCAAAATAGACTTCGCGTTTCAGCAGATGCGATTCCACGGCTGCCCCGATGCCACCCCCCGCCACGCCGTTGCTGCATAACCGGCAGCCGTCGTGTTTGATCGTCTGCATCCCAACGTTGAGCTTCCACGAGGGTGAATAAAAGAGCGAGTCCATCGGCGAGAGCGACACCACATTCGCCAGCGTGGCCCGCTCGATCCTCGTTTGATCGGCTCGGTTGTAATGGCGGAGACTGACCGAGGCGAGCTCGATCTGGGCATCCGGCGTGTAGCCGATCTCCGGGTCGAGCAGATCGTGATAGCCGGCGCGAACGGTGAATTCCTCAAACGTGTCGTTGTTCCGCCAACCGGCGCCCAACGAGGCCCGGGAAGTCTTGTGACCCAGTTCCGGACGTTGCGCGAACGGAACGATCGTAAGTTCCTGCGACGGCACGCGCAATTTGCTGCGAGCCGTCAATAAGGCCCGATTCCGTTCCTTATACATGGCGGACGCCGATTCGCTGGTTTCGGCCTTGTAGCGTAGATAGTCGGAAGCCAGATCCAACAAGAACACCTGTCGTGAAACCGATAATGCCGTCACTTCATCGGACTTCGCGATTGTCGGATCCTCAATCAACCGGGACAGAAGCCTGTAATCGCTCGGCGCCAGCAACTCCCGCTTGCGGCGGATCAACGTACTTCGGGACGGTCGATAGGCGACCTCTCGCACAAGTCCGGGCTGGGCAGTGATCAGACGAACGGTGTCGGCCGGCACTGTCCACAGGAAAAACTGATCTGTCAGGTGAAGGCTGGGGTCAGCATACTCGAGTAGCGAGAGTAGATGGTAGGAACAGTTTTCCTTGAAGAAAAAGTAATCAAAATACGAGTTCCCGAGTTCCCAGGCATGCATCAGGAGGCGCCGGACCTGCCGGTCGGTGAAGCTCAGCTTGTATTCCCAGATGTCGCGATTTTCGATGTCGCGATATTCCTGCACCTTCAAGTAATACGGGATGGTTGAGAAGTATCCTTTATAGAACCCAAAAATGCCGCGAATGGGATAGGCGACGCCGGCGTCGGGCGGAACGTCCGCTGCATAGTTGATGGTGTACGCGAGGATGCGAGTCTGCTCAGTCTGGCCTTTTTGATCCACCCGAAGAAGCGTGTGACCGAACATAGATGCAGGATTGTTCATGAAGGCGGAAGGGAAGATTAGCGTGATCGACTGCGCCTCGAAGTCGTCGTACCATCGATCAAACCGTTCGCACCGCTGCGGCGGCAGACGCCGATCGTCGAACAGGAGCTTCTCTTTCAGCCAGTGGTACCGGGCCACGAAGGCGCATTGCGCCGGTTGTTTTGAGCGGCCGACAAGCTCTTCGGAAAAGAACTGCTTCAGCGTGGCTTCAAGCTCGGCTTGGGGGTCAAACTTACCGGTTGGAGCGAGGAAGAAGCCCGGATCGTCTTGCTCACTGGTGACACCCTCGAAGAGATTCGGTCGATAGTGCAGGAGGAGATGCCATTCCCGTTCATCGGCCAATTTGGTTTTCGACGCCAGATGGATGAGCTCTCGAAGATACGACTGATCCCCGAAGTCGTTTGCCCACACGATTCTCGCCAGGAGCAGGAAAGCAAGCGTAAGGCCGGCTGATCTGATGAATACCACAAGGACGAGCCACAACCCTCTCCCCTAGTGGGAGAGGGGAAGGGTGAGGGGGTCTATTAGGCGAGCATCAACCGATGGCCCTTTGGCTCAGGAACTGAACGATCAAATTCTTTCGCCGTATCAATCCACAACTTTATCGCATCATTGGCATTGGCAAGCGCTGCTTCTTGAGTAGGACCATGCGCCATACACCCAGGCAACTCAGGGACTTCTGAAACGAACACTCCGTCTTCGTTACTCCAGTAAATGATAGTTTCGTACTTATGCATCAGTATCCCCTCCGAGTTTGTGCTTCAGGATGACGTTGCGTACCTGTCGAACTTGATAGACCTTGGCTTTGCTTTCATCGAGCCGGAAGGCGAGGGAAATCTATCATAGATTGAGCCTAGGCACGACAAGAAACCGCGCGGAGGCTTTCTCTTCTTGCCCATCTTTGGCAATTCGGTTAGCATGCATCCCATGCCGAGAGTCATGCACCCTCATATTGTCAGCGATCCCCATACATGTGGGGGCAGTCCGCGCATCGAGGGATCACGGATTCCTGTGAGGACCATCGTCGTCTATGTCCTGCACCACGGCACGACTCCCGAGGCGTTGCTCGGTTACTATCCACAACTGAGCCTCGCTGCCATCTACGATGCTCTTTCCTATTACTATGATAACCGGGAGGAGATTGATGCCGAGATTGCTGCGAATACCGCCCTCGAACCACCCGCTCCGTCTCTCTCCTAGCCAGTTCCTGTAAGCGCATCCGCCGCTTTGATTGAGGATGAGGCTATACCTCGACGAAAATGTTCCCGTGCTCCTCGCTACCGCTCTTGCGGCCCATGGGATTGATTGTCTGGCAACTCGGGATGCCGGAAACCGAGGTCTCTCAGATGAGGAACAACTAGCATTTTCCGCACAAGAGCAGCGAGCTCTGGTTACCTTCAACTGCAAGGACTTCCTAACTCTTGTGTCACACTGGCAGGCAACCGGTCGTTCGCACGCAGGAATAATCCTTTCCAAAGAGCTTCCCCTCCCGGAGTTGGTCCGTCGCTTTCGCCGCCTTGCGATTCACTGTCGCGATCGCAACCTCAGAGATACAATCACCTGGCTGCCGGTCGCACTATAGACAGGTTGGATTTAAGAAATCCGTCGCGAGGCGTTCGAGCCCGAAGCCCACCGGAGCTTTTCACATGTGAGGCCGATCTAGGCGGGCGAGTCTTGCCGAAGGTAACCGACAAACAGTTTTTCACCAGAACACGAAGGATTTGTCGAAAGAAGCAGCGCGAGATTGGAACTGTTAATGACAAGGAAAGGGCTCCGGCATTGTTGCCGGAGCCCCATGATGACCATTACCGAGTGGAGACTTTGGCAAGCACCGGATGCGTGGCGACCGCGTCGTTGAGCGCCTTCACCAGCGCCACCGGGGAGGCTTCACCGGCCTTGACCAAGGAGGTATAGCGCTCTTGCGCCATCGCGAAGAATTCGGCTTGATGTTCCGCCGGCACCCCCAAGAGTGTCGCCAAAGAGGCCAGGTGCTCGCCTTGTCCCTGGGCCATCTCAGCCGAGATCGCTTCGAAGTTGAGCGAAGCGAACATGGTCGTCTTGTGTTCGCCCATGATTTTACCGTCATTGGTGCAGCCCGACGTTCCGCTGCTGATCCCGAAGGTTTGACTGCCGAAGGTGCCGTTGGTCGTCGCCATCATGACCTGGGGCGCGATCTCCTTCTGCCCTTTGTAATCACCCCAGGCCAGCTTGCCCAATCCGCAGCCTGGGCCGGTGTCGGGATTCGCCGCCATCGAAAGACCGGCTTGTAAGCCGAACAGCACCGCAACAGACAACAAGAGCAGCTTCTTAAACATAAGTCCTCCTCCCTTAAGAATTGGTTGGGGCCCACGATACAAACTAGAAAACAACGGCCGAAGTATAACCCAAGCCATCACAAGAGTTTACAAAAAAATAACGCATCCTTAAGACTTAAGGATGCTCCGGCAATCTTCCTTGTGAACCTTCCGCTTTCGCCAGGACCGGATGCTCCGCCATGGCGTCGTCCAGCGCCTTGATCAGCGCGGTCGGCGACGTCGTTCCACGCGCAATGAGCTCATGATAGCGTTCTTGCGCCAGAGCAAAGAACGCCGATCGATGCTCCTCCGGCACACCGAGCAGCGACGCCAACGCGGCTAAGTGCTCGCCCTCGCCACGCGACATATCACCGGCAAGATTCTCAAACGTGGCCGCCACAAAAAACTCCGTTCTGTGCGCCGCCCACACCTTTCCGTCGTTGGTGCAACCGGACGTCCCAAAACTGATCCCGAAGGTCTGGCTCCCGAACGTACCATTCGTCGTCGCCATCAACACCTGGGGACCGATATTTTTCTGATTCTTGAAATCCGACCATGCGAGTTTTCCTAATCCGCAACCAGGGCCGTTGTCAGGGTTGGCGGCCGCAACAGCAGGAGCAACCTGCCCAAGGCCCATGAGCAATGCCATGATTCCGCATTTCCAGCTCTTCATCATACGTACCTCCTCCGGTGCATCACCTCGTGGAAGACCGTTGTTCACATATTCGTCGCAAATCCTCCGCCTGATAGCGTAAAAGCTGTCATAGTGGAGAGATATACGCAAGAGGCTCACCGAGCGCTTCCGCTTTCGCCCGGGGCACGTGGCCGAAACTGTAGAGTCAGGTCGTTCTCGTTCGAGAAACTCACGCTGGTGTTGGGTGGCCTGTCCTTACCCGCAACCCTCATATTGATTTGCGACAAGGGCTCAGCTCTCGGTGAGAGGCCGGCCTTCACCTTCTTCGAGCAACGCTTCCAACTCGGCGACGGCTTCAAGATCGCGCGGCCTTCCGGCTGCACGTTTGACTTCGATCAGGCGCTTGAGGCCGAGACAACGGCAGGTGGCTCCAAACACGGTGATGGTGATCGTGTGAGGGAGCAAGTCTTCGTCGCGACCTCCCGCAGGAATCTCGCCGAACAGGGCAAGGGCTTCGAGTTCGGTCGTCAGCGTAATATGCAGACCGCGTTGGATCGTTTTGACATCAAACTGAAAGGCTACAACTACGGATGGACGACGGACAGACCGAGCACTTCCTCGAACGGGTCGTAGTCACGGTCGTTGTGCAGGAGTGTGTGCCCTTCCAAGAGACAAAACGTGGCAATGAGGGAGTCGATTGTGCGCCGGACCGTTCGGCCTTCCGCCCGCAGCCGCCGATAGTTGCGTGCCGTCGCGACGGCCAACCGTATCCCGCCCATCATGAGAATCTCGAAGTTGAGCAACTCGCGTCGCACAGCCTTAAAGTCCCGCTCCGTTGTCATGCCTTGGAGCACTTCGCAGAGAATGAGATCCGTCAGACCAAAGCGCTCAAGAAGAAGGTTGGCATCCAACCAATCTGCTTGGGATGTATGAGCACCCCGGAGATAATCCACCCACACGGTGGTATCCACCACAATCACGAGGCCGCCTTCACTCGGCCGTCACGCATCTGAGCGAGATCCCCTGCCCACTCAACCTTGCCGCGCAGTCGTCGAATCCCCTCCTGCTCTTTTACTTTGATAAGAAGCCGGAGCCCTTCCTCCACTACCGCGCGCTTGGTGGAGAGGCCGGTAGCCCGCATGGCCTGTCGCATCAGGCCATTGTCAATCACAATGTTCGTCCGCATAGGTCCCCCCACTAATCCTATGTGTAAGATCACGCTCATGATACACACGCATCATCAAGGACGCAAGAAGACGGGAGATGCTCAGGCAAAAGGGATTGCCGCCGACCCCTCCCTCAAAAACCGGGTGAAGCTGGAGTTGAGCAGCAAGGTCTTCCCGAACCATTCAGCTTTCGGCCGATGCGTGTGGCCGAAGACACAGACGTCCGGCTCTTCTCGTTCTAAACACGCCCGGTCGTTTGAGTTGAATTCCCGCAACCGGGATGTGCCCGTTGACTTGCGATGAGGCGGTCAGTTTTCGGAAGGCGTTCGCCCTTCACGTTCTTCGAGCAGCGCCTCCAGCTCGGCGACGGCTTCGAGATCGCGCGGCCTTCCGGCTGCACGTTTGACTTCGATCAGGCGCTTGAGGCCGAGACAACGGCAGGTGGCTCCGAACACGGTGATGGTGATCGTGTGAGGAGCAAGTCTTCGTCGCGACCTCCCGCAGGAATCTCGCCAAAGAGGTCAAGATCTCCCAGATCGGTCGTGAGCGTAAAATTCAGGCCGCCCTGGATCGTCTGCGCGTCAAGCTGAAAGGGTAAGCCGGGGGGTGAGCCCCGAAGATACGGTTTGTAAGGGGCGAGACAGGCGGCGAGCTTCGCTATATTGTCAGGGGTACGACCGTAGACGACATCCAGGTCTTCGGTCAGTCGGGCCGAACCGTGGGTGGTCGCCGCAGCCCCCCCGATAATGATGAAGTCGATGTTGTGCTTGACCAGCAGCCGGATGAGGGTTTCGAAATCGGTCATGAGGTGCCGACCGAGCCGGCCCTGCGCAGCTCCGCCGCGAATCGTTGAAGATTGCGCAACTTCAGGAATCGCTGTTCGACCGTCAACTTTAAATTTTCCCGGAGCAGCGTCCGGTCGATATCCCGTTTGTAGGCCTCAATCACGGGGTCAGACCGGAGTTGTGCCACACCGCTGCGTTTGTTCGTTTCTCCACGATCAGGTTTCGTCGTCATGCTCGGCTCTTCACGAACAATTCTAGCACTTTCTTCCGCGCTGCTTCAACGCAGGTTTGCCTTCAACACGTTTGAGTCCTTTTGTAGATGAAATCTCAGGCGCGCGGGTCGCAAACTGACCGGACATAGTTCGCCGTGCCTGGTCGGCCAACGCGACGAGGCGAGCCTCAGACTTGCCATTGGTGATCGTGACAATGCCGACGCCGCGCGGTAGCTTGAATCGTCTGGGTCCCGCCGAGCCGGGATTGAACAGCAGTGTCTTCCCGAACCATTCCGCCTTCGGCTGGT